>JAFTKC010000004.1 GCA_017456055.1 Clostridia bacterium | reverse complement strand
TAGGAGTCTGGACAGTATCTCAGTTCCAATGTGTCCGATCACCCTCTCAGGTCGGCTAGCCATCGTCGACTTGGTAGTCCGTTACACTACCAACTATCTAATGGCACGCGAGCCCATCTATATCCGATAAATCTTTTACCCCTGTAGGATGCCCTACTGTGGTCTTATGCGGTATTAGCACAAATTTCTCTGTGTTATTCCCCTGATATAGGCAGGTTGCTCACGCGTTACTCACCCGTCCGCCGCTAAGTTAAAGGAGCAAGCCCCTTTAACTCCGCTCGACTTACATGTATTAAGCACACCGCCAGCGTTCGTCCTGAGCCAGAATCAAACTCTTGAGTTTAATATTTTAAAGCCGAGCTTTCGCTCAACTGCTCTAACGAATTTCGCTTTGTTTAGCGTTTTGTCATTTTATGACTGTTTTCAAAGTACATATTTCATACTTCAAAGATTTTGACAGAAACTTTCAAAATAACTATTATTTTGTCTTATTTCCTTCTATTCAATTTTTAAACAACCTTCCGTCAACTGCGGTTGACGCTTGCCATCTTTTCGCGACAGCCTACATATATTACCATACCTAAAATCTTAAGTCAAGCATTTTTCAAGGGTTTTTTAAAGTTTTTTTAACTTTTTTTGAACTTTTTTTTAAAGTTTTTTTTGCCCACTAAATGTTGTGTTTTTTTTGCTTTTGACCACTACATTTTGATTTTCTGCTTTCTATATAATCGTTATATATTTTCTAACGATTTTCAGTATGGCTCACTCACTTTTTTTGTGAGAGTAATTGAGATTATATAGGAAAATCTCAAAGTTGTCAAGCATTTTTAACAAAAAAATTACAAAATCTTTTTCTTTTTATTTTTTAATTGTTTTTTACCCTAAGTCTTTCACCTTTTTTCTTCACTTTCTATATATTATATATATAATGTTTAGAGAAAATAGAAAAACACCCGAAGCTTTTCGGATGTTTTAATCTTTATTTTATAAATTCGCCCGCTATTTCTTTTAGAACGAATTCTTTAATATTTTCTTTTAGACTTATTGCAATCCAGATTTTAACGTAGATTGCGGGAATTGCCGAGAAAGGCAAAACGGTTAATCCTAATTCCTTATAAGTTTTAGAACTCTCGTAAGTCGAGCCACCATACACGTTTGCTAAAAACACGGGAATATCTTTTTCCTTTGCTCTCTTACAAAAATCTTTTAAGTCTTGGTTTGCCGTGTTGAGAGTACCAGAGTGATAGGGCTTAATTAGAGCGGCTTTAATATTTTCTAAATCGTAATCGAAGTTATCGCCCGGTCTACTATTTATAACCAAAACACTAGGTGAAGCGCAAAACTCCACTTCCCTTTTTAAAACATTATATATAATAGGGGTTTTATTGAGCAAAATTTCGCCATCTTTTACTTGCGCGAAAGGTTTTTCTTCAAGCCCAAAAATCTCGTCTCTACCCTCTAAATGACCAACTAGAGAAGCAGCAAGATGCACGTCTACAAACTCACTGCCCTTGTTTTTATAAGCCACAAAAACGCCCTTTTGAGCCCCTTTAGAAATAAAGTCGACTGCACCTTTAAAATTGGAATTGCCGTTGCTCATTGGGTTTTCTAGTGGGTAGTTTGCAGAAACCAAAAGAATAGGAATTTTAGTTTTTACCGTGTAAGCAAGTGCCGCCGCCGTGTACTGAATAGTATCCGTGCCGTGAGTGACGATAATTCCGTTATAATCACCTTTAGCCTTTTCGCTGACCAATTTACAAAGAGAAGTTAATTCCTCACTTGAAAGATTTTCGCTTAAAATACTATACGGATTTTCCACCTCGAAATCCACGTCTAGCCCATTTTCTTTTTTGTAGTTTTCAAGCAAGGTAAAACTAGTCGATTTGTCGAGAGAAATCCATTTTCTCCCCTCCGAACTGCCGATAGTTCCACCCGTAAAAATAACTAAAATTTTCATTTTTATAGTCCTTTAATTAGTCTTTAATGCAAAATTCAAACACGCAAGAGTTTTTGAACATACTCTTAAGCGGGCAATCTTTACATTTTAGTTCCACGTTTGGCGAATCTAAAAGCGTTTGAATTACACCCGTGCAATATCCACGAATAAATCCGCAAATTTTACGTTTATTTACTTTATCGACGATAAACGCCTCGCTTATACTTAAAGTACCGGTTAAACTATCTTCTTGTTCGTTGTAGTTTAGTTCGATAGTAAATTTACCCCAACCTACAGCCGAGTCAAATTTACACCATTTATCGAGTTTTTTCTTTATTTCTTCTAAAGAATACCCAAAATTCCATTGATTTTTAATTCTTTCGCCGAAATTCTTGCCTCCTGCGTAGCCACTAGAATAGAAAATATCTTCAGCCGTGGTTTCGTCAACTAGTCCCGCAACCTTTTCGTAGATTCCACCCATAAGGTTAATTAGCGTGTCGTTTCTAAAACTTACGTTTCTTTGGTGGTCTTCAGGGTTAATCATAATTCCACGTTCTGGAATATATTCAAAGATGGTTTTAGTTGCCTTTTCGGTGATTTCATCTTCTGCTTCTTCGATTTTTGCCTTTTTATTCGTTCTTGGGCAGTAGCCTTCGATTCCGTCTAAAATCTTAGAAAAATACTTTTCGAACTTGTCGGGGTATGCAAAAATTTGTTGTTTTCTGCCGAGGTAATAACGATAATCGTCGTTTAGTGAAAATTCTTCGATAAAAATAGGAAGTATTGGCTTTTTTCTCTCGGTGACAACGTCTACCTCGTTTAAGCAATGCTCGGAATTATTGATTGACTGGGAGGCAATTAGAACTACTAGTTTGCAGTTTGAAATAGCCGTCATTAAGTTAGCTGCGTAGGCTTTACCTGGGTCAATATCTCTAGGCGCAATAAAGCAGTCGTATCCTAGCCCTTCTAGATAAGCAACTAGTGAATCTGCCACAGCCTTATCGTTAGTTGTATAACTTATAAAAATTTCCTTTTCCATACTAAAACCACCGTATAATTTCTTTTGTTTATTTTATCATAATTTTAAGGCTTTTTCAATAGTTTAACCCTTGTTTCGCCTAAAAAATAGCCTTTTCAATAACGCCACCGCCAATACATTTATCCCCTTGATAAAAAACTGCGAATTGCCCTTCGGTTATGGCGCGTTGACGCTCTTTAAAGTCCACCCTAATATATCCGTCTAGAATATTGACCGTGCACTCTTGTTCTGGCTGACGATATCTAAACTTGCCCGTGCAGTCAAAAGTTTTTTCCTTAGGCTCAAAGGGAATCCAATTGCACTCTTTCATAATTAAACCCTTGCTATAGAGTTTTTCTTCGCTTCCGTGCGCAACGTATAATATATTGTTTTTAAGGTCTTTTTCGATAACGAACCAACGAGTTCCATCGTCACCTTTTTGTCCGCCTATACCTAAGCCCTTTCTCTGTCCAATAGTGTAATACATAAGCCCAAGATGTTCGCCTAAAACCTTTCCGTCGTAAGTCATAATCTTGCCTTTTTTGTTGGGGATATAAGCTTGCAAGAAATTTCTAAAATTTCTCTCACCAATAAAGCAAATGCCCGTAGAATCCTTTTTAGTAGCCGTAGCCAAGCCGTATTTTTCGGCAATAGCGCGAACTTCACCCTTTTCTAACTTGCCAAGTGGGAACAAAACCTTATCTAGTTGCGATTGCGAAAGTTGGTTTAGAAAATAGGTTTGGTCTTTATTTTGGTCTTTGGCTTTTAGTAGATAGTGAACGCCGTCCTCGTGCAAAATATCGCAGTAATGCCCCGTGGCAATATAGTCAGCGCCGAGTTCCAACGCCTTTTCCTTAAAATCTTTGAACTTTATCTCTCTATTGCACAAAACGTCGGGATTTGGAGTTCTCCCTGCGTTATATTCTTCTAGAAAGTAGGAAAAAACCCTATCCATATACTCTTTAGCAAAGTTAACTGAGTAATAGGGTATTCCAATTTTGTCAGCAACTCTTCTAACGTCGGCAAAGTCGTCGATACTAGTGCAAGCCCCGTTTTCGTCCGTCTCTTCCCAATTATTCATAAAAAGACCGATTACGTTATACCCTTGCTCTTTCAATATGAGAGCGGCAACTGAACTATCTACGCCCCCGCTCATTCCTACTACTACGGTTTTCTTCATTTACAAAATCCTTTTTAAGCGTTAATCTCTGCAAAAAAGCGAGCATTTTTGCTCAAACTTATTTTAACACAAGAATAAAAAAATATCAATAAAATGCGTCCGTTTTGATAAATATGTAATTTTACTTGATTATTTTATTAACCTTTGGTATACTTTTAGATAGAAAATTTTTATTTTTAGGAGGATATTATGCCATCTGACGGCTCTGTTCCGTTGCAAAACTTGTTAGCAGGAACATTTTCGCCCACCTTTAACACTTGGCTCTTTGTAGCCATACTAGCGCTAATTTTAATGTCGGCTTTCTTTTCTTCAATGGAAACGGCGTTCTCTTGTTCAAACAAGATTAAATTGCGCGCACTCGCATCTAACGGAAACGCTAGAGCAAACAAGGTTTTAATACTTGCTGAAAACAAATACGATAAATTTATTTCAACCGTTTTAATAGGCAACAATATAGTAAACCTTTCGGCGACTACCCTAGCGACAATCTTTTTTGCATCGCTTATTGCAGATGAAAACACGTCGGCGGTAGTTTCTACGGCAGTAATGACATTAGCCGTTTTAACGTTCGGCGAAATCACTCCAAAGTTTATTGCTAAAACCTTTCCAGAGAAAATGGCAATGGCATTTTATCCATTGATTAAATTTTTCTATATTCTTTTCTATCCACTAAACTTAATATTCGGCGGCTGGAAATGGCTACTTTCAAAAATATTCCGTCTTAAAGATGCCGAAGTTGTCACCGAAGACGAGATTATGACCATCGTTGAAGAGGCAGAAGAAGACGGAACTCTAAAGGAAGAAGAAACTGAACTTATTCGCTCGGTAATTGAGTTTGACGATTTGGAAGTAGGCGATATTTTAGTTCCTAGAGTAAACGTGGTAGCAGTAGAAGTTAGTACTCCTATGGAAGAAATCAAAAAGATTTTTGAAAAGGAAGGCTACTCAAGAATTCTAGTATATAAAGACGGAATAGACACGGTAATCGGCACTATACACGAAAAAGACTTCTTTACAGCATATCTAAACGGCAAACAAAACGTAAACGATATATTGCAAAACGCCTTTTACACAACCGAGCACGCAAAGATTTCCGTATTACTTCGTCAATTACAAAAGAAGAAAGTGCATATAGCAGTAGTTCTTGACGAATACGGCGGAACTTTAGGTCTAATTACTCTAGAAGATATTTTAGAAGAATTAGTTGGAGAAATTTGGGACGAACACGACGAAGAGATAAACTACTTCAAAAAAGCAGGTGAAAACTCTTATATGGTAGACGGAAACGCCCCCGTAGACGACACTTTCGAGTTCTTTGAACTAGAAGGTGAAGAAGAAAAGTTCGATGCAAATACGCTTAGTGGTTGGATTATCGAGTACTTAGGCGAGATACCAACGGCAGGCTATAAGTTTGATTATCTATCTCTTCACTTTGAAGTGTTAAAGTCAACGGTAAAAAGAGTATTACAAGTTAGAATTACAAAAACAACTGAAGAAGAATAAAAAAATTGCCGTCGCTTAAAACCTCTTAGGCGACGGCTAACTTTTAAGTACCCGTAGTATAATTGGATAGAATTACGGCCTCCGACGCCGTCGATATAGGTTCGATTCCTATCGGGTGCACCAAAAAAGCAAGGTTTTCACCTTGCTTTTTTTATTTTTTTGGTTTTATAATTTCTTTATAATTTCTTCTAGAGCGTTTTCCATTGGAGCGCTAACTGAGAAACTCTTATCTCTAGCCACGATTTCAACAATGCCTTGCTTAATGTTTCTTGGGCTTACGATTACCCTACAAGGAACGCCTAAAAGGTCTGCATCCGAAAACATTATTCCTGCGCTAACGTTTCTATCGTCGTAGATAACCTCTACTCCCTTTGCCCTTAATTCTTCGTAGAGTTTGTCGGCAAATTCTTTTATTTCGGGATTATCTGCCCTAACGGCGCATAAGTGAACCTCGTAAGGCGCTATTGCCTTTGGCCAAATTGGGCCGTAATCGTCGTGGTGAACTTCGCAAATTGCCGCAGCAAGTCTACCAACGCCTATTCCGTAGCAACCCATTATTGGATTTTGAATATTGCTTTCGCTATCAACGTAGGTCATATTCATAGCCTTTGTATATTTAGTGCCGAGTTGGAAAATATTGCCCACTTCTATTCCACGAGAAACTTTTATGGTTTTCTTGCCACATTTTGGACAAATTCCACCCTCTTGAATTTTAGCAAAGTCGTAATACTCTACTTCGCCTAAATCTCTTTCCATATCTAAACCGGTGTAATGATAATCGGTAGTATTTGCGCCACAAACAACGTTGTTCATACCCTTAAGCGATTGGTCGAATAAAACGATATAGTCGCCCTTTAGATTATATGGACCGATAAAACCTGCCGTTAAACCACACTCTTCGGTGATAAGGGCTGGGTGAATTTCAAAGCCTAAGAAGTTTGTTAGTTTAGTTTCGTTAACTTCTAAATCTCCACGCAAGAATAAAACGATATATTTATCGTCGATATTTCTTTGATAAACTACTGCCTTGCAAGACTTCTTTTCGTCGCTATTTAAGAAAGCGCAAACTTCTTCGATAGTCTTTTGGTCGGGAGTGTGAACCATTTTAAGTTCTTGTGATTCTTCGTCCCTTACGTATTCTACGATATTTTCAGCAGCCTCAACGTTAGCACGATAATCGCAGTCGGTACAAATAGCGATAGAGTCTTCACCAATATCGGTTAAGAGCATAAATTCGTGGGATATGTTTCCACCCATCATACCAGAGTCAGACGCAACTGAAACGACTTCAGGAATACCAACTCTTGCAAAAATACGCTCGTAAGCCTTGTGACACTTATCGTAATATTCCTCTAAATCTTGTTGGCTAGTGTGGAAAGAATAAGCGTCTTTCATAGTAAATTCACGCACACGCATAAGTCCCGACTTAGGTCTTGCTTCGTCACGGAATTTGGTTTGAATTTGGTAAATCATAAAGGGGTATTTGTTATAACTTTGCGCATATTCTCTAACAAGTTGAACGGCAGCCTCCTCGTGCGTCATACCGAGAACGAGTGGTCCTTCACTTCTATCCTTAAAACGAACTAATTCTTTGCCAATACTCTCGTATCTGCCCGATTCTTGCCAAAGTTGTGCCGGCATAACTACTGGGAATTGAACTTCTTGCCCGTCGATAGCGTCCATTTCTTCACGCAAAATTTGCTCTATTTTACGAGTAATGCGTTTTAGGGGCATATACGAAGAAAAAATACCGTTTGCAACGTATTTCATATACCCGCCCCTAACCATAAGAGCGTGGCTATCTACCGTACAATCAGACGGTCTTTCTTTAAATCTTTCGCCTACTAATTTATCTAGTTTCATTGTGAGTCTCCTCCATTTTTTTATAAATAAAAAGCCCTAAACTAATTGCAATTAGTTTAGGGCGAACTTTTTTTGTCCGCGGTACCACCTAAATTCGGTTGCTTTCCGCACTCTTTCGGCAAAACGCCTTTTCTCTATTACGGGAGAACCCGACGACGCTTACTAACCATTAGGTTATTCACGCGTGGCTCTAAGATGGGTTCAACTACCTTGGTTAAAGACTTTCACCACCCGTCTTCTCTCTAAAAACTAGCATAGTTTACTATTTCTCTTCATCGCCTTTTAAGTTTTAATTGAAATATTTTAAGCCTCTGCTTTTTCTACTAAAATCTTTGCTTCTTGATAGCAAATCTTAATATCGTCTGCAATCATATCTCTAATGGTAGAGAACGCAGTTTGGTCTTCGTTAACTAATTGTTGACGATATGCTTTTGCCTCGTTAAACAATCTAGTAAATTCCGCTTTTTCTACTTCGTTCATATTAGAATATTCTTCGTAGTTAGACAACTTGTAGTAGTAGTTAGCAAGTTTTTCAGCAGTTTCGGCATTTTCTAGTTTTGCTAAAACAACGTCGTTTACCGCTTCTTTGCTAGCCTCTGGCAATGCGTTATACATTTCTCTTGCTTCTCTAACTGAAGTAAATCTAACTTCTCCTTCAATTACTTCGTATTCAATTGAAGTAGATGCGATATTGTTAATTGCAACGATAGTTGGGTTAGCCTTATCAACGTCGGTCATAATACCTAAAAGTTTTTGACCTTCTAAGGTGAAGTAATTATTTTCTTCGTTCTCTTCGTCAACTACTTCTTTAACGGTCGAATTGATATCAACGAACTTAAGGTAAGAACTACCTGCCGTTGAACTATCGCAGTAAACGATAAATTCCTTTTCGCCAACTTTAATAATTTCAGGATCGTACCAAGTTGAAGAAACGGTATCTTCCGAAATCAATTCTTCTTTAGCATCTGCTAACTTATAGTTGCATCTAGCAAGGTTGGTAGAAGAATTGTAGTAGTAAATGTAATCGCCTTTAATGAACAACAAACTCGAAACTGAAGAGTTAGGCATAACTTGTTCTCTAACCTTAGAATCGTCTCCAACTAGAGTTGATTTATAGATAATTGGGTTTTCGCCAGAAGAATCTTTATAGTAAACTTCTTCTAGGCTATTAAAGATTGAAAGAGCTAAAACGTTAGTTTCGTTATCAATCTTTACCTTTTTGGTTAAGCCTAAATCGATTTCAGCAAGTTTAACTGCGTAGTTTTTAACTTTGTTTGTGATAGAAGTTTCTTTATAGAACAAGAATCCGTCTTCCACTAAAGTAAAATCATATTTAACTTGGTCAGCGCTTCCTTCAGCCACCACTTTACCAACTACCCCGTTTTCGTCCTTAACGTCACCGAAAGAGTAAGAATATAATACGTTGTAAGCGTGTTCTGCTCTAGCATAGTCTTGACTTTCAGCCTTTTCAGCATAGTAGTTTTCGGCATAAGCAGTCATGGTGAATAAAAGGTTTAACTTTTCGCCGTTAGCGACGAATCTATATCCGTTAAGAGATAACCAAGCCTTCTTTCCGTCTGCCATAGTAGCGCTTTCAGTAGTTTCAGCGTCTTGCTTAGCAATAACGACTGACGCATTAGTCTTAGTATCGAAAACTTTTAACGCATTATCTTCTTTATCAAAGTAAGCGATATAAACCACGCCGTCCTTTTCGCCCATTCTATAGTTAGTGTCTATTCCAGAAATGGTAAAGAAGGTGTCCGTTTTCTTTCCGTCTAAAGAAGTTCTAGCAAAAGAAAGATAGGTGTTTGCGATAGCACCGCTTGAATCTTTCTCTAGAGTTGGGGTTGCGTAGTAAACGTATGCGTTAGCGCCTTCACCAAAAAGATAAACGCCTGCGCCGTAATCACTTGAAACGAACAACTTTGGAACTACAACTTCCACTTTTACTTCTTCGCTTGCTAAGGTTGATTTTTCCGCAACCATTAAAGCGCCCTTTAACGGGGTACCGAAAGTATTGTCGTCGGTACTAACGCCAATGCCGTTGATGAAATAGATATAATTTTCCGTTTCGGCAACCATACCGCCTACAGATTTAATTTCACCCCAATTAGTCATAGTAGTAGTGGCTTTGCCGTTTCCATTACAAGCCGTAAACGAAAATAACGTTGCTAGTGATAAAATTACGGCAAGAATCGTTGTCAAAATCTTTTTCATAAAATCTCCAGATGTTTTAGTAAACTTTTTGAAAGTTCACGAATATAATTTTTATACAGGTTATATTATAACCTATAAAGCGAACTTTTGCAAATATTTTCTTAATTTTTTACGCGTTTTTATTTTTTTGAGGGCGTTATTTATGGATAAATTCGGTATTTTTAAACTTCTAAACTCTTTTTTCGATTTTTATAAGCAAAATTCTGCTAAGGAAGAGGGGAGTTCTTCCTCCTCTTTCCCAACTGATTTTTCACTTGGCGATTTGGGAAAGGCCTTTTCTTCTCCACCTCAAAAGAGCCAAGACAAAGAAAAAAAGCAAAAAAGTGAAACTCCTCCACTTCAAAGCGAAATGCTTTTAACAATTCGCAATCACGAAAAAATCGAGAGAAGAGTTAAAAAGGAATCTAATCTTCTTCGCTAAACAAATTTAACTTTTTTCAAAGTAATAATATGTTTTATCTTTATTAACCATAGAAAATCCAAGTTTTTCTATAAGTTTTTTGGATGCCAAGTTTTCTAAATAACACTTGGCTTTTATCTTTTTGGGCTTAATGTTTTTCTCAATATACTCTATTAGGGCGCTAACGCTTTCAAAAGCGTAGCCCTTTTTTTGATTTTTCCTTTCTATTCTAAACCCAATCTCAAGATTGCCTAAATAATCAAAGCCGTGCATAACCACTTCGCCAATCATAACGCCGTCCTTTTTTACGGCAAGAGAATATTCTGCTTCCCTTTCTTTTAACCCTTGCATAAAGGAAATAAAATACTCGCTATTCGGCTCTCCCTTTAGGTCTTCTCTATAATCGTATCCCCAATATTTATTTAAGTTATCGTCGAGATAAAGTTTACAGTAATCCTCGCCGTCACTAGTTAAAATCTCTTCTATAGATAATCTCTCGGTTTTAATAAAAACAGGTGCTTTAATTTTGTAAAAACAACTTTTAGCCTTAATAAAATTCTTTTGTTTAACTTCAATCGGGTGATATTGAAGTTTAGAAATTCTAAGCCCCATATCCCCGCAGTCTTCTTCACGATTTATATATTTTACCCCGTCTTTAGCAAACTCTTTAGCGAACAAATTTGCCATTGTTGGATAAACGCCAGAATAATTTTTTAGCCCTTTCTCGACGTGCACTATTAAAGTAGAATTTACCACTTCGCCAAGAGAAATAGCAACCACCTTTCCGTCCACTCTAATTAACGCACCTAGTTGATTTAGATTAAAGGATTTTTCAATATAATCTCTAACTTTTTCTTCTTCTTGTTTTTGAGTCCACAAGGAGTAGTCTATATTTCTCTCGTATTCGCTTAAAAACTTGTCGATATCTTCTAAGTCTTCCTTTTTTATAACGGAAAACTCAAAATTCGGGAATTGTCTTTTGAATTTATTTATATGGTTTCTCTGCCCACCGTACTTTTTGCCCGAAAAACTCTTAAACTCTTCGGCGTCGTAAATATAATCGCTAAAATCCCTATCGTTATAAACAATAGAAAAGGGATATCTTTTGGAAAGTTCCACTGCCCTATCATTGTCAATACAGCAAAAAAGCAAGGGAATTCCCTTTTTCTCGCAATAGTTCTCTATTTCGGCAAGAGCCTTTTCAATGTTTTTACCTATCGGGTAGTAGAAAGCGTTTTGATAGCCACTAGAACTCTCTTTTAGAATTAGCGTGTCGTCAATAAAGGCGTAGTCTATTCTAAACTCGTCTCGCCACATATATTTCGTGCCGATGCTTATATCACAAAATTCCACTTTAGATAGTGGCATATATTCCTTTATTATATTAACGTTTTCTTTTAGTTGTGTAAATTGAAGCATTTTTTAAAAACAGGCACGTTTCCGTGCCTGCCCTTTTTATTTATTCTTTAAGTATTCTATAATGTCTGAAAGTCTATCCAAATCATCACGAGTGTAGTAATCGATATAAATTCTACCCTTATTATCGTTTCCAATAGCGTTAACCTTAGTGCCGAACACCCTTTGCATATCGGCAACGAGTTCCTTTAGTTCGGCAGAAAGTTCTATCTTTTGCTTTTTTCTAGCCTTTTCTTCAGGAGTCATAAAGTAGTCTTTAACTCTCTTTTCAACTTCTCTAACCGAAAGCCCTTCCTTAACGATAGCGTTAGCCATCTTAGTTTGGTCGGTATCCGGCATAGAGATAAGCGCCCTAGCGTGTCCTGCAGAAAGCGAGCCCGTTTCAACTAATTTTCTAACGTCGGGAGTTAGAGAGAGAAGTCTTAAGGTGTTTGCAATAGCAGGTCTAGATTTACCAATTCTATCGGCTAAATCTTCTTGCGTCAAGCCGTAATCACTCATAAGCGACTTCATTGCGTTAGCCGCCTCGATAGGATTAAGATCCTCTCTTTGCAAGTTTTCGATAAGAGAAATTTCTTTAATTTGTCTTTCGGTATAGTTTTTAACGATTACCGGAACGGTTTTTAAGCCTGCAATTTTACTTGCTCTAAATCTTCTTTCGCCGGCGATAATCATATATTTATCACCGCTTCTATTAACGATAATCGGCATAATCACGCCGTGTTTTTCGATAGAGTCGGCAAGTTCTTGTAAAGCCGTTGGGTCAAATGCCTTTCTAGGCTGATTAGGGTTAGCGAAAATAGAAGTAATATCTATCTCAGTCACCCCTTTTTGAGATTGTTCTTCGGTTTCTTCAAACAATAAACTCTTGCCGTAATCCCCCTCGGTCTCTGAAAAAAGCACCGATAATCCTTTTCCTAATCCTCTCTGTTTCATTTTTCCTTTTCTCCGTTGTTTAATTTAGGTTATATAACTTATGATTTTTTAATTTTTCCTTGTCTAATCAAGAACTCTTCAGTAAACGCCGAATAAGCCCTTGCTCCCGAACACTTTGTATCGTGTAGCATAATTGGAACGCCGTGGCTTGGCGCTTCCGAGAGCCTAATGTTTCTTGGAATAACCGTATCGTAAACTCTCTTTCCAAAGAACTTCCTAATTTCTTCGGAAATTTGTCTTGAAATAATGGCACGATTATCGTTCATGGTGAGAACAACGCCTTCAATTTTAAGGTTTGCGTTAAGGTGTTTAACGACCAATTTAATGGTGTTCATAAGTTGGCTTAAACCCTCTAGCGCGTAATATTCTCTTTGAATAGGAATAATAACCGAATCTGCACTCGCCAAAGCGTTAATGGTTAAAAGCCCAAGAGACGGCGGACAGTCAATAATGATAAACTCGTAGGTAGCCCTTGCCTTTTCAAGCACTTTTTTAAGAACGTGTTCTCTATCTTTAATATAAACGAGTTCAACTTCAGCCCCTGCTAAATCAATGTTAGACGGCAAAAGGTCTAGCCCGTCGACGCACGTTTTTGCAACTGCATCTTCTATCGGCATATCGTCAATCATAACGTTGTACACCGAATTTTTTACTTCGCTTTTTGAAAACCCAAGTCCACTCGTCGCGTTGCCTTGTGGGTCTAAGTCAACGAGAAGTGTCTTATACCCTCTTTGCGCCAAGTACGCCGATAAGTTTACGCACGAAGTAGTTTTTCCTACACCGCCCTTTTGATTTGAAAACGCTATTATCTTGCCCATATTCTTTTCCCTTCTTTTGCTTTTATTTTCTGCCCGTTTGGGTTGTTAGACTATTTATTGTCCTCTTCGGTTTTTTCAGTTTCTTTAGTTTCTTCTTCGGTTTTTTCTTCTTTAGGCTCTTTTGCTTTAGGTTCGTCTACGATAATATCTTTAACCGATTTTCTATCGAACGGATTATCCGGCTCAGTAGAATTATCCATAAATTCCATAATCTCTTCAACGGACTTTCCTTCCATAAGCATATCGACTTCTTCGGTGAAGATAGTTTCTCTTTCCACTAAAAGCCTTGCCATATTGTCGAGAAGTTTTTTGTTTTCTTTTAATAGTTTTCTTGCCTTTTCAAGCGACGAACTAACGATTGCGTTAATTTCTTCGTCAATAACGGCGGCAGTTTTTTCACTATAAGTCACGTGAGAAGCCATATCTCTACCGATAAACACTTCTCTATCCGAGCCGTAAGAGATAGGACCAACCTTTTCGCTCATACCCCACTCGGTCACCATAAGTCTTGCACGCTTGGTGACTGCTTGAATATCCCCAGAAGCCCCTGCCGAAATATCTTTAATGATTAGTTCTTCGGCAACTCTTCCACCTAAAGTCATAACGATATCGTCTAAAAGTTTTGCCTTTGTCAAGTGATTGTCGTCGCTATCAGGTCTAGTCATAGTATAGCCTGCCGCTTGACCACGTGGAATAATAGAAACTTCGTGAACAGGGTCACAATTTGGCAACAATCTTGCTAAAATTGCGTGTCCTGCTTCGTGGTAAGCAGTAATTCTCTTATCCGTTTCGGTCACGAGTCTAGATTTCTTTTGTGGACCGATTAACACTTTATTTATACCTTCGTAAAGGTCTTTATTGGTAATATACTTTCTGTTTGCTCTAGCCGCTAAGATTGCCGCTTCGTTTAGAAGGTTTTCTAGGTCTGCACCCGAAAAACCACTAGTCATACGAGCAACCGTTTTGAAACTAACGTCTTTAGCAAGCGGTTTGTTTCTTGCGTGAACTTTTAATATTGCTTCTCTACCCCTAACGTCTGGCACGTTAACGTAAATTTGTCTATCAAATCTACCAGGACGAAGTAGCGCAGGGTCTAAAATATCTGCTCTGTTGGTTGCAGCCATAACGATAATTCCGTCGTTAGTAGCAAAACCGTCCATTTGAACTAAAAGTTGGTTTAGGGTTTGCTCTCTTTCGTCGTGTCCGCCACCCATACCTGTTCCACGTTGACGACCAACGGCGTCTATTTCGTCGATAAACACGATACACGGCATATTCTTTTTAGCCGAGTCGAATAAATCTCTAACTCTAGATGCACCCACACCTACGAACATTTCCACGAAGTCCGAACCACTTATCGAGAAGAACGGAACGCCCGCTTCCCCTGCAACTGCTTTTGCAAATAATGTTTTACCTGTTCCCGGAGGACCTACTAATAAAACGCCTTTAGGGATTCTAGCGCCGAGTTCAGAGAACTTTCTAGGATTTTTCAAGAAATCAACTACTTCTGCAAGTTCGGCTTTTTCTTCTTCTGCCCCTGCAACGTCGGTAAATCTAACTTTAAGGTTTTGATTTACTCTAGCGTTTGTTTTTGCAAAATTCATTGCCCCCTTAGTTCCACCTTGCGTTTGCATTATTATAAATATGAATACGACTGCAACTAAAACGTATCCAACGATTGGCAATACGCTCGACCAGAAAGAGCCTGCGTTTGGATCAGTCCACGAGAACGAACAGCCAAACGATTGAAGTTTAGCCTCCAAAGCATCTATACTTCCCGACGCTCTAGAGAACACCGTTTCAAAAGGCAAATACGAAAGTTTTTCGTTTGCATCCAAAAAGACTGCCTTAAAAGTAATAACGTACCCGTCGAACACAACGTCGGCTATTTGCATCGCTTCAAACTTATATTCTTTAAATAATTTAGCGATAGTAGGCATAGTCTCTTCGTCAATATAAGAGCCCGAAATTACACCGTCTGCCAGAACAGATTGGTCAACCATTTCAACGAACTCAGAATAGTTAACCTCGTATTTTTGATTTAAGAAATTAGAAATGGATAATACACCAACAAGCAAAACAATGCCTGCAAGAATTATCCATAACCATTTACGCTTTGATTTACCCAAAATAATAATCTCCTTGTTGTTTAATCGTGCAAGTAAATTTTAATAAGTTAATATTAAACCAACCTTGAAAATCGTTAATAAAAAACTAAAATTTTATATATACAAATATATTATACATTATTAATAAAAAAAATACAAGAGAAAACTAAAAATTATTTTACCAATATTTTTTTGTAGCGCTAAATTATTTTTTAGCGCCATTTATTATTTTTCTATAAATTTTTTAATGCGTTAAACAGATTAAAATATTTTTACGCAATAAAAACATAAAACTCAAAAACCATGGCCATATAAATTAAACTACTAATAGATGGTGGCTTAATCTATCCTCACACACCCATATTACAAACTCAAATATAACTCTTTATAAAAATCAATCGATTGTGTTCTAAGCAAAAAATACAAGACGTTGTTGAAATTTTTCCAAAAAATTAAACACGTTTAGCGCTATGCTAGTCAAAAATATAATTTAAATTGCGTCTTAACGCATCAATTACCAAAAAAAATAATCGCGCATAAAAAACACAAAACAATAACACATAGACGCACAAGACTATTAGTACAAATATTTCTCTCTCCAATATAATGACAAATAAAGCAAAAAATAACGTTTTCGCTTTTTTATTTAAAAGACTTCCGTAAAAGACACTATCTTTGCCTTTTAAAACAGCCATTTTTAGCCCGTGAGACAGAATGGTTTTTAAAATCTCCACCGAATTTTAATACTTATTTTGAGATATTTTTGCCAAATTCTACTAGATTTTAAGCAATTTTCATAACACGTAAGATAAAATCACATATAAGCCACATGATTGTTCCACGTTAAACAACCTTAGAAATGTTTCACGGGAAACAATTTAAAAACACTGATGTTTCATGTGAAACATTTCTTTTTTGGGTTTTTTACTAAAAATTTAGGATTTTTCGCCCAAAAAACAGTAATTTTTGGTCGTTTTTCGCCAGACGCAAAGCGTTTTTTAAATATTCTCGCAATTTTTTATGATTTTAACAAGGCTTAGTAAAAAATGTTTGAAGAGATTTCAAAATCTCAAGCAAAATGTCATTTATTTCTTTTTTTACCAAGAAAATGCCACAAGATTTGTTTTTAACAATATTTATTAAAACGCAACGTATAATTGATAAAACAACTAGTTTAACCAGAGCAAAAGCAAAAATTAAATCGCTTTGCAGTACAAAACGCTAACGCAAGATGATTATAGCAATTTTAGAATTATAACAAAATGCACACGTTTAATTATAATGTGTTAAAGTTTGAAGCGTAAACGAGTGGTAGTTTATACGTCAAATTATTCACGCTTGCAATTTTAACAAATCTTCTTTACACCAAAGAAAGAAGTTTAATTTTAATAACGCAATCAAATATAAAAATCTAAAAATACTGGTCTTTTAGCGCGCAAAATAAAATAGCGCTAGATAATATTTCTAGCGCTATAAATTATTTATAAACTATTTGAAATTACTTTTTGTATTATCTCAGTTAAATTAACCTCAGTCATTGCGTGTAAGATATAAGACGATACGTTTATACTTTCAATTACTTTAGCAACACTTGAACTTTCAATATATACTACAAGGTCTTGAACAAATGATAGTGGAATAATTTTTATAGTAATAAAAAGGATTTGAATTATAATAATACCTTTAACAAGCCCGAACACAGCGCCTAAAAGTTTATCAACAGTTCCAACGACTTTAACTTTGTGTAGCGCCTTAGTTAGTTCACCGATAATAAAGAAAATTATTCTAAAAATGAAATACAAGCCTATAACCGAAAGAATACACGTGATATAGTATCCAAACACAGGGGAAATAACCTGACTAATGGTTGTATCAGCAGGAACGTTGCCCGTACCCTTCACGTCGATAATAATTTTAATTAACCACCTTGAAAGATTTGTTTCAGTTAGCGAAACGTTTGAAGCCTCTGCAAGAGTGAGATCCATAAGGTCTGCGCCGAATATGTCGGCAAGCACACCCGAAACCCCATTAGAAATGGAAGTAATCAGCGAATACTTAGTTTCTAAAAAGTTCGCCACAGTAGAACAAAGCAAGACGGCAAGTATTATACTAAAGAACGAGCCAAAGGTAGAAAGAAAAGATTTTACGAACCCTTTTCTACACCCAACGACAACGAAAATTAGCAATAAAACAATTAACACAGCGTCGGTTATAAGGCCATAAGATGCAGATAATAAATTCATAAAAGCCCCTTTTGACCTATTTTAATAGATTATACCAAAAATTTGCCTAAAATTCAATGCTTTCTAGAAAAAAGTATAAAAATAAAGAGTTTAGGGAATAACACAAAGGAAAAACTTAAAGGAAAATTAAAATCAAAACAATGAAAAAGCCAAATGAAAACGCAAAAATATATTCTTTTAGCGTCTATAATAAAAACCTAAGTCAAAATATTTCTACGTGTTTAGAAAGGTTAGCAAGCGAAAAATCCGTAGTAGTGTTATGTGTTGGTAGCGATTTAGTAATGGGTGATAGTTTAGGTCCACTCGTCGGCACAAACCTAACAAAGAAAAACGTAAAAACACACGTGTACGGCACGTTAGATTTTCCTATCACGGCAAAAGAGATAGATTATGCAAAATCTTACCTAAAAAATTTTCACCCAAATAGCATTGTTTTAGCAATAGACGCTGCCGTCGGCAATTTTGAAGACGTTGGTGCAATTCGAGTAATAAACAAGGGAATAAAGCCAGGTCTTGGCGTAAATAAAAACTTAAAAACGGTAGGTGATATAAGCATAATCGGGGTAGTAGCCCCAAAGGAAAAAAACGCCTATAAACTACTATCGACAACTAGGCTAAACTTAATATATAAAATGGCAGAGCAAATTTCAAACGGGATAGAACTTTTCCTAAAAGAAAGACAAAATTCCATTGCCGTATAAAATAAAAACAAAACTCACTAACAAAGATACGCTCTTTTACTAGTGAGTTTTTTTATTATATATAATGAATAGTTTAATAGGTTTTAGTTTCTTTCACTACTCTTTAATTTTATCCATAATCTTATTAAGGCTAGAAACTTCCTTTACCTTAGTAAGCCTACCCGAAGTACAATAACTATAAGCGTCGTTTCCAGCAACTATAATATGGTCAATTAGAGAAACACCGTGAATTTCGCACAAAACGTTGAGTTTTTTGGTGGTGAAATCATCTTCATCACTAGGATCAAGACTTCCGCTAGGGTGGTTGTGGACGACTATTAAAAATTTTGGCTTAAAAACGGCAAAACTTTTAACGATTTCCAAAGTGCTAATAGAAATATTATCTGCAGTTCCACTAAGCCACGGCAATTCGTGTAAAATGTTGTACTTTTTATCGAGCATAATTACCGTCGTACTCTCTTTAGTCAACTTGGAAAACTGCTCAATAATTTGGTCTTTAAGAACGTGAAAAGACCAAGCGACAACCTTCTTTTTCTTTTGTTCTTTTACGTTTTCAAAAATCTTGCCGAGAATAACGAGTTCGGCAGCAACCTTTTTACCAACGCCCTCCACCGTAGCAAGTTCACTAGGTGAAGCAGATAGAACTCCGTTCAAATCTCCAAAAGCCCTTAGAAGCCTATGAGCGAGAGGATTAGTGTCTACTCTTGGTATAATGCGATAGAGTAATACTTCTAAGAGTTCGTGTTCGGCAAGCCCTTGAGGATTGTCAAACGCCCTTTGCATCATTCTATCTCTATGTCCTTTATGAATATCCTTTTCCATAGGAATATTTTACCATAAGAATAAAAAAATTAAAAGAATTATTATGTTTTTTTTCTATAATAATTATTTTTTGTCAAAGAGTTTGCAAAACGGCGAAAAACATAATATAATAAATATAGTAAAAAAGGAGTTTCTTATGGATTATTCAAAATTTTTTCCTTGTTTAAAAAAATTAATTGCTTTTGAAAGCGTTAGGGGCGAGGCTAAAGAAGGAGCGCCTTTTGGCGAGCAAAACAGACTTGCACTCGATTACTTTTTATCTCTCGCAAATGAGTTCGGCTTTAAGACCATAAACTACGATGGCTATGGTGGAGAAATAATAGTAGGAGAGGGTGACGAAATAGGTATTATGGGGCACTTAGACGTTGTTCCCGTAGGCTCAGGTTGGAACACCCCACCATTTGAACTAACCGAAAAAGACGGAAAACTCATTGCTAGAGGCGTTGAGGACGATAAAGGTCCGTCTCTTCTTTGCCTTTTCGCATTAAAGGAGTTAATTGACGAAGGCGTAAAGTTTAATAAAAAAATTAGATTTTTCGTAGGTTGCAACGAAGAAGACGGATGGAAAGACGTTGAATATATGCAAAGCAAAACCACTTTCCCAAAATATGGATTTTCTCCTGACGGAAACTTTCCTGCAACGTATTCGGAAAAGGGAATGTATATATTAAAAATTAAATTGCCTAAGATGACGGGTTTTACAAACCTTTTCGGTGGAAAAGCGCTTAACGCCGTTTGCGACTATGCTACGGTAAACGTGGAAGAGAGCCAAATGGATAAAAATCTAATAGAAAAACTAGGCTTAAAACTAATCGACGGCAACACGTTAGAGAGCGTAGGCATAACTGCTCACGGCTCACACCCAGAAGAAGGCAAAAATGCGTTTAAGCAAATCTTTAAGTATATGCAAGAGCGTGGCGTTAACTTAAACGGCATAGTAGAAAAGTTGTTTGACGACGGAATTGGACTTTCTAATTATAAAAACGAGCAAGGCGTGACTTCTATCTCGCCAAACTTAGTAATAAAAACAAACGAGGGATACGAACTTTGGTGTGACCTAAGAGTTCCTGCTCCACTAACTGCTGAAGACCTTACGTCCTGCATTGATAAATTAGGGCTAGAGTATTCCATCTTTGAAAAACACCCACCATTTATGACCGACAAGAACTGCTTTATGATAAAAGCGTTGACCGATGCGTATAGT
This sequence comes from Clostridia bacterium, assembly GCA_017456055.1. GTDB lineage: Bacteria > Bacillota > Clostridia > Christensenellales > Borkfalkiaceae > UBA1259. The sequence continues at coordinate 18,714 of JAFTKC010000004.1, read as the reverse complement.
AGCGTGACCAAAAAGGACGGAACTCCCCAAGCAATGTGTGGATCAACGTACGCAAGAGTATTTGAACAAGGCGCGTCTTTCGGCGTGGGGGACGACGTTTGGCCAGGAAGTTGCCACCAAGCGAACGAATTCGTAGATAAAAAGCACTTCCTTGAATCATACGAAATATATAAACAAGCAATTTACAATTTAGTACAATAGGAAAAAATTTATGTTTGACGTAGAACTAGTTGGAAAAATAGGCTCAATGGCGCTTATAAACAAAGAAAACAATATGCTCGACTACACCCTTATAGCAAGAATTAGTAGGGAATTAAAGCCGGGCTACGTATGGGTGACTTCGGGAGCAGTAGAAACGGGTAGAATCGACTACGTTCAAAGAACGGGGAAAGAACTAAAGGGAAATCCTGAAGACGTAAAAACCGACTACGCCGCACAAGGACAATCAATATTGATGTCAACTTATCGCCAATACGTAGATCCAAAATATTCAATAAGACAAGTATTAATCGAGCACCAACACTTTAACGACGATTCTAAGAGAGAGCATTTAAAAGAAATGCTACTTCGTGCAAAAGAACAAAACGCAATACCAATAATCAACTATAACGACGCAGTTAGTATTGAAGAAAATAGGCGTTTAGAAATTCAATCGTTAAAAAAAGACCACAAAAACGTAGTAGAGTGCGTAGACAACGACGAAACGGCTTCGCAAATTGCTTGCCTAGTTAAAGCAAAAACCTTGCTTATACTAACGAGTGCTAACGGAATTTACAAAGATAGTCAAAATCCCGACACTCTTATCGAGGAAATTAGTGGAAAAGACGTAAACGAAGTTTTAGAAAACATTACTCTATGCGAAAACTACTGCAACGGGGCTTCTAGAGTAGGGGCAAACGGGGCGAGAGCAAAACTAGAATACGTTAAAGAAGCGGTAAAAATCGGCACAACGGTAATTATCGCCAACTCAAAATACAAAATTAAAGATATCTTATCTGGAAAAGCAAAATGCACTAAAATAGGTGTTAGATAACACAAACGCAAACAAAAATCGCTAGTAAAATGCTAGCGATTTTTAATTATATTTAAAACGAAAAAAGGGTAGATTTCATCTCCCCAACAAATTTATTATACCATATAATATATAGTAAAATCAATATAGTTTTTAAAAATTTTGTTTTAAAAATTAAAGAAAATTTTTAAAAAACGTATTGACGGAGAGAAAATCATAGTTTAAAATATAATTGAAAATAAGATTTCACTAAAGGAGGGTTGGACCAATGAACAGAAGAACCCAAAAAAAATAAAATTAAGGGGGAAGGTCCAATGTACAAATTAGCGTTAAAATTAAAAAAGGGGGTATAGACCAATCAACTGTAATCTTGCTTATCTTAAAAAACCCGTAAGGCAGGCGACGACGCTTTAGAAAAAGCATTTTAGTAATCTAAAAAAATATCTGCCGTAAGCGGTAGTGACGATAAGCCAAAAAACTAAATAACATAGATTCTAAGGGGCGAAAAAAGTTCGCCCCTTAACCTTTTAAAATTTTTTTATAAAAATATGAATAGAAAAAATAACATTGCCCATAGTAATTACTGTAAGGGGGAAAATCATGAAGAAACAGAATAAGAATAACAAGACTGCCAGTAAGAAGAACAGTCAAGAAAAAACTACCAAAGATTGTAAATAACTCATTTATTAGTAGTAATTATGATCCTAATGGTTCTTACACGGGAGTATGTAGCGACGACAAGTACGCTATACCTACGCAAGATGCCGACGATTTATAAGAAATTTTAAGATAATAAAGATAGTTTTATCGGTATTATAAAAATTTTGAGATAAATATTTAAGTTTGAAGATGAAAAAGTATTTTTTCACAATCCAAGATTTAATAAAAGTTGGCAAAGACGTTCTAATCTAAAAGATTAAAACCTTATAAAATGGAAAAGACAGAAAGTTTATATAATTTTCCGTCTTTTTCTTTTGCTTGACAAAATGGGATAAAAGGTTTATAATTAGCGTACTTTTAAGTTGGTTATACGGTCGCGGGGGCGGAGAGAAACCGTCAATGAGGAAAGTCCGAACTTCTTAGAAACAGGGTGCTGGAGAAATCCCAGTGAGGGTGACCTTAAGGAAAGTGCAACAGAAAATTACCGCCGATACAATCGGTAAGGGTGAAAAGGCATGGTAAGAGCATACCGTCCTCTCGGTGACGAGGGGAGCAGTGTAAACCCCACCTGAAGCAAGATTGACAGGTTTTATCGAATAGGGAGTTTCGCCTGATAAAGCCTAACTAAATATCGCTTGACGATATGGGAAACCATATTCGCTAGATAAATGACCGTACACGACAGAATTCGGCTTATCGACTAACTTAAAAGCAATTTGAACTAAAAAAGCAATCTAATTTAGATTGCTTTATTTATTTTTTTAAATAAACCATCAAAACGGCGATATCTGCGGGGGAAACACCCGAAATTCTACCTGCCTGACCTAAGTTTTTAGGTCTAATCTTGTCTAATTTTTGCCTTGCTTCAATTCTAAGCCCCTTAATTTCAAGATAGTTTATGTCTTCTGGGAGAAGTTTTTCTTCTAACTTTTTGGTCTTTTCAATTTGTTCTAAGCCCTTTTGTAAATACCCTTCATACTTAGCGTCTATCTCCACCATATCCAAAATTTCTTTAGGAATATCTAAAAATAGAGAGAACTCTTCTTTTATTTCGTTAAGTGGAATACCACGCCTAATTAAATCGCCAACCGAAAGGGCTTTATCAGGCTTAGTAAAGTTATATCTTTCTAGAATTGGAAGTAAAGCGTTTGGTTTAAGAAGCACGTCCACTTGCTCGATTGCCTTTTCGTAAAGTTCCTTTCTCTTTAGATATATATTATATCTTTGGTCGTCAACGAGCCCTGCTTTTCTACCGAGTTCAGTCAATCTAAAGTCGGCGTTATCTTGCCTTAAAATAAGTCTATATTCTGCACGGCTAGTCATCATACGATAAGGCTCGTTAGTGCCTTTAGTCACCAAGTCGTCTATTAAAACGCCGATGTACGCCTTGTCACGAGTGATAATAAGTTGCTCTTCATTTCGCATTTTAAGAGATGCGTTAAGCCCTGCGATAAGACCTTGCGCAGCAGCCTCTTCATATCCACTAGTTCCGTTAATTTGACCTGCCGTGAAAAGATTTTCTATTTTTTTATACTCTAGAGTAGGGTAAAGGTCAAGTGAATCAATCGCGTCGTACTCAATAGCGTAAGCGTATCTCATAATTTCGCAATTCTCTAATCCCTTAACCGTTCTATACATAGCCTTTTGAACGTCGTGCGGAAGAGAAGAAGACATGCCTTGAACGTAAATCTCGTCGGTATCAGCCCCCTCTGGCTCTAAAAATAGTTGATGACGGTCTTTATCGGCAAACCTAACCACCTTGTCTTCAATAGATGGACAATATCTAGGGCCTGTGCCGTGAATTTTACCTGAATATAATGGTGAACGATGTAAATTTTCCTTGATAATTCTATGCGTTTCTTCGTTAGTGTAGGTAAGATAGCAAGGTCTTTGCTTTTGTGGAACACCATCCGTTAGCAAACTAAACGGATAAATGTCCGTTTCGCCTTCTTGAATTTCTAAAACGGAAAAATCAATAGTTTTAGCGTCCACTCTAGCAGGAGTCCCCGTCTTAAATCTTCTAATAGAAAAGCCTAATTCCATTAGGTTTTTTGTTAGTTCGTTAGCAGGTTGGAATCCGTTAGGTCCACTTGCTTGACGCCACTCGCCTGCAATAACGCTTCCGTTAAGGTAAACGCCCGTAGCCACGATAACGGATTTGCACTCTAAAATTCCACCAAAGGCAGTCAAAACACCGGTCACACGCTTGCCATCGGTTAAAATTTCTACGGCTTCGCCTTGTAAAATCTTTAGATTTTTAGTATTTTCTAAAGTTTGTTTCATTAAAGTATGGTAAAGGTTTTTATCTTCTTGTCCACGAAGTGATTGAACGGCAGCCCCTTTACCACGGTTAAGCATACGAATTTGAAGAAGCGCCTTGTCGGCGTTAACCCCCATTTCGCCACCGAGCGCGTCAATTTCTCTAACGATTTGCCCCTTAGCCGTTCCACCTATAGAAGGGTTGCACGCCATAAAGGCTATACTATCTAAATTTAGAGTGAGCATAGCCGTATTAAAGCCCGTTCTAGCGAGGGCAAGCGCCGCTTCGCAACCGGCGTGTCCCGCGCCGATTACAACAGCATCAAATTTTCCTTCTATATAAGTATTCATTATTCTTTAAGTAGCATTTTTTTAATATCTCTAATTTGAGTTGCAAGTCTTTTGTCCGTTTTCATAAGTTCAGCGATTTTATCACGTGAATAAATCACGGTCGAGTGGTCCTTTCCGCCCATAATTTCGCCAACCTTTTGAAGAGGAAGACTGCTCATCATATCAGTAATAACGTAGATACAAACTTGTCTAGGTTCAACGAATTCCTTGTTCTTTTTCTTGCTTAAAATATCGTTTTTACTAACCTTAAAGAAGTCGCAAACGCAGTTAATAATATCTTCTGCTTGCATTTCTTCCTTTTTCTCGCCTGCCGATTCTTTTAACGCCTCGTCAACGAGTTCTTTAGTGATAGGTCTTTCGTGGAGTTTAGAAAAGAATATAACTCTGGTTAGTTTACCGATAGAAGAACGAATATCCCCGTCGTCCATCTCGGCGATACGAGCGAGAACTTTTAGGTCTACGGGGTTTTTTTGTTCTTCGGATTTTCTTCTTAAGATAGCGATTCTAGTTTCTAGCGTAGGTGGCTGAACGTCGGCAAGCAAGCCCCCCTCAAAGCGATTGCGAAGCCTTTCTTCTAAAACTTCAATTTCCTTAGGTGGACGATCGGAAGTTAAAACGATTTGCTTATTTTGGTTAACGAGTTCGTTGAAAGTGTGGAAGAACTCTTCTTGCGTAGTTTGTTTTTTCGCCAAGAACTGAACGTCGTCAACGAGTAAAACGTCAACTTTTCTAAATCTTCTCTTAAATTCGGCAGCCTTACCCTTAGAAATACACTCGATAAGTTGATTAGTGAATTGCTCGCAAGTAATATACATTGCGTTAAGCGTGGGTTTATTTTTCTTAATGTAGTTAGCAATAGCCATTAACACGTGGGTTTTACCAAGTCCCGTGCCACCGTAAACGAAAAGTGGGTTATAACTACCACTTGGGTTTTCGGCAACGGCCTTAGCAGCAGCGAATAAGAACTCGTTGCAAGAGCCCACCACGAAAGAATCAAAGGTGAACTTAGGATTAACGGGCGAGCCGAAGTTTTCAAACTTTTCAACGGGCTCGATTTCTCTTTGTCTTAGGTATTCGTCTCTACTGGAAGCAACAACTATGTCAAAATCAATAATTTCCCCATTGGTTTTTCTTAAAGCGTCTTTAATTTTATCGCCCATTTTGCCGTTAACTGCTTGAGCGAAGATATTAGTTTCCGTCCTTAAGATAATTTTATTGCCTATAATATCAACCGGCTCTAGGGTAGAAATATAGGAATCGAAGGAAATTGAACTAACCGTTTTTTCGAGTTCGGGAATAGCGCAATTCCAAATAATTTGATAACTTTCCATTTGTACTTTTCCTTTTTTGTTGCTTTTCAGTAAAAAACATTATATAATATTTTTAAAAGAAAATCAAAGTTATATGACCATTTTTGTAAAATTTTTTTAATATGTTTATAGAAAGTTTATCCTTAAAAAATTTCCGCAACTACGAAACGGAAGAATTTACCTTCCAAAACGGAATAAATATCTTAGTCGGTCAAAACGCGCAAGGTAAAACCAACGCGGTTGAAGCCATATTCTTTTTATGCACGGGCTACTCGCCACGTGCAAACAAAGATAAGCAAGTGGTAAACTTTAACTGTTCTCTAGCAGATATCTCGGCAGTAGCAAAATCTAACTACGGAGATATAAAAACACGTATTATTTTTGATAAAACGGATAAAAAACGCGTATTCGTAAACGATATAGAAGTTCTAAAGATAGGCGAGTTTTTAGGCAATATTCACAGCGTTTTCTTTAACCCAATGGAATTAAAACTCGTTCAAGAAAGTCCAGAAGATAGAAGAAGATTTATGAACGTATCTCTTTCGCAAATGTCTAAAAGTTATTTTTACTCGCTATCAAGATATAATAAAATTTTATCGCAAAGAAATAATTTATTAAAGACGCCAGACGTTGATATTATTAGGGAAACTCTGCCGATTTGGGATATACAACTATCTAGAGAAGCAGGCAAAATCATAAAGCAAAGAAACGACTTTTTAAGTGAACTTTCCCCAATAGTAGAAGAAAAGCAAGCGTATTTAACGGGTGGAAGAGAAACGTTAAAAATGAAAAGTCAAGACGGCTACGTGGGAAGTGAAGAGGAGATAGCCTACGCAATAAAAGAGGACTTAAAAACGGCGTTTGAAAAGGATATAAGGCTAGGTTTTACTTCGATAGGACCACATAGGGACGATATAAAGTTTAGCCTAAATAATCAAGACGTAAGGGTGTACGGTTCGCAAGGTCAACAAAGAACGGTGGCGTTAGCCTTAAAACTAGCCGAAACCGAACTATTTTATAATAAGTTTAGAGAATATCCAATTCTAATTTTAGACGACGTTTTGAGTGAACTAGATAAGGGCAGACAAAAGCGTCTAATTACGGCTGTCGATAAAATGCAAACGATATTTACAACGGCAGTATTTGAAAGGGCAGTCTTTAAGGGCGTAGATTTTAACAAAATAACAATAGAACAAGGCAAAATAAAAGGTCGCAAATAAGCGACCTTTTTTAGTTTTAAATATATTAATGAAGGTAAAATTATCAATAACTACTATTCTTGAATATTCTTTCTAATCAGAAAATAATTCATTGGCGTCTACGTTAAATATTTTACAAAAACAACAAAGTTCAATATCTGTCACAAAGCGTTGTCCGCTTTCAATTCTTTGAATAGCATTTTTATCTATGTCTAGCCCATAAAGTTGACACATATCGGCTAATGCGCGCTGGGATACCTTAGGCTGCTTACTTTTTCTAAGTTGAGCAATTTTTTGCCCCGATAAATTGTTTCTTCCTCGACTTGCTTTATTCTTAAACATATATTAATCCTTATTTTTTATCTAGTGCTTGACAAACTAATTATATTATGATACAATTCAAATGTTGACATTCACTAAATGTCAAAATAATATGTAGGAGAAATTATGAAAAGAGATATAAAGGTAGGTGTAAGCCCATTATTAGTAATTACGAGAATTCTAATACTAGTGGGTGTTTTAATGGTTTATGTTTGTTTCGCTCTTTCTTTTATGGATCTTAAAAGTGAAGAAAAGGAAGAGGGCTATCTAGTTATTGAGCAATCAATAACCTTAAACGTGGGGGAAGTATAAATGGCTTTAATAGTTTGTAAAGCGTGTGGTAAGAATGTAAGCGACACGGTAAAAAAATGCATTCATTGTGGTGCAGAAATAAAAAAAGAAGAAAATATTGTCAAAGAAGAAGTAAAAATGCAAGAGGTAAAAAAGGAAAGGAAAAGTCCAAAGAGTATGTCTGGAAAATTCTTTTCTCTTGATTATGGAATGCAAGACAAATTAGAAACTGAATTTTTAAAGTCAGACGCGAAGGCTTTTAAATACAAAAGAAGAATTATTGAATTTAAAAAATTTGAAGCTATTGCTAACGTAGGATTTTTTGCGTGCCTTTTCGCCTCCTTGATTGTTAGACTTTTAACAGGTATAAACGCTATGGAAATAGTCAACGTTGAAATGTATAATTTAGCCGTCACCTTATTTAAGGGCATTATGATCTTTTGTGGGGCTATTTTTGTTATATCCTTAATCTTTGATATAGTTCACGATAGAAGTATAAAACGTTTGATATATATAAAGAAATTTAAGAATTGGTTGAGAGAAGAAAAAGACATTGATTATAACTACTCTTTCTTAGACGATACAGAGAAAAAATTACTAGCACAAATAGATTTAAAAACTATGGATTTATAACGGAGGAAAAAATGGCTATATTAAGTTGCCCAGAATGTGGAGAGAAAATTTCTGATAAAGCAAAACAATGCGTACATTGTGGTTGTGAATTGTTTATTTGTAAAGAGTGTGGAAACGTTTTGACAGGAGATTCTAGAGTTTGTTCTAACTGTGGTTATGAACTTGAAAAATCTAAAATTAATACTCAAATCATTGATAAAAAAATAGATGATGCGCCAAAAGCCTTTGAAGACTGGAAAGAAAAAGAGAGCACATCTAAACTCATTCTTTTCGCGCCTATAATAAAGATTATCGCAATCGTTGTTGCATTAGTAATATTAGTGGTTGGGATTGTTAATCTTATCTCTTGGGCAGATAGTATTGGAAGTGGAGATTTTTCTTTCCTTACTACTTATGAAGACAAACTTTCAAGTATTAAAACATGTATAATCTTCTTTGGAATAATATTGGCAGTAGGCATACTCTTTGGTAGTTATCATTTATGCATTGAACATACACTATACGGCAAATATCTAATTCGCAAAAAATTAAAACCGAAAGAATTAATAGAAAAAACCTTAAACGCTGACTTTCCTGCAATGGAAGCAGACGAAGTATTATCCTGCTCGGTAGGAATTGAAGAAACTATTTTCTCGGATATACACACAAACGATATTATAGAAAGAAAGAAAACCTATAATTCAAAACTAGTTAATTCTGTAATTCTCGTCGTTGGAATTTGCTTAATGGTAATTTTTATGGTTCTAAACGTTGAAAAATACATGGAAACGCTAGTTGTCTATGGTAAAGAATACTTTGAATTTTCTATGATAAGTCACTGGTGGATGTTAATAGGTGGCGTAGTATTAATGATTATTCAAAAAATTCATAATAAATCAATAAATAAAACCCTAGAGAACAAGCGAGATACCTGGGCAAAAAAGAACGTGCCAGAACTTTACGACGTATATGACGTTTATGTAAAAAACTCAGATAAAATAATAGAAAACCTATTTAAAGACCTAGATAGAGAATAAAAAATCTATTAACTTTAATAATATTCTTTAAAAAACTTAATAAAGAATAAAAACCCACTTTACTCCGCAAATGGCGAAATATAGTGGGCTTTTTTTTAGTTTTAAATATAATTTTATAAGAATTTTTCTTCCATTTCCTTTTCGGTGATATAGCCAACGCTCTTTTTTTCCACCTTGCCGTCCTTAAAAAGCATAAGTGTAGGAATAACTTCTACGCCGTATTCTAGAGCAATAGGGGTATCGTCGTCTATATTAACCTTGCCAACTTTTATCTTATCAGCGTTTAAGGTGGCAAACTTTTCTAATTCCGGCGCAATCATCTTGCAAGGCCCACACCAAGTAGCCCAAAAATCTACTAAAACGGGCTTATTAGAGTCCAAAACTTCTTCTTTAAAATTTTTAGTCGTTAATTCTAACATAATATCTCTCCTTTAATTTCTATTCTTATTATACTCTATTTTAAAATAAATACAATAGATAAAATAAAAAAATCACGATTATTGCTCTTCCCATAGGAATTTTTTAAGCCATTATAAAAGAGTGGCAAAATTTTTGCTACTCTTTACTTTTTACTTTGTAAAAACACACAACTTAACAAAGTTAAGTATAGTGTGCTACACTTGCATTTTTTTCATGCCTTCAAGTTCAAATATTAAATATTTAATGGTTTCTTCATCTTTACATCTTTTAATATTTCTTTCTACACACTCAATAAGTTCTATGGATTTAAAATGTTGCATGAGTTCTTCTAATAATTCTGTTGCGTAGGATAACTCTTTTTCAGTACATTCATCTAAGTATTCTATGGTTTGACTTAAATCTACAGTCAGTAATTCTAATCTTTTGCGCCAATTAATTTCCCACAACACATCGTTTTGTGGGTCTAATAAATCAACTTCTTCAACCAATTTTTTTACTTTATCTTTCATATTTTTTCGCTCCACTTTGTTTATGATAAGGATAAATTGTAGCAACTCTACCGTATGTTCTTATAACACCCACTTTAACTTTTTTATATGTACCATACATATGATAACCATCTGGCAATTTATAAGGAATTGAATTAATAGTTTTTTCTCCCGCTTTCCTGATAGTCTTTCTTGTCCAAGACTTTGGAAACCACACTTGCCAAACACCACTTCTTTTTTGTCTTTCTTTATGAGATGGAATATTTCCTAATCTTACACCATTAGGATACTTAGCAACAATATTATAATCTCGACCATATCTTTTTAGGGCTTGTAAATTTTCTTCACCATGTCCACCGCTTAATAGCCTTGGGTTATGATTTTTATCACCAGTCGTAAAAGTTCCACGAGAAGAATGATCAATAGCGGTATTGCTAATTCTTTCTCTTCTATGTTTCATATTATATCACCTCCTTTTTAATTAGTCAAGGTTAACAAGCGTGCTTATCCTTGCAAATATATTATATCGCTAAGCAAACCCTTTTTCAATAAAATCGTGTCTACCCTGTTTGATGCTATAGGGTAGACAATATAATATATATTTACTGAATTTTCTTGAATTTCAGGTAGACAGATTGTATATAATAGACAAAATATTTTTAAAAGTGACGGTGAATTTTGTATAAATCATGTTTTCTTAAAAACACAAAAACGCCGTATTACATTTAGTAAATGTAGCGTTTTGCTTGTTTAATATTTAAATCCCTAAGAGAAGAGCGCATTTCTCACGATTTTTATTTTAACTTTCTCTTCCTACAAGTTCGTCAATGCTTATTTCAAAAAAATCGGCAATTGCCCATAAAGAATTTATATCAGGCTCGATCTTGCCACTCTCCCAGTAAGATACTTTTCTTTGCGTAGTGCAAAGGCTTTTTGCAAGTTCTTCCTGTTTTAGTTTTTTTTCTATCCTTAATCTTCTCAAATTTTCGGAAAACACATTTTTCATACAATTATTATAGATATTTTTTGTCTAATTTTGTTGACATAGACATTTTTTGTCTATATAATATTAGTGTTTTCAAATATATTTTTTTTATAAGGAGAAGGTTTATGACTTTTTTAATTATTGTAGTTTATATTTTAGTTTATGCTCTTTTCGGCTTCTTAGCGATGACAGAGGCAGCAAAACAAAATCGTAGTTTGGTCTCTTGGTTTTTATTAGGCTTTTTGTTTGGAATAAACGCTTTTATTGCGTTAAAAGTTTCAAATGCGGCAGAAGAAGAAAATCATAGTCAAACACTTTGGTCGGTTTTAGGTTTATTTCTTAACGTGTTTGCAATAATTGCATTTGAAACAGGATTAAACGCTGAAAATAGAGGTCACGATTTTGATTGCTGGGTTATCCTAGGCTTTTGCTTAAGTATTGTTGCGTTATTTATTTCTTGCTTTGTTAAACCATTTGAAGCAACAAAGTCAGTAAATAGTTTAGTAGCACCAAAAACGACTACAACGGCAGTTAAACTAGCAACTACTCAAACGTCTGCTACTACATGGAAATGCCATAAATGTGGCTCGTTTAATCATAATTCAAAAACCTTTTGTTCTCACTGTGGAACTATGAAAAAAGCACAATAAAAATTTAAAAATTGAAAAGCGTACTTTGTTAAGTACGCTTTTTCTTTTAGTCTTGTTTATCTTTTAGGCTATTGCCAAGGTAAGTTCCAAATCCAAAGCTCGTCTTTTTAGGAGCGCTTATTGAATTTTGTGGTCTTTTTTGACCTCTGCCTTTTTGGTCTCTTCCACCTTTCTTTGCGTTGCGGTTTCTATCTCTTCTATTAGAATCTTTATTTCTTCCTGCGTTGTATGGGGTAGAGAACTCGTCTTTATCGTTAGGAACGATAACTACGAATCTATTAGGCTCTTTGCCGTCGCTCTTGGTGGTGACCGTTTCGCTATTAGCAAGCGCCGTGTGAATAATTCTTCTCTCAAACGGACTCATTGGCTCAAGTTGAACTTCTCTTCTCATTTGAGTAGCCTTATATTCAAGTTTATGCGCTAAACTGATAAGAGTTTCTTCTCTTTTTGCTCTATAATTTTCGCAATCAACTACAACCTTTTTATAGTCGGTTGAGCCAACGTTAGCCATTGCTCCAGCCAACGTTTGAAGTGCGTCTAATACTTCGCCTCTATATCCAATAATCGAAGCCGAATCGTCGGTAATTAACGTCAACACGTCGTTTTCGCCGTCATTAGAAATATTTACTTTGGCATTTACGTCTAAAATATCTAAAATTCCTTGTAAAAAGGTAGACGCTCTTTCTAAATCGTTTGCTTTTTTAGTAATTTCAACTACTGCGTTGCCTTTTAATCTTCCAAATAAGCCCTTAGTTGGCTCTTCTTTAACGACAACGTCAACTTGTTCTAAGGTTAAACCCAATTCGCTAAGACCTAATTGGGTAGCCTCTTCAACTGTTTTGCCCCTAAATTCCATTATTTATCTCCTTAATGCTACTTTTTCTTTGATTTAGATTTCTTTTCTTTTTCGGGCTCTACGTAAACTCTACCGCGAATTACTTGCTTTGTTGGATTTGCTTTTTTGAACTTTTTATCCGCAAGATAGTTAATTCCAAAAGTAGTAAGTACGCTAATAAGCGAACTTATAATAATATAAATTGAGAAAGCCGAAGTATAGATGAACGAGAATACTGCCATCATAATAGGCATCATATAAGTCATCATCTTTTGGTTTTGAGCGCCTTGTCCGTCAACCGTTTGAAGTTCTAATTGCGCCTTTTGACCTTTATTCATAACGAGTTGAGTTAGTAAAGAAATACCTGCAGATAGGATACATAAAATATAGTATCCGTTAGGTGAAGTTTTTTCTTCTGCCAACTTAAAGGTTAAAGAATCGTAATTTTCTTTAGAAATAGGTGCTTCGATAGTAGAGCCGTCGCAAGCGCAACCACAGCCACAACCAGAATTGTCGGTAGTTGCTACTAAGCCCTTAAATTCATCGTATTCTAAAACGGGGTGTTTATGAGCGCCGTCGGCAACCCAAATATTTTTAACCCACAAGAAACTTGCGTCGTTTGCTCTAAAAGCTTCTGCTGAGCGAGTTTGAGCGATACCAAGTAAAAATTCATCAGCACTAATTTCAACTTCACTAAACTTTTTACCAGAATCGTCTAATAAAGTCTCGTTATTAAGAAGAACTGTGCTTCTTGCCATAAATGAAACTGAATTAAACTTAGTTTCGCCGTTATCTACGCTAACTTCTCTAAAGTATTGCATATAACTATCGTCGGTATTAGTGAATAGGGTATAGCCTAAATCGGTTTTAGCAATTTTAATATTGGTATTTTCAACTGAAGTGACTGCTTTTTCTAAAAGTTTAACTCCGTCTATAACAATATTTTTTTCAGCGTCTACTTTAATATAGGTATCGTCCGTTTCAATACCGAAGAAGAAATCAACGCCTTCTTTTTCTATGGCAACCTCATTAAATAATTGTTTTTCTATAACCGAATACTTTACATTATTAGAAAAGGTTGGAACTCCGTTTTCTAAAACAAAATCTTTTTGATAACGTATATATCCGTTTTCGGTATAAACGGTCATAGTTCTACCAACAATTGAAACGAAAATTTTGTGATCGCCTGCGGTTATTTCCGCTTCGCCATTATCTTTTGCTTGATTATAGAATTCTAAATCATTAAATACTAACTTCTTATTAACGTCGTCTCTATAAATATAAGTGTTGTCAAGTTCAAAGCCGGCAAAAATCTTATCGTTTGCAAAGGTAAAGGCTTTATCGCTAAATAAATTTTCCACGATAATCTTATATTCTTTTGAAACAATATTTTTTAACTCTTTATCAAACGTTAAAATTACTTTAGTATAGCCGTTTTCAGTAGAAACGATAACGCCGTTGTCATTATGCTTATAGTTAACTACGATATTATGATTAGCAGTTTGAGCAACGCCATCTTTAACTAAAGGATAAAGATCACTATCTAAAAATACTAAATTTCCGTTTGCATCTTTAGTAATATATTTATCGTCTAACTCAAATCCGTCGTAAATAACGCTGTTATACGCTCTACTCATTTCGTAGAAATTAACTTTATTTTGATATTGAGAATAAGCGTTAAATCCGTTAATAGCAACGATAAAGATAACCAAAGTTAAAATGGTAGGCAAGCAAGACCCCCACATAGAGTAGCCGTTCTTTTTATAGAGCGCCATCATTTTTTGGTTATATAATTCTTTATTATTAGCGTATTGTTTTTGAAGTTTTTCTAAATCCGGCCTCATTTGTTCCATAAGAAGAGAATTTTTTCTCATAGAAAACCTTGACATAAAGTCGAAAGGCAAGGTTAGAAGTTTTAAAATCACCGTAAATAGAACGATACCCATTGCGATAGAACCAAAAGTTTCTACCAGCCAAATCATGATATCTACTAAAAAACTATCGGTAAACGGTTGTGCAAAATTTATAATATTCATAAATTAAATTACCCACTTTAAAAGACTTTTTTTATCGGGAACTTTGTCAAATCCCCCTTTAGAAAAAGGATTGCATCTTAAAATTCTCCAAGCGCCGAGCAAAGCCCCCTTAAAAAACCCATGTTTAAGGATAGCCTCTAACGTATATTGAGAACAACTTGGAATAAATCTACAATTTTTTATTGAAATATATTTTTGATAAAACCTAATAAGTTTTATACTAATAAATTTAAGCATCTAAAAAATCGCCTTTTTTTAATAAATACCCTAAATCTTTACTAAATTTATCAAAGGAATACTCTTCACTAATCTTTGGTAATAAAACAAAAAAGAAGTTTTTGTGTAGTTTAGGCACAAAACTTCTGAAAGATTCCCTTAAAAGCCTTTTTATTTTATTTCTTTTTACACTGATTCCGTGTTTTTTGCTTACTACGAAGCCAACCTTAATTTGATTAGCAGGGTAGTAAAGCAAAGTAAGACTATCGGAATACAATCTTTTGCCGTTCTTAAAAACAAGATTGAAATCTTTTTCTCTTTTTAACCTATCAGGTAAGGTTTTTAACATTTTAATTATGCCGAGATTTTATGACGGCCCTTGTTTCTTCTACGTTTTAAAACGTTCTTACCAGAACGAGTTTTCATTCTTGCTCTAAATCCGTGAACTTTGCTTCTTTGTCTTTTTTTTGGTTGATAAGTTTGTTTCATTTTATTTCTCCTAAGCGTTTTGCTTGTATTTTATTAAATTTCTTTATCTATTTTATAGATAAATTAAGTTTTTGTCAATTAAAATAAAGGAAAATTAAGCATTTATCCTAACAGGAAGAATTAAATATATAAATTCTTCGCTATTTATCGAAGAAATTATACAAGGATCGATAGGTGAATTGAGATTGATTTTGATAAATTCTTCTTCAATAATCTTTAAGTAATCTAGAATATATTTTCCGTTAAAGGCAATAAAGATATCTTTACCGCTAAGATTAACGTTAATAGTTTCGTTAACGCAACCAACTTCCGATTTAGCGATAACGTTCATTTGCTCTTCCTTAATATCGAACTTAACAACGTTATACTTATCATTTTTAGCAACGATAGACGCTCTTTCAATACTAGCAACTAAATCGTCTTTTCTAACGGTCACAACGTTTTCAAAACTATTTGGTAGAATATGAGAATACTTAACGAATTCCCCTTCAATTAGTCTAGAATAAACAACGGTATTTTCAAATTCAACTAAAAGGGTATTTTTTTGAATATAAACCTTAATTGAATCTTCTTTTTCTAAAAGTCTAACTATTTCATTAAGCGTTCTTGCAGGAATAATAGCCGAAAAGTCACCACTTGAGTTAACTTTTTTTCTACAAACGCTCATTCTAAATCCGTCTAGGGCAACGCTAGTTAAAAGATTGTCTTTAATTTCAAATAAACAACCCTTTAGAATTGGTCTACTATAATCGGTGGAACAAGCGAGAGTAATTCTCTCAACTAAGTCCTTAAATTGATTTTTTTCTATTTCAAAGAAATTTTCTTGTTCTTCTTTTTTAATAACGGGAAAACTTTCCGCTCCAAAAACTTGAAGTTCACTTTCAGAATCGGCATATTTAATTTGAAGTTGTCCATCGTAAAGGCGAGAAAGTTCCACTTGCTCTTTTTCTAATTTTTTGGTAAAATCAACGAAATACTTACCAACGACAACCGTTTCTCCTTCCATCAAAACGTCCGCTTTAATAGTTTTCTCGATGGTTAATTCGTTATCGGTAGCAGTTAAAGTTAAAGTATCCCCCTTAGCAACTAACTTAATACCTTCTAAAACGGGATTAGGACTTTTTATAGATAAGGCTTTACTAACCTTTAACACACCGTCTGATAAATCTAAACCGTCGCAAATAACTTTCATTTTACACCTCTTAATAGTAAAATAATACTCTTTAATTATTATATAATAGAAGCACTTAAAAATCAAGTTTTTTAGCATTTTTTTTCCGTGTTATTAAAATTTGAAACTTTTTATTTAAGTTGTTATTTTTTATTTAAAAGTTTTAAAAATAGTTGTAATATATAGTAGGCTGTGTGAATTTGTTGATATCTTATTTTTCGCTAGTAAAGTAAAGAAAATTTTATAAACAATCAACGTGGAAAGAAAAGTTAATATAAATGTAAAAAAAGTGGAAAAGTTAAAAGTGATGAATAAAAAGAAGAAAGAAAAAGATTTTATTCATAAAAAAGTGGTAAGAAAGTAAGTAGAAATAGAAATAAACAAAAGCAAAAAATTTATTGTGGAATAAAAAATAGAGTTGAGAAAAAAAAGAGAGTATGATATAATAAAAACATGGAAAAAATTTTTGAAAAAAACGGTATAAAATTAAACAAAGAAAAACTTGAAAAGTTTGAAAAATACTACTCACTTTTAGTGGATTATAATCAAAAATTCAATATAACGGCAATAACGGAAAGAGAAGAAATTATCGTTAAACACTTTGTTGATAGTATCTTAAACGTTGATAAGTTAAAAGGTAAGTTATTAGACGTTGGCTCAGGTGGTGGCTTTCCTGCGTTGCCACTAAAAATAGTTAATGAAAATCTATCGGTTTCACTAGTAGAATCAACGGGAAAAAAATGTGAATTTTTAAGGGAAGTAGTAAAAAATTTATGTTTAGAAAATGTTGATATCTTTTGTGAAAGAGCAGAAGAGTTATCAAGAAAAGAAGGGTTTAGAGAGAGTTATGATTTTGTTTCTGCAAGAGCGGTAGCAAGGCTTAATACGTTATGTGAGTATTGTATTCCATTTGTAAAAGTCGGTGGAAAATTTATTGCGTTTAAGGGCGATTATAATGAAGAGTTAAAAGAAGCCGAAAATGCAATAAAAGTTCTTGGCGGAGAGATAGAAAAGGTAGAAGAATTTACTTTAGCAGGTGCAAAAAGGGGAATTATTTACATAAAAAAGATAAAAAACACACCGGAAAAGTATCCAAGAGGAAGGGGAAAGGAGAGAAAATGTCCGCTATAAACGTTCTTGGAGATGAAGTAGATTTAGTAAAAAAGTACACTGCTTGCGTTTCTGGGCATAGAAGAGCGTACGACAATATACTAGAAAGCGACGTAAGGGAAAAATTCGTTTACTTAATAGAAAAAGGATACGATACTTTTTTAGTAGGTATGGCAGTTGGCTTTGATCTTTACTGTTTTAAAATTTTAAGAAAATTAAAGGAAGAGTATAACTTTAGAATTATCGCTTGCGTTCCGTGTAAAAAACAAGACGAAAAATTTAATAAAGAGCAAAAAAAAGAGTATAAAAAAGCATTAGAAAATGCCGATGACGTAATACTAGTTTCTAAAGAATATACACCATATTGTATGCTAAAAAGAAACAGATTTATGGTGGATAATAGTACGGCGCTAGTGTGTTATATTCGCCAAAATAGTGGCGGAACAAAGTACACGCTAGACTATGCTAAACGCAAAAATCTAGAGATTATAAAAGTGTAAAAAAGACTGATTTTTTCAGTCTTTTTTTAATGCCTAAATTTATTATTCACTATCGCTTAAAATAATCATAACGTCGCCTTGAGGCTCAGAACAAACTGGGCATTTTTTCCACGCTTCTTTTGAAACGGCTTCGTAGCCACAATCGGCGCATTTCCACTTAACAGGCTTGCTCTTTTTGTAGAGAGTCCCCTTTTTTAGTTGATTATAAAGGTCTGAAAAAAGCATCATGTGGCAGTTTTCAATTTTAGCGATATTATCAAATAAAATAGCAACATCCTTAAATCCTTCTTGACGAGCAATTTCGGCAAATTGTGGATATAGTTCTACTTCGGCTTTTTCGTCCTCTGCAGCAAGACGTAAGTTTTCAATTAAATCCCATTTTTGCTTAAAGGGATAGCCTCCGGAAATATCAACGTTTTTAATAGTTTCTTCACTAGCCTCCTGAAGTTTGGTGTAAAACATACGCGCGTGATTAAATTCGTTATAAACGATTTTATCAATGGCTTCGGCAACTTGACCGTAGCCTTCATTTCTAGCGCCGTACTCGATAAACTCGTATCTAACACGCGCTTGGCACTCACCGGCGTACGCTTTTGCAAGGTTAACGTAGGTTTCACTTTCAATAAGTTTCATAAAAAATCTCCTAAAAAGTATTATTTTTATAAAAATTTTACCCACTTTTTCTTTTTTTATACAAAAATATTTTCTTTATATATATAATGTTTAGGAATTTTATTCCCAAAATAAAAAAATAAAAAAAAT
>JAFTKC010000026.1 GCA_017456055.1 Clostridia bacterium | reverse complement strand
TTCAACTATTAAAAAGGATAATAAAGCCCAAACTAGAAAGTGGAACGCTGGTGGTGTACGATAGATATTTCGACTCATCTTTTGCATATCAAGCGTACGCAAGGGGGCTTGGCAAGGAATTTATAGCAAAAATCAACGATTACGCTATAAAGAATTTCACGCCCGACTACACGATATTTTTAAATTTATCGCCGGAGCAAGCGTTTAAGAGAAAAGGCGGAGTAGACAAGGGAGATAGGTTGGAACTTTCAGGCATGGAATTTCACAACAAAGTATATCAAGGCTATCTAGAGATAGCAAAAGAAAATCCCGAGCGCGTAATTTGTATAGATGCTAGTGGCGAAAAGTGGGAAACGCACGAAAAGATAATTAAAGCGCTAAAAGAAAGAGGAGTAATATGATAGATTACCGCTATCTTTTAGAACAAACGTCAGCCTACAAAACGCTAAGAGCCGACAAGCAAAAGGGCAACTTATCGCACGCATATTTAATAATAATTCCCGACGAGCAAAAGTTAAGAGAATATCTTAAAGTTTTTGCCAAACTAATGCTATGTAGTGGAGAAGAAATTTGCGAGAGTTGTAGAAACTGCAAGTTAATAGAGAGCGATTGTCATAGCGACGTAATGTATTTTCCCGAAAAGGAAGGGGCAGTTGTGACGGCGGACGTAAACAAACTTGTGGAAGAGAGTTTTTATAAGCCTATAGAAGGGGAAAAGAAGATTTTTATAATCTCTTCAGCCCAAACTATGAACGCGCAATCTCAAAACAAACTCTTAAAGACGTTGGAAGAGCCACCAAAAAACGTTCATATCGTGCTTGGCGCGACAAACGAACACGCGCTACTTCCCACTATAAAATCAAGAGTGAGAAGGTTAGAGATATCGTCTTTTTCAAAAGACAGGCTAAAAAAAGCGCTAGAAAAAGAGTGTGACGACTATGAAAGGCTAGAGAGCGCAGTAGATTTTAGCGACGGAACTGTGGGTAGCGTACTTTCACTATATAACGACGAAAAACTACAAGAAACCAAAGACTTCGTTTTAGATTTAATAGCAAATATGTCGTCTAGTAAAGAAGTGCTAAAATATTCCACGCAAATTAGCGAAAAGAAGATAGAAACGGAAATGTTTTTATCCGTTCTAGAATTGACGTTTAGGGATTTACTCTTATACTATAACGAGAGTGAAAACCTTATAGTAAACAAAAAAATACTAGTTAGTGGCGCGCTTGAAGTGGGCTACAATAGGGGCTCAACCTTACACGCAATCGAAAAGATTGGGGAAGCGAGAGTTAGATTAAACTTCAACACAAACCAAACCATGTTAATCGAGTGGTTGTTGTTTCAAATTTTGGAGGGCAAACATAAATGGCAAAAGTTATAGGGGTAAAATTTAAAAATACTGCTAAGGTTTACTACTTTGCGCCTGCCAACGAGCAGGATGAGTATAGAGAAAATCAAGGCGTTATAGTAGAAACATCAAAGGGAGTAGAGTACGGAACGGTAGTTTTCGGCATAAAAGAAATAGAAGACGGCAACATTACGCATCCGTTAAAACCCGTATTAAGAATAGCGACCGAAAAGGACGAGCAAAAGAACAAGAAGAACCAAGAAAAGATTCCAGAGGCTATGGACTACGCCGCAAAGAAGATAGAGGAAATGGGACTAGAGATGAAGTTAATAGGGTGTGAATACTCTTTTGACGGAAACAAACTAACCTACTATTTTTCGGCGGATAATAGAATAGACTTTAGAGAACTCGTAAAGGTATTAGCGGCAAACTTCAAAGTTAGAATAGAACTAAGGCAAGTAGGCATTAGGGACGAGACCAAAATACTAGGTGGAATAGCGCCTTGTGGAAGAGTGTGCTGTTGCAGTAGTTGTATGCCGGAGTTTTCAAAAGTTTCGATAAAAATGGCGAAAAATCAAGGACTTCACCTAAATCCGTCTAAAATTAGTGGACTTTGTGGAAGACTTATGTGTTGTCTAGAATACGAAAACGATTATTACGCAGAAGTTTATAAGAAGATGCCGAAAATTGGGGGAACGGTAAAAACTCCCGACGGTGAAGGCGTAGTAATATCTAACGATATGCTAAAGTTAATAAGCAAAGTGAAAATTACTAACGCAGACGGAAGCGAAGTATATAAAGATTTTGAAGTTAGTAAACTTCAATTCAAGAAGGGCGCGCCCGAAAAGGAAAAAAGCGAAGACGAAGAAGAAAATTAGCAAATTATATTTACAAACGAAATTTTTTGTGATAGAATAAATTACGGAAAAGAAATAAAATAGGAGGTAGACTCTATGGCATACAAAATTAGTGATGCATGCATCAGTTGTGGTGCTTGCGCAGACACCTGTCCAGTAGGTGCTATAAGCCAAGGCGATACGCAATACAATATCGATGCAGAAGCTTGTATCAGTTGTGGCGCATGTGCTGGTGGTTGCCCAGTAGAAGCTATTTCAGAAGAATAATAAAATAGCAAAAAGTCAAGGCACGATAATTTATCGTGCCTTAATTTTTAGGTAGGAATTTTCCTTATGGAAGTATTAGAAAACTTAAACTTAGAAAACTTAAAAATCTATCAAGACGATAGTTTATATAAATTCACTTCGGATTCTGTTATTTTATCTCGCTTTGCGAGGGTGAAGATGGGCGACGTTGTCGCCGATTTTTGTTCGGGCAGTGGAATAGTTGGATTCCATTTATTTGGACTAAATAAAAATCTAATTAAATCGGTCACCTTTTTTGAAATGCAACAGCCACTTTATTCTCTTTCAAAAAAAAGCATAGAAATTAACGGACTAAACGATAAATTTTTTGCTGAAAACGTTAAAATTCAAGATATAGGAAAGGAATACGCTGGCAAATTTTCGCTAATTACTTGCAATCCCCCTTACTGCAAACAAGGAGCAGGGGAAACGCAGGAAAAAGAGTGTATTTCTATGTGTAGAAGAGAAATATATCTTCCTTTAGAAGACCTAATGAAAAGCGTGGGGAAATGTCTAAAGTTCGGGGGAAGAGTGTGTATGTGCCATAGGGCAGATAGGCTAGTCGATTTAATCGCCGAAATGAGAAAAAATAATATAGAGCCAAAAAGATTGCAAACGGTTTCGGCCAAAGGGAAAGAGCCCTATCTAGTTTTAGTAGAAGGGGTGAAAGGCGGAAAAAGTGGCTTAAAAATATTAAAAAACACCGAAAATTAAGGGGAAAATATGTTGTATTTTGTAGCAACGCCCATAGGAAATCTAAAGGATATTTCTTATAGAGCGATTGAAGTTTTAAATTCAGTAGACGAAATTGGGTGCGAAGATACTCGCCACTCTTTGACGTTATTAAATCACTATTCAATAAAAAAGCCCTTGTTTTCATATCATAAATTTAACGAAAAACAAGCGCTAAGTGAAATTATAGAAAAACTAAAGCAAGGCAAAAATATCGCCATTATTTCGGATGCAGGAATGCCCGTAATCTCAGACCCCGGCAATCTTTTAACTAGAGCCTTAAAAGAAGAAGGGCTAGAGTTTACCGTAGTTCCAGGCGCAAACGCCGCCTTATCCGCGTTAATACTTTCGGGGCTAGATGCTAGTAGATTTTGTTTTATAGGTTTTTTGCCACAAAAGAAGAGCGATAGGGTAGAATTACTAGAAAAATTCAAAAAGACCCCCGCAACGCTTATATTTTACTCTGCTCCGCACGACGTAAAAAAGGACGTGGAAAGCATTTACCAAGTTTTTGGCAATAGAAAAGCCGTTGCAGTTAAAGAGATTACTAAAATTCACGAAAACACACTAGAATTTAACCTAGAAGAAGGCATAAATTTCGAGCCTAAAGGGGAATACGTTTTAATAGTAGACGGCTACGAAGAAAAGATAGACCTTAGCGTTTCGCCCGAAGAACTTATTGACAGATATATCAAAGAGGGAATGGATAAAAAGTCGGCAATTAAGAAAGTTGCAAAAGAGCGAGATATTCCAAAGACCGAACTATATAAATACACTATAGGAAAGTAAAATGTTAAAGAGATTTTTTTCTTATTACAAACCACATAAACTAA
The DNA here is from genome assembly GCA_017456055.1 of Clostridia bacterium. Lineage (GTDB taxonomy): Bacteria > Bacillota > Clostridia > Christensenellales > Borkfalkiaceae > UBA1259. Next base: position 7,806 of record JAFTKC010000026.1, on the reverse strand, counting down.
TTTTTACGTTAGATATGCTAGCGTCTTTAGTGGTGGCAGGCGTGGGGATAATCTATCCAATGATGACTAGAACTATGCTAAACAATTATATTCCCAACAAGGAGTATAATAATATAATAGCGTTTGGCGTAGTGCTACTTATAATCTACGTAATAAGGCTACTATTGAACTATTTCATACAATATCAAGGACACATGGTCGGTGTAAAAATGCAAGCGCAAATGCGTAGAGATATGTTTTCCCACTTGCAAACACTTCCCTATAAGTTTTACGACGATAATGAAACGGGTAAAATAATGTCTAGAATGACTAGCGATTTAAACGATATAAGCGAACTTGCACATCACGGCCCTGAAAACGTAATAATATCGTCCATCTCAATCGTTGCGTCCTTCGTATACTTAATGACCATTAACGTTTATCTAACGCTAATAATTTTTATATGCGTTCCATTTTTAATCGTTATATCAATGACGGTTAGAAAAAAGATGAGAGACGCCTTTATGGAAAGTAGAAAGGCAACGGCGCAAATCAACGCTTCTTTAGAGAGCAGTATTTCGGGAATTAGAGTGACCAAAGCCTTTAACAATTCAAAAAGCGAAAAGGAAAAGTTTGAAAAGGGCAACCTTGAATTTGTTTTTGCAAGGAAAAAAGCGTATAAAGCAATGGGTGTTTTTCACTCTACCACTACTTTCGTCACCGAAGTTTTTAACGTGGTGGTGCTAATTGCGGGTGGATTATTTTTGTACGCAGGTAGCATTGAACTTGGCGACTACACGGCGTTTATCGTTTCAATCAACGTCTTTTTAGCCCCCGTTAGACAACTTATAATGTTTATGGAACAATATCAAAACGGAGTGACGGGCTTTAAGAGATTTATCGAGATTATGGACACACCTAGCGAAGTAGACCAAGAGGGTGCGACGGATATAGAAGACGTAGAGGGTAATATCGAATTTAGTTCGGTCTCTTTTAGTTATGGAGAAAGTGACGTTTTGCGTGACCTAAATCTAAGCGTAAAAAAAGGTCAAACCTTTGCTTTAGTTGGTCCAAGTGGTGGTGGAAAAACCACTATTTGTCATTTGCTTCCAAGATTTTATAAGATAGCGCAAGGCGAAATCAGTATCGACGGAAAAGATATAAACAAAGTGACGGCAAAATCACTTCGTCAAAGCATAGGAATCGTTCAACAAGACGTGTACCTATTTAATGCTAGTATTAAAGACAATATTTTATACGGCAATCCAAACGCCACTTTTGAAGAAGTGGTGGAGGCGGCAAAAAGAGCCAATATTCACGATTATATTTGCACGCTTGAAAACGGATACGACACCGAAGTCGGCGAGCGTGGGGTAAGGCTATCGGGTGGACAAAAGCAAAGGATATCTATTGCTAGAGTGTTCCTAAAAAACCCACCTATACTTATTCTAGACGAAGCAACTTCGGCGTTAGATAACGCTACCGAGATGCTAATTCAACAATCTTTAGACGGGCTTTGCAAGGGAAGAACGACAATCGTCGTTGCGCATAGACTTTCCACCGTTAAAAACGCAGATTGCATAGCCGTTATAGAAGACGGAAGAATTATAGAGCAAGGCGCGCACGAAGAGTTAGTTAAAAACGACGGCGAATACGCAAAACTCTATCGCCACACCCTAGTTTCAAATTAAAGGCAGATAAGCAAAATAAAAAAGCCTACCGAAGCGTGTATTTCATAGGGATTTTGAAAAAACATACTAAAATCAATAGGAATACACTATTTCGGGTGAATCAAAGAAAGTTAGAACTTAGACGTAAAAATCTAAGTTCTTTTTCTATGCACAGATATTTTGTGGACTGAAAATGTCAAAATGTATCAAAATCAATCTATGATTCTATTGATACAGGCGCCATAATTGCTTGACATTACTTTCAATATGTGCTATAGTTATTGTGTCAAAATAGAAACATAACCCTATTGATTTATTGAGGAGATTATATGATAGACTTTTCAAAATACGAAAGAACCAACACATATTATGGTGGAACAGAACGTAAATTTGGCGTAAATGTTGACGGCTTTGAATATATGATTAAATTTCAAAAGCAAACAAATTTTGGTGTAAAACGTCTTAATCACATCTCTGAGTACGTCGGCTCGCATATTTTTGAGTTGCTTGGCTTTGAAACGCAAGACACCTATCTTGGATTATACAATGGTGAGCAAGTTGTGGCGTGCAAAAATTTTATTAACGGTGAAACGCAATTCGTACCCTTTAACGATGTTGGCGAAAGTTCGCTTGAACAAGACAAGGAAACCTATCAATATTCCTATCAAGATATAATGCAAATGCTTCGAGATAATGTAAAACTTACAAACGTTCAAGAAACGATAAGTATGTTTTGGGATATTTACGTTGTAGACGCCTTAATTGGCAACTTTGATAGACACGGTGGGAATTGGGGATTCTTAAAAAAGAACAACAAATATATACTTGCCCCCGTTTTTGACAATGGCTCATCACTTTATTCTCAGCTTGTAGATGATGATATAATGAAACAAATTATGCAGTCGGAAGAAATGACAAACGAAAGGATTTATAAATTCCCCACGTCGCAAGTTCAATTAAACGGCAAAAAGAGTTCTTATTTTGAAGTAATCAATTCATTAGAGTTTAAGGAATGCAATGAAGCGGTTATAAAAATTTGTGAAAGATATTCGCAAGAAAAAATCGACGAATTGATTGACGAAACACCGTTTTTAACCGATACTCATAAAGAATTTTACAAATATATATTAAGACAAAGATTTGAAAAGATATTGCTCCCTGCTTACAAGAAATTAACGGAGAAATAAAATGAGAAAGTTAACTACAATGGGCTTTATCTGTCTTGAAGACGATTATAAGTTCATTTACAAAATTGCTAAAATTGAATATGAAGAATGGGAAGACGGTGCATTTAACTATATATTCCGTCCATTTTATAACGTTGTTGATATGTTGCCTGACCACTTATTTCAGGGCATTCCCGGACTTGATTTGAGTTTGAAAAAAGCCGTATATGAACGTAAGAACATAGTTCCCACTTTTATTGCGGAAAGAACACCAAGTGAGCATCGTGAAGATTTGTGGACGTTGATGGAAGAAAGCGGTATGCAAGCATTGAACCGCTTAGAATGGCTCATTAAAACAAACAAGAGATATTCGGGCGATAGATTTTTCGTTATGCCTTTTGACGGTAAAGATGCTGTTAGTTATAAAGAGCGCTCTATGTACGATTTGGTAAGAAGGTCGGATAGTATCAACAAAAAATTGCTTGAAATTATTTGCTTTGGCGATTATCTTTATGCTGATGACATCGTAATAGACGACAAATCTCGCTTTTACTATTACAGACTTTTGATGCCGATGTATATCCGTGAATTTGAGCGCAAAAAAAGGCTTAGAATGCACGGAATAGAAAAAGCTAAAGAACAAAACGTTTATAAAGGTCGTGGACAAATAAAAATTGACCCATTACTCTTTGATAGAGTTGCAAATGATTATTTGCACGGAAAAATATCCGCAGACCAAGCGTCTTTGATATTAAAAATAAGTAGAGCAACATTTTTTAGAAGGTTAAGGGAAAGAAAATAATTAAATATGACGGAAATTGTCGTATTTAGTGTGGTAGAATAAAAGGAACACAAATGAACTTAAACGATTACATTATCCAAAAAGGTTTAGAGAAAGCAAAAACTGAAATTATCAAACAAATGATTTGGAATGATATGAGCTTATCCAACCAACAAAAAACAAATTGGCTTAACGCTATTGACGCTTATTCAAGGGCGAAAGATATAAACGACCTTTTAACCTTTTTAAGCAATTCAAGATGGTAAACTAAAATGGCGAAAGAAATTAAAGTTGATATAAAAGAAAATCGCATATTGGCATTGGACTCCACGCTCTTAAATATTCTGCTCAAAGACAATTCTTCGGGCAAGAATATTATTTGGGCTACGGACGATTACACCCAATATGACGAAACATATACAAAAGACCGACAAATCACGGTGTTCTCGGTAACGGGTAAAAACGGCACTATCATCAAACCCCGTGTGGAAAAAACAAAGCAAGAACAACTGACCCGTGTTCGTGATAAAGCGGAAGTCTTTACTCCGTCGTGGATATGCAATAAACAAAACAATCTTGTTGACAATGCTTGGTTTGGAAGAGAAAACGTATTTAATGTAGAGCAAGAAAAAACTTGGACTGCAACCGAAGAGAAAATCGCTTTCCCTACGGCAGACGGAAAAACTTGGCAAGACTATGTACAAGCAAACCGTTTGGAAATTTCTTGTGGCGAAGCACCTTATCTTGCAAGCCGTTACGACACCGTTTCAGGCAACACTATCCCCGTTAAGGAAAGAATTGGTTTATTGGATAGAAAACTTCGTGTTGTTTCCGAAAACGTTGACGACGAACAAGAATGGTACGAATGGGCAAAACAAGCCGTAAAAAGCGTTTACGGATACGAATGGCAAGGCGATAACGTTCTACTTGCTCGTGAAAACTTATTGTTTACGTTTAGCGATTATTACGAAGATAAGTTTAACAAGAAACCGAGTAAGAATTGGCTTCGTGAAATAGCAGAAATATTGTCTTGGAACATTTGGCAAATGGACGGACTTAAATTTGTAATCCCAAATAGTTGTAAACACGGTATAGAAACGGAAGCGTTTATTTGGGGCGAAGAAACCCACGAAGAAGTTTGCGAAGGCTGTAAAAAGAATAATCCTAAAAAGCACAACGGCATTTATTGCTACGTTATGGATTGGGAAACGAATAAAAAAGTAAAGTTTGTCAGTCTTATAAAAAAGTAATTACAAACGAGGATTTTGTATGATAGATAAAACAATTTTGGACGAGATTATAATAGGTCGTGTTGAACCGCACATTTATGCGTTCACAACGAATACTATCCCCAACTATCTAAAAGTTGGCGACACATATCGTCCTGTATCGGTAAGATTAAAAGAATGGGAAGAGCATTATCCTAATCTTGAAAAGAAATTTGAAGGCGAAGCGAAAATAGACGGCGTTTATTTCCGTGATTTTTCCGTGCATCAATTTTTGGAAATGGAAAAGCATAAATCAAGATTGCAACTTGCTGACTTGCCCGCAGGCATCTACTACTCTAAAGAATTTTTCAAGGAAGCAACTGTAGAAGACGTCGAAGATGCGATTACCGATATTAGAAATGACTATCAAAACAAAACTCAAAAATATCAATTTTATAGCGTAGAAACGTTAAGACCTGAAGAAACCGTTTTTCCCCGCATAGAAACATATCCTATGCGTCCTAATCAAGAAAAAACTGTTAACGCTTTCAAAACGGCAATTGCCAACGGACGTAAAAACTTGCTTATGTACGCTGTAATGCGTTTCGGCAAGTCGTTCACTTCTATGTGCTGTGCCGTAGAAATGGGCGCAAAACTTGTTGTGGTTGTTTCTGCAAAAGCCGATGTTAAGGCAGAATGGAAAAAGACGGTTGAAAGTCACGTTAAATTTGACGGATATGAGTTCGTAACGGCGGATACTTTAAGTCATAATAATCACGCTATTACCGAAAGATTAAATTCGGGTAAAAAAGTCGTTGTATTCCTTACGCTCCAAGATTTACAAGGCGACGAAATTAAAGATAAACACCAAGAAGTATTTGGTCAAGACATAGACCTTCTTCTCGTTGATGAAACTCATTTCGGCGCACGTGCAGAAAAATACGGCGAAGTATTAAAAAATGCAAACAACTACGAAAGCGACGTTAAATACAAGAAAGATAGCGACGACTTCGTTGACGTTGACGAAGCGGATAAAACAATCAAAACTCTTAAAGCAAATATAACCATTCACTTGTCGGGTACACCTTACCGTATTTTAATGGGAAGCGAGTTCAAAAAAGAAGATATTATCGCTTTCTATCAATTTACCGACATCGTTGACGAGCAAAAGGCTTGGGATAATGAGCATATTTTAGACGACGAGTGCAAGGAATGGGATAATCCTTATTACGGATTCCCACAAATGGTACGTTTTGCGTTCCGTCCTAACGAATCTTCTCGCAAACGTTTAGAAGAACTTAAAAAAGCAGGGACAACCTACGCTTTTTCTGCGCTTTTCAAACCACAGAGTATAAAGAAAGCCGACGATGGCTCTCATAAAAAGTTTATTTATGAAAAAGAAATCCTTGACCTTTTAGAAGTTATCGACGGAAGCAAATCCGATGATGAACTGTTGGGATTCCTTGACTATGATAAAATTCAAGACGGCAAAATGTGCCGTCATATCGTAATCGTTTTACCTTATTGCGCTTCTTGCGATGCGTTAGAAGAACTTATCAAAACAAACAAAGATAAATTCCACAACTTAAACGGATATGAAATCGTAAACATTTCCGGTGTGGACAAACCTAATGCTTATAAATCGCCAAAAGAAATTAAAACGGCTATTACAAAACACGAAGAAAACGGTAAAAAGACTATCACGTTAACCGTAAACCGTATGCTTACGGGTAGCACAGTTCCCGAATGGGATACGATGCTTTATCTAAAAGATACAGCTTCTCCACAAGAATACGACCAAGCCGTTTTCCGTTTGCAAAACCAATACGTTAAAACGTTTAAGGATGAAACGACGGGTAAAACTATTAAATTCAATATGAAACCACAAACTCTGCTCGTGGACTTTGACCCGAACAGAATGTTTGTTATGCAAGAAAAGAAGTCTAAAATCTACAACGCAAACGTAGATACTGGCGGAAATAGCGAACTTGAAAAACGTATTAGAAAAGAACTTGAAATTTCACCTATTATCACTATCAATAAAGATAAAATCGAGCGTGTTGTTGCAACCGATATTTTAGAAGCAGTGAGCAACTATCAAAAAGATAAGGGTATAAAAGACGAGGCACTTGAAATTCCCGTAGATTTAAGTATTCTTGACGATAGCTCTATCCGTGCCGTTATCGAACTTGAAAACGAAATCGGCTCTAAATCAGGTTTGTCTATTCCTGCTCACGATGGCGAAGATGAAGATGACGGTAGCGAACTTGACGTTCCCGAAACACCATCGGGCGACGAGAACGACGACACTACTCCGTCAACCGATACAACGCCTACTTCTGCCGACGATAAGCGCAAGCAAGAAATTAGTTTAACAAAGAAAGTTCAAAGTTATTATACGAGAATTTTGCTCTTTGCGTTTATCACGAAAGATATGGTAATCTCCCTTTCCGATATAATCGCAAAGATGGAAACAGAAGAAAACGGCAGAATCGCTAAAAATCTTGGTTTAAGTAAAAACATTTTAACGCTCTTAAATCAAAAGACTAATAAATTTGTGTTAAGCGATTTAGATTATAAGATTCAAGACTTAAACAACTTATCAAGAGCAACTGACCTTACCCCTGCGGAAAGAGCAAGCGTTGCCGTAAACAAGTTTGGTAAACTTGGCGATGCTATCGTAATAACCCCATCCAACATTTGCGACGATATGGTAAAACTTCTTCCTGAAGAATTTATCAAATCGCTCCCGTCCACAAACGGAAAAGTGTTAGATATAGCAGGTACGGCGGGCGAATTTGCCGTAGCGTTACATAAACGAATGACCGAACTTGGTCTTGAAAAAGACTTTATCGCTAACGCTATTTACACAATACCCAAATCGTCCATTTGCTATGAGTTAACTAGAAAACTTTACGAAATGTTAGAGTTGAACATTGTTAATATAGCATCTAACTTCTACTCCTATTCTCTTCCTGAAATCACTATTAGCGGAGAAATAG
>JAFTKC010000025.1 GCA_017456055.1 Clostridia bacterium | reverse complement strand
TAATTCCCGCTTCTTCTTTGTTTATAATTCCATTTACCGTTTGAATTGCCATAAAAAAACAACCTTCCTTTAAGTATACGTAAATTATACTTTAAGTTAAGGTTGTTGTCTTTGGTAAAAAAGGCTTTTTTATTAGGTTTTTCGGCTTTTATAATTAAACTTTTTTCCTATATTCGTTGGGTGTTTTTCCCGTTTCTTTCTTAAATGCCTGATAAAAACTTTTTAGGTCGTTATATCCTACTGAAAAACAAATTTCTTCCACACTTTTATCAGTGGTGGTCAATAGTTTTTTTGCATTGTCAACTCTTAGCGCTTGTTGAAAACCTGAAACCGTTTGCCCCGTCACTTTCTTAAATAATTTTCTAAAGTAATCAGGGCTTAAGAATATATTAGACGCTATTTCGTCAACGTGTAATTTTACGTTTAGATTCCTTTCAATATACTCCATTGCAGAGTGAATTAAAGCAACGTTTTCTCTAGACGCCTCTTTAACACCGTCTTTTTCTAAATCTCTAAAAAATTTTATAATTAACTCGATTACGTACGCTCTTATCAACTGAACGTATCCTTTTTCTTTACCTTGAAATTCGTAATAAATTTTAGAGAACAATTCGCCGTAGTCAGAATATCTTTTTTTCGAAACGTGCATATCTGGTAAAAGTTCAGTTGATTCTGGGAAAAGAGAAGATAATAAAAAACTATTTTTTAGCGATTCAAACTCGCTCATATTTATCGCTTTTGCGTCTAAAAAATCGGGAGTAAACATAAGGTCGTAGGCAACGAATTTTTCTTCACTTTCGCAAATTTCGGTAAATTTATGCGGGACTCTGCTGTTTATAATTACCACGTCTCCACCCGAAACTTGATACTCTCTATTTCCTACCGTATGAACGGCTTTCCCAGAGATAACGTAAACGGCTTCTATAAACTCGTGTTCGTGCAAAACGCCAACGTAATCTTGAAAGTCACTAGAAACGTGAATATATACTCTTTGCTCACCCCTAAAAAAACTTCCGTTATCAAAAAAATGAGCGTCCGTTTTTTTATTCTTTTCCATTACTCTCTTCCTTTTCTTCTATTTTGTGATGGAAAAATTTTTCTTCTCCACATTTAGAACAGGTTTTTTCTTCGTCTAGATTATAATTTCCGCATTTTTTACATTTCCAATAGGTCTTTAAGCCGTAGCGATGAGTTTGTTCTCTAGTTGGAAATAAACACAAAATTCCATATCCTATAAAAAATAGAAAAACGGTTAAAAAAACGCCTAGCGTTGCGCCGTAGCCTTTATCTATTGACTTATTATGCCCCCACTTTATAGTGAGTCCGTAAAGCGCAACAATGAATAAAAATAAGGCTGGGTAGCCGATATACATCAATAAAAAACCCAAAAACTCTAGCATTATTTTTACCCTCCTTAAAACGTTTACTACATAAGTTTATCACACTAAAAGAGTAGTGTCAACGACAAAGAGCACAAAAAAAGGGCTATTCTTTTTTTCTTGACAATAATTTCTTTTGCCTATATAATGAAGTAGTAGGTAAATTTTTTACCAAGGAAAAAGTTTTAAGGAAAGAGTTAAATGGAAGCCCCTTACGTTTTTATAAGTTATTCAACTAAAGACCAAAAGTATGCCGACCTAATCAATAAAACCTTGCAAGATAACGGCTTAAACACTTGGATTGCCACTCACGATTTACATGGCGGGGAAAGTTTTGCTAACAAAATTACCACTGCAGTAAACGGCTGCAAGGCGTTTATATTCGTACTCTCTGCTAATTCAGACGATTCGCCACATTGCGGAAACGAATTATCACTTGCTTTTAGCGCTAGAAAGAAAATTATTCCCTTTAGATTGCACGAATTTAAGTTATCAGAGTCAAACACCTACTTTTTACAACAAGCACAATGGATAGATTTCTTTAGAGACGAAGGCTCTGCCCTTGCTGAACTCGTTGATAAGGTAAAACTTGCCTTTGACGAAAAGGAAGAATCTCGTGCTAAGGTGACAATTAAAACTAACGAAGAAAAAAAGATAGACAACCTATTGAAGAGAGCCTATCTTTCACTAGAAGTCGGCGATTATAAAGACGCTTCTAAGTTTGCTGAAGAAATTCTCAACTTAAACATGGAATTTGCCGAGGCTTATTTAATCAAGTTGTTTAGCGAACTACAAGTAAAGCAACTAGGCGATATTGAAAGTGCACCAAACTATCTAAATTCTTACGAAAACTTTAAGTTTGCTAAGCGTTTTGCCGATACCGAACTTCTAAAAATTCTAATCAATTTAGAAAATGAAAACGAAAAATTCGTAATATACGTTCAGTCTAAGAAAGCCACCGAACGTCCTTTTGACTTAGAGATAGTTAGAAATAGACTAGAATCTATTAGGGGTTATAAAGACGTAGACCAATTTATAGAAGAACTCCCCGGTCTACATAGAATGAGACAAAAAGAGTACAAAAAGATAAAAAATAAAACGACCTATTACAATCAAACCACAATAGAACAACCTCAAAAAGTTTCATATCAACAAACGAATAATCAAAGTCAACAAGACGAGAAAAAGAGAAAAACTAGAAATTCTTATCTATGGATTTTCGTTGCAGTAATAGCTTTCTGGGTAATAGTAGTACCTAGTTGCGCCGCTTGTTTATCAGCATTATAAAAATTTAATTAAAAAAACGCTCCAAAATTTTGGAGCGTTTTTAATTTTCTAAAAATTACTTTCTAGGATTTTTGATGTTTGCTTGTGCTGTATATTTTATCGTGCTAGCGATATATTGAGCGTCTTATTCTCGGGGCCCTTAACTATACTACTAACACGCTATTTTCTACTTTAATTTTTTGTTTTTTTAGGATGTTTTTGAGCTTTTTACATAAATACTCTTACCGTTAAATCGTGCCATTGGTTAGGTCTAAGCATGCCTTCCTTTTCCTTTCGGTACGACCTTGCTTGTTTAAAATCAATCGTAAATTCCCATACCAACTTTTTCATATCGTTGGGCTTTTCAATCAAGTCGAAATTCATATACCAATTAAAACAAGTTTCCGTTGTTGG
>JAFTKC010000024.1 GCA_017456055.1 Clostridia bacterium | reverse complement strand
GTAATGCTTTTTAGCGACTATTGTGATAAATACGTTGAAGAAAGAAAGCCAAAATTGTCGGCTTCGGTTTATTACGGCTACAAACGTTATATTCCACTCTTTAAAAAATTCTTTGATAAGCGTAAGCTACGTTTAATCGACGTTACCGAAAAGGAATTAAACGAGTTTTATGATAGCGAAAGAAAACGTGGGGTTAAAGAAATAAGTCTAAAACACTATAACTGTGTTCTTCGCCCCGCACTTCGCAAAGCGTATCAAGCAAAGTTAATTCCCGATAATCCGTTTGACTTTTTAGAGCCGATACATAAAGAAAAATCGCCTATGTCCTATTACGACAAAGGCGAAATGAAAAAATTGTTTGAAGTGATAAAAGGTCATCCGTTAGAAGTTCCTTTAACACTTGCAGCATACTACGGCTTCCGTAGAAGCGAAGTGTTGGGTATTAGGTGGAGTGCAGTCGATTTTGAGCATAAACTCATAACGATTAATCACAAGTTGCTCGTGGTTGAAAGACAAGTCATTTTAACTGACGAATTAAAGACCAAAACGAGCCATAGAACGCTTCCACTCATACCGCCCGTAGAAGAACTATTGCTTCGCCATAAGGCTAAAATAGAAGAAAATAAAGCCTTCTACGGCAACGTTTACGACAAGAGATATTTAGACTACGTTTGTGTGGAAGAAGATGGTAAAATCGTTTATCCCGACCATTTAACCAAAAAGTTTGCAGACTTGATTAAAGAAAATGGTTTAAGGCATATTAGGTTTCACGATTTAAGACACAGTTGTGCAAGTAATATGCTTGCAAGTGGTGTTCCATTAAAAGAAATTCAAGAGTGGCTTGGTCACTCGGATTTCTCGACAACGGCAAACGTGTACTCGCACCTTGATTTCAGTTTTAAGATAAAAGCTGCAAACACAATCTTATCTGCCTATTCTGATGAACAACCTGTAATCAAGCAAGAAAGCGAACTTTCTCTTTTAGAAAAAGCAAGTCAAGAAATGAAAGCACTCGGTTTTACTTCTATCGAAGAATATCTCGCTTATAAAGCAAAATAAAACTGAATAATATATAGATGGACGGTATCGCTAAGCGGTGCCGTCTTTTCTATTGCTAAAAATAAATAAAAATATTTCAAAGTAAAAAATGATAGTAAAATTCTTCGGTTTTAACACGGAAAATGCACGTTGGGTTAGAACAGGGGTTAGAACAAGCCGTTTTTGTCGTTTTGCACGTTTAGTATAGTTGCTATAAAAAAAGACACATTTTGTTCTAACCCACGAGGTTAGAACAGCGCTTAAAATTTAATTAACGTCCAAAAAAAGGCAAAAAAACAACCCAAAACGTAGTGTTTTGGGCTAATTTTGGCGCACCCTAAGAGGCTCGAACTCCTAACCTTTGGTTCCGTAGACCAACGCTCTATCCAATTGAGCTAAGGGTGCATAACCCCGAAATCGGGGGAAATATTCAATTTTGACCTTTGGGTCCGTAGACCAACGCTCTATCCAGCTGAGCTAGCGGCGCATTTAAATAACTATTGCTAGTTATTTATCTATATCAAGTTTAATTATCATTACATCCTGCTGGATGGAGCGTTGCAAACGCTCTGTGCCCGAAGCGACAGCGGAGGAAATACGGTTGACGCACTCCCTTGACCTGCTTTCAGTTTCAGCTGAGCTAGCGGCGCATTAGAATAACTATTGCTAGTTATTCGTTTTATTATTTTTCTTAAAATGCTTATTTATTTTATATCATTTTTTTTGTTTTGTCAAACACTTATTAGAACTAAAAAACTTTATTAGGGGTTTTTCTTTAGAAATTCGCATACTTTTTCGGCTATTTTTTGATGACCACTATCATTTGGGTGAAGTCCGTCCTTAAAATAGCCTACGTTCTCTTTTGACGTTGGCGCTTGCACCCAATCTTCAAACAAGTTTAAGTATGGAATTTTATATTCTTCTAAAATTCTCTTTTCTGCGTTGACAAAGTCTTTAAGCGTTAGTTTTTCTTCTGCATACGGATTAAAGGCGTTTTCATCAAACTTTCTACAAGGCAATATAAATCTAAGTTTTTCCTTGCCATACTCTTTTGATAAATTCTCTATAAGCGTTCGCATAGCGCCAAAAAAAGTATATACGTCCTTTCCATAATAATCGCCAAGACTTGCATCTCCGTGACCGTGGTCGTTAGTGCCACCAAATACCACGATATAGTCTGCATTTTTATCTAAAAATGGAACTCTAGCGTTAAAATCTAAATCGGTCGAGTGGTAATTATACTCTCTTCTTCTAGCTATTCTCGTTCCACTCATTCCGCAGTTGTGAACGGCGCAACCAAGCATCTCTCCAACGAGAGAAACGTAGCACTTTTCTGGCTCGCTTGCTCCAACCCCCTGCGTTATACTATCGCCTAAAAAACTAATAATCATTTTCTCTATTGAAGAATTGCTTTAATTCTTCTAACCCCTGAAGATGAACTTTCTTCTTTCTTAATAATAAATTTGCCTAAGTCACCCGTATTTTTAGCGTGTGGACCACCACAAATTTGCTTGTCTACCCCTTCGATAACGTACACTGAAACCATTTGGTCTTCACTATCTGCGTGGAATACGCCGTACGCACCCTCTTCTAACGCCTTATTGTATGGAAGTTCTTTTCTAACGACGTCTATCTTTTTAGAGATAACTTCGTTTACGAAATCTTCTAGTTCCTTTAATTCTTGCTCGGTCATTTTATGGTCTAAATTAAAGTCGAATCTCAATCTCTCTTCGGTGATATTAGACCCTTTTTGCTCGGTGCTGTTGCCGAACATTTTTCTTAAACCCGCAAGCATAATGTGAGTTGCCGTATGGTAATTAGTGGTTTTTTCCGTTTGTTCGGTTAGTCCACCTTTCGCCGATTGGGCTTGCGCTTTAGAAAGTTCTTGGTGCGCCTTAAAAGCCTCGTTAAAGCCGTTTTCATCAACCGTAAAGCCCTTTTCTAGCGCTAACTCCACCGTCAATTCTAGTGGGAAACCGAAAGTATCGTAAAGCCTAAACGCTTGCTTACCGTTAATAGCCTTTTCTTCTACGTAATTAGCGTCTTTTGATTTCATAAATGCGTTCTTTCTTTCAATACCCATAACGCATTTTTCAAATTCTTTAATGCCAGACGCTAACGTTGCTTCGAATTTTTTAGATTCCTTTTCGATTTCTAATAAAATATACTCTTCCTTTTCTAACAATAGTGGATAAGCCTCGTCGTAAACCTTTTCAATAAAGATTTTAGCAACGCCAAGTAAAACTTGCGATTCAACTTCTAAATCTCTTAAATATCTAATCGCTCTACGTAAAAGTCTTCTTAAAATATAGCCAGCGCCCGTGTTTGACGGAAGTATTCCGTTGCTATCGCCGATAAGCATAACCGCCGTCCTAACGTGATCGGCAATAATTCTCATTGCCTTTTTAACTTTAGCGTCACTATCGTAGCCCTTATTAGAAACTTGTTCTAAATACGAAATTGCACCTGCAAAAAGATCTGTTTTATATCCGTCGTCAAGCCCGTTTAAGAATACGAGTAGTCTATCAAGTCCAAAGCCCGTGTCAACGTTTTTGTTCTCTAGTTCGGTGTATCCGTCGGCTTGCTTTTTATATTGCATATAAACGTCGTTGCCGATTTCTACGTATCTATTAGAAGTCAAGAAGTCGCTTGAATCCTTTCCCTCTTCTCTTGGATAAAACCACTCGTTATCAGGACCACAAGGCGTGCCCACAGTCCCTTCTAATTCCCACCAGTTATCTTTTTTAGGTAGGAAGAAAATATTTTCTTCTTTTATGCCAAGTTCTCTTAAATAACCTGCCGTTTCTTCGTCACGTGGGACTAAAGAATTGCCTTCAAAAACGGTTGAGCATATTTTATCTTTATCAAAACCAAGTTCTTTAGTTAAAAATTCCAAAGTCCAAGCAGTTTTCTCTTTCTTAAAATAATCGCCCAACGACCAGTTGCCCATCATTTCAAAGAAAGTGAAGTGCGTTTCGTCGCCAACTGAATCGATATCAACCGTTCTAACGCAACCTTGAACGTTGCATAGCCTAGTTCCCTTTGGATGCTTTCTACCAAGCAAGTATGGCATAAGTGGTTGCATACCTGCAACGTTAAACATAACGCCGGTAGTTCCGTCGCCAACTAAAGAAACTGCGCCGATATTAACGTGCCCTTTGCTTTCGTAAAATTTTATCCATTTATCTCTTAACTCTTTTGAAGTAATCATTTTATCACCGTTTATTTTTTAATTAGGGTATATCCCTCTTTGCTATCTTTAACTTCGTAGCCCTTTTCTAAAAGTTCTGCTCTTAATTGGTCACTCCTTGCCCAATCTTTATTTTGACGAGCAACTTTTCTCTCTTCAGCAATCTTTATTATTTCTTCTGGAATTGCTTGCGCATTTTTAGAGTCTACTTCCTTTATAAACTCTTTTGCGTCTTTCGTGAATAGTCCAAGCAAAGAATATGTTTTTCTAATTTGACTTAAATCACTTGCAAAACTCTTATCGCCCGATTGAATCTTCGCTTTAATCTTTTTAAAATATCCGTAGAGATTGCTTATTGCTAGTGCCGTGTTAAAGTCGTCGTCCATCGCTTGATTAAACTCACCGTCGATTTCTTGATTTTCACCTACGATTTGTACGCCCGTTTCTTCTGCCAAAGCAAATACTTTGTAGAAATCGTACATGTGCTTTTCTGCGTCCGGAAACAATCTATCCGTCACGTTAATATCTCCACGATAGTTGGTTTCCAGCAAAGCAAGTTTTATAGTTTCGTCCGAATATTTATCCAATAAATCTTTAAGTAGTAAACTATTTCCTAAAGATTTACTCATCTTTTGTCCGTTAACCTTGATTAAGCCGTTATGAATCCAATAGTTTACGAATTGTTTGCCTGTAAGCGCTTCGGTTTGGGCAATTTCGTTTTCGTGGTGTGGGAATATTAAATCTCTTCCACCACCGTGAATATCAATTCTATCGCCAAACGCCTTTTTGTTCATAGCCGAGCACTCGATATGCCAGCCAGGTCTACCCTTGCCCCAAGGCGATTCCCACATAGGCTCTCCCGGTTTTGCAGACTTCCACAAAGCGAAGTCTAATGGGTTTTTCTTGCTTTCGTCGTTTTCTACTCTAACGCCGTTCATAGCGTCTTCTAGATTTCTATGCGAAAGTTTGCCGTATGATGGAAAACTATCTACTGAAAAATACACGTCGCCTTTATCGGTTGGATACGCGTGCCCCTTTTCGATAAGCGCTTCAACAAAGGCAATAATTTCGTCCATTGATTCGGTTGCCTTTATCCAAATAGACGGATCGTCTACGTTTAGTCTACGCATTTGAACGTTAATGTTTTCTATCATATCTAACGCGTATTTCTCTGCGGGAATTCCCGTTTCGTTAGACTTTGCAATTATCTTATCGTCTACGTCGGTGTAGTTTCTTGCATAAGTCACTTCGTAGCCTTTCTTTTCTAGATACTTTCTAATGATATCATAAATTAGCGCTTGGTATGCGTGCCCGATATGCGCTTCTCCAGACACGGTAATTCCACACGCGTACATGTTTACCTTGCCCTCGGTTATTGGCACGAATTCCATTTTGCTTCCACTTAGGGTATTGTAAATTTTCATACTACTTTTCCTCTTTTTCTTTTTCGGTTAATTCATTGAGTCTTTTTTCTAGGTCGAACACCATTTCTCTCAAATGGCAAATCTCTTGATGAACGGGATCGGTTTTTTCTTGTTGCAAGTCGATATCCGGCTTTTCGCCGTTAACTCTAACCACAAGCCCCGGCACGCCTACTACCGTTGCGTACGGTGGAACTTCCTTTAGAACTACTGCACCTGCACCGATTTTTGCGTACTCGCCTACGGTAAAGCCACCTAGCACCTTTGCTCCAGCACTTATCATTGCTCCTTTTTTAATAGTAGGGTGACGTTTGCCTTTCTCTTTACCCGTACCACCTAAGGTGACGCCTTGGTAAATTACTACGTCCTCTTCAATCTCTGCCGTTTCGCCTATTACTACGCCCGTGCCGTGATCGATAAATACTCCCCCTGCTATCTTTGCCGCTGGGTGAATTTCTATGCCCGTTAAAAGTTTAGCGTATTGACTTGTGAGTCTCGCTAAAGTTTTTAACTTTATTCTATATAGGAAATTTGCCCATCTATGCCACGATAACGCTTTCACGCCCGAATAGGTTAGCCAAATTTCAAACTTGTTTCTTGCGGCAGGGTCAAATTTCTTTGCCGCATTTATATCTGCTCTTAACTTCTTAAACATATCTATCTCTATCTTTTTGTCTTTAGGTCTATAATTATCCTTACAACATATAATACCACCTTTGACCTTGTTTTTGCAAATATATCTTATTAAATTCACAGAAATATTTATCTAAATATTTCAAAATTACCCCAATAACAATAAAAAAACAAAAAGCCACCCTAAAACCATTGATTTTAATCGAAAAAAAGTCTATAATTATCGTAGACTAATTGTTAAATTAACTTTTTAGGAGAAAATTATGCTCGATTTAAAAAGAATTCAAGAAGAAAAGGAAGAAGTCACCCTATTACTTAAGAGAAAGGGCTACGACGCTGATTTCGACACCATTTTAGAACTTGACGCTCAAAAGAAAAAGGCTATCTCAGAAGTAGAAGCCTTAAAGGCGCAAAGAAATAAAGTTTCCGCTTCTATTCCCGCATTAAAAAAGCAAGGTCAACCCGTTGACCATATTTTTGCTGAAATGCGTGAACTTGGCGACAAAATTGCCGAAGGGGACAAAAAGGCTAAAGAACTTGAAGAGCAAGTTTTCAATCTTTTAGCAGTTATCCCTAATATTCCCGACAAAGACTTACTTGACGGCGAGAAGGAAAATAACCAAGTAGTTAAGATTGTCGGTGAAAAACCTAACTTCGATTTCCCACTCCAAAACCACGTTGACCTTTGCACTAAACTCGGCATTATCGACTATACTCGTGGAACTAAACTTTCGGGTGGTGGTTTTTGGCTATATCGTGGCGACGGCGCTAGACTTGAGTGGGCACTCTTAAATTTCTTTATCTCTGAGCACTTAAAAGACGGATACGAATTTATTCTTCCTCCACACCAACTTGGCTACAATTGTGGCTTCGGCGCAGGACAATTCCCTAAGTTTAGCGACGAGGTTTATTGGCTCGACGTTGACGAGGATAGAAAGAAGAATAGATTTATGCTTCCTACTGCCGAAACGGCGCTAGTTAATCTTTACGCAGGCGAAATCGTAGACGAATCTAAACTCCCTATGAAGTTCTTCGCTTACACCCCTTGCTATCGTAAAGAAGCAGGCTCTTATAGAGCCGAAGAACGCGGTATGATTAGAGGTCACCAATTCAATAAAGTGGAAATGGTTCAATACGCTCACCCAGAAAAGAGTATGGAAGCGTTCAACGAATTAGTTGACAAGGCTTGCTCTCTCATGGAAAAATTGGGGCTTCACTTTAGACTTAGCAAACTCGCCGCTGGCGACTGTTCGGCTAGCATGGCTAGAACTTACGATATTGAAGTTTGGATTCCTTCTATGGGCATATATAAAGAAGTTAGTTCGGTTTCTAACGCTAACGACTACCAAGCAAGAAGAAACAACACCAAATATCGTGATTCTAAGACGGGTAAACCTGCGTATTTGCACACCTTAAACGGCTCTGGTCTTGCAACGTCAAGAGTATTCCCTGCTCTTATTGAACAATATCAAAATGCAGACGGCTCTATTACAGTTCCAGAAGTTTTAAGACCGTTTATGGGCGGACAAGAAGTTATCAAATAGTTTTTTTACTAAATTATAAAGGCTAACGAGTTTCGTTAGCCTTTGTTTTTTTATTTTTTTACTTTTCTGCATCCTTAAACATATCTGCTAAGTGCTTTGCAAATTCTTTTATATCTACGGAACTTGTGTTTACGCACAAGTCGTAGTTAAGTTTATCGCCCCACGTTTTGCCAGTAAAGAATTCGTAATAACTTCTTCTTTGTTTATCAATTTTCTTTATATGCTTTGCAAGTTTTTTAGGATTTAATTCTTCGCCTGCCGTGCCGTTTTTAATGCAACGCTCTACCTTGCTTTTAATATCTGCGTATACGAAAATTCTAAACGGCTTTTTATCGCGCAAAATATAATCTGCGCACCTACCAACTATAACGCAGTTAGACTTATCAGCCATTTCGTTTATAACGTTATCTTGCTCTGTAAAAATCGTTTGTTTTTGATGCAAGGCATAAGAATCTACGTAAGAAAAAGAGTGACCTACCGTTATAGGAAATAAATCGTGTGGATTTTTTTCAATTATTTGTTGCACGTATTGCTCTGAAAAAGAAGTTTTTTTAGCAATTTCAGTAATGATTTCCTTATCGTAATAATCGAACCCCAATTCTTCTGCAAGTCTTCTGCCGAGTTCTCTGCCACCACTGCCGAACTCTCTTCCAATAGTAATGATTGTGTTCATAAAAACCCCCTTTTTAATATTTTATTAGTTTTCTTAGTTATATTTTACCAAATATTGCTATCATTGTCAATGGTCAATTTTTTAATTTATTGCCATTGACAAAGGGCTATTCTTGTTGTAAAATATAACTAGTAAAATATTAAGAAAGGACTGACGATTATGAACTATTATTTAGAAAACGAAAAACTAAAAATTGTAATCTCCGATAGGGGCGCAGAACTTCAATCAATCTACGGCAAAACCACCGATTTTGAATACTTATGGCAAGGAAGTAAAAAGTATTGGGCAAATAGAGCCACTAATATTTTCCCTATTTGTGGTAGACTTTTTGACGGCGTTTACACCTATCAAGGAAAAACTTATTCATTGCCCTGCCACGGCTTTGCGGGAAAAAGTATTTTTAGCGTAGAAAAGCAAACTAAAGACAATATAATTTTTAAACTTTCTAGCAATGAAACCACTAAGGAAAATTATCCTTTCAACTTTAATTATTTCGTTGAATACACTCTATCTGGCAATAAATTAACCACTAAATACACTGTAGAAAACACGGGAAACGGCGATTTGCCTTTCGCTATCGGTGGTCACCCTGGATTTAACGTTCCACTAGGTGATGGAATTAAATTTAGCGAGCACTACCTTGAATTTAGCGAGCCTACTAAACCAGACTATCTAGTTATTGAAATCTCCGACGGGGCTGTTAAATATTTAGGAAAGACTGCTCCCTACCCACTAAAGAAAGATAAAATTCTTCCAATAAAACATTCAATGTTTGATAACGATGCGTTATTTTTATCTAACATGGCAAAGTCGGTCACCCTAAAGTCTAATAAGTCGGATAGATTCGTTAAGGTCACCTACCCAGATATGCCACATATTGGCTTTTGGCATACCCCTAAATCTAGGGCTAAATTCATTTGCATTGAACCTTGGGACGGAGTTCCTTCTATCTATGGACAAATTGACGATTTTGCTACTAAACCTGAGTTTAATCATTTGGATAGTGGAAAAACTTACGTTAAACACTTCGATATTGAAGTTAATGAATAGTTAACAATCCATAAAAAAAGCCGTTGCAATTTGCAACGGCTTTTATTTATTATTTTATTTGTTTTCTACTGTGCTGACTTTTGCTTTTGCCTTTTTCTTCTTTCTAACGATATAAATGATAAACACTATGCCCGCAATTAAAAGTGGCACTGTTATTGGACTAAAGGCTGCAAAAACAATCACGAATATTTGCCAATTAGTTTGTTGTTTGCCAATCTTTACTACAACTTTAGAATATTCGTATTCTTGATATACTCTATCAACGTCTGCTTCGGCTTTTGCAAGGCGTTTTTCTATTTCTTCAAGTTCACCTATTACCGTAATTCTTTCACTAGTAGATAACGTGTCCCCTGCAAGTAAATCTTTATATCTTTGTCTAGTTTCTAATGCAGAAACGTATCTCGCTCTAGCCTCTACTATTCTACTTGTTATGTCACTAGAATCGGTCATCTTTTTAGAAAGTTCAAAATTTCCCGAAATATAGTCGATAAATTCTAACGCCTTTTCAGTTGGAACGTATATTTCCATATAGCAATAGTGCGACCTTTTGCCCGAGAACTTTTCGCTTTGCTTATCTACGTATCCACCAAATTCATTTAATTTAGTGTTGATTGATTTTTGTATTGGAGCAGTATTAGACGCAACTACGTCTATTTCCGAATAATAATAGAGTATCTTTTCTACAGGAGTTTCTACCACCAAATCAAGCGTTCCACTAAAAGTAGGATTACCTATAAAATCCTCTTCATAATCTTCGCCACAAGATACGGAAAATAGGCAGGCTATAATCATTATGATAACGGTTATTAAAGTGAATATTCTTTTTTTCATAACTATACCCCTTTTTTTTAATTATACTACTATAATATTTTATTGTCAATATCAAAAAAATAGCCGTTGCTTTTTACAACGGCTATTTCTACGTTATATTACTCGTATGCCCATATCTTCTATTTGATTCTTGGTTTCCTTTGGGAAATTTTTATCAACTACCATAATATTTACGTCGTCTAACTTGGCAAAGGTATACGGCGTTTTTTTGTTCACCTTAGAACTATCTAGTAGCATTATAACTAAATCGGCTTTTTGAATAATACTTCTCTTTACTTCTGCTTCCGATTGACTTCCACAAGTGAAAGCCCCCGTGTCCTTTATGTAGCCCGTAGCCGTCATAACGGCAGTTTGTATATTTATTTCCCTAATGAAATCTATACAGGTTTTGCCTACCGTGATAAAACTATTCTTCTTTAAGTCGCCACCTAAAAGGGCAACCGTTGGCTTTTCTTTTCTTAAAATAGTTTCTGCAATAACTAACGCGTTAGTTAACACGTAAAAATTATCGTCTGGCAAGGCTCTTGCAAAATACGTCGTAGTCGAGCCACCATCTATAAATACGCAACTCTTTGGCTCTACTAGTTTTACCGCCTTATCGGCTATCTCTAACTTTTCTGCCGTATTGTAATTTATTCTTTCGGAAAAGTCCGCTTCTTTTGCTCTTAAAACGGTGTTTACCGATAATGCACCGCCCGAAATTCTAATTACGGCGTTTTCTTCTTCTAATTTATTTAGATCACGTCTTAAGGTCATTGAAGATACGTTTGGAAACGCACACTCTAATTCGTGAAAGGAAATCTTTCCGTTTTTATCAATAAATTCTTTAATTAAAAGCAACCTATCTTTCATAAATAACACCTTTTTTATGTTTATTATTTACATTTTACCATACATTTTGTTATTTTGCAACAATTTTAAGGTGTTGAGTTAAATAAATGCTTAATTGACCTTTTCTTTAACCGTGTTGAATTTCTTTACCAAACTTCTCGTTGTTATTAACAAGAATATCGTCAATACTATCGTTGATAATATCCAACCTATCGGCCAAATTAAATATAGAAAAGTTAGGTTTCTATATAGTGGAAATATTAAATATACCCAGAAAAATCTAATTACACACATAAATAGTAAAGTGCAAACCATAGGAACGATCGGCTTGCCCATACCCTTTAGTGCGCCTCCCAACACTTCGTTTATTCCACTAATAAAATACGTGCTAGATATTATAACCATTTTTTGCCTAGAATATGCTATAACGTTGGGGTCGTTGGACATTATTGAGGATAGTTGTCCTGAAAAAATAGCCGATAGAGAGCCAAAACTTGCCCCAAATAAAATTGTAATCATAAGTCCCTTATAGGTAGATTCCTTTGCCCTTTTAATATTTTTCGCTCCAACGTTTTGACTTACGTACGGCATTACGGCAAGAGATGGAGCAACCGAAATTTGATAAAGAATTGCGTCAAATTGATTGGCTATAGAAATTCCAGTAGTTGCGTCCGGTCCAAAAGTATTTACCGTGGAAGTTATTATTACGTTTGCTATTGAATACAAGACTTGTTGCATTCCCGTTGGAATTCCAATTATTAAAATCTCTTTTAGATAACTACCGTAAATTTTGATCCTTCTAAATCTAAAATTTACCGCTCCCTGATTATTATATAGCGAATATCCCGCCAAAAATGCGCTTATACTCCAAGAAGCAATAGTTGCTAGAGCCACGCCTACTACTTGCATCTTAAAAACACCTACGAACAAGAAATTGAAAAAAACTTTCACTATTCCACCAATCGTCAAAAAAACCATTGGTCTTTTTGAGTCGCCCGTCGCTCTCAATATTGAAGCAAAAAAATTGTACAACATCAAAATTGGCGAGCCTATAAAATACAATTTAAAATATAAGACGGCTTGCTCTAATAAACTATCTGGACAATTAGTTAATTTTAAGAATAATTTAGAAAATAAAACCCCAATTAAAAGCAACGCTACTCCACCTATTATAGAAAATGCAATTGAAGTTGAAACGGATTTTTCTATTGACTCCGTTTCACCCTTTCCTATATATTTTGCTATAATGACGTTTGCGCCTGCCGATATGCCTATTAGTAGCCCCGTTATTAAAGATATTAGCGTTGAACTAGCACCAACTGCTCCTACTGAATAGCCTCCACTCGTGTCGTATATCTTTAACACGGTCATATCCACTATGCTAAATAATGATTGTAAAACGTTCATTATCATAATTGGAACGGATATCGTTAATAGTCCCTTCATCACAGAGCCTGATAGCATATTGACTTCGTTTTTTCTCATAATGCCTATTCCTCTTTTCCTTTTCCTCTCAATTGTATCACCAATACATTTCCTTTCGTTAGTTTTTTTAATAAAAATAGTTGCACAAAAGATAGTTTTGTCGTATACTTTCCCTAGGAGGCCTTACCTATGAAAGATATAGTGCTATGCGGAGAATACTCCAAGGAAAAGTTCAATTTTCACCAACACGAAGATTATGAAATTATTTATTATTCCTCAGGAAAAGGTAAAATTAATATTGGAGAAAAGATATTTCAGGTTGAAAAAGGAAATGTTATTATAATGCCACCTTTTACTAAACACGGCTCTATTTCTCAAGAAAATTTGCGATACGTCTCTTTACTAGGCAATGCGGGTGGACTAATACGCACTAAAACACCTACAATATTAAAAGACAACGAAAAGGGAGACGGGTACTCGTTATTACAAATGATTTTAGAAAATAGATACGATAACACCGAATTTGCAAACGCGCTTTCTATTGCTTTTAAGCACTTCGTTATAAAAAACATAGATTTTACAACCCAAATAGAACTTACAATTGACAAAATTAGAAACACGATTATCAACAATTTCTACGATACTACTCTCGACGTGACCGAGTTGCTTAAAAATAGTGGCTATGCCGAAGACTACGTTCGCGCACAATTTAAGAAACTCGTTGGAAAATCGCCAATAGGTTTTTTAACGGAAATTAGAATAAAAAATGCCGTAAACTTAATTAAAATTTACGGCAATTCCTTGCCCCTAACGGAAATTGCCACAAGCTGTGGCTTCGACGATTATATTTATTTTTCTCGGCAATTTAAGAAGTTATTAGGTTCTTGCCCACAAGAATACAAAAAATCTATATAGTTAATAAAATAGAAAAAGCAGGATATTAATCCTGCTTTTTGTTTTATTATTTAATTATATATGTCGTATTATCTATAAACTCCGACGAGGTAAAATCTATTGCTTTTACTACGACTTTTCCTTGATAAACGTCTATCCATAACCCTTGAGATTTAGCATAGTTTCTCTCGTAGTTAGTCTGCTCTTGGTTAAGGTCTCTTATAAAGGCACACGCAGGGACGTGCACCATAGTCATAGATTGCTCTTTTTGATATACGTTTGGACTTGAAAAATTTGGATTGCTAGCCAACTCGGTATTGATGTGAGAGTGTCCGTTAAACCATACGACGTTGCTATAACTATTTGCTAACTTTTCAAATCGTGAAGCGTCGCCAACCGTCTTGCCTGTAGGCACTCCCGAATATGCCATATTGCCTATGAGATTATCGTAGGTATTATTCATATATAAATGAAAGAATAAAAATACTCTCTTATCTTTATTTTCTTCTAGTTTTACTTTTAGCCAATTCTCCGCGTCGTCGTTTTTATACCAACTTGTATAATTCCAAAAATACATTCCCACGAATAAAAAGACGTCTTCCCCTTGCTCAAAAGCGTAATTTAATGGCGTTCCAACTATATCTTCCCACACTTGCTCGCCACTCATCGTTCCGTCCTTATAGTAGGTCACCTTCTCGTTTAAGCCGTACGCTCCGTGCGAATACCCTCTTAAAGATGCGTCGTGATTGCCCGTTGTAGAATATACTTTTTGCCCTTTTTCTTGGTCGTTAAAATAGTCGTTATTTATGGAACTAAATAACGTCACTTCTTCTAGCCAATAACGATTGGATTCATCTAGTTCAGGAACTCCGTCACTCCCGTTCCAAATCGTATCGCCTACCACACATACAAAGTTTGCGCTTTTACTTTTATAGTAATTTAATGCCCTAATATAATTGGCTTTGGTGTCAGTTTTATCAGCCGAGCGTTCGGGATTTTTAACGTGAACGTCCGAAATTACTCCAAACGAGTATAGTGGATCTTCTAAAAATTTGCCACAAGTTAGACAATATTTTCTTTCCGGATCATCAACTTCTTTATGCCCACGTGCATCAATTTCTTGTTGCTCTAATAGAATTTTATTGCATTTTGAACAATGTTTACCTTCTGTAAGTCCCGTTTCTTCACAAGTAGGCTCTTTTTTAGCATCAATCTCTTCGGTGTGGTCAATTTTAGGAATACTCCGTTGCTCTTTGTAAGTACAAGTCAAGCAACTTTTTATCTCCACGCCTTCTTGAGTGCAAGTCGCAGGGCTTTCAACAGCCCAATCACTAAAAGTATGCTGATGCGTTGGAGGCTCACTATTGTCGTTATTATTTTCATAATAACAAGAGGAGCAAACTAACACGCACACCAATAAAAAAGGAATAATTTTTCGAAATAATCTAGCCATTTTTTCTTCCATAAGTAGTTTTTTCTAAAACATTAAAAATTATAACATAACTTCTAGCAATTCGCAAATTTTTTTAACTCGATATTTAAATAATAAAATGGAAAAAGCAGGAAATTAATCCTGCTTTTACTTTATATTTCGTTTTCTAACGATAAAACCAATTAATCTAGGTTTACATTTCCGTCCGAACAAACTAAAACAACTTTCGTTCCAGGTGAAGGACGGCACCAATCTTTATGTTTTTCTAAAATAGACCAGTCGTTCATTGTTCCACTAAATTTTATCGTAGAAAGTTTTGGGCAAGAGTAAATAGCACTGTTGTCTAGATATAGGTCTGTAGATTTAATTTCTATTTCAGTTAAAGAGTCACAACTATTGATAGCAAACTCGCCAATCTTTTTTACCGTACTAGGAATTACTATCTTCTTAACACCACAATCATAAAATGCATAATTGCCTATATCAATAAGTCCTTCAGGCAAATTAATCGTTTTTAATGCAGAATGCTGATAGAATGCATTAGAGCGTATAAACTTGCAATTCTCATCCACCGTCACCGTTTCCGTCCAAATATCCACACTACTTACAAGATAAAGACATGGATTAGTGCTATTACCTATATAGGTTGCGTTCCCTATCGGTGCAGGCTGCAACGAAGGACAATTTTCAAAACGTTGCATTTCTATACTTTCTAAACTATTTGGAAAGGTTATTGTATGTAAATACGGACAATCCTTAAACACGTTTTTTCCTATAGTTTTTACGCCTTCAGGTATTTCTATACGCGTGCCTGCGTATCCTTCAAACGTAGCCGATTTAATTTCGGTTATAGCAGGATTTTCTTCCCATCTAATAATTACTTTACAGCCGTTAAACGCTTTACTACCTATACTAGTGACTGAGTTTGGTATAGTTAATTCAGTCCATGAAGAACTAGAACATCCACTAAACGCCCCGCTTCCTATTTCTTCGATGCTATCGCCAAAGTTAACACTTAGAATACCTAAACAACCTTTAAAAGCGTCATATCCTAAAGTTTTCACTCCATCCCCTAGATAAACTTCTTTTAAACCAGTGCAATTAGCAAAAGCCAACACCCCAATAGATTTAACACTATCAGGAATTTTAATTTCTTGTAAAGAAGTACATCCGCTAAAAGCCTCGTCATCAATACTTTCAATACTATTTGGAATATCTACTTCGGTTATAAAGGTACAATCCCTAAAACCATATATTTCTTTTACCGGTTTATTATCATAAGTAGAAGGAATTACAATCTTAGTATCGGTACAAGTGCCAATTTCTACATGATAACAGTTTTCCTCGTAAACATAATAATAACGTAAACCTTCACTTGGTTTCTTTTCGCCACAAAGTTCACATACTCCGTCATGATATTGATGTTGACACCCTGAAGGTGTTTGTGATTCATCTCCACCATCCCCAGTATCACCACCACACGCAGTTAAGCCAATGCCTATACATAATAGCATGCACATCGACAATAATAAAGTTAATAATTTTTTCATAACTTCTCCTTAAAAATTTTTTATAACAAGAAACCGCTTAATAAACAGACGCAACACCCCGAATACTAAACGGCTTGTCGTTCGATATAAAATTGTAAGCGAAATGAGAGCGTATTACGGTATAATTACGCCTGTCTGTCTGT
>JAFTKC010000023.1 GCA_017456055.1 Clostridia bacterium | reverse complement strand
TACGCTCGCTTTGATTCATAATCAAAAAGTCTTTGTAGGTAATAGCAATCGAGTTTTCAATTCTTGCTTTTAATATCTTTTCACGGTTATTCGTTCCATCGCAAGGCATTCCGTCTACAAGCACCTTATCGCCGTCATAAGCCAGATGTTTATGCGGTAGTAATACATACAAAACTAACCGATAATAAAACGGTCAAAATAATGTTAAATGTTCGTAATCGCTGCATACGTTCCCTCCATATCTGTAATTTTGGATAATTGGCTACCCGTATAAATCAGATAGCCAACCAGAGCCACAACCACGATAAGAAGGACAACAGCGATAATCCTTTTTATCGTCTTCACTGTTTATTCCTCCTCGTTAGAATTTTTTCGCTGTTCTTGCGATTTTTTGACACCATTAATAATGGCTTTTATAAGCTTGAACGGCAACAAAATCACCCAAATAATTCCTTGAATTATGTAAGGTAACACCGGCCACAAAATGATTACTAAAAGGATAAGCATTATCACAGCCAATATTACTTTCCACCACTGAAATCTTGCAGGTGGTTGAGTAAATCCGTTCACTATATCGGTAGGACTTGATACAACAGGAATAACGTGATATTCGCCATCTTTATTGAAGGTTAATTCAATAATATCAAAGTCGAAAAATACCGTCTGCTGAGCAACGTAAGTGTCCGTTTTCGTAATGTTTTCTACGTGTGGAGCAAACGCTGGTGCACAGTAATAATCGGTGTTCGCAAAACGGAATAAAATAACTCTATTTCCGTTCGCAACTTCGGTATCATAAAACTCTTTAAGATGGCTCACGTCGTCCTTATTTACAAGCAGTCTCGATGCTATATCGCCATCACTTCCGGTAAGGTCTGGGGACTTCAATTCGTAGATAGGTGCTACGTCTTTATAATCCCCATTTGTTGCAGGCCACGAGAAGCCATAATCCCAAAGCTTGTCCCACCAAGAATGGTTGCTATCATAACTGTTTAGATCAAATGTGTCGGATAAATCAATGGTTTTATCGTTATACCCCATCGTTCTACCTTCATCAACGCTGTCCTCAAACAAATCAACACTAATCTGTCTGCCATTGCAGTCGATATACCCATGTCCTAAATCATTAGAATAGTTATATATCCACTCTTGAACTTGCGTGCTGTCTACATCCCCGGCAATTGGATCGGAATATAAGAAACTAAATACCGAATCAACGCTTACTGCTGGTGAATAAAAAGCATACGGAAGAATATCCGAAACCTTTTTACTGAAATACGTTTGAACCATTAAAAGCGAGCTTTGTGTTTCCAAACTTTTGTTGAACGTCCAATCAAAATTGTGGATGCAATAACCTTGACCGCTTTGCCCCGAATAACCTGAGTAAAGCCATATAGGAACGGAACTGTTATGTTCCCCCGTATACGTTCCGGTATATTGCAACATTTGATTGTAAAAGTTTTGGTTAGAAGTTACAGCCGCCATTTTGGTTTTGTATTCCCACCACTCAGCACGAATTTTTTGAAGCTTACCATACATTTCAAAAACACGCTCTGGAACAGCAAAATACACCGTATTTACTTCGTTGTAATGGTCTGCACCTAAGCTTGATACGTTAGTTCTGAAATTAGTATGATGAACCGTCAATTCAAGTGTTTCTAAATCCTCAACTACGCAAGACAATGTAGACTTTGCATTTTCATCAGGACCATACCCTTCGGCATATCCGGTAAATATGTAACTACCACCAATACCATATTCCGTAGCATTTTGCTTACCATAGGTAAGCAATTCAACACCAGAAACATCGTATCTACGTTCATTACTATTTACACGTTGTGCAAAAGTCTTTCCGTTAACCTGCCTATCTACTACCTTAAATTTGTAAAATAAATGCTTATAATTTCCTTCATCTACTGTGTTACAAAATTCCAAATTAAACTTTGTATAGCCATTAGGAACACCGTCTGCACCATACGAAGTTGCCATTTGTATCTTGTTCTGCCTACTGTCTGCATCAAGATTTAATCCCTTAGGATTATATATGTAAATATAAAGCCCGTAATTATCCAACATATTCGCTTTATAGGAATAACAATACTCCACAAAAGAAACTATTTGAATATCACGGCTCTCATCAAAAGGATATTTCTTAATATCAAACGGTTTGCCGTTTACACTAGAAGATTGAAGGTCATCTAACACGTTCGTTTTATCGTAACTTATTCCATTCTCCGCCGCATGAGCAACGGTAGGTTGCACCACCGAAAAGATGGTGCAAATTACCATTACGATTGCGATTATGCAGAGAAGAAATTTGTTCTTTTTCCCTGCACTAATCAAAACTGAATCACCTCCTTGTCAATCTCTACCCCTGTAACACCTAAATAGAAACAGAAATCCAAATTATAGGTAACCTCGCCATTATACGAAGATACTACCAAAGTAAATGGATATTGCATTTGTTGTTGAGCTTTCTTACATAGTCTGGCGAACAGTCTAAATCGAATGAAAGCACTAATTGCGTATTATTGTGAACATACAACGAAACATAAACCTCATATAGTCTGATTGGTGCATTACGCACTGCTTGGTTGTATTTCTCTATCAATAACGTTAAGTTGCTCTTACCCGTTACTTTGGATGCTGCCTCAAATTCCTTTTCTTTCGAATAGTAGTAACGGATCATCTTCAAATCTTCTTTAATTTCTTGGATTGATTTCATTTCTTTTTACTCCTTTTACCTTTTAACCCGAAAGTTTTTAGAATAGATTTCATAACCTCTGCATCTTTACCTTTAAGTCCGGGCATTAACCTTGTGAGCAATTCTTCCTGCTCATCATTCAAATAGTCCTTGTTTAACCTAAATCCTTCAACTACATGAATACCACCTCCACGTCCTTGGGTTGTGTAAATCGGGTATTCAGTTGATAGAATGACAATATCTTTTTCAATCGTGCGTGGAACTACGCCAAATTCGAATGCAAGATTTTCTCTTGTATCAAATCTGCGTAGGCACAATACTTCGATGATTGCTTTTCTACGCTCGTTTGCTGTCACCCGATTTCACCTCCTTCGTTGTTTTCTTGGCTGTATTCTAATTGCTAAACTCGAACGTTTTTTTCGAGTTTAAAAAAGTTTTTTAATTTTTTTGCAAATAAAAAACCACCGACAAACGGCAGACAACTATAAAAATAGCTATCTATCGTTTATCGGTGGCCTCTCATATAATATCTCTGGTTAAACCAACCGACGAAATATGTTTATTTTATGGTTTTACATTGTCCCTATTTCAGACCGACCATAAACATCGACATATCCATATATATTAAATTGTTTGATTACTTCATTAGTTCCGTTATATTCCTTCCACCATAAAACACGTGGAAAATTACAACCTCGCTTGAATTGTTGTTTACATAATAGAACACGATAAAATTATCTACACTTACTTTTCTTAACCCTCTTGTATGCCAAGGTTCTTTCTCATACAAAGAATATCTCTCCGGCATTTCATCTAAGGACTTTATCGTTTCCATTATGCGATTCACTTGCTTTTTTGCTGTTTCTGGAACGAGCAACGTGTTCGCAATATAACTATGTATATCCCTGATCTCTTGTGTAGATTCAGGGGTTAATAAGACTTGATATTTACTCATACGTTTAATTCCTTCTTAAGCATTTCCTCAAAATCTTCTACCTTTACGCATAAGCCACTCGCATAAGAAGTTGCTGCTTTATCCATTAAAGCATTAAATTCATCGTCACTAAGTGATCCATAACAAATTGGCTCTGCTAAAGGTAATTTTACCTCAAAAGGAATTTTTCTTTGTAATGCTATCTGTCTTAAATACATTTCCATAGCAGCAGACATTGATATGCCTAACTGTGCAAGCACCATTTCTGCTTGTTCCTTGATTTGGGGTTCTATTCTCGTCATTACATTTGCTGTTCTTGCCATATTATTATCCTCCTGCATTATAATAGCTTTTCGCACTATCATTATACTATATTGTATTGCATTTTGCAAGCATTATGCAAACATTTTTTAAAAATTTTTGTTCTTATTGGATATTTTCCTGTCCTTTTGGAGCATAAATATCGTATTGAACGTGCCTACGGCTCATTACTTTGGATACCGTTATTGTGCCACACCACTTACAAACCACTTTCGTAACACCATTTTCATCACGAATGCCTATAATCTCATTCAAGCAGTTGTTACATAAAATCTTAATTGGTTGTTCCTTGAATTTCTTTCCTGTCATCTCTATATTCTCCTTTCCCGAACGTAAAAAGGGGTTAAATTAAACATACTGTATTGAAACGGTTGGGAAATCCAATTTCACAGTATGTTTTCCTAATACGCATACTATTTATGACGGCTGCAAAAGGTGGGGCTTCCTCATACAGAAATCAACGAAATTTTGTTCTTTCTCTCTCTTATTGTATCTTTTACTCTCCTATATCTTTTTTTTATACTACTGATTGCTTGTTATCTTTTTGCTTTTGGTCTATGCAAAACATTATCTACTACACCTAAGATTTGTAATTCTTTGGTCTTTATATCTGGATAACGTTTCGTGCCATCTTCATTAACTGAACTATTGGCTGCTCTTAGTATTGCATATTGCTTTTGTGGAAGATAAATCTTTGCCGTTGCCTCATCACCTATCAGTGCGATTACTATTTCGCCCGAATTAGCGTAATTTTGCTTTTTAACAAACATTTTATCTCCATCAAAGATTCCTGCATCTACCATTGAATGACCGACTGCCGTTAATATGAAGTGTGGCTCATTACCTACAAGCTCACTAGGAAAGTCATATGTTGCCTCAACGTTCTCTACTGCAAAAAACGGTGTTCCACAAGGACATCTACCTACTTCGGAAATCGTGTTTAGCTTTCCAGAGATTAAAACAGGCTTGACGTTTATACCTTTATTTCTTGTAAACGATAATCTGTCTAACTCTTCAAGTTCGTGAACGTATCTATTTACCTTTGAATAAGAGTTCTTAAAGAAAGACTGAAACTCCTTCCCTATTTCTCTTATAGACGGGGCTTTTTTGTATCGTGTTTGGTATTGCTCAATGAACTGTTGAATCTCATTTAACATACCTTCATCAAATCCACGTGCCATTTTATTGCTCCTTGGTTTTAGTGGGTGCTTTCTGCTCCTACAAATAATATACCATAGTGCAACAAAAAAGTCAATCGCAACTTAGGACTTTTGGAAAAATTTTCCTATAAAAATTTATTATAATGATGACAATAGTTGTCATATATACTTTAGTATAATAAAAGATTTGTTTGCCCCTAAAAATGCCCTATTCTTCCTTATTTTCTTTGAAATAAGCGAGCATATTCGCAAGTAACGTTTCTATTACCGGTTCTAATACTGCTTTGGGAATTGCTTTGAAATCGGGAACACCGTTAGTTTCTACCTTTCTTTCTGTATCGTTTTTCTTCATGGTATCACCTCCTACGTCTATTGTAGGTGGTGTTTTTTCTTTTTGCACCATACCTAAAGCAGACTAATTCCATACTCAACCCATACTCTTACACCAATCAAGCCATACTTAAATGGAATTGTCTTTCTTTTTTTTGGTTTGGGTATCAGAAAAAGTCTGGTTGTCAAGTGAAAAAATTATCGCTTAAACCATTAAATAGAAATATCCATAGGACAATATTTTTTTCTTGGGAACGCATTTTAACTGAATAACTCAACCCAACCCTTGACCACTGCTCCTTTTTCCGATGGGAAGTGGTTGTCGAAAGACAATTCTACAAATTATGGAGTTTGGATATGTTGAAAAAAAATATTTTTAAGTCGAATAAATTGTTCGAGTTTAACTTTTACAATGTGTTCAACAATAAGAAAAGGAGGGTTTGAAATGAAAACCGCAGTTATTTATGCTCGTTATTCAAGTGATAGACAAACCGAGCAGTCTATCGAAGGTCAAGTTCGTGTTTGTAATGACTTTGCCGAAAGAAATGACATTTTAATCGTTCATTCGTATATCGACAGAGCTACAACAGGCACGAATGATAACCGTGAGCAGTTCCAACAAATGATGAAAGACAGTGAAAAACGTGCTTGGGACTATGTTCTGGTTTATAAGCTTGACCGTTTCTCTCGTAATAAATACGAGATGGCTATGCACAGAAAACGCCTTAAAGACAATGGCATTAAAATTCTGTCTGCTATGGAAAACATACCCGAAACACCGGAAGGCATTTTGCTTGAATCGTTGCTTGAAGGTATGAACCAATACTACTCAGAAGAATTATCCCAAAAAACAAGGCGTGGTCAAAGAGAAACACGCCTTAAAGGTTTACACTGTGCTGGTAAATTAAATTACGGTTATTACACCGAAAAGAAAAAAGTAAAGATAAATGAAGAAGAGGCTGCCGTTGTAAAAGAGATATTCACAAGGTATGCTTCAGGTGAACGTGGTATTGACATAGAAAGAGATTTTGCCGAACGTGGTATTCTCTATCGTGGAAAACCGTTTACTGCCGCTAATATGTATGTTATCCTTCACGTTGAAAAATACACAGGAAAATATGTATTACACGGAGAAACGTATAACGACATTTATCACCCTATCATTACACCTGAGCTTTACGAAATAGCAAGAAAAAAAATAGACGCTAATAGATATGGTAAACACGTTCCAGACGTTACATATTTACTTAGAGGAAAAGCGTTTTGTGGTCAATGTGGTGCAAGACTTACTTCCTACACTGGAACATCAAGAACTGGTCGTGTCTTTAGGTATTACAAATGCTATAATGCGATTGGAAAAAGAGATTGCCAAACTAAACACGTTCAAAAAGACGTTTTAGATAGGATTGTTATTGATACGATATTCAATCTTATAGATGGCGATAATTTGGCGTTCCTTGTAGATGAGATTTATAAGGCACACAATAAAAGCCTCGAAAATGAGAACCCTGTAAAAATGCTCGAAAAACAGTTGCAGCAAATCAATAAATCGTTAAGCAATATCTTAGTCGCTATTGAAAACGGTATATTTACGGATACCACAAAGGAACGCTTGCAAGAACTTGAAACCACTAAAAAAGAATTGCAAGAGAAACTTATAATGGAACGTATGCGTGAAGAGATACGAATTGAGAAACCTCAAATAGAGAAATATCTTAAAAACGGAGCGAAAGAAAATCCTCAGATGATGCTCGATCTGTTAGTTGAGAAAGTGTTCGTTCATAATGATAAAATTGAATTACTACTGAAATATACTTCAGAGCCGAAACCTACATCACCCGACGATGAAGATAAAAATAACCCCGATGGTAACAAAGACCGTCGGGGTTTTGCTATTATGCAAATGATTACTAAATATGACGTTTTCACTACTCAAGGATTAAAAAAAGGCTTTGAGCCACGACTCAAAGACACCTACGAAATTCCTGTTATTATTGAAATATGATGATTTTTACTGAAAAAAGACTGATTTTCTACTATATTAAGTGTTCAATTGGGGTTAAACAAACGCAGAATCACCTATACTTGTCACGCTATTAGGTATTTCTATTGTTTCTAATGAACTGCAACCACTGAACGCTTTTTCACCTATACTCGTCACACTATCGGGGATTATTATATTTGTTATTGAACTACAATTAGCGAACGCATAAGAACCTATACTTGTCACACTATTTGGTATTTCTATGCTTGTTAATGAACTGCAACCATAGAACGCTTTTTCACCTATACTCGTCACACTATCTGGCAAAACAACATTTGTTATACTTTTATCAATAGTATTCCAAGCGCCATTAACTATAGACGCTATAGACTTTCCAGCAAAGACAACTTCACTTTCATAAGATGCAAACATATCATTCCAAAGCATTTTATTGTTTTCTATCGTCAATTGGTTTTCATAAGCCGAGTAGTAAGCGCCATCCTTAAAACTAACCTTGTAATTTACTTTAGCACTAGAAACGTCTTGATTTAAGAAAATCATTCTGTTATCAACATGATAGCAATCCACTAACACACTTTTTAACTCGTTTTTAACAGTTATCTTATCAACAACTTTTTTACTAGTCGTTGCCAAGTCGTTTTTATTAGGTTCTAAATAAACGGAAGAAACACCAAAACCATTACTACTAGTCTTTTCAAAGTTGATTTCTATGTAGGCGTACGTTATAGTTTCTAACTTTTCGAGAAGTTCTGCCTCTTTATTCATTAAATCAAGAAGTTTCATCTCGTCGCCCATTTCCATTGCTTTTTCTTGTTGTTCGGTATTCTTATCTATTTGAGTGAGAACTTCTAAATATTCATCACTAAAATATTGCCAGCGATAATCGGTGACACTTTTTAAATATGGATCTCCAAGAATCTTGGTCACTTGTTGTTTACTAGAACCAAGTTCAATTTTTTCTACGGTCTTAACCCTAAAAATATTACCAAGAGAAGTAAACAACATACTTCCACCAATAATCGCTACAACGAGAAGTACTGCTACAAGCGATATAATTGCCTTATGCCCGTCTATCCAAACGAGAGCGCTTGAAGGCGTTCCTTCCTTTGCTTTATTGTACATTCTTAGTTGATGTTTATAAATCACCTTTTCCTTTTTGCTCATAGTTGTAGAGAAACTTGGTTTTTGGTGCGTTTTATAAAATTCTTCTTTTCTATTTTTTTCTGCTAATTCCTTTTCTTTTTTAATTTTTATTTCGTTTTGCTCAAGTTCTGGTATTTTCTTATTCAACAAATTTCTTGCAACCATTGAGCCTGCGCCAATAAGCGCAAATATTATTGAGAACGCTATTAGCATTTTTGGACAAGAACCTGCAGCGATAGCGCCCATCCCCTCGTCAAGCGCAGAAATTTTTGAACAAATAATTATACCTGTCACTAAATAAACCAAGTAAAATAAGAAAGTGCCAAACGAAAACAATTTACTTAATTCATATTCGTTCTTCCCTAGATTTACTCGTTTCTCCCCAAAAGTAGTAAATCTCGATACGCAAACTAAAACGCCGTATATTGCCGACGCTACGGCAACTATAATCAACGCTAACATTGCGTTTTTAAGTTCGGGCATTTCACCTAGTATTCCCGAATACATAGAGTACACGTTTCCATAACTCTCCGCAGCAATCTTCTCTCCTAAAAATTCCTGCTCCGGCATAATCGCAACGGGCGCAGCGTAGAAAGCAAACAATAAAATCGCAAATAATACAAAAGCAAACGCTGGAACACTACTCAAAACACCATAAATTTTTTGCAATTTTCCACCACTTGTCTTTTGCTCTTTTTGAACCTTTTGATTTGTTCCTACAAATGGGTGCCCACATTCATTACAAAAGCGAGAGCTTCCAGTACTCTTTGCCCCACATTTTGGACAAACTTTGTCCTCTTCCCACTTGGCTCCGCATTCGGGGCAAAATTTTCCCTCGAATTCAGTTCCACAACTACATTTGTGCATTCTTTTCTCCTCCTAAAATAAAAAAAGTGCGCCAACTGAAGTTAGCGCACAAAAAATGCGAAACTCCAAGTTGTCGCCAAACGAACTTTATCGCAAGCATAGACATAGCCATACTACCGAACGGAGTCGCACTTTTATCAAAATGGATTGTTCGAATAGTATGACAAAATAGGAGCATAATTATCCCATAAAAAAATAAACTACGCCTATTTGCGACAATATTAAGTTCGTTTGGCTCTTTTACTATAACACTTTTAGAGTTTTTTTGCAAGCATTTTTTATAAAAGAAAAACCCTTCCGTTTAGAAGGGCTTTTCGCTGGTATTTTTTTGTATTATTTTATTTTTATTACATTTGTTGGCCGCCGGTCACGTTGATGGCTTGACCAGTCATATAACTTGATAGGTCTGACGCCAAGAATACCATTGCGTTTTCGATATCAACGTATTCGCAAGAACGTTTCATTGGAACTTGGTTGATATATTTTTCTCTAACTTGTTCTTCGGTGATGCCTTGGTTTGCTGCGTATTGCTTAAACAAACTATTTACCCAAAGTGGTGAGTTAAGTAAGTTGCCTGGGCAAATGCAGTTTACTCTTACTCCACTTTCAGCAAACTCTAATGCTAAACTTTGAGTTAAGCCTACGCCACCAAACTTACTTGATGCGTATGCGCCGTTTTTGAAACTTCCCTTTCTACCAGACTTACTATTGATTTGGATAATGCTTCCACTCTTTCTTTCAAGCATTGATGGAGCGAACGCTTTTACCGTGTTAAAATATCCGTTAAGGTTGATATCGGTGACAAGTTTAAATGCTTCTGGCGATAAACTGAAAATATCGCCACTCTTTACAATTGCTGCGTTAGAAATTAGAACGTCTACTTGTCCCCACTTTTCTAAAACGGTTTTTGCCGCTTGCTCGCATTGGTCGTATTTAGTCACGTCTACTGCGATTGCGATAGCGTCGCTTAATTGAGATGCTACTTTGCTTGCGCCTTCAAAGTTGATGTCGATAACTGCTACTTTGCAACCCTCTTTATCAAGACGTTTTGCAAGCGCTTCTCCTAAGCCTTGGCTAGCGCCAGTCACAACTGCTACTTTACCTTTTAAGTCAATCATACTCATTTTTTATATCTCCCTTTATTTTTTTCTTTATTTGACGGTTTTTCTACCGATTTGTGCGTATTTTTTAATTCTTTCTTGCAAATTTGGCGTTTCTTCTATGGTTTTTGCCGAGAACATTCCGTACTCTACGCCCTTTTCGTTTACTAAATATTCGTGCCCAATTAAAGCCCAAGTAGAATCGATTAGGTGCGCGTATTCAGGCAACGCTAACGCCTTACAACAAAATTGTTGACGTGGTGAATTTATATCTTCGCCACTAATTTCAAACATATCGTATTTCTTGCACAAGCCTTGAAGTCTTTTTAATTGTTCAGGGGTATTTCTCGTCGGCATATACGCAATAGCCTTAAAGCCTGCCTTTTTGATTTCTATCATCAATTCTTCTAGGAAATCGTCTTCAAACTTTTGCGCCTTTTTATCACCCGTGACCGAGTTCCCCACGTCGCCAAGATATGCGTATGCTGGAATTGCACCCAAGGAAGTTGCCTTTTTAATAAATTCTTCGGCTACAGGCATTTCTTCGTCTGCATCAATATAGAAAAATTTTGCATCGGCTTTTAACACGCCTAATAAATCGTACAAGAAATGTTCGTTATTTTGGTCTAGTAAATAGCCCTTAATCTTTTCTGCAACACCTAGTTTTAGGTCGTTTTCCAAGAAGTTTATAAGGCTTTCCGTTCTGCCAAATCTATTTGATAGTTTTACTGCTAGTGCAAATAGCAAGTGCCTTTCGGTGATTGAGCCTCCCTCTTCCGTTTGTGATAACGGCTTAACGTCCTCTCTAAAATCTAGGGTAATACCAAATTTAGAGAACTTATCCGTGATAAGTTTGCACATTTTCGCGTTGCGCTCGTTTCTCTTTGCTCTATAATAGCCTAAGTATTCGTTCAATTCGTCTACGTGTGCTAACGCTACGCCGTGCGCTGCCATATAAATACATTCGGTTTGGTCTGGGTGATTCATTCTGCCAAAGCCCTTATTAAACTTTGCTCTAACTTCAACACCACAGGTCGAGCCGAGATTAAGCATTTCGCAAGCCTTTTTAAACTCTTTTGCGCCAGATAAGGAATCGTGATCCATAATTCCAGCGCTAGTTAGCCCCGATTTATACGCCATATACGCCGCTTTCGTTGGTGAATA
Source organism: Clostridia bacterium (assembly GCA_017456055.1). GTDB lineage: Bacteria > Bacillota > Clostridia > Christensenellales > Borkfalkiaceae > UBA1259. The sequence goes on along the minus strand of JAFTKC010000023.1, from coordinate 47,346 downwards.
TGGTGAAAATGAATATATTGTGTGAATATGGTTATTCGCGTCGTTTTCTCTAAATATTGGCGCGCTTTCTTGGCTAGCAAGAACTTCCTTTAAGCCCTCTAACCTATTCTCTACAAGTTTATCGTTAAGTTTGTCGATAGTATTCAAATCTCTTACTCCTAAAAATAATCTATAAAGATTATAACTCAAAAAAATTCGCTCGTCAATCGTTCAAGATACAAAACTTTATTTAAAAGGGTTTATGGCGAAAATATTTTTTCTTTAATAATTTACGCCCTAGTTTTTTTGTTTGATATTTGCCTTTTAAAGTGTTATAATACTTTGGAAGTTTGAATTAAACCTTAATAAATAAAGGCTATTTAATTAGCACTAAAAAATTAGGGCTCCCAAAAAAGATTTTACAAAGTAAAAGATTTTTGGGAAAAAGGAAAAGCAATGAAGCGACTTTGCAGTTTAACTTTAGATAAACTGCTTAAAGCGAAATTTGCTTTGACGCCGGGGTGTAGCGCAGTTGGGGCGACGCGTTAAGCAAACAGTTGATAACTGTTTGTAGCCAAAGCCCGCGAGTGCCTTTCAGCACGAGAGAGGAAGCGCCTTGGGCGCTACCATCATATCATACTTGTACGGAAACGAAAATTTGGTTTAATATAACACTATGTATCGGGGTGTAGCGCAGTTGGTAGCGCGCTTGGTTCGGGACCAAGAGGTCGCAAGTTCAAATCTTGTCACTCCGACCAAAACAAAAGTATTTTTACTTGTAATTAATTGTTATTTTTGCTTCCCCAATGGACACGAACCAATATAAAAGGGTTCCCAAAAAAAATTAAAAACTTGTTGACAATTTTTATCTTATATCATAAAATTTAATTAGTAGTATTTTTAGGAGGAACATTTATGACAAAAAAGAAAAAAAGTCTTTCAACAAACACTCTTATTACTGCTCTAGTTTATGCCGTTATTGGTGTTCTATTAGTAGTTTTAAGAGGAGGATCTCTAGATATTTTAATGACCATAGTTGGCGCTTTGTTTGTTATTTTAGGTGTTTTCGACGCACTTAAAAGCAACACGCTTATGAAAGGCATTATTGAAATCGGCATCGGCGTTGCAATAATTGTTTGTGGTTGGCTTATTGCAGATATTGTTTTATTAGTTTTTGGAGTTCTTTTAGTCGTTAAAAGCGCTATTGATATCTTTAAGAATATCAAAAGTAGTTTTTCTCAATTACTCCCAGCTATTATTTGTTTAGTTATCGGAATAATGCTAATCGTTTCTAAGTGGGCTTTGCTTGACCTTATTTGCTTGATTACAGGAATTTTCTTTATAGTAAACGCCGTTCTTGTTTTTCTAGGCAAGAAAATTTAGTGAGATTTTGTGAGCAAGATGCTTAAAATTAAGCATCTTGCCACTTAATTTGTTTTAATATTAAACTGCCACCGGGTAGTAAATGCTAGGCATTTGTTTGCGTGTCGTTAGGTCTTTGAAGATACGCTAAAACAGGTGCTTATTTTTTTGGAGAACTTTATGAAAAATTATTGCAAATACTTTTCTAAAAAAGAAATCTTTTTATGGGCTTTATCTATTGCCTTTATTCTTGTTTCTTTCCTACTTTTCGATAGAAACAATTACCTAACGCTTGTCGCATCTTTAATAGGCGCAACTTCGCTTATTTTTTGTGCTAAAGGGAATCCTTTTGGTCAATTTTTAATGATAATTTTCGGCGCTCTTTACGGAATTATTTCTTGGACTTTTCGCTATTACGGAGAGATGATTACATATCTTGGAATGACCGTTCCAATGGCTATCGTGGCGCTTATTTCTTGGCTTAGAAACCCTTACGAAAAAAACAAGCCCGAAGTTAAGGTTAATCACTTAAAACTAAAAGAAGTTGTATTTATGCTATTACTTTCGCTCGTTGTCACTTTTCTTTTTTACTTTGTATTAAAATACTTTAACACGGCGAACCTTGTTTTTAGCACTATTTCCATCACCACTAGTTTTATTGCCGTTTACCTAACCTTTAGAAGAAGCCCTTTCTTCGCTCTAGTTTACGCTCTAAACGACGTAGTACTAATAATTCTCTGGGTTTTTGCTAGTGTGGTTGATATTTCTTACGTTTCGGTCGTTGTGTGTTTTCTCGTGTTTTTAGTTAACGATTTATACGGCTTTTATACTTGGCTTAAAATGGAAAAAAGACAAAAAAAGAACTGATAAAAAATCAGTTCTTTTTTTTATAATTTTTAATTAGATTCTGTTTAAGCCACTCTTGATTGCTGCTTCTTTAACTGCTTTAGCAACAGCCTTAGCAACTCTTGGATCAAATGGTGCTGGAATAATGTAATCGGCATTTAACTCTTCATCCGAAACTATTCCTGCAATTGCTTTTGCTGCTGCAATCTTCATTTCTTCGTTGATATCAGTTGCTCTACAATCTAACGCACCACGGAAAATTCCTGGGAAAGCCAATACGTTGTTGATTTGGTTAGGGAAGTCGCTTCTACCCGTTCCAACTACTGCTGCGCCTGCTTTCTTTGCTAAGTCTGGCATAATTTCTGGGGTTGGGTTTGCCATTGGCATAACGATTGCGCCCTTGTTCATAGTTCTAACCATTTCTTCGGTTAATACTCCTGGTGAACTTACGCCAACAAACACGTCTGCACCAACTAAAGCCTCTGCCATAGTTCCCTTTTTGCCGAGTTTATTAGTGAACTCTGCAATCTCTTCTTTACTTGCGTTCATGCCTTCCGTTCTGCCCTTGTAAATGATGCCCTTTCTATCGCACATTACAACGTCTTTTGCGCCCATTGAAATCATCAATTTTGCAATTGCTACACCTGCAGCACCTGCTCCACTAAATACGATTGAAATGTCTTCCCACTTCTTACCAACTAATTTTAACGCGTTGATACATGCTGCTACGCATACGATTGCCGTTCCGTGTTGATCGTCGTGGAAAATAGGAATATCTACTTCTGGATCTTCCTTTAATCTTCTTTCAATTTCAAAACATCTTGGCGCTGAAATATCTTCTAGGTTAACTCCACCAAAAGAACCTGCCAATAATTTTACCGTGTTTACTATTTCATCTACACTCTTACTTCTAACGCAGAGTGGAATTGCATCTACGTCACCAAAAGTCTTAAATAACACGCACTTTCCTTCCATAACTGGCATTCCTGCTTCAGGACCAATATCTCCCAAGCCTAAAACTGCCGTTCCGTCAGTCACTACTGCAACTAAGTTGCCTCTTCCAGTTAATTCAAAAGATTTGCTGTAGTCTTTGTTAATTGCTAAGCATGGCTCTGCTACGCCTGGTGTATACGCCAAAGATAAATCTTCTTTGGTTTCTACCTTAACTTTAGATACTACTCCAATCTTGCCTTTCCATTCGCCGTGTAATCTTAACGATTCTTTTGCGTAATCCATTTATATTTCCTCCAATTCCCTTATAAAAATTTTTTTCTTAAATAAACGCTTTATAAATTGTTTTAATAGTCTTTTCGTAGTCGCTATTCGCTACGCCGATTATTATGTTAAGTTCGCTTGAGCCTTGGTCTATCATAGCAACGTTAATTCCCGCTTCTGCAAGTGAAGTGAATAGTTTACCAGCAGTACCAGGTCTTCTCGTCATTCCGTGTCCAACCGTTGCAATTAGAGAAATGTTCTCTATTACTTGAATATAATCGGGGCTTACGTTTTCTCTTATCTCATTGATAACGTCAGATAATATACCGTTTCTTAATTGTTCCGAAGAAACTACTACCGATAAGGTATCTATTCCTGACGGCAAGTGCTCTACGCAAAGTCCGTGATGTTCGATAACTGATAAAACTCTTCTAATAAAGCCGACTTCCGAGTTCATCATAGACTTTTCGATAATGATTACCGTGAAGTCCTTTTTGCCTGCAATACCCGTTATGATTGGATCGCCCTCACGATAGTTATACTTATCGTTTGGCACAATCATAGTTCCTTCGTCTTGAGGACTAAAGGTGTTTTTTATGTTGATTGGAATTTTCTTTTTCATTACTGGGAAAATTGCTTCCGAGTGAAGTACGCTCGCTCCCATATATGAAAGTTCTCTTAATTCCTTATATGTAATTTGTCTAATGGTTTTTGCCATTGGAACAATTCTAGGATCGCATACTAAAAAGCCCGAAACGTCGGTAAAGTTTTCGTATAGGTCAGCCTTTACTCCCCTTGCAATTATTGAGCCCGTGATATCACTACCACCACGAGAGAAGGTTTTTACCTTTCCTTCATAACTCTTGCCGTAGAATCCTGGAATTACTACGTTTTCTTTGCCCTTTAATACGTTTTTAACTTTGTCGTCGGTATAATCTATATTAAGTCTTCCCTCGCTATCGAATCTAATCATATCGATTGCGTCTACAAATTCAAAGCCAATAAAGCGAGCAAAGATTAAAGCCGATAAATATTCGCCCCTTGACGCACAAAAATCAGCGCTTCTATTCTCTATCATCTCTTTTTCCGTATTGTCAAGAATAGTATTTATATCAAGGTCGAGCCCCAAATCGCTTACAATTCCCATAAATCTTTCTCTAATTAGAGAAAAATACTTGTTGCAGTTGCCTTTTTCCATAATTTCCGAGTAGCAAGAATATAGCGTATCGGTTATTTTAATATCTTCTTTATTCCTTTTTCCAGGTGCTGATACCACCACGTACTTCCTATCGCAATCACTATTTATTATATCTCTCACTTTCCTGATTGCGTTTGCGTCTGCCATACTGGTTCCGCCAAACTTACAAACTTTAATCATTTTACTATATAACTTCCTTCTAAATAATATCTCTTTTCTACGCCTTCACCCATCGAGAAAGTCTTTCTTGGCAACGCTCCACTTTGAGAAACGTATCTAAATAATTCGCCCTTATCCATCTTCGGCAAGAATATTCCAACCGCCTTTTCGCTATCTTTTACTAGTTTTTTAAGGTTTTCTTCCCCGTGAACGTAGTCGATTTTACCACCATTTTCATCTAGGTATTCCTTAATAAACGCGTCGAGATTTCTTATGGTTTGTGGGAGTGATAGGTCGGCTTGCTTTTTAATAGTGTTCTCACCGTCAAAAATCTCAAAGTTGCCTTTAACTTTATCTAATTTCTCTATAAAATCTTTCTTATCAACGCCGTCAACAAATCTAAAAATTGGCTCAAAATATATACCCTCGTCGTAAATATTTACGAATTCTGCTAGGCAATATCTTGCAGGGTGAGTTTTTATTTCTTCTTCGGTCAAACCCTTCTTAACGTTTTCCCAATGGGTTTTTGCCGTGGCTAGAGAGTGGTTTCCGTCACCTACTGCGAACTGAAATTTATCGTCAGTACCATATTTTTCAATTAAAACTTTACTATCTAAAAGTCTATCGAATTTTTCTAAAACGGGCTTGTAATCTTTAATAAAATACCCCTCTATTTTACCACCACCCATATTGAGTGTGAAATCGTAAACCTTTTTTAGAAAATCTCTCTTTTCATAAAGTTCTTCGGCAATAGTTTTTTCCTTATCGTCGAATAAAACCATTATGTGTGGGAATTCCATAATAGCGTCTTTTCTTATTCTAACTCTAGGTGGAATTCTCTCTTCAATAGTGCCCTCAGTGGCTCTAACTAGTGGTTTTTTACCTACCTTAAAATCATATTCCTCTAGGTCAACTGCCGCCACGATTCCTATTCTTCTTTTTACAAATGGCGTGGATCTAACGGTTAAAATTAGACCTTCTTCAAGTTGGTAAAACACGCCGTCTTCAGCGTATTTTTTCATATTTGCGTTTATATTTTTTATAGTATTTTCGGTGTCCTTTTCTAAGTAAATTTCAGGATACACCAATTTTAACGCAGATGGACTATCCCCCACGAATTTTTCTAATTCTTCCCAATACTCGCTTTCACTAGTAAATTGATCACAAGCAATTACAGAAAATTTTTGTAAATCTTCAACTTTAGGCAGTATGATGTTTTTTGCTCTTATTCCAGTATTCATACAATCAAATTTTTCCTTAAATATTAATTACCACAACCGTTAACACGGCAAGAAAAACCGATAAAGCGATAACGCCTATAGTTTTCCACACTTCCTTAGTTCTATTTTCGTTTGAATCGGTTTTAATTTTACCTTTATCCATACTTTCCTCCTAGATACTCATATTATCGAGTTCTTGCCAATAGTATTGGCTTAAGGTTTGCTTTAACTTTTCATAATCGGCGTATCTACTTATCTTACCTGCTTTTGCTACCGATATAATACCCGTTTCTTCAGACACGATTAAACTCATAACGTCGATAGTTTCAGTCACGCCTATTCCCGCACGGTGACGAGTTCCTAAATCCTTAGGTATTCCGTCTACGTTTTGGGAAAGTGGCAAAAAGCATCCTGCCGCTACGATTTTAGTGCTATTTATTATCATTGCACCATCGTGAAGAGGGGTTTTTGGAAAGAACACGCTTTCGATAAGTTCACTTGAAATATCGCTCTCTATTCTAACCCCACTATCTATTATTTGTCCCGGAACGTTGCCCGACGACAAAACGATAATTGCGCCCACGTCGTTCTTAGACATGTTTTGTAGCGCCTTGATTATTTCGTTAATACATTTTTCCACCTTTTCGCCGTCTATCGCCCTACTAGAGTGTTTCATATCGTATAACTTAATAGATTTTTTTGCTAAAATTAATCTCTTAATTTCCACCGAGTATAATACTACCGTCAATACGATAAAAATCGCAGGAACGATTAAAAACATTGCGCTATTCATTGTTTGAGCCATTGAAATTACACCCGCCGCTATTATCATTACGGCAACGAACAAGGAAACTAAAATGTTTGCGCCGTGGTTTACGTAAAATTTGATTAGATAAAAATACAAAACCGAAAAAACTAGAACGGCTACGACTAACGCTATAAGCATTTCAGAGTTTCCGCTCATTTTACTAAAAAATTCGCTTAGTCTTTCTCCTATATTCATATTCTCTCCTTTTATTCTGCAAGTAAAATTCTAAATAACGATGCGTAGAACGCTTGGTCTACGTCTATTTTTCCACTCTTAAATTTATAGTCTGCATCTTCTAGCACGTCAACTGCTCTCTTTAGAGAAATCTTCTTAAAGTATGAAGATTGCTGCCTTGCCTTTTTTACGGCAAACTCTTTTATCCCAAAGGCTTTCGATAGTTCTACGTCGTCCATAGAACTAATTGCTACGTGCAATAGCCTTCTAAAATAGTAGTAAATACTAGTTAGAAGTTTTTGTGGTGGCTCGCCCTTGTTTATTAATTCAAATATTATCTCAATGGCTTTGCCCACGTTCTTTTTTGCTATAAAATCGGTCATCTCGTAAATCTTATACTCGGTATCACGATAGACCATCAAATCTAAATCTTCTTTGGTGATTTCACCCTTTTTTATGGCATAAGATATTAGTTTTTCCGTTTCAGTAGAAACTCTAACCATATCTAATAGGCAATACTCTGCTAGAAGCGACGCCGTTTGTAGTTCTATTTTAACCCCTGCCCTTTCGCAAGTTCCTTTCACCCATCTTGAAACGGTGGAATTATCGGCTTTTTTGCAACTGACTACACAGACGTTAGATAGTTTTTTTAAGGGTTCGTTTTCTTTCTCGTTTACGATTGCCAAAACGCTACTTTCTAAACTACCCTCTTGATAGAGTTTTTCTATTTTTTTTATCACTTCTTGCTTTGGATAAAACTCCGTCACCACAGTCATTCGCTTTTGACTCATGAACGGAAAGGAAGAAAGCGATGCAAAAAACTCTCCCTCTTCGTTTATATCTTTGAGTTGCTCCCCACTAAAATTAACCAAGTTTATTGAAGGCTCGCTAATTAGCGCGCTCTTAAGTATTTCTAATGATTTCTCTCTAAAATACCCGTCCTCTCCCTCTATAAGATAAACGGTAAAAATATTATTATCTTGCAGATTTTTTTTAAACTCACTAAAATTCACTCAAATTTCCTCCATTATAGTTTATCACTAACCCAACTTTTTTGCAACGAAAATTTATTCTTTTATAAATTTCATTTTAAATAATAAACTATATTACCCCTATTTTTTACGCTTTCAAACTCCGCTTGAGTGAAATATGAGTATTCCCTTTCGCTCTCAACCATAGAAAATACGTTTTCCACTAGGTCAACGGCAAATACTATCTCCACTTCTCTTTTTAGTTGGTATATAGAATTGCTTAGGTTTCTTAATTGACTAACGAACAACGCTTTTTTATTTTTATGCTCTATTTCAAACGCCTTTCCGTCTAGTAAAATTTCGTAGGCAAAGGGAAGTTTTACCTCGATTTTTTCGTTAAAATTATTTACGCTTGTTTCCTTAAAAGACTTTTCTATTACTTGCTCTAAACTCTTATCTTTGTTCCCATAGTAATATACGTTATTAACCTTGCAAAAACTAAATATTTTAGTTAGTAATTGTGGTATGTCCGCTTGATTATCTAAAACTATTAGGTGGTCTATCTTCGTTATATTTTTCGAATCGGCGATTGATTTTAAGGACGAAGTATTTACACTTCCTCTCGAATAGTTTACTATTAACGTGCTATTACCTTTATAGTCTATCATTGAAGCGCAAAGAGAATACGACGAAGTTGCGTAAATCTTAAAAGAATTATGCTCAACTAAACTACCTATACTACCCGTTAAAACGAATATGGAAAACATCGATAGCGCCGTAATCTTTTTTAGTTTACCCTTTACGTTGACAAACCCCGATAACACGAGTAGTCCTAGATAATAAAATATTACGCTAGCACCTATCGTTAACCCACTCACTAAAAAGACGGTAAAATCTATTCCGTCAATTATAAAAATCACACCTTTCATTAGGTAATTTAGTGGCAAAAGCAAGTGGGACACGCCAACTATTCCTGCCAAGATAACCGACGCTAACGAAAATATAAATATAAACGAAACTGCCGGTATAAATAAAAGATTTACCATTACCGAACACAAAGAAAGAGTGCCGAAATGAATTATCATTATTGGCATACTCGCTAGTTGCGCAGAAATAACACTTCCAAGAGAAAACGCCCACTTTTCGGGTAGTTTTTTAATCTTCTTAAAGAGTTTTGCTATTGAGTTTGCCATAATCAAGATAGCAAACACTACGCCAAACGAGAGCTGGAAGCCTGCAAAAAACAACTGAAACGGATTTAATAGCAAAACCAAAAATAACGCCACACCCATTGCGCTTACTCCGTCGTACTTTTCGCCAAAAATTCCAGCGATAAGAGAGACAGAGCACATAACAGTAGCCCTTAATGAAGACGCTGAAAACCCACACACTCCAGAGTAAAATATAAGAGATAATATTATTAGAATTGCCTTAACGATTTTATTAGTTTTTAGTTTATCTAAAATAAAACTTAAAGCCATCGACAAAAAGCCAATATGAAGTCCTGAAACGGCAAATATATGAGCCACGCCCGACGCTCTAAAATTAGTAATAAGTCTATCTTCCATATAGTCTGCGTTGCCGGTTAAAAGAGCGTATACTACCGAAAATTCTTTTTGGTCTAGCCCACTTTCCGCCGTGTCTTTTATAAAAACGTTTACCCTTTCAAAAATAGTCTTTTGATTATCTATTATTTGATATTCATCTTGAGATAAATATGATAAATATTTTATGCCGTTTCCTAAATCGTAGACGGATATTTTTCCGTTGCTTACTATTCCTAAATCAATAAGGTTTTGCTCGTAATTTATTATATCCCCTATCTCTAATTGAACGTTTCCGTCGATAATAACTCTAACCTTATACTTGCTCTCTATATCTTCGGGATAGCCTATTTCTACGTTGGATAAAACGGCTACCGTGTAATCGCCTTGCTCTACGACGCTAACCACTCTCCCTGTCACCGAAGAATAATGATTACCTAAATCTGCGTTTAGGTAATTTTCAAACTTAAAAGTGACATAACTTCCACCAAGTATTGCGACAATTAAAAAAAGAGATGATAAAATTAAGCCCTTTAGCCTTTTACCATCCTTTACACATAACGTAATATATAATGCAACTAACCCTAGAAAAACTACTAGCGTTAAAAGGGAATAGAAAACCATTTCACTATATACAAAATAAGTGAACGTTATCCCAGAAATCATAGACAATGCCACAAATAGCGCAGTTCTTAAATTTAGTAGTTTTTTCATAGGTAAATATTTCCAAGAAAAATATTACAATATTTACTTAAATTTGTCAATTATTCCTTGCCTTAATCACTTTTTTTTGCTACAATAATCTTAGCCTTCATGGTGCGATAGGAATTGCAAAAAAAATCCACAATTTATATTAAAGAAAACCATATTCTCAATTAGAAGCGGGGCTCTTAGTTCAGCGTATTCCTGAACACTTTTTGTTAGAGATGCAGACTCTTTGGGAGAGGTATTCGCCTGTTAGAAAACGGGTTATTATTTTCTTTTCCGTCGGCCAATGCAGGTCGTTTTTTTAAATCGCTTAAAAAAAGTTGCAATTATAAAAATATTGTGCTAAAATATCCTTGCTAAAAATATTTGGTCTCATGGTCAAGCGGTTAAGACGCAGCCCTCTCAAGGCTGAATCCGGAGTTCGAGTCTCCGTGGGACTACCAAAAAAGTCGTATCAATAGATACGACTTTTTTTATTTACTCTCTAGCCTTTTTATACGCCCTTAAAACTTGCTCAACGGTGTTCGCCATATTCTTTTTAGCGTTGTCTTTATTCATAGCCTTTTCTAGACTACAAGCAGATGGGGTTATAGAAAATATTGCGTCTAAGCCAAAATCATTGTTGGTTTTAGCGTCGTCGTCAACTGCACCTGCAAACGCAAATACCGTTTTGCCGTATTTTTTTGCCAATTTCGCCACGCCAATCGGCGCTTTGCCAAAAGCCGTTTGCCCGTCAATTTTGCCTTCTCCCGTAATTACTAAATCAACGTCCTTTACTTTTTCTTCAAGTTTAATTTCTTTTAAAACTAACTCTATGCCAGATTGCAAAGTTGCATTTAAATAATTTAGTAACGCAAAGCCCATGCCACCTGCTGCACCCGTTCCAAAAGCGTTTTTATCGGCGCTTTCTATAACCGTTTTAGTTATATCGGCATAGTTAGATAGCCACTCGTCCATTATAGGAATATCTTCTTCTTTCGCACCTTTTTGTCTTGAAAATACTCTACTGCAACCACTCTCTCCACAGAGTGGATTTTTTACGTCGCACGCAACGAAAAATTGACTCTCTTTTAGTTTTGGATTTGCCTTGTCTATCTTTATCTTATCAAGGTCGCTTAATCCCTTTGCTCCAAACGAGATTTTTTCTCCATTTTTATCTAAAAATTCAAAGCCTAACGCCGAGAGCATTCCCACCCCGCCGTCGTTAGTAGCGCTACCACCTATTCCTATTATGAACTTTCTAACGCCCCTATTTAGCGCGTCTTCTATCATTTGTCCAACTCCGTAGGTCGTCGCAATCATTGGGTTTAGTTTTTCTTTTTCAACTAACGTAATACCTGCGCACGTGGACATCTCCATAATTGCAGTATTATTTACTATGCCGTATTCTGCAAATATTTCTTCGCCTAGTGGATTTAGCACTTTTACTTTAACTAACTCTCCGTCTAGAGCCGTTATTAACGCTTCAACCGTGCCCTCTCCGCCGTCTGCTATTGGCGAAACTTCCACTTCCGCGTTTGGATATACTCTCTTTACGCCCTCTTTTGCGCTTAGTCCCGCTTCTAGAGAAGTTAAACTTCCCTTAAATGAATCTATTGCTATTAAAACTTTCATATTTTTCTTCCTATATCGTTTGTTTTTCTATTTTTACAACTAGCCTATACTGAGAGCCCATTTTACTAACTTTTTTCCTTAGTTCTTCCTTAATGTACTCATCTGTTAGTTTTGACTCGTACGGAACGGCTACGTCAAATATTAGGTTTGTAAAATTTGGTCCTACTACCATTCTAAAATCGTGAACGGAAAATCCATCTTCTATTGAGCATACGCACTCCGCTAACACCCTACGCATCTCGTTTACCTGCTCGTCGTTTACCACTATTGGATCTAAATGCCCCGTCAACACGATGTTCGTATTCTCAAAAAAATCTTTCTCTATAGCGTCGACTATCTCGTGAGATTCTAAAACGTCTACGTCGGCGTCTAGTTCAATGTGAACGCTAGCAAAATACTTGTTCGGCCCGTAGCAATAAACGGATAGATCGTGAATACCAAAAACTTCCTTATGCGCGCAAATTCTTTCTTTTATACTGTCTATCACTTCTCTATCGGGGGCTTTGCCTACTAAATGAGACATTGTTTCTCTTAGAACGCCAATACCCGAAAAGGCTATAAATATAGCGACGATTATGCCCACGTATCCGTCTAGTGCAAGGTTAAAGACTTTACTTAATATCATACCGATTAAAACCGAAGATGTTGCAATCGAATCGGAAAGGCAATCGGTTGCCGTGGCTTTAAGTATTTGTGAATTTATCTTTTTCGCCATAGCCCTATTATAGAAAAATAGCCCCATTTTAATAACTATTGAACCAACTAAAACGACTACCATAGCAACTGAAAATTCAACCTTTTCAGGCGAGATTATCTTGCCGATTGATTCTTTTAAAAGTTCAAACGCTATAATTAAAATAACGAAAGCCACTGCCATTGAAAGAATATATTCCATTCTCTCGTGACCAAAGGGGTGTTCTTTATCGGCTGGCTTATTAGAGAGTTTAAATGAAACTAAACTCATCACGCTACTTCCAGAGTCTGAAAGGTTATTAAGCCCGTCGGCTAATATTGAAATTGCTCCCGTAAGTATACCTAAGGTCATCTTTGCGCCTGCTAAAATTACGTTGGCAATAATTCCTATTAGGCTTGCTATTTTACCCGCTTTTTCTCTCTTATCTATTTCTTTTTGCAAAATTATTCTCCAAAATTTTTTTCCAAATTATTTTAACATATTTATATGATTTATTCAATATCTTTTACTTGATTTTTTTATTTCTTTATGTTATATTTAGTTTAGCAATAAAAAGGAAGGCTTTGTATGAAAATTTTATTTTTTGGCGACTCTATTACCGATATGAGAAGAGAAAGAACTGTTGAAGATAATTCGGTTTTTTCCTACGGAGTTGGATATCCTAACTTTGTCATTGGAGAACTTGACAGCAAATTCCCAAGAAAGCACCAAGTTATAAATCGTGGCATTAGTGGAAACAGAGTAGTAGACTTATATGCTAGGGCAAAACTTGATTGTTGGAATCATAAGCCCGATTTACTTGCAATATTAATAGGCACTAACGATATTTGGGCAAGATTTAACAACAACGGCACGTCAAACGATAGATTTGAAAAAATTTATAGGGCGCTAATTGAAGATACCATTAAAGAACTTCCCGATACGAAAATAGTTTTATTCGAGCCCTTTGCCTTACCTGGAAACGTGACCACTAACCCAACTGACAAAACTATTTGGGAGCGTTTTTCTAAAATAGAAGAACTTGCCGTTATTGTAAAAAATCTCGCTAAAGAATATAACTTAAATTTTATTCCCTTACAAGAAGATTTTAATATAGTATCTAAAAAATACGGCGTGGAAAATTATCTTTTCGACGGAGTTCACCCCGCTCCCGCAGGGGCAAAACTTATTGCCGATAAATTCCTAGATTATTTTTATAAAAACTTTGAAAATTAATAGCAAAAAAGAGCGAAATTTTCGCTCTTTTTTTATATGGTTTTTTCTAGGTATTGCATATCTATTAGTTTTACGCCGTTTTCTATAATCTCGTGGTCGTAGTTATCAATGAAAAAATCTTTCACGATAAAACTTTCTATAAAACCACACTTTTTATAAAAGTTAACGGTGTTAGTTCCCCTGCCCGTGCCGACGATAATTTTATTAAACTCGCCCTTAAACTTTTTTTCAATAAACTCAATGAGTTTTTTGCCGTAGCCTTTTTTTTGAGAACTAGGATAACTTGCAATATTTTTTATTTCTAATTCGCCTTTTCCCTCGTCCGTCACGACGCAAATACTTTTTACGCCGTCGTCAATTAAAAGGAAAACTCTGCCCCTATAAAGATATTTTTTTACCATATCTTCTTGCTCGTCTGCAATAAGTAAAAGGGGCATATACTCTTCTTTATTTTCTTTAACTTCTAAAAATTCTATCATTTTTTTACCTTAGTGAAACTACGGCTTTTGCATTTAGCGATAGGTCGGCAAAATTGCCTTTTAGGTATTGTAAATATCCCTCTGCCCCTATCATTGCCGCATTATCCGTACAATATTTCTTTTGAGGAATTACTAATTTTAAGTTTAGTTTTTCTCCCTCTTCAATTATTCTTTCTCTCAAATATCCGTTAGCGCCTACTCCACCAGATAAGGTGACCGTTTTATAGCCCTTTTCTTTTACTGCCTTTATTGCTTTTTCTACTAAAACGTCTATCGCCGAACATTGAAAACTCTTAGCAATGTCGGCTTTATTTAAATTCTCGCCCTTTTCGGTTTTATTGTGGACGTAATTTATCACGGCAGTCTTTAGACCACTATACGAAAAATCGTATTCTCCACCTTGGTAGTTATTGGCTAACATTTTTGGAAGTTTTACGTTGTTCTCCCCTTCCTTTGCAAGCCTTTCAATATTCGGTCCACCAGGATATTGAAGCCCCAAAACTCTAGCAACTTTATCAAAGGCTTCGCCAACTGCGTCGTCTATCGTAGAACCCAAAACGTCGGTAGTATAGTAATCTTTTACTTCGACTATCGCCGTGTGTCCGCCACTTGCTAAAATGGTTATAAAGGGTGGTTCTAGAGTTAAATCTGCCAAATACGACGCCGCTATATGTCCCCTTATATGACTTACGGGAACTAGTGGCTTTTCCCACGCAAAAGCAAGCGCTTTAGCAAAAGAAACGCCAACGAGTAGCGCTCCTAGTAGTCCTGCTCCTTGAGTGACTGCTATTGCGTCTATATCATCTTTAGTTAGTTTTGCCTCTTCTAGCGCGTCTTTTACCGCAGTTAATATCGCCGTAGTGTGTGCTCTAGAAGCAATTTCCGGCACTACTCCACCAAAACGGACGTGTTCTGTCATAGAACTAATTACTTGATTTGCTAGTATTTCTCTGCCGTTTTTTATTATGGCAACAGCCGTTTCGTCACAAGAAGTTTCTATGCCAAGTATAATAGCGTCTTTTTTTATCGGCGCTTTTTTTATCTTATCAAAATAATTCATTACGATTTTCTCAAATAGTCGTTTATAAAACCTTGAATATCTCCGTCCATCACACCGTTAACGTCGCTCGTTTCAAACCCCGTTCGGTGATCTTTTACCATCGTGTACGGACAGAATACATAACTTCGTATTTGACTGCCCCACTCTATTTTTTTAATCTCGCCCTTAATATCGCTATCTCGTTCTTGTCTTTCGGTTTCACGCTTTTCTAAAAGTTTACTTATTAGCATTTTCATTGCCATTTCTCTGTTTTGCGTTTGACTGCGCTCGTTTTGACAAGAAACTACAATCCCCGTCGGCAAGTGCGTAATTCTTATTGCCGAATCGGTTTTATTTACGTGTTGTCCACCCGCTCCACTCGCTCTAAAAGTGTCTACTCTTAGTTCTTCGGGTTTTACTTTTATCTCTTGGTCGTCTTCTATCTCTGGCATTACTTCTAGTGAAGCAAATGAAGTGTGTCTTCTCTTGTTAGCGTCAAAAGGTGAAATTCTAACTAGTCTATGCACGCCTTTTTCTGCCTTTAAATATCCGTAAGCGAAGTCGCCTTCCACCTTAAAACTAACGCTCTTTATTCCTGCTCCGTCACCCTCTAGTCTATCTAACTCGGTTATTTTATAACCCCTTTTTTCTGCATAGCAAATGTACATTCTATATAGCATTTCTGCCCAATCGCAAGCCTCCGTTCCACCTGCTCCTGCGTGCAAAGTTAGTAGCGCGTTTAGTTTATCGTATTTGCCTTTTAGTAGTGAAGATAATCTAATTTCTTCTATGGTTTTTTCTAGATTTATTAGTTCCTTATCAAGTTCAATTATTAGCGATTCTTCGTTCTCTAAAATGGCTAATTCTATAATATCTAGCGCGTCGTTAGTAGTTTTTTCCGCCTTGCTAAAAATCTCTACTTGCCCCGATAAAAAGGCAATTTCTTTAGAAATCTCTTGCGATTTCTTTATATTTGAATAAATTTCAGGGTTTTCCGATAGTTTTTTTAATTCTTCTAGTTTTTCTCTTTTTCCTGCTAGGTCAAAGAGAGTGCCCTGCCTCTTCTAAAATTTGCTTTAAGCCTTTAACTTTTTGCTTGTACTCTTCAAAATTTATCATTTTTTACTCGCTTTTTATATTTTATTTGCAATAAATTTTCCATTTTCAAAAGTATAGACTTCCGTAAATCCGTTTTGCTTTATATACTCTACTGCCCCGTCAAAATAATAATCTAGTTTGTCTATTTTATGGCAATCGCTAGTTATTATTACCTTTCCACCATATTCTCTTATGGTTTTTAATGCCCAAGGCTCTGGGTATGGAATACTTCTAACTCCCCTTGCCATAGCGCCCGTATTAACTTCAAAAAAGCAACCCTTGCTAACTAACTTTTCTATCGCTTTTCTTGCAAACGCTCTATATTCACTACTCTCTTGGTCAAATATCTTTTTAATTTCGCTACTTTTAAGCAATAAGTCAAAGTGCCCGATTACGTCTACTCTTTTCAACTTGTTGGGCAAGTCACTTAAAAGTCTAAAATATTCTTCCACTAGTTTTATAGGCTGGTTATCAAAATATTTATTTATGATATCTTCAAGTTTTTTTGGAGTTCTCGTGTCGATGGAAATAAACCCATCTCTCGTTTCAAGATAATGCACCGAGCCTATTACGTAATCGAACTCATCAAGGTCGCCACTAGAATAATAGTCGTACTCCGTGCCTAAAATTACGTCAATTTTACCTTTATAATTTTGTTTTTGCGCTTTTACTTCTTTAATATACTCTAAAGTACTCACTTCGTCTAGACAATAGCCCCTACAAAAAGTGGTTAGGGCATGCCCCGAAAATCCTATCGAGGTAAACCCTAACTCTATTGCCTTTTCTATTATTTCCTTTACCGTATAACTTCCGTCGCAAAACTTTGTGTGCGTATGAAGATTTTGCCTATACTTAAACATTTTTTCGCCGTCTTTTGTTATAGTTTTGCTTATTTGTTCGCTCCGCAACAATTTTTGTATTTTTTTCCACTTCCACAAGGACAAGGATCGTTTCTACCAATTTCTTGCTTTGCTTTCTTTCTTGCTAAAGATGGATCGCCACCTTCTTGATTAGTGGTGAAATCTCTCTTTTCTTCTTGTTTTAATACGGGAATTTTCTTTAATTCTGCCTTTAAGAGTATGGTGACGGTATCGTCTTGAATAGCCGCCGTCATATCTTCAAACATTTCAAAGCCTTCCTTTTTATATTCGATAACGGGGTCAACGTTGCCGTAGCCTCTTAAACTTATGCCTTTCTTTAGTTGATCCATAGCGTCGATATGGTCTATCCACTTGGTGTCGATATTCTTTAGTAAAACCATCCTTTCAACTTCTGCAAAGTTGATACCCTCTTCGCTATATCTATCAATCTTTTCATTGTAAACGTTAATAGTTTCTAAGGTTAGTTTTGAAATAAAGTATTCGTAATCCCAACTTTGAATTCTCTCTTTCGTGACAAAATTAGTGTCCTTTGGCAACAACTTTAATTCAATTATATTGTTTAACGCTTCAATGTCCCAAGTGTCAGGCTTGTTTTGGTTGTTAATTACCGTGCTAACCGTATAAGAAACGAAATCAGGAATAAGTTTTAAGATGTCTTCGTGAACGTTTTCATCTTTTATAACTTTCATTCTCTCTGCGTACATTACTTCACGTTGTTTATTCATAACGTCGTCGTATTGCAACACGTGTTTTCTTATACCGAAGTTTCTACCTTCTATTGCTCTTTGCGCATTTTCAATACTTCTAGATAGCATCTTTGATTGAAGTGGCTCGTATTCGTCTATATTGAACATTTCGTAAACTCTGTTCATTTTCTCGCCACCGAATCTCTTGGCTAAATCGTCCTCAAGAGAGATAAAGAAAACTGAAGAACCCTTGTCGCCTTGACGACCGCTTCGTCCACGCAATTGGTTGTCGATACGGCGTGACTCGTGACGCTCCGTTCCCAATATATGAAGTCCACCCGCGTTTATAACCTTTTCCTTTTCAGCGTCGGTTATCGCCTTGAACTTTTGATATATTTCTTGATAATGCTCTCTAATTTTTTGCGCTTCTTCACCAATATCTGCAACGAAAGAGGTTGCAAGTTCTATCATTTCTTCACTAACGCCCTCTTCACGCAATTTTCTCTTTGCTAAAAACTCAGGGTTTCCACCGAGCAAAATATCCGTACCACGTCCTGCCATATTGGTTGCTATGGTGACTGCGCCGAATCTTCCCGCTTGAGCGACGATATCTGCTTCTCGAGAGTGGTTTTTAGCGTTTAACACGTTGTGCTTAATGCCCTTTTTGATTAAGAGTTTGCTTATTTCTTCCGACTTTTCTACGGTCACCGTACCAACTAGCACAGGTTGACCGTTTTTATGTCTACTTTCAATATCGTCGATAATTGCTTTATTTTTACCCTTTACCGTCTTAAAAATTACGTCTGGGTGGTCTATTCTTTGAACGGGTTTGTTGGTTGGAATTACTAATACGTCTAAATTATAAATTGACCTAAACTCTTCTTCTTCCGATTTAGCAGTACCCGTCATACCCGAAAGTTTAGAATAAATTCTAAAGTAGTTTTGGAAGGTTATGGTTGCGTAAGTTTTATTTTCGTTTCTAATTTTAACGCCTTCTTTTGCTTCGATTGCTTGGTGCAAGCCGTCCGAATATCTTCTACCAATCATAAGACGACCAGTAAATTCGTCTACTATTAAAACTTCGCCGTCACTAACTACGTAGTCGTTGTCCTTTTTGAAAATAAAGTTTGCTTTTAACGCTTGTTGAATATTGTGCGATAAACTTGCGTTTTCAATATCCGAAAAGTTTGCTAGTCCAAAGAAACTCTCGGCTTTTCTCGCACCCGATTCGGTTATTTGAACGCTCTTTTCTTTAATATCAATAGTGAAGTCTTTATCCAAAACTAAAGTCTTTACAAATTTATTTGCCTTAACGTATCTATCGCTTGATTCTTGTCCTTTACCCGAAATAATAAGAGGTGTTCTCGCTTCGTCTATTAAAATCGAGTCCACTTCGTCGACGATGGCAAAGTTAAGTTTTCTTTGAACCATTTGCTCAACTTTGCTCTTAAGGTTATCCCTTAGATAGTCAAAGCCCATTTCGTTATTCGTTCCGTAAGTAATGTCGCAAGCGTAGGCTTTTTTCTTGTCCTCGTCGTCCATTCCAGAAATAGTCACGCCGACGGTTAATCCTAAAAATTTATAAATTTTACCCATCCACTCGGCGTCTCTTGAAGCAAGATAGTCGTTTACCGTGACGATATGAACGCCTTCCCCTGACAATGCGTTTAGGTATGCAGGCAAGGTTGCTACTAAGGTTTTACCTTCACCAGTTCTCATCTCGGCTACTCTACCTTGGTGCAAACATATACCACCTATAATTTGAACTTTATAGTGTCTCATATTGAGAACTCTCGCTGACGCTTCTCTAACTACTGCAAAGGCGTCTACCAAAATATCGTCCAAAGTTTCGCCCTTTTTAAGTCTTTCTTTCAAAACTTTAGTTTGGGCCTTTAATTCTTCGTCAGAATATTTTGCGTACTTTTCTTCTAAAGAAAGAACTTGGTCTGATAAATAATCTAATCTTCTTAAGTTTCTTCTCTCTTCTCCGCCTAATAAAAATTTAAATAACCCCATTTTTCTCTCCTATTTAGGTGTTTTCTTTAATACTTTTCTTTTGGTGGAACGCTTGCAACGGTCAATAAATACACCTCTTTTGCTCCACTCTTTTTTAATCTTTCAGCAACCACTTCTCCAGTTGCTCCCGTGGTAGTGACATCGTCTACTATTAGTAATACCTTGTCCTTTACCGCTTTTTTATCTTTTACTTTAATCGTGCCTTGTAAATTCTTTAACCTTTCTTCTCTGCCAAGTTTTGCTTGGCGAGTAGTTTGCTTTGTTTTTTCTAGAACATCTCCTACGGGAACGCCTACCCTTTTAGACAATTCTCTCGCTAAAAGTTCCGCTTGATTAAACCCACGCTCCTTTTTACCCTTTTTAGTCATTGGAATAAAAACGATTAAGTCGGCGTTAAAATAGTTCTTGAAATAAACGTTAGAAAGATATTCGCCAAACATTTCCACTAAATAACGCTTGCCGAAATATTTTAAATCCTTAATATGTTTATCTATTGGCTCTTGGTAAGAAAAAACGCTTCTTCCCTTGTCTATGCTTATCATTTTACCCTTACACGTAGAACAATATTCATCACTAACTTTTAGTTCCCTACCACAATGATTGCAATACGCCTTGTCTATTATGGGAAGTTTACTTTCACACTCAGGACAAAACCAACGCTCTGAAAATATTTCCTCTCCACACCAATTACAGCGCCACTTTACGTTAAAAAGATGCTCTCTTATGTATTTTTTGAACTTTTTTAGCGCTAATTTGATTTTCATTTTATAAATATTTTTTTAGGTCTTCGACCTTGTCGGTTTTTTCCCAAGCAAACTCACTTCTTCCAAAGTGACCATAACTTGCCGTTTTTTGATAAATCGGCTTTCTTAACTCAAGTTTTTCTATGATTGCAAGCGGTCTTAAATCGAACTCTTTTACTATGATGTCGGCAAGTTCAGCATCTCTTTTTACTCCTGTTCCAAAGGTGTTTACCATAACCGAAACAGGCTTTGCAACGCCGATTGCATAAGCAAATTGAACTTGGCACTCGCTAGCAAGCCCCGAAGCAACTATATTCTTACACACGTATCTTGCCATATAGGTTGCAGACCTATCCACTTTAGTTGGGTCTTTGCCCGAAAACGCTCCACCACCGTGTGGACATTTTCCACCATAGGTGTCTACTATAATCTTTCTTCCAGTTAAGCCCGAATCCCCTTCAGGTCCACCTACTTCAAATCTACCAGTTGGGTTTATATAATACTTGGTTTGCTCGTCAAGATATTCCTTTGGTAAAATTTTATCTATTACCTTTTCTCTTAACTCTTTTCTAAGCTCTTCAGTAGAAATTTTCTCGTCGTGTTGCGAACTTAAAACTACTGCTTCAATTCTCTTTGGCTTGCCCATCTCGTATTCAACGGTAATTTGCCCCTTTCCGTCAGGTCGCAAATGGCTAACTTCTCCCGAAACTCTAACTTCTTCGAGTTTAGCGCACATTTTGTGAGAGAGCATTATAGGAAGTGGCATTAACTCTTCGGTTTCCTTGCAAGCGTATCCAAACATTATGCCTTGGTCTCCTGCGCCGATTTGATTTAATCTATCGCAGTCCTTTTTACAACCCTTTGCTTCAATAGACGCGTCTACGCCGAGCGCTATATCAGGGCTTTGTTTATTTAATTTTACTACGATTTTTACCTTTTTATTGGAAAAACCCGTACTTTTATCCGTATATCCAATTTTTTCAATTACTTCTCTAGCAACTTTCTTAACGTCTACTTTAGCGTTAGAAGTCACTTCGCCCATTATGAGCATAAAGTTTTTAGTCACGCTGACTTCACAGGCAACTCTTGAATTTGGATCGCCACTTAAAAAACTATCTAATATTGCGTCTGAAACTTGGTCGCACACTTTGTCGGGGTGACCACAGGTCACGCTTTCACTCGTAAAAAAATTTCTCATAGTTCTTCCTTTAGTTTAAAACTTTCCTAGTTTAAATATAATTATACCGACTAATTATACTACAAAAAAAATTCCCTGTCAATTATATACTTACGTGCTTTACCTGTTTTTTTATTAAATTTATTAAGGAAAACAGCATCTTTTCACCTATAAAAATTAAAGTGAAAAATCGTTGACTTTTTCGTCAATTTTCTTCCCTTTTCCCCCCGTTTTTTCGTTGACAAAAAACGGTGAATTTTATTATAATATCTATAGTTGACTTTTTCGTCAATTTTTAGGTGAAAAATGAAAAATAATTCTACTTCTAAATCGGCTAACGCCGACAGAAAAAACGAAATACTTATGGCAGGGCTTAAAACCTTTTGCGAAAAAAGTTATGAGTCGACCACAATCGACGATATTACCAAAAAAGCCAAGTGTAGTCACGGGCTTTTCTATCATTATTTTAAGAGTAAAAGACAACTTTTTAACGAGATTTTAAGCATTAGAAGAAATGACTTTAATAGTGAATTCAACGAAGAACTTGCCAAAATTAAAGACTATCGAGAGAAACTAAAAGTTATTCTAAATAAACTATTTTCCAATCTAAAAACGGACGATAGTTTTGCCTATTTTTACTTCTTTTTTATCTCTCAATGTTTTACACATAGAGATAAACCTAAAAAAGCGCCTCCCAAGTGCGAGGATAACAAAACCCCTCCTCCCCACATATTTTACAAAAATCTTTTTAGCGAAGGACAAAGAGAGGGATATTTCACAAAAAAATATTCGCCTAGAGAGTGCAGTAGACTTTTGCTTTCAATCATACAAGGAGTGACCTTAAGCTACGTTATTTCACCAAAGGAAATAAGGCTAAATAAACACTTCCCTTCTATTGATTTTATTATTGATATTTTTGACAAGGAGAACGAGTAATGACTAAGACTGAAAAAAACAAATCCACTAGTTTTATCCCCATGATAAAAACCATGTCAAAATCTATAAGAGAATATAAACGCCCCTCTATTTTAACTCCACTTTTAGTTGCCATTGAAGTTGTTATAGAGTGCCTAATTCCTTATATTATGACGCTACTTCTCGACGAAATTAAAACTATCGCTGAAGATGGCAATACTGAAATTTTAATTGAACAAATATTAAAATTTGGCGGTGTGCTTTTACTATTGGCCCTTATATCCTTGCTTTGCGGGGTATACGCAGGTAAATTATGCGCAACTGCTTCAAGTGGTTTTGCTAAAAATTTAAGACGCGATATATTCGGCAAAGTTCAAGGCTTTTCATTTTCTAATATAGATAAATTTTCTACGTCTAGTTTGGTGACTAGACTTACCACCGACGTGACCAACGTAGAAATGAGTTATATGATGATTATTAGAACTGCCGTAAGATCGCCTTTTATGTTGGTGTTCTCTTTGGTTATGTCCTTTACCATCAACGCTAAAATGGCTCTCATATTCCTTTGCACCACTCCTGTCTTAGCAGTTGGGCTTGTTCTTATTATGAGAAAGGCAATTCCGTTTTTTAATAGAATATTCCATAAATACGACGCTATGAACGAATCGGTGCAAGAAAATATTCACGGCATGAGAGTCGTTAAGTCGTACGTTAGAGAAGATTACGAAAAAAATAAATTCTTTAAGGCTAGCGACAACGTTAAAAACGATTTTACCAAAGCCGAAAAACTTATCGCTCTTAACGGACCTTTAATGAGTTTTTCTATTTACACGGGCATTATTTTAATATTTATCGTGGGCTCTTCGCTCATCATTAACTCTAACGAACAAGTTCTAAAACTTGCTGAACTTCAAAGTTTTATGACCTATTCTTTCCAAATGCTTATGAGTTTGATGATGCTCTCTATGATTATGGTGACAATAATTATGAGCGTTGCCTCGGCTAAAAGAATTACAGAAGTATTAAACGAAGAAAGTTCTATTACTTCGCCTAAAAACCCTAAAACTATAGTAGAAAACGGAAGTATTGAATTTAGAAACGTTAGTTTTAAGTATTCAACTAAGGCGGAAAAATACGCCCTTTCGGATATAAATTTAAAAATAAAAAGTGGCGAAACTATTGGCATTATAGGAAGCACCGGCTCTAGTAAGACTTCACTCGTTCAACTTATTCCCCGCCTCTACGACGTTAACCAAGGTCAAGTTTTGGTAGGTGGTTTTAACGTTAGAGAATACGACCTTGACGCACTTAGAAATTCGGTTGCTATGGTGTTGCAAAAGAACGTTCTTTTCTCAGGCACTATTAGAGAAAATATGCTTTGGGGTGACGAAAACGCACCCGACGAAGAAATTATGTATGCTTGTAGACTTGCTCAAGCCGAAGAATTTATTCTAGCTAATCCCGACGGATTAGATAGGCACATAGAACAAGGTGGCGTTAACGTTTCGGGTGGACAAAAACAAAGGCTTTGCATTGCGAGAGCGCTACTCAAAAAGCCTAAAATTCTTATTTTAGACGACTCTACTAGCGCCGTTGATACTAAAACCGACGCTTTAATTAGAAAGGGTTTTAGAGAATATCTTCCTGAAACCACCAAGATTATTATTGCCCAACGCATAGCGTCAGTTGAAGATGCAGACAAGATAATCATTATGGAAAACGGCAAAATAGTAGATATTGGAACGCACGAACAACTTCTAAAAAACAACTCGATTTATCAAGAATCTTATTACTCTCAAAACAAGGTAGGTGAAGTAAATGGCTAGAATGACTCCACGAGCAAAAGGACCAATGCCACATAGACCTAAGGCTAAAAAAGGCACTTTGGGTAGGCTACTAAAAACGCTATTTAAATCTAACGGTGGATTTTTAGCCGTAGTTTTCGTTTGTCTTGTTATTAGCGCAGTAGTAAGCGTATCTTCTTCTATCTTTTTAGAAAGACTTATTCTAGAAATTGGAAAAGGTCTTAGAGAAGGAATGAGCGCAGTTCAAAATACTCTAATAACTTTATTTATCATTATGGGTGCAGTATTCCTTGCAGGAGTACTAAGCAACTTTTTGTTTAACAGACTTATGGCTATACTCACTCAAAAGTTCTTGCACCAAATTAGAACTCAAATGTTTAATAAAATGCAAGACTACCCTATTAGATTTTTCGATTCTCACAAAACGGGCGATATAATGAGTTCTTTTACTAACGATACCGACGCTCTTAGAATGTTGGTTTCGCAAAGTATTCCCCAACTATTTTCCGTTTCAATAAGCATTATTACTCTTCTTATAATAATGTTTTCTAGCAGTATTTGGCTATCGCTAGTAATCTTTTTAGGCGTGTTTATTATGGCTATGGTGACCAAAAAAGTTGGTGGAAATAGTGCAAAATACTTTGTACGTCAACAGCACTCTATTGCTGAAGAAGAGGGATACATTGAAGAAATGATGCACGGACAAAAGGTTGTTAAAGTATTTTGTCACGAGCAAAAATCTTTAGAGGGTTTCGACGTAAAAAATAATCAACTATTCAGCGACGCTGAAAAAGCGCACGGCTTTGCTAACGTTTTAGGCCCTATAATGAACAATTTAGGAAACATCTTATACGTTTTACTTGCTTTTGCAGGTGGACTTTTAGTTTTCTACAATATACCAAACCTAACCATAACGGGTTTTGAGCCACTAGTTAGCGAAAGTGGTCAATTAACTTTCTTAGCAACCATTATGGCGTTTCTACCTAGAAGCAAACAATTCAGTGGAAACATAAACCAAATTTCTCAGCAAATTAACTCGGTTGTTATGGGTTTAGCAGGCGCTTCTAGAATATTCGACTTACTAGATGAAAAGGAAGAAACCGACGATGGCTACGTGACCTTAGTTAGATGCAAAATTAACGAGGACGGCTCTATTACTGAAACCCAAGAACGCACTGGCCATTGGGCTTGGAAACACCCTCATAAAGCCGACGGAACTATCACCTACACAGAACTTAAAGGCGATATTCAAATGACCGAAGTTGACTTTGGATACGTAGATGATAGAATCGTTTTGCACGACGTTTCCCTATACGCACACCCTGGTCAAAAGGTGGCTTTCGTTGGAGCAACTGGTGCTGGAAAGACCACCATCACCAACCTTATAAATCGTTTTTACGATATTGCCGACGGCAAAATTAGATACGACGGCATTAACATAAATAAAATTAAAAAAGCCGACTTAAGACGTTCGCTCGGTATAGTTTTACAAGACACTAACCTATTTACAGGTACGGTTATGGACAATATTCGCTACGGAAGACTAGACGCAACTGACGAAGAGTGCATAGAGGCGGCTAAACTCGCTTATGCTCACGACTTTATCACTAGACTCCCTGACGGATATAATACCATGTTAACTCAAGACGGGGCTAATCTATCGCAAGGTCAACGCCAACTTCTCTCAATTGCTAGAGCAGCCGTTAAAGACGCGCCCGTTATGATTATGGACGAAGCGACTTCTTCTATAGACACTAGAACAGAAGCGTTAGTTCAAAAAGGCACGGATAGGCTTATGCAAGGCAGAACGGTTTTCGTTATTGCGCATAGACTTTCTACCGTGCAAAATTCCGACGTTATTATGGTGCTAGAAAAGGGCAGAATTATAGAGCGTGGCTCACACCAAGAGTTGATTGCTAAGGACGGTCAATACTATCAATTATACACGGGAGCTTTTGAACTTGAATAATTGTTCACTTTGCCCTAACTTTTGCAAGGTAGATAAGGCTGAAAAAACGGGGCTTTGCAAAACTAATGGGAAAATAAAAATCGCTAAGTATTATCTACACAAATTTGAAGAGCATATAATTAGTGGTAAAAATGGCTCTGGCACTATTTTCTTTTGTGGGTGCTCTCTTCAGTGTGTGTTTTGCCAAAACTACGAACTCTCTAGAAATCTTAGGGGAAAAGTTATTTCCGTTAATGATTTAGCAGATATTTTTAAAGAACTTGAAGACCTTGGCGCTAGCAATATTAACCTAGTTAGCCCTACTCATTACTCAAATAAAATCGTAGAAGCACTATCCATTTATAAGCCCAATATCCCAATAGTTTACAATACTCACGGATACGAAAACCTTGACGTTTTAAAAGCTTTAGATGGCTTTATAGACGTGTATTTACCAGATATTAAGTTCTTCTCTTCTTCCCTATCTAAAAGATATACAGGCAAGGAAAATTACTTTGAAGTGGCTAGCAAAGCAATAGAATTCATGGCAAATAAACCTATTGTTTTTGGAGATGACGGACTACTAAAAAAGGGCACTATCGTTAGACACTTAGTTTTGCCACAATGCTCTTTTGACTCAAAAAAGATTTTAGATTGGTTTTCCACCATCAAGGATAAGGCTTACATAAATATTATGAGTCAATACACGCCATTTGGGGATATTAAAGACTTCCCCGAACTAAATAGAAAAATTACTAGGCGTGAGTATGACTCAGTTATAGACTATGCAATTTCTCTTAAAATAGAAAAGGCTTTCTATCAAGATTTTGAATCGGCAAGCGAAGAATATATTCCCCATTGGGATTATTAAAAAACTCGAGTTTTTAACTCGAGTTTTTTATTTTCAATGTATTTACTTTATCATTTTATCGCAATATGCACAACGGGTTGTTCCGTGATCGTCTACGTAGGTTAAAGGCTTAATCTCTTGTTCAATAGTAGTGATACAATGTGGATTTGAACATTTAGTTTCGCTCAATACTATCTCCTTTCCGTCGTCCTTTTCCTTTTCGTCTTTAAGCGATAAAAGTTTAAGGATAAGCGCCATTCTCATATATTTTCCGTAGAGAGTTTGCTTAAAGTAGCAGGCTCTCTTATCGTCGTCTACGTCAACTGAAATTTCGTTAACCCTAGGCAATGGATGAAGTACGCACATATCGTCTTTAGCAAGTTCCATCTTTTCTTTAGTTAGAATATAACAATCTTTTAGCCTAATATATTCGTCTCTATCGATAAAACGTTCTTGTTGAATTCTTGTCATATATAGAATATCAAGTTGTGGCATTGCCTCTTCTAAATCGGTAAATTCTTGATATTCAACGCCCTCTTTTTCTAAACAATTCTTTTTAACAAATCCAGGAAGAGCAAGTTCTTTGGGCGATATTAGGCAAAATTTAATGCCCGTATATCTCGACATTGCTTCTATTAAAGAGTGAACTGTTCTTCCGTATTTTAAGTCGCCACATAGACCGATAGTTAGGTTATTTAGTCTTCCTTTTTCGTGCTTAATGGTTAGCATATCCGTTAAGGTCTGCGTTGGGTGGTGATGTCCGCCGTCTCCTGCGTTAATAATTGGAACGTTTGCGTGCTTTCTCGCAACGAACGGAGCGCCTTCCTTAGGGTGACGCATAACCAAAATATCCGAATATCCCGATACTACTGCAATAGTGTCAGCAACGCTTTCACCCTTTGATGCAGACGAACTGCTAGCCGATGAAAAACCTAAAGTCGTTCCACCAAGCGATAACATTGCCGATTCAAAACTCAATCTCGTTCTCGTTGACGGCTCGAAAAATAACGTAGCCAAAATCTTATGCTTACACGCTTCGTTATACTTTTCGGGATTTGCAATAATATCGTCTGCTAAGTCGATTAGTTCTTCTACTTCCTTGATTGAAAAGTCTAAAATGTTTATTAAGTGTCTCATTATTTTACTCCTATCCAACTCTCGTCGCTCGGATTATCTCTAAACGCTAAAAGTTTCTTTACGTCTTCAGGTTTAATGTAGCCGTCTTCCGCTGCAATTTCAGCGATACAATCAAAGTCGGTTAGACTTACGTTCTTTACGTCTGCTTCACTTAGTCTAACTATTCCCTTTTTCATTCCGTAGGTGAATATACTAACTACCCCTAAAACGATTGCTCCTGCTTCTCTAAGTACGTTAACTACTTCGATAACGCTTCCACCAGTTGAAATAAGGTCTTCAACTACTACTACCTTTTGACCTTTTTCTAATTTACCTTCAATTTGGTTTTGTCTGCCGTGGTCTTTTGCTCCCGAACGAACGTAGCCCATTGGTAAATCCATAATGTGCGCAGAAATTGCTGCGTGCGCAATACCTGCAGTTGAAGTTCCCATCAACACTTCTACTTCGGGATAATTTTCTTTTATGATCTTAACTAAACTCGTTTCTACGTCGAGTCTTACCTTTGGAGCGGTGAGAGTTAGTCTATTGTCACAATAAACAGGGCTCTTTATTCCACTTGCCCAAGTAAAAGGCTCGTCCGGACGGAAAAACACCGCCTTTATTGATAATAAATCTTTTGCTATAAGTCTTTGTACGTCGTTCATTTGATTCTCCTTTATATTAAACTAAATAGTAATTCTCTTAATTCTTTTACCGTGTCAACCATATAATCAGGCTGGCTATTTTTTAATTCTTCTTGATCTCCGTATCCGTAGGTGACGGCTACGCTTTTTAAGCCGTTATCCTTTGCTCCGTTAACGTCGTGCTTATGGTCTCCAACCATTACGCTTTCGCTAGGATTAACTCTCGATTCTTCTAAGGCGTATTTTATAACCATGGTCTTTTTGTTTCGTTTTGAGTCCAAAGAGGCGCCGTAGACGCCGTCAAAATATTCTCTTAACTCAAAGTGCGAAACTATATCGTTCATAACGTCTTCAGGCTTAGAAGTCGCCACGAAAAGCCTAATTCCCTTTTCCTTTAAATCCTTGAGCATAGGTTTAATTCCGTCGTAAACGGCGTTTTCAAACTTGCCTACGACGTTATAATATTCCCTATAGAAAAACAATGCTTTTTCCGCTTGTTCTCTATTTAAATTATTAAACTCCATAAAGCAATCTACTAGGGGTGGACCGATATATCTTCTTAAAAACGTTTTGTCTTCTATCTCTATATCAAAGTTTTTAAGCGCATATTTTACTGCCTTAATTATGCCGATTGAAGAATCGTTTAGCGTTCCGTCTAAATCGAAGAAAATGTTCTTTATCAACCTAAAAACTCCTCAATACATCTGTTGTATGCTTTAACGGGATCTTCACTAGCCGTAATAGGTCTACCAACAACGATATAATCAGAGCCTATTTTTCTCGCTTCGCTTGGAGTCATAACTCTCTTTTGGTCGCCCTTTTCACCATCTGCAAATCTTACGCCTGGTGTGACGGTAATAAAATCTTGCCCACAAGTTTCGTGTACCTTTCCTGCCTCTAGTGGTGAGCACACCACTCCGTCAAGCCCTGCAATTTTTGCATTTCTAGCATAGTGCATAACAACTTTATCTATTGGCTCTTTTATTAAAAGGTCGTTTTCCATTGCCGTTTGGTCGGTTGAAGTTAATTGGGTGACTGCTATTAAAATTGGTCTACTTCCGTCTTCTCTAGTTAGCCCCTTAATAGCGCCTTCCATCATTGAAATAGTGCCTGATGCGTGAAGGTTGGTCATATCTACGTCGAGAGAAGACAAAACTTTCATTGCCTTCATAACGGTATTTGGAATATCGTGAAGTTTTAAGTCTAAAAAGATTTTATGTCCTCTTCTCTTTATTTCCTTTACGATTTCAGGACCTTCAGCATAGAATAATTCCATACCTATTTTAACGAAAGGCTTTCTATCCTTAAAGTTATCTAAAAAAGCAAATACTTGTTCTTTGCTTGAAAAATCTAGTGCAATTATAACGTCTTTAGCCATTGTGCGCTCCTCCTATAATCTCTTTTAAACTATTTATTCTATACTTTTCCATTACTCTTGGTAAATCTTCGATTATCTCTTTACAAGCGTACGGATTAACTAAGTTGGCTGCGCCTACTTGAACTGCCGTTGCACCTGCAAGCATCATTTCGATAACGTCTTCAGCCGTAGTTATTCCACCCATACCAATTAGTGGAATTTTTACCGCCTCGTACACTTGGTAAACCATTCTTAACGCCACTGGTAAAATTGCGCTTCCAGAAAAACCACCCGTTTTATTTGCAAGTATAGGTTTTCTATTTTTTAAATTTATTCTCATGCCGAGAAGGGTGTTTATTAAACTTATTCCGTCTGCTCCGCCGTCCTCTACTGCTTTTGCAATAGAAACTATGTCCGTCACGTTAGGCGATAGTTTAATATATACGGGCTTAGTGGTCACTTTCTTTACTGCTTTAGTCACTTCCAAAGCGTTTTTAGCATCCGTTCCAAAAGCCATGCCACCGTTGTGAACGTTAGGGCAACTTATATTGACTTCTAGTATGCCCACTTGCTCTTCTTTGTCTAAAATTTCACAAGTTTTTGCGTACTCGTCAATAGAAAAACCACTTACGTTTGCTATTACTTTTTTATGAAAATATTTCTTCATTTCGGGAAGTTCATGCTCTACCACGTGCTTTACCCCAGGGTTTTGCAAGCCTACGGCGTTGAGCATCCCCATTGGTGTTTGGGCAATTCTAGGGGTAGGATTGCCGAATCTCTCTTCTAAGGTAGTTCCCTTAAAAGAAAAACTTCCTAAAATATTTATATCGTAAAAATCCTTAAATTCCTTGCCGAAACCAAAAGTTCCACTCGCAGGGATAATTGGGTTATCAAGTTCTAGCCCCGATAATACTACCTTGGTGTCTACCATATAACCTCCTCCCTTTCTAAAACCGGTCCGTCTACGCAAATTCGCTTGTTGCCGTATTTGGTTTTGCAAGAGCAACCCATGCACGCACCAAAACCACAACCCATTCTCTCTTCAAAAGAATATTGTCCACTAGTCTTTGCAATTTTTTCTATGCTTAAAAACATTGGCATTGGACCACAAGTATAGAAATACGTATATTCTAAATCTTTCATAACGTCGGTGACGAACCCTTTAGTTTCACTACTTCCGTCTACAGTAGAAACGTAAACGTTAACGCCGAGAGAATTAAATTCTTCTTGGTAAAAAATTTCACTTTTAGTATTAAAACCTAGTATAACTGACGGAGTTTTTCCTTTTTTAATTAACTTCTTGCATAGGTTAAACATTGGTGGAATTCCAACCCCACCACCGATAAGTAGTGGCTTATCGCCACTCTTTTCTAGGTTGTAGCCGTTGCCGAGCCCCGTTAGAATATCGAGTTTTCCACCTTGCATTTTTGAAAGTTTTTCCGTGCCACTGCCAACCACTTTATAAATTAGGGTTAATTCTTTTTCAGTATAGTCGCAAACTGAGATAGGACGGCGTAAAAATTCGCCGTCAATCTTTATATTGACAAACTGACCAGACGCCGTAATTGCACTAGTATCGCCTACTAGTTTCATTTCAAAAACGTCTGCAGTTAGCCCCTTATTAGATTTTATTTCAAAAAATCCTTGCTTCATTTATGCTCCTAGCCCCTATTATTTTAAGCGTCTATAGTTGAAACGCCTAGAGTGGTTTCTTCTAATACGTCGAGTAGTACTTTAACCGTATCGAAAGACGTAAACATAGTTATATTGTTTTCAGTTGCAAGGCTTCTTATAGTCACGCCGTCGTTGCTTTGTCCAAAGTTTGCAACGTCGCTAGTATTTATTACGTACGCTATGTGTCCTTGACGAATTGCGTTAGAAATTTCTTCTGCCCCTTCGCTTATTTTCTTAAGTTCTCTCGTTCTTATTCCGTTTGCTCTTAAGAATTTTGCCGTTCCTGCCGTCGCTTCAATATTAAAGCCGAGATTATAAAATCTTCTAATTAAAGGCAACACTTCTAGTTTATCTCTATCGCACACGGTCACGAAAACCGTGCCGTAATTTTGAATCTTCATACCCGACGCTTGTAGAGCCTTATATAACGCTCTGTAGAGTTTATCGTCGTAGCCGATTGCTTCGCCCGTAGATTTCATTTCAGGAGACAAGTACGCGTCTAATCCCCTTATTTTATTAAACGAGAACACCGGCACTTTTACGTACCAACGTTTCTTTTCTTCGGGGTACATAGTAAATATTCCTTGCTCTTTTAGACTTCTACCGAGTATTACTTCAGTAGCAATGTCTGCAAGGCTATATCCCGTAGATTTTGAAAGGAAAGGTACGGTTCTAGAAGAACGTGGGTTTACTTCAATGATGAACACGTTATCGTCTTTATCAACGATAAATTGAATATTATAGAGTCCTACGATTCCTATGCCTAGACCTAACTTTTTAGCATATCTAAGTATAGTGCCTTTTACTTGGTTTGAAATACTGAACGACGGATATACGCTGATTGAGTCGCCCGAGTGAACGCCCGTTCTTTCAACGAGTTCCATAATACCTGGAATAAACACGTCCTTTCCGTCGCAAATAGCGTCTACTTCAACCTCTTTACCGATAATGTATTTATCTACTAATACAGGCTTATCCTCGTCTACTTCAACGGCAGTTTTTAAGTAGTGGCGAAGTTGCGTTTCGTTCGCAACGATTTGCATTGCTCTACCACCTAAAACGAAACTTGGACGAACGAGTACGGGATAGCCGATTTCCTCGGCAGCCCTTACGCCGTCTTCAATCTTGGTGACAGCCTCACCTCTTGGTTGTGGAATATCAAGATCTTCTAGTAGTTTTTCAAATTGTTTTCTATCTTCTGCTCTGTCGATTGCATCACAATCCGTGCCGATAATTTTAACTCCCCTTTCCATAAGTGGTTTAGCAAGGTTGATTGCCGTTTGTCCACCAAGCGACGCTATAACACCTTCAGGTTTTTCAAAGTGAATAATATTCATAACGTCTTCTGGAGTTAAAGGCTCGAAGTAAAGTTTATCAGCCGTCGTATAGTCGGTTGAAACGGTTTCTGGGTTGTTGTTGATTATAATTGCCTCGTAGCCCGCTTTTTTGATGGTTTGAACGGCGTGAACGGTTGAATAGTCAAACTCTACGCCTTGACCTATACGGATAGGTCCTGCGCCTAACACAACGATTTTCTTTTTATTTTCAAGTTTTGCTTGAGTTTTTCCGTAATATGACGAATAAAAATATGGAATATAAGCGTTAGTATGGCAAGTGTCTACCATTAAATAACTTGGGAATATCTTGTTGTTAACTCTCATATCGTAAACTTCAAGTTCGCTTACGTCCCAAAGTTTTGCTATGTATTTATCCGAAAATCCTAACTTTTTAGCACACTCTAAGGTCTTTAAATCTTTCTTCTCTTTTAGAATTTCTTCCATTTCGGTAATTCTTTTGAAACTTTCTAGGAAGAGTTTGGTTATCTTAGTTGCCTTATAGAGTTTATCGATAGATTCTCCACGACGAATAAGTTCGGTCACTGCAAACAAGCCGTCGTCTCTAAAGTCTTTAATGTATTCGTAAATCTCTTCAGTAGAGAGTTTACTAAATTTGGGCATATACAAGTGGCATACGCCTATTTCAAGAGATCTAACCGATTTTAAGATACACTCTTCTAGAGTGCTACCGATACCCATTACTTCGCCCGTCGCCTTCATTTGAGTTCCTAAAACGTTTGAAGCATTGGTAAATTTATCAAATGGGAATCTTGGGAATTTTGCCACCACGTAGTCAAGTCTTGGCGCAAAATTTGCCGTAGTGTTTGCAATTTTAATTTCGTCTAAAGTCATACCAACTGCAATTTTAGCAGTCACTTTAGCGATAGGATATCCACTCGCTTTACTTGCTAACGCAGACGACCTTGAAACTCTTGGGTTTACTTCTATTAAATAGTACTCAGAACTATCTGGAGAAAGAGCGAATTGAACGTTGCAACCACCCTCGATTTCTAGTGCTTTAATAAGTTTAACGGCGCTATCGTTAAGCATTTTATAGTCTTTTTCGTTAAGACTTAAAATAGGTGCAACAACGGCAGAGTCGCCCGTGTGAACGCCAACTGGATCGATATTTTCCATACCGCAAATGGTGATGACGTTATCGCTTCCGTCACGCATCATTTCAAACTCGATTTCCTTATATCCCCTAACGCTCTTTTCAATTAAAACTTGATGTACGGGAGAAAGTTTAAATGCGTTAATGCCGATTTCTTCAAGTTGCTTTTCGTCGTACGCAAAGCCGCCGCCCGTTCCACCTAAAGTGAACGCAGGTCGCAACACTACTGGATAGCCGATTCTTTTAGCAGCCTCTTTTGCTTGCTCTAAATCATAAGTAATTTCCGATGGAATTGTCGGCTCGCCTATTCTAGTACAGAGATTTTTGAATAGTTCTCTATCCTCAGCCTCTTCAATAGATTTTTTACTAGTTCCTAGAAGTTCAACTTGGCACTCTTTTAATATGCCTTTTTGTTCTAGTTGCATTGCTAGGTTTAGTCCCGTTTGTCCACCGATTCCCGGAATTATTGCGTTAGGTCTTTCGTAGCGAAGTATTCTCGCAACGTATTCTAAGGTAAGTGGCTCCATATAAACCTTATCTGCAATAGCAGTGTCAGTCATTATAGTCGCAGGGTTTGAGTTAACTAAAATTACTTCGTATCCCTCTTCTTTAAGCGACAAGCAGGCTTGAGTTCCCGCATAGTCGAATTCCGCTGCTTGTCCTATTACTATTGGACCTGAGCCGATTATCATTATTCTTTTTAAGTCTGTTCTCTTAGGCATTGTCTATCTCCTTGTCTTTATAAACTATCTCTCCCCTTCTAACCGTAAGAACGCATTTTGCCCCCACTTTCGTCTTTTCAAACGGGGTGTTTTTGCCCTTTGACAAAAATTCTTGCGATAAGATTTGGTAATTTCCTTTTTTAAATATCGTATAATCTAATTTATCTAATCTAAAGCCGAAGCGTATTCTCGGATTTATACTCATCTTCTCTATTAAATTTTCTAAGCTCGTCAACTTCTTCTCTACTAGATAGGTATACAAAAGTGGAAAGGAAGTTTCTATTCCCACTATTCCAAACGCGCTCTTCTCTAGCCCTTTGCTTTTTTCTTCTTGGCTATGTGGCGCGTGGTCTGTGGCTATCATATCTATAGTGCCGTCGTTTAGCCCCTCAATCAGTGCTAGTTTATCTTGCTCACTTCTA
The DNA here is from genome assembly GCA_017456055.1 of Clostridia bacterium. Lineage (GTDB taxonomy): Bacteria > Bacillota > Clostridia > Christensenellales > Borkfalkiaceae > UBA1259. The sequence goes on along the minus strand of JAFTKC010000023.1, from coordinate 11,616 downwards.
AGAGGGGGATTCATCTTAAAGTTTCCGTCTTCTTTTAAGTCGGCATCCGTTAAAATTAAGTAGTGTGGCCCCGTCTCACAAGTGACGTCAACTCCCTCTTTTTTTGCCTTTCTTATAACTTCTACACTCTCTTTAGTGGATATATGGCAAACGTGGTATTTGCAACCTATTCTTTTTGCTAGTTCTAAATCTCTCTCTATTTGTTTATATTCGCTCTCCGAACATATCCCCCTATGCCCGTGCGCTTTAGCATATTCCCCTTTATGAATATACCCACCGAAAAGTAGCGAATTATCTTCACAATGGGCAACAATCATCTTATCTAATGACTTTGCTTTTTCCATTGCGCTTATTATCATATTTTCAGTTTGAACGCCCTTTCCGTCGTCCGAAAAAGCACAAACTAAATCTTTTAACTCCTCCATATCGGAAAGTTCTTCGCCCCTTTGTCCCTTAGTTATGGATGCGTATGGATAAACGTCGATTACTGCGTCTTTTTCGATTATATCTAGTTGAAGTTTTAGATTTTCCACACTGTCGGGAACGGGATTTAAGTTTGGCATGGTGCAAACGGCAGTATATCCACCCCTTGCCGATGCCCTACTTCCCGAATAGATTGTTTCTTTATATGAAAAACCAGGCTCTCTAAAATGAACGTGTACGTCGCAAAAAGAAGGCATAATTATATACTCTTCGCTCTCTAAAAACAAAGCGTTGCCTTTTTTATACTCTTCTATTAACGATTGTAAGTTCTTATCTAAGCCCTTTTCCATATTATTCTCTCATTTTTTAATTATCTCCCGAAAAGTCGGGAGATAATTAATTATTTCGTGCCAAATATTCTATCGCCTGCGTCGCCAAGACCAGGTAAAATGTAGCCGTTTTCATTTAAACATCTATCTAGGGTAGAAACGTAAATTTCTACGTCTGGATGAGTTTCTGCAACCTTCTTTACTCCTTCTGGAGCAGCGATGATTGACATAAGTTTAATTTGAGTGCAACCTTTTTTCTTAAGCATTTTAATTGCGTCGCAAGCACTTCCACCCGTTGCGAGCATTGGGTCAACTACCATTACAACCTTTTCGTCAATACCAACTGGAAGTTTGCAGTAATATTCTTGTGGTTCTAAGGTTTCTTCGTTTCTATATAAACCGATATGACCTACTTTTGCCGCTGGAAATAATGATAAAATTCCGTCTACCATTCCTAAGCCTGCTCTCAAAATTGGAACGATTGCAATAGAGTTTTCTTTTACTACGATTTGCTTGGTCACTTCAAGTGGGGTTTCTACTTCAACTTCTTGGGTAGGAACGTCCTTAAAACTTTCGTAAGCAATTAAAGTAGCAATTTCGCTAATGATTTCTCTAAATTGCTTGGTATTGGTGTTTTTATCTCTAATTATTGCCAACTTATGACGAATAAGTGGATGGTCTAAAATATGAACGTTTGAATAATTTTTCATTTTTCTTCTTCCCTTTTTTATAGTTAAAGAGCGAATTCTTCATTCGCCCTTCAACTTAATTATTAAATTTATTCATCTTCTTCTTGGTCTTTCTTGCACTTGATTGAACCTAAAAGGTTTGCTAGGATACCTAAAATCAATGCGCAAGCAACAGCCGTTAAGGTCACTTTGCCAATATTTAGAACTAAACCACCAACACCTGCGATTAAAATAACTGATACGGTGAATAAGTTCTTGTTATCGTTAAGGTCTACCTTTTGAATCATCTTTAAGCCTGATACTGCGATAAATCCGTAAAGCGTGAAGCATACGCCACCCATTACACAAGCAGGAATTGTTGCGAGTAATGTCACGAACGGAGCAACGAAAGCAGCCAAAATACAAATGATTGCAGCGGTGAAAATAGTCACAACTGAAGCGTTTCCAGAGATTGCCACGCAACCAACCGATTCGCCGTAAGTGGTGTTAGGGCAACCACCGAAGAAAGCTCCTACCATTGAGCCAACGCCGTCACCAAGTAAAGTTCTATGTAAACCTGGATCAACGGTTAAGTCTTGGTCGATAATTGAAGAAATGTTCTTGTGGTCTGCTAAATGTTCAGCGAATACCACGAACGCAACTGGAACGTAAGCAACTGCTAGGGTTGCAAGATAAGTGCCGAAGTCACCGAGATCACTAAAGCCTTTGAACGCTTCAACAAAAGTAAATTCCGGAACCCATTGCATATTTTCAAACAAACTGAAGTTAATAACCATAAGTTCTGGAACTTCTGCTAGAGTGCCGATTAAAGTAAAGATTGCAGCAACTGCATAACCTGCTAAGATACCGATAATGAAAGGTATAATCTTAAGCATTTTCTTGCCGTATACTGAACATACGATAACGGTTGCTAAAGTCACTAAACCACAAAGAAGTGCTATATAAGGATTGCAAGTTGCTATAGCGCCCTTAGTTAAATCGCCAACTGCGTTGCCAGAAAGCGATAAACCGATAACTGCAACGGTAGGTCCAATAACTGACGCAGGCATAATCTTGTTAATCCAATTAACACCTGCAAATTTAATTGCGATTGCAATTACAACGTAAACTAAACCAGCCATGATTGCACCGATTATTAAACCGATATAACCTACTGATACGCTTGCAGCACCTGCGAAAGCCGCGCACATTGAACCGATAAATGCAAAAGAACTGCCTAAGAAAACAGGACTTTTGAATTTAGTGAACAATAAGTACACGATAGTACCTACACCTGCGCCTAAAAGGGCTGCAGATTGACTCATGTTTGCGAAAATTCCCGCTGCGTTTAAACCTTCGTTCGTGTTAATAATAACAGGAACTACGATCGTTGCCGCTAAAATAGCAAGCACTTGTTGTAAAGCAAACACTATAGTTTTAAATAAACCTGGTTTGTCCTTTACGCCGTAAACTAAATTACTCATTTGTTTCTCTCCTTAAAACTTTTTCTTTTGTTATAAAAAAAGAGACCAAAAAATAGGTCTCCTAACAAAACGATTTTTTTAAACACTTAGACTTTAAAAGATAGTGACGGCTAGATATATTTACGCTTGATTTAGTTGCAAACAAAATGCCACTTGCCATTTCTTTTTCTCCTAAAATCTTATCTTGCTTATTATATCATACACCCATCCGTTTTGGCAACCGATTTATAAAATTTTTTTAAAACTTCGCCAATTTTTTCGGACGGAAGCCCCACGATATTGTCAAAACTTCCCCTATATTCTTTTACCAAATTATAGCCGTCCTGAATACCATAACTTCCCGCTTTATCCAAGGGATTTGCGTTTTCAACGTATTTTTCTATATATTCGTCAGATAAATCGTTAAAAATAACTTCACTCACTTCGCTTCCACTAATTTCTACTCCAACACCAATAAATGCGTAGCCGGTTATTACCTTATGCGTGTTGCCAGATAGTCTCTTAAGCATTTTTTTTGCGTCTTCCCTATCCTTAGGCTTACCCAAAACTTCGTTTTCAAAACAAACTATGGTGTCAGCCCCTAGAACAACGACGCCCTCTTTATCTTCTAGCCTATTAAAAACGTCCTTTGCTTTATTTATCGCAAAAAACTCTGCCACTTCACTATTTTTTTCTTTCACTTTACTCTCATCGAAAAAGGAGGGCAAAACGGTAAATTCTATCCCCATTTTAGTTAAAATTTCCCTTCTTCTCGGCGAATTACTCGCTAATATCAATTTCATCTTACGCCTTTTCTATTCCGTATATATCGGTAAAATTTATTTTTTTCTTTACGACGCTTAAAGTCTTTAACGTTAAGTCAATTTGCGTGATTGCACCCATAGTTTCTATATATCCACCATTTTCATAGTAGAGAATTTTATACACGTCTCCCTTTTTTATCTCCACTACTTTTTTCGATAATTCTATCGCCTCTTCTTCTAAAAGTTCACGTCTTTCTTTATAAATCTTTTCTTTTTTTCTAACTTCTCCGTAATATCCTCTAAGCGCGGCAAAGGGCATGAACTGCTTGGCTCTATCACTGCTACTCATCTTCTCCACTTGCGTGCCCTCCTACCATTTTATTCCTTTCCTTTCCAGTGGATTTATCAGTATAACTAGTGCCTTTTAAAAGGGCGTTCTTTCCATACCTTTTCTTTATTCCAACCACCGTTTTTAGTAGTTCTTTTTCCTTTTCTTGCTTTTCTGTAGAAGAAAATAGGTCGAAAGTAGAATACTCTTCGTGCACGACGTTATTTAGCCCCACGCTAATTTTTCTAATCGGCTCTGCTCTATCTACTATCTTAAAATAATAGTCTTCAAAATACTTCATTATTCTATTAAATGAATTAGTGTATCCACCGATACTCGTGCTTCCACCAGAGGTTGAACGCTCTCTATTGCCGTAGCCTATACCTAGCGCTATTCCGTCTGCAACTAAGTCTTTTTCGACCATCTCTATCACCAAATTCTCTACCATTTCCTTTAGTATGGTAAAGGCGTTTATATAACTATAGTCTTCAAATAATATTTGACTATTTGAAAGCGACCTATGTTTAGTTTTATAGTTTTGAATATCTTTAATAGTGCAAGTTTCTATGCCTTTAGAGTGGTCGATTAAAAGTTCGGCGTTTACTCCAAATAACCTATAAAGCATTTTTTCGTTGGCGTGAGCCACGCCGTAAAGGTCAGTTATTCCGTACTCGGCAAGTTTTCTCGCCGTGCCTATTCCTATATTCCAAATATCAGTTATAGGTTTATGATGCCAAATTGTGCGCTTAAATTGTTCTTCATCTAAGTATCCCATAAAGTCAGGTGAACTTTTTGCCGTTATATCTAGCGCTATCTTTGCTAAAAACAGGTTAGTGCCTATGCCTATCGTTGCGCATAACCCCATCTTTTCGTACACTCTATCAATTAGCATTTTAGCCACTTGGTGCGCAGTCTTTCCATAAATCTTTACGTAGTCGGTTAAATCCATAAAAACTTCGTCTATAGAGTAAACGTGGATATCTTCTTTTGCAATATACTGCAAATATATTGAATATATCTCGGCAGACTTTTTCATATACAATTTCATACGTGGTTTTGCCATTATATATTCTATGTTTTTAGGAATTTCAAAAACTCGGCAACGATTTTTAATGCCGAGTTCTTTCATTGCGGGAGTTATCGCTAAACATACCGATTTATCAGTTCTAGTTGGGTCTGCCACGACCAAATTTGTGGTAAACGGATCTAGCCCCCTTTCCACACATTCAACTGATGCAAAAAAACTTTTTAAATCGATACAGCAATAAATTCTCTCTTTCATATAAGGTTTTATTCCCGCTAGGCTTTAATTTTAATCTTAAAGAGTTATTAAAGTAGCGCCATTCCCGTTCTAATTGCCCCTCTCTCCGTCGGCTTATCTTCAAAAACTCTATCCTTTTCTTCTATGGTCTTAAACGCTTCATAATATCTAACGCCTAATTCCCTAAGCGATTTTGCGTTAAAATGAAGATTATCTCCGTTATCGGTTAATCCCTTTGCCGAAACGAAGGCCATTTTTTCAGTAGTAGACGCAACTTTATATATCTTTTCGTTTACTTCCTTAAAGCATTCCATTCGTTCGGGAATAGCATAATTTTTTAGATATTCACCAAGTTCTCCAACTACGAAAGGAAGGTCTTTTAGCACGGGCTCACTTCTAAAGCCCTTAATGATTTCTCTTAATTTTTCTTCGTAAACCTTTGACTTTTCCTTTGTGCTATCGCTTTCACCTTGATGCCACAATATTCCCACTATATTAGAAGTTCTGCTCGCTAATCTCGCTTGGTAAATCGCATTGTCAAAAAGTAATCCCCCTACTCTCCAACAATCTAAGTCAGAGCCTCCGTCCGCACAAGGAATAAGACCAACCGTCACCCCCTCGTGCTCTTTAGCATAAAGGTCTGCAAAACTTTCGGCAAGCGTCACCCCAGAGAACGCTCTATCGGGGTTAACGGGAACGTATGAGTTTATCCACCATCCGTTTCTAAGGATTTTTACGTTTTGATTCTTTATAGGCTCAACGTCCTCCTTAAATCCTCTACCTGCCATATTAGATTGTCCTATCATTAAAAACGAGTGAATCATATTATATTCTCCTTTCTTAAATTCCGTCTAAACAATTTTAGCATACTTTTTTTATTTTTTCAAGGCTCTTGCTTTTTATTTATTATTGAATTATAATATTTTTATGAACAAAAAAATTATCGAGCCCGTTGCCCTAATAAAAACGGGTTTCAAGGAAAAATTCGGTATTCCCCGCCAAAGTGGAAGAGCCCCATCAACTATGGGAGAGATAACTCTTCTCGGCAAATATAATAACCCCGACGCAGTTAGAGAAATAGAAAATTTTTCTCACCTTTGGCTAATCTTCGGTTTTTCATTAAACCCCGAAACTCAAACTCTTTCGGTTAGACCGCCAAGACTAGGTGGAAATAAAAAAGTGGGCGTTTTTGCCACTCGCTCTCCTTTCCGTCCCAACGGATTAGGGCTATCCTCAGTTAAACTTGAAAGAGTGGACGTTTGTAACGGCGTAAAACTAATAGTAAGTGGCGTTGATTTAGTTGACGGCACGCCCATTTACGATATTAAGCCCTATATTCCACATAGCGATAAGATTGAGGACGCTGTCGGTGGCTTTAGCGACGAGTTTATTGACTACAAACTAAAAGTTATTATGCCTAATAGTCTCACTTCTACCCCGTCTAAAGAAATTCTAACGCAAATTGTAGAGTGTTTAGAAGACGATCCAAGACCGTCTTATCACAATGACGACAGAGAATACGGCTTTACCTACCAAGATTACAACGTTAAATTTAAGGTAGACGGCAAAACGTTAAACATAATAGATATAATAAATACGTAAAAAAGACTTGCTAAAAAGCAAGTCTTTTTCTATCTAATTTTTATAAGGTCACGCCTTTTTTATAGAAGGCAATTTCTCTTATATCTTCACTCTTAACTTTATATTCGCCGTTAACGGTTGCAATTAAGAGATTGTATAGCCCTTCTTCGTCCATTGAAAAGGCGTTGAAGTCTATCCAATTATCTTTATAAGAAGAAATATTGTTGTTTGTACCAATCTTCATAGTTGGTACGAAGGTAGAAAACGGAGTTCCCCTACCCGTAGTGAATAGCACTACTTGGCAACCAGACGCTGCGAGAGCCGTTGAAGCAATTAAGTCGTTGCCTGGAGCGTCTAAAGTTGAAACACCTTGTTTTTTAACCAACTCTCCGTACGCTAAAACGTCTACGATTTTAGTTGAACCGGCTTTTTCTACGCAACCGAGTGATTTTTCTTCTAAGGTGGTTATACCGCCTTTTTTATTGCCTGGACTTGGGTTCTCATACACAGGGAATCCTTGCGAAGTGTAGAAATTCTTAAAGTCTACTATCATTTTCTTGTAGCGCTCGAATACTTCTTTGCTTTCGCACTTATTCATTAAAAGTTGCTCTGCGCCGAACATTTCGGGAACTTCGGTTAAAATTGCGCTTCCGCCTTTAGAAACTATTCTATCCGATATTTTGCCAACTAGTGGGTTTGCAGTAAGCCCCGAATACCCGTCGCTTCCACCACACTTTAAGCCAATACAAAGTTCACTTAAACTAACTTTTTCTCTCTTTAAGTCCTTTGCCTTTTCGCTAAAGCCCTTAATGATATTTAAGCCGTATTCAAGTTCGTCTTCTACGTCTTGACAGTTAAAGTATTCAATATTGTCGCGATTATAAGGCTTTAAGTATTCCTTAATGCCATCCATTCCGTTGTTTTCACAGCCTAAGCCCACGAATAAAACGTAGGTAGCGTTAGGGTTAAGTGCGATTGCACACAATAACTTTTTAATGTTTTCGTTATCTTCGCCAAGTTGCGAGCAACCAAATTGGTGTGGAAGAGTAAATATTGCGTCGATACTGCCAGACACGTATTTTTGAGCAAGTTTTTCCATTCTCATACAAACGTTATTTACGCAACCAACGGTTGGAATAATGTAAATTTCGTTCCTTATACCTGCTCTACCGTTCTTTCTTTTATATCCGTAAAAATAACCCTCACTAATCTCAACTTCTGGATATTTAGGATTATACTCGTACTCAAAGTTCTCATCTAAGTGCGATTTTACGTTGTGGGTATGCACCCAATCGCCAGCCTTAATATCTTCCTTGGCTCTTCCAATTATCTCTCCGTATTTGATAATGAACTCGCCCTTTTTAATATCAACTCTAGCAAATTTATGACCTGCTGGAATTTTGTCGTTCCCCTTAAGTTCAACGGCAATATTGTCCTTTTCGTTTATAATTATTTGTTCTTTCATTGTTATTCCTAGTTATATATTAAAGTAGATTTTCGCCCGCTTTAATTGCCTTGATATTTTCTTCTACTGCTTTTGCAAAGCCTTCGTACTTTGTTAAGTCTTCGCCCCAAACAGCCTCGTCTTTCATAAATTCGATTGGGCAACCGCCTTCTGCAAAATATTTTAGATATGGAAGATCGTCCTTATACTCTACTTTTCCACTTGGTAAGTATGCATAGAATTTGCCGTCTTCTTCCTTTAGGCTAGTGTATAAGCACATAAGGTAAGAAAAACCTATAGTTAAGTACTTAGCAATTTTGCCGTTTTTAGCATAGTAGTCACTAAAACTTGGCAAATCTCTTGCACGCCATTTACTAATGCTATTTAACGAAATGCTTATCAATTGGTGATTTAAGTATGGGTTTAAGAATCTTTCCTTAACTGAATTTGCAAATTCGGTAGTTGCAGCGATATCGTCTGAAACGAAAGGAATAATTTCCTCTTTTAAGGTGTTTTCTAAAAATGCTGAAAGCTTAGCATCACTCATACATTGGTCAACAGTCTTAGCGCCAAGCCACAAGCCTGCTGGAACTAAGTTGGTGTGGCTTCCGTTAAGAACTCTAACCTTTCTCTTTTTGTAGTATTTAATATTTTTAGTTAAAACAACGTCGATTCCGTGGAATCCGTCTTTAATATACTTAGAAATTTCGCCCTTATCTTCAACTGCCCAAAGACCAAAAGGTTCGCCAATTGAAACAAGGTTGTCTTCTGCCCCAATAAGTTCAGTTAGGTGAGCCTTAGTTTGCTCGTCTCTTGGATAGCCCGAAACGATACGGTCTACTAAGGTGTTGCAGAAATAGTTTTCTTCTTCTACCCATTTCTTAAATTCTGCCGATAATCCCCACAATTCGATATATTTTAGAACGCATTTAATTAGTTCGTCTGCGTTGTTGTCGATAAGTTCAACGGGCATCATATAAAGTCCGTCTAAACCAGCAGAAAATCTTTCAAATAAGAATTTGGTTAACTTTGCAGGGAAAGTAATTCCGTCAAAGCCATCCATCTTATCTGCCCCGTTAAAGCAAATACCTGCCTCTGTAGTGTTTGAAACTACTATTTTTAAATCTTTATCTTTTGCCAAAGCAATATATTTATCATAATCAACAAATGGATCGATAGCATTTTTAACTGAAGTAATTTCGTATACGTCCTCTACTGCCTTTCCCTCTTTTACGCCACGAAGAACGATATGATAAACGTTATTTTGTTTATCAAACTTTTCAAGCGTACCGAAGTCAATAGGCTTAACGATATTAACTTCGTATTCTCCTCCCTCTTCGTTTAGAGTGTTAAAATAGTGGTCGACGAAAGTTCTTAAAAAGTTGCCCTCACCAAATTGTAGTACCTTAATCATAAATTTTTTACCTCTTTTTTTTGATATTTTTATTATAGTATATAATCTTTTAAAAATCAATTGTTTATCCATTTTTTTGATTATTTTTTTACATTTTTTGCTTTGTTTATCAATTTTGTTGCACGTCCATTTTTTTTGTGTTAAAATTATTCCAATTAGTGAGTTATTATGAGTAAATCTATATCGAATTTAAAATTTAAACAAGGCGTTAAAGACGGACTTCCTATAGGTTTAGGATATCTTTCAGTGTCCGTTGCTTTCGGCGTTAAAGCAAGTTTACTCCAAATTCCTATTTGGATAACCGTGCTTATTTCTATGACCAATTTGACTTCGGCTGGTCAACTTTCAGGTATAGAAATTATTGCAGGCGCAGGCACTATTATCGAGATAATTTTGACGCAACTTGTTATAAATTCTAGATATTTTTTGATGAGTTTAACGTTAACGCAAAAAATTGATAGCACTTTTAACGTAAAATCAAAACTATTGTGTTCCACCTTTATTACCGACGAAATTTACGCAGTTGCATCTTCTCGTCCACAAAAAATTAACCCAAAATACGTTTACGGACTAGCATTACTTCCTTATATCGGTTGGTCGGTTGGTACTCTTATAGGTGCAACTTTAGGCAATTTTATGCCCACCTTTATTACTTCTGCTTTGGGAATTGCCCTTTACGCTATGTTTATTGCTATAGTAATTCCCCCTGCAAAAAAAGAAAGGGGCATTCTATTTGCCGTTATCCTAAGCACCCTTTTTAGTTGTGGCTTTTATTATATTCCTTACCTAAATCAAATTTCAGCAGGCTTTGCTACTATTATTTGCGCCGTTTTAACCGCTCTTATCGTAGCGTATTTCTTTCCTATAAAGGAGGAAAACGACAATGAGTGAGATGCAAATGCTTTTAATGGTTATCACTATGGCGCTTGTCACCTATATCGTGAGAATGATTCCGCTTACCTTTTTTAAGCGTAAAATCAAGTCTAGATATATTAAAAGCGTTTTATACTATATACCTTACGCCGTTTTATCTGCTATGACTTTCCCCGCAATTTTCTATTCTACGGGAAATCTCTATACGGCTCTTATCGGCACGGCTGTTGCTCTAATTCTTGCTTTCTTTAAGAGATCTTTGCTCACCGTTGCAATCTTTTCTTGCCTTGCTGTTTTAATTTTTGGATTTATTATTTAATTTTGTTGTAAATTTTAAGCCCCCAATCCTTTTAGATTGGGGGCTTTTACTAGTTATTTTTTTTCATTTATTTCTCTTTCTTTTTGCTTTACAGATTTCCATAGAGCAAGCGCTTCTTCGGGCGTTTCGGGTGGCTTTATATCCCCAAAAACGTGTGGATGACGGCGAATTAACTTTTCCGATAACGTTTGAACAACGTCGCCAAAATCAAATAAACCTTTTTCGCTCGCAATCTCAGCGTTAAGTAATACTTGAAGTAAAACGTCGCCAAGTTCTTCTTTTAAGTTGTCGTAATCCTTTTTATCAATAGCATCGATAACTTCTTGAGATTCGTTTTTTAAGCACTCTCTCATACTCTCAAAAGTTTGCTCTCTATCCCACGAACACCCCTCTGGACTACGAAGTATATTAACGATTTCTAAAAGTTCTGCTATGTCGTGCTTTTCGTTTTCTATATAAGTTTTTCCATTAATTTCTCTCATGTTTTTATTTTAGCACTTTACTTATTTTTCGTCAAGACAAATTAATTATAGTATAGAAGATTAAGGAATTTATCTTGGGAAGATCGCGCTCGTTGCTAAAGAAAAAGAACTACCTTTTGGTAGTTCTCTTTTTAATGGATGCAGCAACGACCTATCTTCCCGAGCCGTCTCCAGCTAAGTATTGTCGGCGCTGATGAGCTTAACTTCTGTGTTCGGTATGAGAACAGGTGGGACCTCATCGCTAACGTCACCGCAATGGTATATCTC
>JAFTKC010000022.1 GCA_017456055.1 Clostridia bacterium | reverse complement strand
CCCGAAATGTTAAAGCACGTTGGACCTGCAAAGGTTTTTGATAGCGAAGAAGACGCTATATCTGCAATTTATGCAGGTAAAATCGTTAAAGGCGACGTCGTAGTTATCCGTTATGAAGGCCCAGCAGGTGGACCTGGTATGAGAGAAATGCTGAGTCCCACTTCTGCTATTGCAGGTATGGGTTTAGATAAAGACGTGGCACTTATTACCGACGGAAGATTTTCAGGCGCTACAAGGGGTGCGTCTATTGGTCACGTTTCCCCCGAAGCAGTTCGTGGCGGTTTGATTGCTTACGTAATGGATGGCGATTTGATTTCAATTAACATACCCGAATATTCTATAGAATTAAAGGTTAGCGAAGAAGAAATTGAAAAGCGTAAAAAATCTATGGCTATAAAACAAAAATCAGGCATTAAAGGCGCGCTAAAAAGGTATTCTATGCAAGTTAGTTCTGCCGATAAAGGTGCAATTATAAATAAGTTTGAAGGTTAAAATGAAAAAAGAAGAACAAAAAAACTTGGCGAAAAAATTATTAACGCTAAGCGTATTTAGAAACTTAATTAATGAAGTTCCGCTTAAAAATTTAATAAACTATTTAAAAAGTGATAACGATGCGCTTGAAAAAGCAAGCCTTTACGGCGAGTTCGTTTATTCTCTAGGGGGTTACGGAAACTCTTTTTCTGAGTTTTTATCCCGTGCTGTTTTTGAAGATGAAAACTATTACATAGTTAGCGTAGCAAAAAAGAAAAAGATAGACTCTAGTATTATGGAAAACGCCCTAGAAGAGTTGAAACTCTTATCAAGTTTGACTGAACTTGACGAAAAAGAACTAACTCAAGACGTGATTTTTGAATACGTGCCAAAATTCAAAAACAAAAGAATAGATTTTGTTTTTGAATATAAAAAGCACATTAAAAACATTGATAAATACGGATATGGAATTTTTGCTTCTTCAGAAATGTTTAAGGTGGTAGATGGCGAGATAATTCCCGTTGAGTCTGCGGACGAAATTAAATTAGATTCATTTATTGGCTACGAAGACGAAAGAAAGCAAGTTTTAGAAAACACTAAAGCGCTTTTGGAAGGTCGCCCCGCTGCAAACGTTTTGCTTTGTGGTGATGCAGGTACGGGAAAATCGTCAACGGTAAAAGCGTGTGTAAACCATTTTTATAAAGACGGTTTAAGGCTTATAGAAATTAGAAAAGACCAACTTTTATCGCTTGCATCCGTTATGGGCAAAATCGCTGATAATCCCTTAAAATTTATTATTTTTATAGACGATTTATCCTTCAATAAAAACGACGATTCATTCAGTATGTTAAAAGCCGCGTTAGAAGGCTCTGCATCAAAAAAAGCAAATAACGCAGTAATTTACGCAACGAGCAACCGAAAACATATTATAAAAGAGAGTTTTGCTGATAGAAATTCTACTGATGACGTTCATAGGAACGATACTATGCAAGAACTTTTATCTTTATCCGATAGATTTGGGCTCACAGTATATTTCCAAAAACCAAACAAAGAACTTTACTTAAATATCGTAAAAATTCTTGCACAAAAATCAGGCATGAACGCAGGCGAAGATTTATTAGTTAAAGCCGAAGCGTTTGCTTTAAGCAAAGGAAGTCGTTCACCAAGAGCGGCGGAACAATTTATTAATAGTCTATTATAGGTGTAAAAATGAAAAAATTAACTCTTGACAACGTATATAAGGCAAATTACGTATTAAAAAACGTAGTTAGAGAAACCGACGCTCTATATGCGCCAAAACTTAAGGCAGGCGTTGACCTATATTTAAAAACGGAAAACTTGCAAATAACCGGCTCTTTTAAGGTGCGTGGCGCATATTACAAAATGTCGCAATTAACAAATGAAGAAAAAGAACGTGGCGTAGTTGCTTGTTCAGCAGGTAATCACGCACAAGGCGTTGCGCTCGCAGCACAGAAAAACGGCATAAAGTCAGTTATTTGTTTGCCTGACACAGCTCCTATTTCAAAGGTGGAAGCAACTAAAAGTTATGGTGCGGAAATTTGTTTGGTAGAAGGCGTTTACGACGACGCATATCAAAAAGCATTATCACTTCGTGACGAAAAAGGATACACCTTTATTCATCCTTTCGACGACCCCGATGTAATCGCAGGACAAGGAACTATTGCTATTGAACTGTACGAGCAAATTCCCGATATGCAAGCAGTTATCGTTCCTATTGGTGGCGGTGGACTTATTTCAGGTATAGCGTACACCATTAAAAGCCTAAACCCGAATATAAAAGTTTACGGTGTTCAAGCGCAAGGCGCTCCGTCAATGGCTAACTCTATCCACGACGGGCATATTGAAAAACTTGATTCGGTGTTTACTATTGCAGACGGCATTGCAGTAAAACAACCGGGCTCACTTACGTACGATATATGTTCTAAATACGTTGATGAAATCGTGACCGTTACCGATGACGAAGTATCTGCTGCAATTTTAGCGCTTATGGAACAACATAAACTCGTTACCGAGGGCGCAGGCGCAGTCGCTGTTGCTGCGGCTATGTTTGGTAAACTTCCTATCGAAGGTAAAAAAGCAGTCTGCATTTTATCGGGTGGAAATATTGATGTTACCATACTATCACGTGTTATAACTAGAGGGCTTGTGATGAGTGGAAGAAGTTGCCATCTTAACATTGAACTTGTTGACAAACCGGGACAACTTCTAAACGTTTCAAAGATTATTGCTAAGCATGGCGGGAACGTTACGGCAGTTCATCACGAACACAGTAACGAAGGCTCTGACGTAAACGGTTGTTATTTAAGATTAAGTTTAGAAACGAGAAATCACGAACATATAGAAAAAATAAAAAAAGCACTTACCGATTTTGGTATTAAAATAGTTAATTAAAGGAGAAACAGAAATGAAAAAAGTAAGCACCGATAAAGCGCCAAAGGCAATAGGACCTTATTCGCAAGCGGTTGTAGTAAACGGCTTGGTTTATACTTCAGGACAAATTCCATTAAATCCCGAAAGTGGCGTAATAGTTGGGAAAGAGATAAAAGAGCAAACCGAACAAGTTATGAAAAATCTATCTGAAGTATTAAAATCAGCGGGAACTTCACTTGATAACGCTGTTAAAACCACTTGTTTTTTAGCGGATATAAACGATTTCTCTGCTTTTAACGAAGTTTATGCAAAGTATATAACTAACGCTCCTGCACGTTCTTGTGTGGCTGTTAAAGATTTGCCAAAAGGTGCGCTTGTAGAAGTCGAAGTTTTCGCCGTGATATAGGGGGCCTTATTATGATGGATGCAAAAAAGTACAACGTGGGATATTATCCCGCACCCGGAAAACACGTTAAATGGGTAGAAAAAGACCATATCGAAAAAGCACCCGTTTGGTGTAGCGTTGATATGCGTGACGGCAAT
>JAFTKC010000003.1 GCA_017456055.1 Clostridia bacterium | reverse complement strand
CCAAACTTGATATAGTTCTTGGCAACGATATAACTACTCCCGTTGCTGTAAATGAATTTACAAAAGCGGGATTTGATAAGGTTTTTGATAAAGATAAAATCGCAATAGTTTTAGATCACTTCGTTCCAAATAAAGATATTAAAGCGGCAGAACAAAGTAAGCAATGTAGAAATTTTGCTTGTTCACATTGCGTAAGCCATTTTTACGACGTTGGCAAAATGGGTATAGAACACGCGCTTCTTCCCGAACAAGGCGTTGTGACTGCGGGCGATTGCATAATCGGCGCAGACAGTCATACTTGTACTTACGGAGCGTTAGGCGCTTTTTCCACAGGTGTTGGCAGTACGGATATGGCGGCAGGTATGGCAACGGGAACGGCTTGGTTTAAAGTTCCATCAGCTATAAAGTTTAATCTTTTAGGCAAACTTAATGAAAATTGTAGCGGTAAAGACGTTATACTTACAATTATAGGTATGATAGGCGTTGACGGCGCGCTCTATAAAAGTATGGAATTTTCGGGCGACGGCGTAAGCTGTTTATCTATGGACGATAGACTTTGTATTTGCAATATGGTAATAGAAGCAGGCGCTAAAAACGGAATCTTTCCTGTAGATGAAAAAACACTTGAATACTTAAACGGCAGAAGTGAAAGAAAGCCCGTAGTTTTCTCTGCGGATGAAGACGCTGAATACGAAAAAGTTATAGATATTGATTTAAGTAAAATCGTTCCCACGGTTGCTTGTCCACATCTTCCCGAAAATACTCACCCTGCAAGTGAATTAGGTGATATTAAAATCGACCAAGTAGTTATCGGCAGTTGTACTAACGGTAGAATGGAAGATATGACGGCGGCGTATAACGTGTTAAAAGGTCAAAAAGTTGCTGACGGCGTACGTTGTATAATAATACCTGCAACTATGCAAATATATAAAGAGTGCGTGGAAAAGGGTTACGTTACAGCGTTTATTGACGCAGGAGCAGTAGTTTCTACCCCTACTTGTGGACCTTGTCTTGGTGGATATATGGGAATTTTGGCAGAAGGCGAACGTTGTATCGCAACGACGAATAGAAATTTCGTTGGTCGTATGGGACACGTTAAGAGCGAAGTTTACCTTGCAAGTCCGTTAACTGCGGCAGCAAGCGCTATTACGGGTTATATCACAAACCCAAAGGAGAACTAAAATGAATACTAAAGGTAAAGTTTTTAAATATCCTGATAACGTTGATACGGACGTTATAATTCCTGCTCGTTATCTTAATACTTCTAACGCAAAAGAACTTGCGCTTCATTGTATGGAAGATATTGACACGGAATTTGTTAAAAAAGTAAACGTGGGCGACGTTATGGTTGCAGGTTGGAACTTTGGTTGCGGTTCTTCTCGTGAACACGCGCCACTCGTTATTAAAACTTGTGGAACGGGTTGCGTTATCGCTAAAAGTTTTGCACGTATTTTTTATCGCAATGCAATAAACATAGGACTTCCTATTTTAGAGTGCGAACAAGCCGCTGAAGAAATTAACGCAGGCGACCAAGTTAGCGTTGACTTTGATACCGGACTTATCACTGATACTACTACAGGAAAAACTTATAAGGCACAACCTTTCCCCGAATTTATTCAAAACATTATTAGAAAAGGTGGACTTTTAGCGTCCTTAAAAGGAGAATAATTATGAATAAAAATATTACCGTTTTATCGGGTGACGGAATTGGTCCTGAAATTATTAGAGAAGCGATAAAAGTTTTAGATAAAGTTGGCGAAAAATTCGGGCATACTTTTAATTATACTTACGTAGACATTGGCGGTTGCTCTATCGATAAATACGGCGTGCCTATAACTGATGAAAATATGCAAAAATGTAAAGATGCAGATAGCGTTTTATTAGGTGCTGTCGGTGGACCTAAATGGGATAACCTACCTAGTAATATCCGTCCTGAAAAAGCGCTTCTTGCAGTTAGAAAAGAACTTGGGCTTTTTGCAAACTTGCGTCCAACTAAGCTTTTTCCACAACTTGCTGATGCATCACCCTTAAAACAAGAAATCGTAGGGGACGGCATAGACCTTTTGATAGTTAGAGAACTTACGGGCGGTGTATATTTTGGCGAAAAGAAAACCGAAGTTGTAAACGGCGAAACGAAAGCAACCGATATAATGCCTTATTCCGAAAGTGAAATTGAGCGTATCGGCAGGGTGGCTTATTCAACGGCTATGAAAAGGAACAAAAAACTTGCGTCAGTTGATAAAGCAAACGTTTTAGAAACTTCAAGACTTTGGCGAAAGGTTATGCACCGTTTAGCTGAAGAATATCCCGAAGTAGAATATAGTGATATTTTGGTTGATAACACGGCTATGCAACTAATCAAAAACCCAACGAAGTTTGACGTTTTGGTTACTGAAAATATGTTTGGGGATATTTTATCGGACGAAGCTTCAATGCTTACCGGTTCAATCGGTATGATGCCGTCAGCATCTCTTTCCTCAACTACTCTCGGTATGTACGAGCCTATCCACGGTTCTGCGCCTGATATTGCAGGGCAAGATATTGCAAATCCTTTGGGAACTATTTTATCTGTGGCTATGATGCTACGCTATTCTTTTGATATGAAAGAAGAAGCCGATGCAATAGAACTTGCCGTAAACAAAACGCTTGACGACGGATACCGCACGGGCGATATTATGCAAGAAGGTAAAATTAAAGTAGGTTGCAAAAAAATGGGCGACCTTGTAAGTAGTAGGATTTAGTATGGAATTTGATAAAGTTATAACGGAAAGATATTCGGTAAGAAAATTTAATGGTGAACGTTTAAAACAAAGTGATATAGACGAAATTCTTAAAGCGGGACATAAAGCGCCTACGGGTTGTAATTATCAACCACAAAGAATACTCGTGCTTAATTCTAAAGAATCAATAGAAAAGTTAAAGAGGTGTACGAGATGTCACTTTAATGCACCAACGGCTATGCTAGTGTGCCATAATCAAGACGAAAGTTGGGTAAGACCGTATGACAGGGCGTTATCGTCTCCCGTAGACGCTGTAATAGTTGCTACTCACATGATGCTTAAAGCCCAAGATATAGGCGTTGGGTGTTGTTGGGTAATGCACTTTAATCCCGAGAAAATGTGTGAAACGTTTAATATTCCTAAAAATATTATTCCCGTTGCGTTATTAGCTATGGGTTATCCTGCTAGTGATTCAAAACCATTAGAACTTCATTCAAAGTTTAGGGATATGGATGAAACAATTTATTACGATACTTTTTAGGTGAATTATGTATTTTAACGAGTTAAAAATAGGAATGAGCGTAGATATTGAGCCTACAACGATAGAAAAAGAGAAGATGTTAGATTTCGCAAGAAATTACGATAATATTCCACTTCACACCGACGAGGAGTATGCTAAAAGCACGCCTTTTCATCAACTTATTGCTCCGGGCGTAATGTCGTTTATGTCGGTATGGAATAAATATTTAGAAGTGGACTTTTTTGGTGAAGAACTTCTTGCGGGTAAATCCACTAAAATAGAGTGGTTAAAACCAGTGTTTGCAGGCGACGTTTTAAGGGGAAACGCAACAATTGTTTCTCTTACTGCGCGCAACGAAAAAAATGGAATTGTCGAAGTTAAGATAAATGTTTTTAACCAAAACGGCGAACTCGTGTTGACCAATATAACCGAAGCAATCGTTAAAATAAAAAATTAACATAAGAGCGTAGTTTTTTCGATAAATACTTTTACTAAAAATTTACTTATACGCTTGTTAAGAATATTTTTTTTTGTTATAATTATAAAAAATCGTATGATTTTAACGTTGTTATTAGGGCGAAGGATAAAATGAAAGCAGATGCAATAATTTTTGATAAAGACGGAACTTTACTAGAATTTGATAGATTTTGGGTAAAAGTTTCAATAAAAGCCATTGAGCTCGTTATGAAAAAACTTCAAGTAAAAGAAAATCTTGAGGATGAAATTTTGCGTGCAATCGGCGTTAACGACGGAGTTTGCGACGTAAATAGCGTGCTATCTAAAGGCACGTATTTTCAAATAGGTCAAGAATTTTGCAAGGTGCTTAATAGTCACGGCTATGAGTTTTCGCTTGATCTCGTGACAAAAGAAGTGATAAACGCTTATAACGAAAGTCAAGTTGTCGGGGAGGTAGTAGCAACTACTCAAAATCTAGTGGGTATACTAAAAAAATTAAAAGAGCAAGGTAAACGCCTTGCGATAGTGACGACTGATAACGAACACGTGACTAACGTGTGCCTAGAAAAACTAGGCGTATACGGATTGTTCGACGCAATTTATACAGACGACGGAAAAACACCGACAAAACCTAACCCATCTTGTGCTTATGCCTTTTGCAAAAAGTTCAATTTAAGTTTAGAAAAAGTCGTAATGGTTGGGGATACGCTAACGGACGTTAAATTTGCTCAAAATGCAGGAATAAAGGTAATTGGTCTAGCAAAAAACGAACAAAACAAAAAAGTATTACAAGACAGGGCAGACGTGATTATAAACGACCTTTCAGCGCTACCTGAAATACTTGGTTGAGGAAAAGCGTATGTTTAATGGTATATTTGCAGGAATTACTTGGGCGCTTGAAACCGTTCTTATAGGGTGGGTATTAACGACTTCACCCTTCGCTTCTACCGAGCAGGCTTTGTTTCTTGCACCGTTTGTGAGCACTTTTTTACACGACCTTTTCTCAGCGATATTTCTCTTTGTATATAATGCCGTAAAGAGAAACTTTAAAAACGTAATAGGGGCAATTAAAACGGCAGATTTTAAGTGGATAATCGTTTCATCGTTAATTGGTGGGCCGATTGGTATGACAGGCTACGTTTTAGCCGTGAATAATTTGGGCGCTTCGATAGGTGCTGTTGCAAGCGCTATTTATCCAGCGATAGGAACGGTTTTGGCGTATATTTTTCTTAAAGAAAAAGTTAAGTGGTATCAATGGATTTTTTTAGTTTTGACTCTGTGTGGGGTTTATGGGTTAAGTTATTCCCCAAGCGTTAACGTGGAAAATTTTGTGCTCGGTTTAGTAGGCGTTTTTATGTGTGCTTTCGGGTGGGGAATCGAGGCTGTAATTTTAACAAAAACGCTAAAAAACGCCGAGATAAACAAAGAATCCGTTCTAACGATAAGACAAACCGTTTCAGCCCTTTCTTACGGCATTATAATTTTACCTATCGTCGGTGGTTGGAACTTTACGCTAAATCTATTTACGATATCCACAGGGGGACTTTTCCCCGTTCTTGCGTTGGCGGCATTAAGTGCGAGTGTATCGTATTTATTCTATTATAGAGCGCTACATAAGGTCGGGGCTGCAAAGGCAATGTCGCTTAATATCACTTACACTGCTTGGGCAATCGTATTTTCCATCTTAATATTTGGAGATTACAGCATAATAAATCCGTTAACCCTTATATGCGCATGCCTAGTAGTAATTTGTGGAATACTTGCTGCAACGGACTTTAAGGAATTAATTAAGAAAAAAGATTAAAACTAACATAAGAACACTCGTATATATCGAGTGTTTTATTTTATAAAAGTTAGGAATTTGCTCTTGCAAAAACGGTAGGGGTGTGATATACTTGCAAAGTAAGGAGAAATGCTATGTCTAACGGATATTTTGGAGCACTGTTCGATTGTTCTAGAAACGGAGTTTTGAAAGTTGATAAAGTAAAAGAATACATAGATATACTCGCAAAATTTGGCTACAACACCTTAGAACTTTACACGGAAGACACCTTTGAGATAGAGGGCGAGCCCTATTTTGGCTTTATGCGTGGGGGATACACCAAAAAAGAGTTAAAGGAACTTGATTCTTACGCTTTGTCAAAGGGTATAGAGTTAATTCCTTGCGTGCAGACTCTTGCGCATCTTAACGGAATATTCAAGTGGCAAGCATACGACGATATTAACGATACCAAGGATATCTTGCTTATAGGTGAAGAAAAGACCTATTCTTTAATCGAGAAGATTATTTCGACTGCAAGAGAGTGTTTTTCTTCTAAAAAAATTCATATAGGCATGGACGAAGCCGAAATGGTTGGCTTAGGTAGATACTTTAAAAAGCACGGATTTAAAAACAGATACGAACTTTTATCTAGCCATTTAAGTAGGGTTATTGAGATAGCAAAAAAATACGAATTCGAGCCGTGTATGTGGTCGGATATGTTCTTTAAGATGGCGACCGGGGGCTATTCTTTAGACGACTTTAATTGTGTTCCAAAAGAGATGGTAGACGCTATTCCAGACGGCGTGAATTTAATATATTGGAACTATTATCAAGTAAAGGACACCTTGTATTCAAAAATGTTAAAAGTGCATAAAAGCATAGACGAGAACTGTTGGTTTGCAGGGTCTGCGTGGGCGTGGAATAGTTTTGCCCCATTTAATAATTGGTCAATGAAACACCTTGAAACTTCTCTTAAGGCGTGCAAAAAAACGGGGGTAAAAAACGTTCTCGTTGCCGTTTGGGGAGACGACGGACAAGAGTGTTCGCACTTTGCCGTATTATCTTCGCTTTACTACGCTATTAGAGTTTATCAAGGCGAGAAAAGTATTGCTAAAATTAAAAGAGAATTTAAGGAAATTACGGGCGAAGACTTTAACGCCTTTCTAGACTTAGACCTTCCTAACTGCATTGGTGAAAACGCTAAAGAGAAAAGGCCTTTTGGCCCTTCTAAATACGGATTTTATAGCGACCTTCTTAACGGATATTTTGATTTGTATACGCCAGACGGCAGTGGCGAAATTTACAAAAAATACGCTAAAAAATTAAGTAGGCGTGCAAAAAAGAGTAAAAACTACGGCTATCTATTTGAAATGGAATCGGCGCTTTGCGATTTTCTTTCCATTAAGTTTGAACTAGGCAAAAGGCTTAGAAAAGCCTATAAAGAAAAGAAATTAGCCGAGTTAGAAGTAATTTATAAAGATATTAAAAAGGCGGAGATTAAACTTAATAAGTTTGAAAAAACGCTAAAAATTAGATGGGATAAAGAGTGCAATTCTCAAGGATACGACGTTTTAGATATTAGACTAGGCGCACTAAAGCAAAGACTAAAGACGGCTAGGGAAAGATTGAGAGAATATCTAGATAAAAAGGTAAATTCTATTCCCGAACTAGAGTGCGAAA
The DNA here is from genome assembly GCA_017456055.1 of Clostridia bacterium. Lineage (GTDB taxonomy): Bacteria > Bacillota > Clostridia > Christensenellales > Borkfalkiaceae > UBA1259. Next base: position 35,068 of record JAFTKC010000003.1, on the reverse strand, counting down.
ACTTGCCGTTAAACGCTTGGAACGACGAGCTTTTAAGTCCTCTTAAGTGGAAAGATATAGTGACGGTAAACGTCATTTCTCATAACACTTTTTAACAAGATTAAATCCATATCTTTTTTAGAATTAAAGATTCTTTTGAGTTTTTTGGAAAAATGCTTGACAAAAGTGAAAAAAAATGGCATATTAAGGGTAATAGAAGGGAGTAGCTCGCTATTATATATGGTTTTTTTTGTCGTCATCACGCGGAGAAATCCGTCGGCAAAAAACGAACAGTTTGTGTTGGAGCAAGACTTTTATTGCAAGGGATAACTTTGCAATAAAAGTCTTTTTTATTTTAATTAAGCGCATAATAAAGATAAAAAGGAGAAAAAGAGTGAACTATTTTAATGAAGACTCTAGTGAGGTTGTAAAAGAATTGAATACTGACGTTGAGAGGGGATTAACAGACGTTCAGGTCAAAGAAAGTCGTCAAAAGTACGGCTATAATTTGATTGAAGAGGAAAAGCCTAAGAGTATTTTTAGAGTGTTTTTAGAACAATTTACTGATTTGCTAGTTATAATACTCATAATAGCATCAATTTTTTCCGCATTTACTGGGAATCTAGAGAGTACCATCGTAATTCTAGCGGTAATTACCATGAATGCTATTCTTGGAACGGCTCAACACGTAAAGGCTCAAAAATCGCTTATGAGTCTAAAAGCAATGAGCGCACCGCGTGCCAGAGTAAAAAGAAATGGGGAATTTATAGAAATTCCTGCGTCTGAGGTAGTCGTTGGCGATATTCTTTTCGTTGAAGCGGGAAACGTTATACCTGCTGACGGTAGATTGATAGAGACTGCGTATTTACAAGTTAACGAAAGTGCGTTGACGGGAGAATCGCTAAACGTTTTGAAAGACGCTGAAAAAATCGACAAGACAGACTTGCCACTTGGAGATAGGCTAAATATGGTTTACTCGGGTTCAAGCGTTGCAAACGGGCACGGAACAATCGTTGTCACTGCCGTAGGTATGCAAACGGAAATTGGAAAGGTGGCGTCTTTAATACAAAATGCAAAGCGCAAGAAAACGCCTTTACAAAACGCCCTTGATAAATTTAGCAAAGTACTTTCTTTCGTAATTATTGGAATATGTGCCGTTGTGTTTTTGCTAACAAAATTCGTAAACGGACAAGAAATAACAGACGCGCTTATGTTTGCCATTGCGCTTGCCGTTGCGGCTATTCCGGAAGCACTCAGTTCAATTATTACTATTTCGCTTGCTATAGGAACACAAAAAATGAGCAAGCAAAAAGCAATAATAAAAGACCTTAAAGCAGTTGAAAGTTTAGGGTGCGTTTCTATAATTTGCTCGGATAAGACGGGAACGCTTACTCAAAACAAGATGACGGTTAGAGAGATATATTCCATTTGCGATGGTGCAAAAGAAGATTTGAAAAAGGCAATGTCTCTTTGTAATGACGCCGAAAGATCAGGAGATGCTTGGCTTGGAGACCCAACGGAAATAGCGCTTTTAGACTACGTTGCAGAAGAACTTTCAACAATTCGTTTGAATTATCCACGTGTTGATGAAATACCATTTGATAGTGATAGAAAACTTATGTCTACAGTTCACGTTATTGACGGAGAACGAGTTATGTTTACCAAGGGTGCGCTAGACGTAATTTTGCCAAGGACAACTTTTATTGAGGATAAAGACGGAGCAAGGGCAATCACTGAGCAAGATAAAGAACAAATTTTACTAGCAGTTAGCAATTTGTCAAGCAAGGGAATGAGAGTTTTGGCCTTTGCTAAGAAAATTCTAGAAAGTGATAAGAATATAACGGTAGAGGACGAGAGAGAATTTATATTCGTTGGTCTCGCCGCAATGACCGACCCTCCAAGAGTAGAGAGTAAACAAGCAATCGAGGATTGTATTTCTGCTGGTATTAAACCAATAATGATAACGGGAGACCATAAAGATACGGCAAGAGCAATCGCCGAAGAGATTGGGATTTTTAAGGAAGGGGACATTTGTATAGACGGGCCCGAACTTGATAAGACCACAGACGAACAACTTATGGAAATTTTAGAGAAAATATCAGTTTATGCAAGAGTAAGTCCCGTCCATAAGATAAGAATAGTAGAACTTTGGCAAAAGAAAGGAAAAGTCGTTGCAATGACGGGAGACGGAGTAAACGATGCGCCAGCGCTAAAAAAAGCCGACGTAGGTGTTGCTATGGGCATTACGGGAACGGAAGTAAGCAAGGATGCCGCGTCAATGATTTTAGCAGACGATAATTTTGCAACCATCGTCAAGTCCGTTTCTAATGGAAGGTCAATATATAGCAATATTAAAAACACTATTAAGTTTTTACTTGCAGGAAATACTGCTGCGATTTTAGTGGTGCTAATTACTACCTTCCTTAATTTACCATTGCCTTTTACACCCGTTCACTTGTTATTTATAAATCTATTAACGGATTCCTTGCCTGCGCTAGCGCTTTGTATGGAACCGGCTCAGTTAGACGTTATGCGTGAAAAACCTAGAGCGTCAAACGAAGCAATATTAAATAAAGAAACTACAGTGTATATTTTAGTGCATAGTTTAATGATAGCCACGTGCGTTATGCTTGCGTTTATGATGGGTAATCAAATTTCGGGCGCTATGGCAAGCACTATGGCTTTTGCAACGCTTTGTTTAGCAAGACTATTTGAAGGATTTGACAGTAGATCAAAATATTCGCTTTTCAAAATCAAGGTAAGAACTAACTGGTATTCTTTGGGGGCGTTTGCTGTCGGCGCGTTGTTGCTAATGGCAGTGCTTTTAATATCGTCTTTACATGGAGTTATGGATATAGCGACTTCGTTTAATTATACTAATTTGTTAATGGTGGTAATTTTTGCAATTATTCCATTTGTTATCACTCAATTAGTAAGAGTAATTATAGAAATCGTAAAGAAATGTTGCGAAAAAAAAGTTAAAAAAGCGTAGTTTTAGTTAACTAAATGCAATAAAAAACGGATAGAGTTTTTCTATCCGTTTTTTTGTAGAGTTATTTGTTTTTCTTGCATTAAATATTTTGTGGTGATATAATAAATTAAAATTGAAACTCAAATATTTTACATGAAAGAGAGTTAAGTCTAGAGGATTTAGATGAAAGCAAATAGAAATTTCTTAAATTTAATTTTTCCTGCTATTATGTTTGGAGCAATTACGGGTGTTTTAACGGCAGGTGTAATTATGCTTTTTAAACTTGCAACCAAATACGTAATTGCCTTTTCTCAAGATTCTTATGCTTTTTTACGCGAAAAATTTTATTTTGTTCCATTAGTATTAATTGCGTTTTATGTGCTAGCAAAAATTCTTCCACTCGTGTATAAAAAATATCCAAGAACGAGAGGGTGTGGGATTCCATCGTCGTTAGCCGTGCTTAGAAACATAGTTTCGTTCAAGTGGTTAGGCACGCTTTTAGGAGTGTTTTTTTTGTCGCTCATTTCTTTTTTAATTGGCGTTCCTTTAGGAAACGAAGGGCCGTCTGTTTTGATGGGTGTCGCTGTAGGTAAAGGAAGCGTAAGGACTTTAGCAAAAAAACGTCCCGCTTGGGAAAGTTATACTATGACGGGTGGTGCTTGTGCGGGCTTTGCAGTGGCGACAGGTGCATCTGTTTCAGGGGTATTGTTTGCCGTAGAAGAAGCGCATCAACGAATTTCACCTATGATTTTAATAGTGGGTAGCGTAGCCGTAATGTTTGCTCAAGCCGTTTCTTACACCTTTTCGCCACTACTAGGAATAAGTATCGGGCTTTTTCCAACTATTGATATTACAATTCTTTCAGTAGCAGACGTTTGGATTCCACTCGTAATGGGCATTGTGTTTGGTTTCGTTGCCGTATTATTTTTGAAATATTATCACGTTATAGGTAATTTTTCTAACGTTAAATTGAAAAAACTTCCTCATTATGTGAAAATCTTTTTGGTTTTCGCAATTACGCTCGTTTTTGGGTTAATATCTTATTCCTTCGTGTCAACAGGGCATGACGTTTTTGTATTTTTGTTAGAACAAAACGTCGCGATTTACGGACTACTTATTCTATTATTGGTTCGTACGACGTTAATGCTTTTTGCCAATACTAATAGGGTGACGGGCGGAGTGTTTTTACCGATTATTACGCTTGGCGCGATACTTGCTTCAATCATGAGCCAAGGAATGCAACAAGCGTTTGGGTTATCGAGCGAATATTCAACGGCTATCTTGGTGTTAGGAGTTTCTGCTTGTATTTCGGCCATGATGAAAATGCCTCTCACGGCAATCGTTTTCGCCTTGGAAGTATTTGGTTGCGTGGGAAACGTTCTCCACCTAATAATCGTGGTTGCAATATCGTATGCAATAACTGAAATATTTGGAATAAAAGGCATCAACGCCACTATCATAAATAGTTTAACTAAAATTCAAGAAGAAACACAAGAAAAAAAGGTTTTAGACGTTTTCTTGGTAGTAAAAAAAGGGTGTTTTGCAGAGTATAAGAAATCTAAGGATATAATTTGGCCCTCTAATTTATCGGTAATTTCAAAATCTTCTCATAATTTAGATAATGAAAATAGAGATGCGGAGACTTTTTACGAGGGAGACGTTTTACACGTGCGTTGCGAAACCTTTGATGAAGAACAAACTAAAGTGAAACTCAATGCAATCTTAGGAGAACAAGACTATTCTAAATTAGAGTTTAACATAAAAAAGAATTTGAAATAATTAAAGATATGAGAAATCTACTAAGATATTTAAAATGAGTTCGGTAAAATGCCGAACTCATTTTAAATATTATGAATTTGTTGTTTGTGTTTATAGTGTAAGTTAGCGCTTTTATTCAAAATAGCCTTTATATTTTAGTTCTAGATTGCTATTTGGGAAGAGATACTTATATAGTTCTATAAAATAATCGTCGGTCATAGAGGCTATATAGTCAACAACTATTTGATTTTTTTCTTCTTCTTGATAGGGGGAAGTTCTCTTATAATAAGGCTTATCTACGTAGTTTATATGGTGTGTAAAAATTGTGGAAGACTTGTTGCCGTCCTTTAGGTCAGCAAGCAGTTTATTATAGATTTCTTCCATCATTTTCTTTATAATTAAGTCGCTATCCTTTTGTGATTTATCAAGGTAAATACGCTCGTAATTATCTCTTTTTGCCTTATTTAACGCATTAAAACACTCCTTATCCATTTTAATATAAGGCTTATTATAACTATTTTCTATTATATTAACAATCAAGTTGTTTACGATTTCTGCGTTGATAACACCGATTCCCTCGTCGATAAAAGGAAGAGTAGATAAAAGTTTGCCTTTTTCAGCGTCGTGTCTATCTTTTCCTAGATATGCGATAATATCGGCAATTCTCATAACTGCCCCCTCTAGAGTAAAGGGGATAAGTTTATAAACGTTTTCTCCGTTTTTATAACAACTCTCTATTTTTTCATCAAACTCACTAAAAGTGTAAGACGGAGCGGGTAGATATTCTTCAAGTTCTAGTTCTCCGTTATGCGAGGCTATTCCGTCTAACGTTTGAAGAGTTAAATTAAGTGGAAAAATTTTATCCAAAACCCTAACCGAGTGGATATTGTGATTAAAACTTCTATTAGCACGTTCTAAAAAGAGTTCGTTTAAGAATCTTTCGCCCGTATGTCCGAACGGAGTGTGCCCGATATCGTGCCCAATAGATATAGCCTCGATTAAATCAAGATTAAGATTTAAGGTTTTGCCGATAGTTCTAGCCGTTCTAGAAACCAATTGAACGTGAAGAGCGCGCCTTGTAATATCGTCGTTTTTATAAAGAGAAAAAACCTGCGTTTTATCAGCGTAGCGATTATAAAAGGGGCAGTTTAGAATTTTATCAACGTCTCTAATAAAGGCAGAACGCCAAACGGACGGCGAATCATGTTCGTTATCCTTTCTTCTAATCGCCTTAGAATCGTCGCAATAAAATTTAGGCAGAGTTTTGTTTTTTCTATCGCTAATTATTAATTTTTCCGTTTCTTTTGAAAGAGTTTTATAGTTTGACATAGTTATATTATACAATATTTTATAAAAAAAGCAATATAAAAAGGCAATTCCCTTTATACCGAAAAAGATGTTGACAAGACATTAGCACGGATGCTAAAATATAATAGACGGAGTTTTTGTGCTTGCTATGGTAAAAAACGATGGGAAAAAAGGTTAAATGGAGAGAAAAAACAACACTACTAAGTTAAAGATACTTCAAGTGGCGCTAAAAATGTTTTTAAGAGAGGGGTATGCAAGTACTTCTGCTAAAGCGATATGCGAAAAGCTAAAGATAAGTACTGGAAATATGACTTATTATTTTCATACGAAAGAGGACGTATTGGCAGTGCTTGTGGAAATGCTTTGCGATTTTCAATGGAAGATGATGGAAAAAGAGATGGGTGAGGGATATAGCCCGCTTTTAGCGTTTTGTATGGAACTTACGTCTATGGCGGCAATTTGCGAAAATAGTGAAGTAGGAAAAGAATTTTATCTCACGGCGTATACTCATCCAAAGACGTTGACTATTATAAGAGATAACGACGCGAGAAAGGCAAAGAACGTTTTTGGTGAATATTGTACCGACTGGACGGATGTAAATTATAGAGAAGCGGAAATGCTCGTTTCGGGCATTGAATTTGCAACGATGATGCCAACCGAAAAGTCTGCACCGCTTGACGTTAGAATTGCTGGGGCGTTAGACGCGATAATGAGTATATATAACGTGCCTAAAGAGATGCGAGATAACAAGATAGAAAAAGTTTTAAATATGGATTATCTTAAAATAGGCAAGAAAGTGCTTAAAAAATTCATAAAGTATACTGAATCGGCTACAGAGCATGCGTTAGAAAATTGCTCGTAGAAAAAAATTTCAAGAAAAAGATTCTGCGAATTAAATGTTTTGTAAACCTTAGAGATTAAACTTTAAGGTTTATTTTATTATTGACTTTAAGTATAATTGATGTTAAAATTTTAATAGAAAACAAGAAGGAAATTAATTTTTATGGAATTCGTTTGGGCGGGAAATAGAGAAGAGCAATATTCTAGAAGAATTTTTAAATTGTCGCTAAATAAGGAGTGCCAAAAATTAGTGATTTGCGCGGTAGACTTTTATAGAGTTTATCTTAACGGCGAGTTTAATTGCTTTGGGCCTGAACGCACGGGAGAGGGGTATTCAAGAAAGAGAGAAATTTCAGTTGTAGGCGTAAAGGAAATTGAAATTGAAGTTGCAGGGTACAATCACCTTTGCTACGCTTGTGATAAGCAACTTCCTTTTTTTGGAGTAGAAGTGTATGACGATAAGGGGCTAGTTTACGGCACTTTAGATTTTAAATGCTATTTAAGAACCGATAGGCTTACCGACGTGACGAGATTTAGTGGACAAAGAACTGGAATCGAATATTTTGATTTAACTTGCGTAAAGGATATTCCGTTAGAAGTTTATTCGGTGGAAGAGCCAATTATTTTAGACGGCGTTGGTGATACTGCAGGATACGAAAAGGTTGAGTTTAGTCTAATTAGTCAAGGTGAGTTTAACGGGTTTAGCGAGATTTCGCCTGCTTTTTGCGAATTAAACCCTATGAATCTTGCGTCGGAGAAAGGTTTTTTAGTAGAGAGAGATTTTTTAAATAAAGTAAAATTCGGTTATAAAGAAATAAACTACTCGCTTGAAAACGAGCGAACGGGATTTATAAAGTTTGATATAAAGGCAAATGAGCAAGTAGAAATTTTTGCCGTTATGGAAGAGTACCTTATAGATGGAAAGTGGCATTTCCGTCGTTCAGGGTGCAACGAGATAGTGATAATTAAAGCGCCTAAAGGGGAAAGTCAAGTTCAAACCTTTGAGCCGTATGCCTTTAAGCATTTAAAAATCATATATAAAGGGGAAGTGGAGATTACTCCAACCCTTATAACTTACGAAAACGATTTAGCTGATTTTATTTGGGTTGATGGCGAAAACGATATAGCAAAAATCTATCGGGCGGGGCAAAATACCTTTAAGCAAAACGCCGTTGACCTTTTTACCGATTGTCCTGGAAGAGAAAGGGCGGGTTGGCTTTGCGATAGTTATTTTACGGCAAAAGCCGAGCAAGCGTTTATGGGCAATAATCTAATGGAGCGCGCTTTTTTAGAAAATATAATTTTAAGCAAAACGCCAGAGATTGATTCTAGAATGCTTCCTAAGAGTTTTCCGTCGGAAAACAGACAAGACCAATATATTCCTAACTGGGCAATGTGGTTTGTGATTGAACTAAAAGATTACTATAATAGAACGGGGGATAGAAGTTTAGTTGAACTTGCTAAAGATAGAGTTTATGGGCTTTTAGATTTCTTTTTGGAGTATGAAAACGAATATAATCTTTTAGAAGATTTGCAAGGTTGGGTATTCGTAGAGTGGAGCGTTTGCAATTCGACTGATTACGTGAAAGGGGTAAATTATCCCTCTAATATGTTATACTTCGCAATGCTATCTTCAGTTGCTTCGCTCTATGATGACAAAAAATTAGAAAAAAAGGCTAAAATTATAAAAGAGAACATAATAAAACAATCATTTAACGGCGAGTTTTTTATAGAAAACGCAGTTAGAGAAGATGGAAAACTCAAGCCCATAAAAGACCATTTATCTGAAACTTGCCAATACTATGCGCTATTTTTTAATATTAGACCAAGCGCCGAGTTTGAAGAAAAAATGATTACTAAGTTTGGTCCAAAAAGAAAGGACGGCGTTTATCCTAACGTCGCAAAAAGCAATATATTTATCGGCAACTATTTAAGATTTTTCTATCTTTTAGAGAAAAAGGAATATGATAGAGTTTTAGAAGAAATGACTTCTTATTTTAAGGAAATGGTAGATAAAACAGGTACTTTATGGGAACACGATAGCCCAAAAGCAAGTTGTAATCACGGCTTTGCTTCGGTTATAGGTCCAATAATTTTAGAGTGCGTTGCAGGTTTTAAGGGGATTAAAGATGGCAAGCCAATCTTTACCCATTTAGAAAAAGCAAAATCTTTTGGCTTAAAGATTAAAGTTAGACAATAAAAGAAGGCAGGAATAACCTGCCTTCTTTTATTCTTAAGATTATTTTTCTTTATTGAAGTTGCAGAAAAAGTCCGTGCTAGTTGCCGTATAGGGAACTCTTCCTACTTGTGTATTATCCACCGTTCTATTGCGTAGTTCTTTTACGGGATTAGGGGCCGTTTCAAAGCGATAATCTTTGCCGTAGCCACGGATATGTTTATCTATAACTAGGTGGCTTGGAACTATTTCAATAGTTGGGTTTATAATATTTTGATATTGGAAGAAGTTTGCGTCACTAGGTAGTTCGCTAAGTTTTACGTAGTCGTCTAAAAGTCCGGTAAATTGCACGGTAGTATCCAAAATATCGCGAACGTATTGAATATTCTCGTGTAAAGAAATAGGCGCTGGAAATTCGCCGTCGGGGATCACTTCTTGCCAAGTTTTGCCCTCGTATTTTTCTAAGAGTTCGCAGGCTTTCTTGAGATGAGAAATCTCTATCTCAAGGTTTTCTTCCCAAAGAGATTTTACGTATGCGTCAGTTTCAGTGACCATACACGACCAGTAGAGATAGCATTCGCAATATTCGTGCCACAATAGCATTTCAAGCCAAGAAGCGCTTGAGTCCATAAGCGACTCGTATTGGGTGACGTGCTCTTCTTCTACTTGGGCAATTTCCATATAAACCTTGCGTGCTAAATCGTTGGTCGCAAGATTGGTTATGTTCATATAATAATTCATCGTTTGTTGTTCGGCTGCGGTTATTATCATAGTGTTTAACACCGTTTGCTTATCTGCCGTCTTTGAATTTATTCCACGTTTTACGTTATCTTTATTAAAGCGATGGTGGGCAATAGTAGGTCTACCCGGCATAATCTCGGTGTATCTTCCAACTAATCTTTCGGCTTTAATTCCCTCGTCCATTTCTAAAAGGTTAGCGTAGCGATATAAGTGGTCGAAGTCTTCTAATAGCGCAAAGTCGAGCGCTTTTTTTACGTAGCAATCGCTTTCTCTTTTGGCTAGTTCTGCAGTTAAGTCAACGGCTAATTGCTCGTAGCCTATGGTGTGTTCTAGGGCGCTTTCGTCACAAGGCTTTAATAGAGATATTTTTATTTGTTGTTGCTTTTCAATCGAACGAGTGACGGCTAGTTCCCTTCGCAAATCGTTGTCTGTGACGTGACGTGCCATATTGTGCGAAAACCAGTTTGCTTCAAATTCCGTGCCGTTCATAAGTATTATTCTAGTTTTGGTGTACGGGTCTACTTCGTGTTTATCGTACGATTTTGGATAAAGTTGTTTCCAATTTTGAAAACTACTCAGTAAATTGATAGGTTTTTCATTAAACGGATTCATAAATTCCCCCTTTTTTGCTTTCCGTTTATTTTATGAAAAAAATTAAAAAAAGGTGAGAACTACTAGTTGGCAAGACTTTGCTTGTTGATTTTTTGCTCTATTTATGCTATCCTATAAAAAAAGATTAAAAGGTCTTTGATTATATGAGTGAAGAAAAAAAGTTCGTGCTAATTACGGGTGCTAATGGTGGAATGGGGAAAGCCTTTGTTTCCTTGCTACTAGAAAGGGGATACTCGGTTATCGGGTTAGATATAGTAGAGGGGGAGAATAAGGATAATTTAACCTTTATAAAAGCCGATTTAACAAATTATTCTAGCGTGGAAAAGGCTTTTGATAAAGTAAAAGAAATTACTGATAATCTCTACGCAATCGTTCATTTTGCGGGAATTTACGCCTTAGATTCTTTGGTGGAAATTTCTAGCGAGAAGTTTGAAAAAGTAGTTAAATGTAATTTCTTTAGCGCTTTCAACGTTAATAAGGCTTTTTCTTCGCTACTAAGTAGGGGTAGTAAAATTATAATGATAACGAGTGAACTTGCGCCACTTTATCCCTTGCCGTTTACAGGGCTTTATGGAGTTAGCAAAAGTGCTTTAGATAAATACGCATTTTCACTTAAAATGGAACTTCAACTTTTAGGTATATATGTTTCCGTGTTAAGAGCGGGGGCTGTGGATACTAATATGCTCGGCGTTTCCACTAAAGCGCTAGACGATTTTTGTGAAAACACAAAACTTTACTCTTGCAACGCAAAAAGGTTTAAAAAAATCGTAGATAGGGTGGAGGCAAGAAAAATTTCTCCCCTTAAACTTGCAAAAAAGACTTATAAGATTTTAGAGAAGAAACGCCCGAAATTTGCCTATAAAATAAATAGAAATCCACTTTTATTACTACTAAATGCTTTGCCAAAAGGCTTTCAATTTTGGGTAATAAAGAAAATACTAAGGTAAACAAAAAAACTCTTATGGAAATTTTCTATAGGAGTTTTTATTTTTTGTTTATAATTTTTTCCTTTGGGTATAATAACTAAAAAAGGGGGAAATTATGCAAAAAATCAATCCATTTAACCAAAAAACCAAACCAATAGAAAAAAGTTATGAGAGTTTTAAAAAACTTGCCTTAAAACCTTACGATAGTAAAAGTACGAGTCCGTTTACTAAGGTTAGAATTATTTTAATGAACGGCACGGAATTTGAGGCAAACTGGTTTTCGCACCAATTTTCAAGGCATTGTCCTGATAACGCTCTAAGAAGAGAAATCGCGCTTATTAGAAGAAGAGAACAACAGCAACAAAAAAAGATAGCGTCATTAAAGCCGATAGACGAAACGGTATTGCAACACACCATAGGCTACGAACAACTAGCCGTAGAACTGACGGCAATTTTAGCCCAAAGGGCAACCGACCCTAAGGTTAAAAACGCACTTAACTTTGCACTTCTAGAAGACTTTGACCACGTTTTTAGATACGCTAACCTTTTGGAAATGGACGAAGGGATAAAGGCAGAAAATCTATTAGGCTATTACACCGAAGTCATGCCGGGAAGACCGACTATTGCCGAGCACCGATATCCAGCCGATGAGATTAAAAACTATATTAACTCTAAAAAGGCAGACCTATTTACCAAATTGACCGTCAATATTATAACTGCTGCAGAGCAACAAACTATGAACTTCTATATGAATCAAGCAAACTTTTATCCAAGCGAGTTAGGGCGAAACCTATATAGCGAAATCGCTATGATAGAAGAGCAACACGTTTCTCAATACGGAAGTTTAATAGACACCAACTGCTCGTGGCTAGAGTGCTTAGTTATGCACGAGTATACCGAGTGCTACTTGTATTATAGTTGCTTTGAAGACGAATCTAACGAGGATATTAAAAAACTATGGTACGAGTTCTATCTAGAAGAGTGCGCGCATCTTCAAAAGGCAAGTAAACTTTTGGAAAAGTACGAAAATAAAGACTATATGGAACTCTTCCCTACGGGTGCAGAGTTTCCAGAACTTCTTAAGTTCGGCGAAAATAAAGAATACGTTAGAAAGGTGCTTAAAGAAACGGGCAACTATACTGCCGATAGAGAAGACTATAAGAGAGTGGACAAATTAGATGAAAAAGCGCCGTTTTTTAAGTATAATCAAACGGCAACTAAGCCAACCGAATCGGTTGCTTCCCATAAAGTTATTGAAAAGCATATTGAAAAATGTGGAAAAGATTATAGATACGAAGATAAGCCTAACCCAATTACTTCGCTTAGAGATAGAAAGGTGGATAATGTAGATTACGGAAGAAAATAAATAATTTCCCTTTAGGATTTCCTAAAGGGATTTTTGATTAAATGGCTTGAAAAAATTCGTTTAAGGTAGTAAAATATTAACGTACAAGGAGAATTATGATAAGAGTAGCGTTTATTTGTCACGGCAATATTTGTAGAAGTCCTTTGGCAGAGTTTTTATTTGTTAAAAAATTAAAAGAGAAAAATCTTCAAGATAAATTCTACGTGGAAAGTTTCGGCACTAGTTATGAAGAGCATAATAACCCCGTCTATCCACCCGTTAAAAAAATCTTAGCGGGGCTAAATATCGATTGCAGTAAAAAGCGTGCTCAAACCATAGTAAAGAGTCAGTATGCCGACTTTGATTACTTTATTTGTATGGATAGTTTAAATTTAAGAAATCTAATGCGAATATTTACGGAAGATAAGGATAAAAAGGTTTATAAACTTCTTGATTTTACCTTTAGTGGCGACGTGGCAGACCCCTATTATTACGGGGGGTTTGACAAGGTTTATAAAGATATCGACGAGGGGCTTGACGGCTTATTAAAATTTTTTTCAAAAATTTAAAAAAACTATTGACAAGCCGTTTTAGGTGATATATACTAGCCCTAAGAATAGGCTTGTTCATCAAATAAAATTAAGCCTTTCGGGGTAAGATTATGCGTGCAGATAGAGAAAAAGGTCGACCGTTTTTAGCAGATAACAATCTTCCGGATTACGAAAAATATTTTACTTCTAATAGAGAGAGAAAGGGAAAATCGGGGTTCTTGAAAATGATTTTCAAGATAAATCGTTTGCCGATTATTCTTTCTCTTTTTGTTTACTTAATTCAAGCGTTGCCAACCTTTGTCACGCCAATTTTAACGGCTGAAATTATAAACATTGTGACGGAAGCGATAAACGTAGGCTCGCTTGCCACCGAAGATTTACATAGAATGATAATCTATGCGGGGATTATCGTCGTTTGCTTAATTCAAAACGTACCGACGACTAGGCTTCGCTGGAGAATAGTTAGCCGCATGCTAAGAAAAACTAGTGCAGGCATAAAGAGTTCGGTAGTTAGAAAAATGCAAAAACTCTCTATGGTATATCACAAGGATATAGAGTCTGGAAAGGTGCAATCTAAGTTCATTAAGGACACCGAAGAAGTAGACACCTTTTTATCTCTTTTAATGCATAGCCTTATACCGACAATTATTTCGTTAATCGTTTATATAGTTATTTCCATTGTAAAAAACGGAATAATCTCTCTATTTTTCTTAGTCGTAGTGCCGGTAAACGTCTTCTTAACTATGGCGTTTAGAAAGAAAATAAAAAAGAGTAATCACGATTATAGAGTTAGCACTGAGGCAATGAGTTCTAAACTTTCTACTATGATGGAAATGATTCCCGTCACCAAATCTCACGGGTTAGAAGATACCGAGATTAACATAGTTAATAAAAGTATAAAAAACGTGGCGATCTCAGGTATTGAAGTAGACAAAACTACGGCTAATTTCGGCGCTTGGATGTACGTTGTTTCAGCCCTTTTATCTTCGTGTTGTTTGTTCTTTTCATCATTTTTAGCCCTTAAGGGAATAATCGAAATTGGCGATATACTTTTATATCAATCGCTTTTCGGCTCGATTAGTGGATATACCCTTTCTTTAGTTAACGCTCTTCCACAAATCTCTAGGGGAACGGAGGCTATATCTTCAATTTCCGAAATTATGACGGCTAAAGATGTGGAAATTGCGTTTAATAAAGTTAAAGTTCCCGACATTGAAGGAAACGTCGATTTTGAAAACCTATATTATCGCTATCCAAACACAGAGATAGACGTTCTAAATAACTTTAATCTTTCAGTTAAAAAAGGCGAGTGTATAGCAGTCGTTGGAAGTTCAGGCAGTGGCAAGAGCACCTTAATGAATATGATTATTGGCTTTATGATGCCAACTTCTGGGGATATAAAGATAGACGGAAAATCAATTAAAGATATAAACTTGCAAGAATATCGCCATCACGTTTCGGTTGTTCCACAAAATAGCATATTGTTCTCCGGCACTATTAGAGAAAATATTACGTATGGTCTTTCTCACTACACCGAAGAAGATTTAGATAGAGTTATAAAGATGGCAAACCTACAAGACGTTATCGAAGAAATGCCAAACGGACTAGACACCAATATTGGTGAACACGGTGGAAAACTTTCGGGTGGGCAACGTCAAAGAATAACTATTGCTAGGGCGCTTATAAGAAATCCAAAGATACTAATTTTAGACGAAGCAACTTCGGCTCTAGATAATATCTCGGAGTTTCACGTTCAAAAGGCTATTGCTTCAAGTATAGTGGGAAGAACTACTTTTATAGTGGCGCATAGGCTATCAACCATTAGAGACGCTGATAGAATAGTCGTTTTAGAAGAAGGAAAAATCGTAGAAACGGGCACTTTTGAAGAGTTAATGGCGCTTAAAGGCAAATTCTTTGAACTTAAAAATTTAAGCGACGTAGCAACTAAATCAATCGAAATGTAAAACCTTAAAAAAGCAACCTCTGGTGGTTGCTTTTTTTATGCTTATATTACGATTGACAAAAGCATAGTGTAGATGATATTATTATTATATTATTGAATTAACGAGGAAAATTTATGATAGTTTTAAGAGACGTTTTTAAGACTTACAGGTCCAAAAAGGGAACTGACTGCACGGCGCTAAAAGGCGTTGGTTTGTCTTTTCCAAACAAGGGCTTGTTTTTTATTTTAGGAAAGAGTGGAAGTGGTAAAAGTACCTTGCTAAACGTTCTTGGTGGACTTGATAAGGCCGACAGTGGCACGATTTCTTATAAGGGCAAGACTTTTGAAGATTTTACCGAGCGTGATTTTGAAAATTATAGAAACCAAGAGATAGGTTTTATCTTCCAAGACTATAACCTAATAGATGACTTTGACGTTGCAACTAACGTAGAAATCGCGCTAAGACTTCAAGGGGAAAAGGATAAGGAAGCAAACGCTGAACTAGTGGAAAAGGCGCTCAAAACTGTTGGACTTGAGGGCTACGGAAAGAGAAAGGTAAACGAACTCTCGGGTGGACAAAAGCAACGTATTGCTATTGCAAGAGCAATAGTTAAAAACTCTTCCTTTATTCTTGCCGACGAGCCGACCGGCAACCTTGACTCTGAAACAGGTGAAGAAGTTTTCAATCTCTTAAAAGAAATTTCTAAAGAAAAGTTAGTTGTAGTCGTTTCTCACGACCAAGAGAACGCACATAAATTCGGCGAGGGAATAGTTGAAATTGCAGACGGAAAAGTAGTTAGCGATTGTGAATTCCAAAAAGAAAAGGAAAAGGAAGAGAAGTTAGAATTTAATAAACAAGCGAAAATGCCGTTTAGTTATTCAATTAGGCTTGCTCTTCGCAACTTAACGCAGAAAAAGTTTAAGACTATAATCACCATTATTTCCACCGTTATAATGCTAATGTTTACTTGTGGTATGCACGTATTCTTTGACTTTAATAGTGAAAGAGATATTTATTACACGGCAAAAGACAACAACATTTCGCAGTTTACTCTCGAAACGGTGGGGGCTTCGCAATACACCGGTGGCTTTATGATGATGGGTGCGATTGATAACTTTAAGGTTTACGATTATTTAGAGAATAATTCGGCAGTAAAGTACGCATCTGGGCACTCTATTAATGGATTTAATTCGGCGTCCATTTACTATAAGGACAAAACAAATCCTGAAGACATGGGAACTCACTACGAAGTGGCGATTAACGGATATATTATTAAAGCCGAGCAAGACGTTATAGACCTTGGCTTAGGACTCTATGAAAATAGTAAGTTTAACAAAAACGGCGTTTATCTAACCGACGTTGCCTATAGAATTTTTAGAAAAACGGGCGCTGAAATTTACGCATGTAAACAAGGGGTTAGTTTTGATGACATTTATGACGGAAGCAAGATAGATTATACTAAAATTGAATCTTATCAAGGGGATGAGAGCAACTTTGCTAATCTTTCGGGTAAAATTCTTTATAAAGGTGGAAAGGCTTTCTTAATTAACGGAATAATTAAGTCGGGGTTAATAGATTCAGTCGCCGACGGCGAATTTGATTATCAACTATACTTTAACTCAAGACCTGATCTAAAACAAAAGATGACTGTTAAAAATATAGTAGGCGCATTGTTTATGACTAAATCTACCTATAATACTATTTCTGGTGACGTAAACGTGAGCACTAAGGGAAATAGGGGATTTGGTTATAGTGTAAAGGTTGGCGATATAGAAAAGAAATTGACCGATGGTTTTTGCGCTCACTTAGGATATGGCATTAGAGTGTTTACGGAAGAGGGGCTAAGACAAGGCTCTCCGACTATCGTGGGCACGGAAGCTTTATTATCCGTGCACGCATATAACGAGTTGTTCCCCGACAATAAACTTCCAGAATATTCAGCAGAAGATATGGAGCAAAAAGGTATAACCGTGGATCAGTTAGGCACGCCTACTCACTTTGGAGAAGAGTTTGATTTGCGTTTTACAAAAGACACGATTGATAAAAACTTCTATGCAGGCGATAAACTAATTCTTAAAGGCGTTTACTATCCAAACGATTATAGCCTAAACCAATTCCTTTATTTAAGAGATACGCAAAATCTTCCTAAAGATGAAGACTATAAGCTAGTATTCAACAACGAAAACATCTTGATAAACGTCGTTGACCAAGCAAAAATGAAAGACGTTATCGCCGAACTTAGAGAAGACTATTCAACGGGTATTAGTGGCGAACTAGGTTCAACTCTATATATGTTTGAATCTATGGCTAAGCAACTAGCAAGCATATTCTTGGTGCTACTAGTGGTTGCCCTTGCAACGTCTGTATTACTTTTAATTAACCTTATTTCTTTCGGCGTTTCTGCTAGAACTAAGGAAATCGGTATACTAAAAGCGCTTGGAACGAGCAGTAGTCAACTTAAGAAAACGTTTATCATAGAAACTCTAGTGCTTGCTTTAATAGCCTTTTTACTTGGATTTGGCGTTGCCACTTGGTTCGTGGGATTTGCTAATACTTCCATTATGGTTAATTCGGTTGGTGGTATGGTGGGAATGACTTTCTTCGTTTTAACCCCCGTATCATATTCGTTTATGGTTATTATGACCTTTATAGTTATGCCACTACTAGCGTTTATTCCACTATTTAGAATTACGAGATTAAACCCTGTAGACGCAATTAAAAAGTAATCTTATACATTAACGACAATTAAAAAGAATAACGGTTTTTTCCGTTATTCTTTTTTTATATTAACTTTGTGTAGCAACAAAAAAGTTTACGTTTAAATTATATAGCAATTAAAATTGCTTGTCAAGACAATTAGCAAATAAAATTGCTAAAATAATTAAAAGGAGAAATTATGAAAAAAGTAGGCGAAAACTTAAAATTAACAAGGGTAGAAAACAATAAAAGTATATACGACATAGAAAAAGAATTAAAGATATCGCACCAAAACTTATACAAATGGGAAAAAGGACAAAGTGAACCAAGCATAATAAATTGCATTAAACTCGCAGATTATTATGGTATTTCTTTAGACGAATTGGTTGGGCGAGAGAAATAAAAGTATTGAGCGAAGTTAAAAGATAAAACCCTAAGAGAAGAATAGCAAGGACGCTATTCTTTTTTTATTTACGTTGTGTGACAACAAGAAATATGCAGTTGTATTATACTGCACAAAAAAGTGCAAGTCAAGTATTTTGCACATAAATGTACTATAATACGAGTATGGAAGAAAAAACAACTTTGAATTATGGTGAAGCACTCAAAGAACAAAGAGAAAGGCTTGGTTTAAGTCAGTCGGCATTGGCAAACAAAATTAACACGTCTCATCAAAACGTAAGCAGGTGGGAGAGTGGGAAGATTTTGCCAAGTATTGATTTTTGCGTTAAACTTGCCGATTTTTACGGCGTATCTTTAGACGAATTGGTTGGTCGTGAGAAATAAAAGTATTGAGTATATTTTAAAAATTAAAAACCCTAGCGTTTTGCTAGGGTTTTATTTTTACTAATAATTAAAGAGTTTCTTTAACTGCGTCTACTACTGCTTTAGTGGTGAAGCCGAATTTTTCAAACAACTTCTTAGCAGGTGCTGAAGCGCCGAAAGTGTCGATACCAACAATCTTTCCGTCAAGACCAACGTATTTATACCAACTCATAGTAGCGCCTGCCTCAACGGCAACTCTTGCGCGTACCTTAGATGGAAGAACGCTCTCTTTATATTTTTCGCTTTGAGCCTCAAAGTCTTCAACGCAAGGCATTGAAACTACTCTAACGTCAATTCCTTCTTCCATTAACGCTTTCTTAGCGTCCATAGCGAGAACTACTTCACTACCGGTTGCCATAATGATAGCGTCTGGAACTTTCTTTGCTGAATCAGCAAGGATATATCCACCCTTGAACGCCTTTTCGCCAGATCCTTCTAGTTGTGGAAGAGTTTGTCTTGATAAGAATAGACAAGATGGATTTTTGCCAGTTATAGCGCTAATCCAAGCGGCAGTAGTTTCTCTGCCGTCAGCAGGTCTATAAACTCTAAGGTTTGGCATTGCGCGAAGTCCTGCAAGGTGTTCGATAGGTTGGTGGGTAGGTCCGTCTTCACCAACGCCGATTGAATCGTGGGTTAGAACGTAGATAACTGGAATTTCCATAATAGCCGACATACGCATTGCGTTTTTCATATAGTCAGAGAAAACTGCAAAGGTTGCGCAGTATGGAATTAAACCACCGTGTAAATACATGCCGTTTGCAATTGCAGCCATAGCGTGTTCACGAATACCGAAAGCCATATTTGAGCCACTCTTGTCAACTGCCGAATATCCACCACGAGCCTTAATGTTGGTTTTGTTTGCAGGCGCTAAGTCTGCGCTACCACCAATAAGGTTTGGAACGTATTTAGCAAGTTTATTTAATACGGTGTTGCCGTAGCCTCTCGAAGCATCGTCCTTTTCATAAGTCCACAATTCTTCGATAGATTTAAGGTCTGGAAGTTTTTTCTTCTTCCAATCGATATATTCTTTAGCAAGTTCAGGATATTTTTCAGCGTAATCTTTGAAGAGCGCTTTCCATAATCTTTGAGCCTTTCTACCTTTGTTTGCAAACTTCTTGCAATGCTTGAACACTTCTTCTGGAACTTCAAATGCAGGGTAATCCCAACCGAGATTCTTTCTTAGGGTTGCAACGCCTTCTTCGCCTAAAGGAGCGCCGTGGCAACCTGCTTTACCTTGTAAGTGTGAGCCGAAACCGATTTCAGACTTGCAGATAATAAGTGATGGTTTTTCCTTTTCAGCCTTAGCCTTTTTGATTGCGCGATTGATAGCGCCTAAATCGTTAGCGTCTTTAACCTTAATAACTTGCCAGCCGAGAGCCTCGTGGCGTTTGCCAACGTCTTCGGTGAAAGTAATGTCGGTTGAGCCTTCGATAGTTATATCGTTATCGTCGTAGAACACGATAAGTTTGCCGAGCTTTAGAGCGCCTGCAAGAGATGCTGCTTCGTTTTCTATACCTTCTTGCATACATCCGTCGCCACAAAGAGCGTAGGTGTAATGGTCAACGATAGGGAAGCCTTCTCTATTAAACTTATTTGCTAAATAATCTTCAGCAATAGCCATACCAACTGCGTTTGCAATACCTTGACCGAGTGGGCCTGTAGAAGTTTCAACGCCAGGGCATACGCCGTATTCTGGGTGACCTGCCGTGCGACTGCCTAATTGACGGAAGTTCATAATATCTTCTTTAGTTAAGCCAAAGCCGAAGAGATAATAGAGAGAGTAGTCAAGCATAGAAGCGTGTCCTGCAGAGAGAACGAATCTATCTCTATTGTCAAAAGCAGTGTCCTTTGGATTAAATACCATATTGGTAAAAATTGAGTAGCCTATCGGAGCAGCGCCAAGTGGCATGCCGGGGTGACCGGAGTTTGCCTTTTGGATAGCCTCTGCCGAAAGCACGCGAATTGCGTTTACGGTAGTCTGTTTAATATTATCCATATAATCCTCCAAAAAGGGCGTAAAAAGGTTGTTGCCCTATATTTTCTACGTTCTATTATATAGCAAACGAGAAGTATTTTCAAGCCTTTTTCAAGTCTTTTTGTGTAAATTATAATAAAAAACTTGACATATCCCCTTTCCCGTGTTTTAATGAAATAGTATTAGTATGTATTCTTATATTATATTATTTTAAATAGATTTTTTTGTGAGTGAAAGGGCTTATATCACGCATACTATTATCGCATAGAAATAAAAAAGGATGATTATAATGAAAAACGTTATTTGGATGATTGGCGAAGGATTTCAAGCCTTTGAACTTTTACCTTGGCAAATCTTTTTATATTTTGGTTTGACTCTTCTAGTGCCACTTGTTTTTTATATTTTGCGTTCGCTTGGATTATACAAGTTGGCAAAAAAAGAAAAGGTTAAAAACTCGTTTTTAGCGTGGATTCCACTCGCTTGGGTTTTCGTTGCTGGTAAGGTTATGGGCAAAGTTTCGCTCGGTGGCAAGGTTATTAAAAGTTTTGGGCTTATACTCACGTTGATTTTCGTGTTTGCCGAACTTTTGAACTTGGTTGCTTTATTTTTGGCGTATTTCCCACTTGTCGGCTACTATTTACAAGGCGGACAAGTTTACTACTGTGAATACGGAGTTATTGAAAGCGGGGGAGTGCCTGCTTACTTACAGCAATATTATTTTGACGGACAAATTTTCGTTGACGGAATAATTTATCCGTATGCAAATCTTAGATTGGTTGGTTTGATTTACGCTATAATTTCTTACCTTTCTATTCCACTCGATTTAATTGCAACCGTACTCTTAGCAATCGCCTATATTGGAATATTTAAAAAATATTTTCCAGACCATTTTATTTTGGCTACCGTGTTGTCCGTTTTAGGGTTGGAAGGTCCGTTTATCTTTGCCGTTAGAAACAAAAAGGCGGTAAATTATCAAGACTATATGCGTTCAAAATATTTTAGTTCTTTCGGCGCTTATACGCAAAGACCTTACGAGCCTACTAGAGAACAAGAAAAGAGACGCCCCGAGCCAAAACCATTTGAAGAATTTGACAACAACTCGGGTAAAGACGACCCATTTAAAGACTTTGACAAGGACGATAAGTAATGAAGAGTGAAAATATCGTTGCAATTTCCACGGCGCTCGGCGCAAGTGGTGTTGCCGTGATTAGAATAAGTGGCGATTCTCCTTTAGACGTTGCTGAAAAAATGTTTTTTCCGTTAGAAAAACTTTCGGTTAGAGATTTCGAGCCCAATAAAATGTACGTTGGCGAGATTAAAACGGACAAATTTTCCGATTTTGGAATGTGCGTTTACTTTAAAGCGCCAAAAAGTTTTACGGGGGAAGATACAATTGAATTCCACTCGCACGGTGGCGTTGCTATTACTAAAGGGATATTAGAAAAAGCCCTATCTTCAGGAGCAAGGCTTGCTAATAACGGCGAGTTTACTAAACGCGCTTTTATAAACGGCAAATTATCTCTCTCTTCAGCAGAGGGACTTATAGATATGATTAACGCCGAATCGGTTAGTGGTGTTAAGGCAGGATATTCTCTTTATAGAGAAAAGTTAACTAAAAAAATTACTTCTCTTCAAGATAAAATTACCGAAGTTCTTGCTAGTATCGACGTTGACATTGATTATCCCGAAGAAAACTTGGACAAGGTAAGTAGAGAAACGCTCGTTGAAAATTTAACTTTCGTCACTAACGAAATAGAAAAACTTTTATCTTCCTTTAAGACGGGGCAAGCGCTTAAAAACGGTGTTAACGTGGCGCTCGTTGGCAAGCCGAATACGGGAAAATCTTCACTACTAAACTCCCTTCTTCACTACGATAAGGCAATAGTTTCGGATATTGCCGGAACGACGAGAGACGTGGTCGAAGGATCTATTGATATTAAAGACGTTAGATTTAATTTGTTTGATACGGCGGGAATTAGAGAGAGTGGCGATAAAATTGAAAGTTTAGGCGTAGACCTTTCTAAAAAGATATTAAACCAAGCCGATTTAATAGTATTTTTGTTAGACTTGGCCGATTTTTCTAGTGAGGACCAAAAGATTTTTGAACTAGTTAAGGATAAAAACGTGCTAGTCGTTATGAATAAAATGGACAAAGGCGACGAAAAGATAGAAAACAATATTAATATCGACTTAAAGATTTCGGCTCTCACGGGTGAAAACATTGAAAAATTGAAAGATGCAATTTATGATAAAACGGTGGGAGAGGGAATAGACTATAACGGCGACTATTTAGTTGAACAAAGGCACTTTGAGGCGCTTAAAAACGCCAAAGAGAAACTCTCTTTTGCGCTATCTATGGTGGATTCTGTTCCACTTGATGTAGTTGCAATCGACATTAAAGACGGTTGGGACTACTTAGGTGAAATTTCAGGAAAAACTGCAACTGAAGAGATTATAAACGACATCTTTTCAAGGTTTTGCGTGGGAAAATAAAGTTTATTTGGGGGAAATTTTATGGAAATTTGGCAAGCGATAGTTTTGGGTGCCGTTCAAGGATTTTCGGAATTTTTGCCGATATCTAGTAGTGGACACTTGATTTTATTGCAACATTGGTTTGGTATAACCGAAGGGGTGATTTTCTTTTCAGTTATGCTACATCTTGGAACTTTAATACCCGTAGTAATAGTTTTATGGAAGGAAATTTTAAGTCTATTTAAAAAGTCTTTTTCAAAGTTTTGGTGTTTAGTTTTAGCAACTATTCCTGCAGGAATCGTAGGGCTAATCTTTTCAAAGGCAATCGATTTAGACGCTCTTTTTGCCGAACATATTTGGCTACTAGGTATAACCTTTTTATTGACGGCGGGCGAAATGTTTTTTTCGGAAATTCGCACCAAAAAGGTTAGTTTAGATAACACGATTAACGTAAAAAGTTCGCTAATAATGGGCTCAGGGCAAGCGTTAGGCGTGTTGCCGGGACTTTCTAGAAGTGGAACGACTATTACTTTTGGTACTATCGCAAAAGTTAATACAAAAGACAATGCAAACTTCACCTTTTTAATGAGTATCCCCATTATTTTAGCAGCAGTATTAATGCAAATTTTAGATGGAATCACGGGTGGTGGCTTTGGTGGAATTGACTTTTTGCCACTCGCTTTCGGCGTTATAACTTCGGTAGTGACGGGTTATATTTCCATTAAGTTTATGCTCAAAATCATTAAAAAGGCAAACTATAAGTGGTTTTCGCTTTACCTGGTTTTAATTGCTATTTCAACGTTTATTACGGCGTTTGTTTAGAAAATACATACACAAAAGGAGTACAAAATGAAAAAATTTATTGGTGAGTTCAAGAAATTTATCACTCGTGGCAACGTGGTTGATCTTGCTGTCGGCGTTATTATCGGCGGTGCTTTCACGGGAATCGTTAACGGATTATCTAACTACGTTCTTAAACCGGTTATTAACTGGGTTTTAGCGTTAGTTTTAGGTAAAGACGGACTTAGTGGCGCTGTCACCGTGTTAAGCCCTGTTTACGACGAAACGACCAAACTTTTAGACCTATCTAAATCAATTTATATTGATTGGGGCGCATTTATTAGTGCAATTATCAATTTCTTTATCGTTGCTTTCGTGCTTTTCTTAATTGTTAAAACTATCAATAGAGTTCAAGAAGGCAACCAAAAATTAAAAGACGAACTTGCAAAATTCAAACTTTCTAAAGAAGATAAAAAAGAATTAAAGGCTCGTGGAATTAAGAGATACGAAAAAGAAAAAATTCAAGCATATCTCGACGAAAAGAAAGCTCTTATTGAAAAGCAAAAAGAAGAAGAGGCAAGACTCAATGAAGAAAAGGCAAGAGAGGAAAGATTAAATAATCCTACTACCGAAGACCTATTAAAAGACATTAAAGCCCTCTTAGAAAAGACTTTAGAAAAATAAAACAAAAAAATTAACCCCTTTCATTTTTCAATGAAAGGGTTTTTATTTTACGTTTATTAAGGCAATATGGCGATTGCTATCGAGCAGTAGATAATAAGTGATAAAACGTCTACTATAGTGGTCATTAGAGGGCTAGCGACAACTGCTGGGTCTAACTTAATTTTTTTAGCGAGTAGTGGAAGAATACAGCCAACTAATTTTGCCATAACGATACTGATTACGCACACGCCTGATATAACTAAGTTTTCATAGATAGAAATTTCGTTATATAGGTTGTCGATTAGTTGAATTTTCAAAAAGCACACTATACCAACCGAAAGACCTACCAAGAAAGCCACTAAGAGTTCTTTTAAGATAACTCTAAAAATATCCTTAAAAGAAATTTCGTTAACTGCGATTGCACGAATTATGGTGACTGAACTTTGCCCACCAGCGTTTCCAGCAGCGCCCATTAACATTGGCACGAAAGCCGTTAGCACGGTGGATAGACTCTTTTCATATCTCGCTAAAACCATACTAGTAAAGGTAGACGCAACTAAAAGTAAAACTAGCCACGGAATACGCGATTTCCAAATGGAGAAGATAGATTGTTTTAGATAGGGCTTTTCACTAGGTAAAATTGCCGCCATCCTTTGAATATCTTCGGTGGCTTCTTCTTGGATAACGTCCACTGCGTCGTCGACGGTGACTATGCCGACCAAACACCCTTCTTTATCTACTACGGGAAGAGCCAAAAAGTCGTATTTAGAAAACTTAAACGCAACGTTTTCCTTGTCTTCTAAAGTGGAAACGGTTATAACGCTCGTGTCCATAATATCGCCGATTTTATCCGCTCTATTGGCTAAAAGTAATTCCTTAACGGTTGTCACGCCGACAAGATGCTTTTTGTTATCGGTTATATAGCAAGTGTAAATAGTCTCTTTGTTAGGGCCTATTTTTCTTATTCTATCAAAAGCGTCTTCTACCGTGATATTTGCCGAGAGTGAAACGTATTCTAACGTCATAATAGAGCCCGCCGAATCTTCTGGATACTCTAAAAGCGCGTTAATACTTTTTCTATCTTCCGGGGTAGAAGCCCTTAAAATTCTCTTAACGACGTTTGCCGGCATCTCTTCGATAATATCTACGGTGTCGTCCATAAACATATCGTCTAAAACGGCTTTTAACTCCTTGTCGTTGAAAGAGCGAATAAAGTCTTCTTGCGTATCCGAGTCAAGTTCGATAAAAACGTCGGACGCTTGTTCTTTAGGAAGCAGTCTAAAAAAGAAAATTTGTTCTTTATCATCTAAATTATTTTCAATAAAAGAAGCGATATCGGCAGGCTCGGCGTCCAAAAGAGCAATTCGCAAGTCGGCAAATTTTCTACTTTCAAAGCAAAATGCTAAATGTTCGTACAAAGCCTCTAATTTTTCCGTCATTTTAGATACCTCCTTTTTTAGAAATAAAAAACACTTGCTGATAATTCGGCAAGTGCAAAAATCTTTTTTAAAACTAAAAAAGTTTAACCATATCTGGCTTTAGTATCATAGGGCGGTGAAACTACGTTAGATTACGCCTTGCTTTCGACGAAATCTTTTGACCTGCTAATCGTGTCTCCACGATTTCGCGGTAGTAGTCCGTATCCCTATGGTAACCTTACCTACCGGATTATCTTACGTTGTAAATTTAGTTTACTATTCTTTTTTTTCCTTGTCAATGATATTGACTAAATTTTTTTATTTTTTTACTAATTTTTGCCTTTCTCTACGGAATTGGCTATTATTTTTGGATTTATTTCTTTAACTTGTTCAATAATTTTATCGAATTCTTGGGCTTTTATAACTATTCTAGTATACGTTTGGTCACTAAAATATGCTACGAGAGAAGTCCCTTCTTCAAAAATGGTAAACTGAACGATTTTATCTATTTCGTAATAAGTTTTTATAAACCCAAAAGTCAAAACTATCTTGCCCTTTTTTAAGGCGTAGTTAGAGTTAAATAAAACGAGTAAAATAAACGCTACGAGAAGAGTGCAAATTACTGCTAGGGCGATATACTTAATAACGTTTTCAAAAGGCGGAACTTCTATCATAGAGTAAACGTTAAAACCAAGCGCAGTTAGCCCGATAAGAAGTGTGATAATAAGTAAAATTACAATATATGCGTTAAATTGAAATCTAAATTTTTTCATACTTTAATTATATCCCCAAAAGACTGGTAAAATCAAGGAAAAAAGAAAATAATTCTAGAATTAAAAAAATCTTCTTGGCATAGATATTAAAAAAGGAGAATAAAATGAGTTTTATCGATGAAATTTACGGGCATTTTACAAATAGTCCCGATAATTTTTTTCCAACCTTTAAGGCGAGCATTATAGGTGATAGCGGTGCGTATTTAGAGAGCGTAAAAAAGATTATAAGTCTAAGCCCAGACCTTATTATTTTAGCGCTTAAAAATAAAATCGTAGAAGTTTCTGGGGAAGAGTTGAAAATAAAAAAATATTGCGGGGGAGATTTGCTAATTTGCGGAAAAATAAAGGGCGTAGTGTTAAAATAGACGGCGTTTATTCGGTCTTTAGGGTTAAGGGAATAAACTTTGAAAGACTGATCAATAATCTAAAAAAAGAGAACGTCGAGATAAAAAACCTTAAAAGATTAACTAATAAAGAGATAGAAGTGTCCGTAAAAGTTAGTTCTTTACAAAAATTTTTTGCAATTACGGATAATCTATGTTATAATATAAAAAAGATTAGAGATAGTGGGCGCTTACTGTGGCTTTATAGGTTAATAGTTAACCCGTTTTTAGTGCTTGGAATAGCCTTGTTTTCTCTAACGCTAGTTCTCTCAAACGATTTGGTTTTTGGCATTTTGTACACAGGAAACGGAAACGTTTATAGCAACGAAGTGGAAAAATATCTTTTGGAAAGGCAAGTGACGACTTTTTCGAGGTTTTCTAATATAGACGTTTCTACGCTTGCAGACGATATACTAAAAGATAGCAAAAGATTTTCTTTCGTCACTTGCAGTAAGCAAGGAAATTACCTTAGAATAGAACTTATTCTAAAAGAGAACGATACGCATATAAAAGACCTTAGCCAAAAAGATTTAGTTTGCTCTCTAGACGGAGTGGTGGATAAAATTTATCTCTACTCTGGAACGGCGCTAGTAAAAGAGGGGCAAGAAGTTAAGGCTGGCGACCTATTAGTTGGGGGCTACGCCGTTATTAAAGACAAAACGGTGGAAGTTAACCCCATTGCGGTAGTCACCATAAAAATTACCAAAGAGTACGTATACGTTTTCGATATAGAAGAAAAAGAAAAGGCTGAAATTTTTGCATTAAACGAAAAAGAAAACGGGAAAATAGCGCAACTCAAGGAAGAAAAAGTTAACGAGAAATATTACTACAAAGTAAAAGTAGAGTACAAGGAAAATTTATACACGGGGTAAAGAAATGAAAAAAACTTCGGATAAACTTTTAAAATGGAATAAAAAAGACTACGTTCTTAACGTTGTGATTTATCTACTAAATTTCGCATTGTTAGGATTTTTGTTCGTGCTTATGTTTTATTTGCAAAGCAAAGCGGGCAAGGTTGATTTTAGCGACCTAAGAACAAACGTGATTAAGTTTTTTAACTTTTTAATTTTGTTGTTCTTTACGCTGTTTATAGTCTTTTTGTATTTCTTTTTTGAAGAGCGAGATTTTTTGAAAAACGCAGTCAATTCCGAAATGATTTTCTTAATCATAGAATTGTGCCTAGCAATATGCTTCGTTTTTGGTCAATACGTAAACTATTATTTACGTCCACTAGTGTTAGCAACAATTTTAGTGTTGTTCTTAACTAATAGTAGGACTGCGGTTTTTGTTAACTTTATATTTTGTATAATAATGTTCTTATTCGACGCTTTTACGGGAATGATAAGTACTTCGGTTTCGTCTACTAAAACCACTTACGATTATCTATTAGTATTTGCGATGGGCGTTTCTTCGGGAATTATCGCCGTGTACTGCTTAAAGGAAGTTCACTCTAGAATAAGACTTTTCGTCTTGGGCTTTTTAATTTCTTTGCCAAGCGTAGTTTGTACGGTTATTCCAATAACGGGTTACGGCGACGCTAACGTCGTAAACGACCTAATTTCTAGCGTGGCGTTCGGTCCGCTTTCAGTCACCTTGTTCACTGCAATACTTCCTTTCTTTGAATTTTGCTTTAACAAGGTCTCAAGTTTTAAACTTGGAGAACTCACCGACCATAAATCTAGAATTGTTAGAAAAATAATATCTAAAGCACCGGGAACGTTTAACCACTCGATAGTCGTTTCAAACATTGCCGAAGCCTGCGCTACGGCAATCGGGGAAGACGCGCTTTTAGCGAGAACTTGCGCATACTATCACGATATAGGTAAACTTCGTCGCCCCGAGTATTTTAAGGAAAATCAGTTGACCGAAAAGAACCCGCACGACGATTTGACGCCTGAACTTTCGGCAAATATTATAAGCGCGCACGCGCAAGACGGATATACTTTGGCGTTAAAGAATAGACTTCCCAAAGAGATTGCAGACGTTTGTAGAGAGCATCACGGCACTATGCCAATTCTCTTTTTCTACGACAAGGCTAAAAAGTTTACCGACGGCGAAGTAGATATTGCAGAATATTGCTACGCAGGGCCTAAGCCACAAAGTAAAATTGCCGCAATCATTATGATTGCAGACGGTTGCGAGGCAGTTGCGAGAACGCTTACCGACAGGTCTAGAGAAAACGTTAAAAAAGCCGTTAAAAAGATAGTTAACTCAAGAATGGAACTCGGTCAATTTACCGATTGCGAGATAACGCTTAAGGAATTAAATATAATCATCAACACGGTAGTAAACACACTTTCTGGCGTGTACCACAATCGTATTGATTATCCAAAGGTTAGTTTGGACGGAATTGATTTAGAAGCCACCACTACCGACGAAACTCTTCAATAAAAAAGGAAAAATTATGGGCAAACTCAAGATAGAAAGTTTAGAAAAAAAGGTAAAAACGAGAAAAATAGCCAAAGCGGTTTATACCGTTTTGGGACAAACTGCAAAACTTAAAGCCGAATTAGTTTTCTTAAGAGAAGAAGAAATGCACGCTTTAAATAATACCACGAGAGGTGTTGATAAGGCGACTGACGTTCTTTCTTATCCAAGTCTTGACGGAATTAGGGGCGCTATTCTAGATCCAAAAAACTGCGTGACCGAGATGGATGGGAGATATATTTTCTTAGGTTCTATCGTTTTATGCGAGGAAAAAATTAAAGAGCAAGCCAAAGAGTATGGCAACACCGAGATTGAAGAGAGAACGTATCTTATTATTCACGGGTTGTTGCATCTATTTGGCTACGACCATATGACAGACGAAGACAAAAAGCAAATGCGAGATTTAGAAAAACAAGTTTTAGCCCTTTTGGAGAGTAAAAAGAGATGAATTGTGGGTCAGTTTCGGTAATAGGTAGGGCAAACGCTGGTAAAAGCACCCTTATAAACGTTATGGTTGGCGAAAAGGTTTCTATCGTTTCACCAAAGCCACAAACAACGAGAGAAAGAATTTTAGGTATTTTAAACGAAGAAGATTCTCAAATAGTATTCGTGGATACGCCGGGTATTTATAAAGCCGAAAGTTTACTCAATTCGTATATGCAAAGAACGGTGGAGAATTCAACTGAAGACGTGGACTTGGTGCTTTTCGTTATAGACGCGCACCAAGGACTTGGCGAAAAAGATAAGCAATTAGCCTTAAAGTTTTCTAAGTTAGATATTCCAACCATTATAGTTTTAACCAAGATAGATATAACGCCTGAGAATTTGCTAATTTCCGAGATAAAAGAACTAGGTGAAGTTTGCGAACACGTAGTTCCCGTTTCGGCAAGGAAGGGCAAAAATCTTAAGGAATTAAAAAAGGTTATAGTTTCTCTTCTCCCTGAGGGAGATAGGCTTTTTGACGAGAATATAATCTCGGATAGGTCTGAAAGGTTTATGATTAAGGAGATAATGCGCGAGAAAATTTTGCTTAAATTTCAAGCGGAAATTCCACACGGCGTTGCAATAATCGTAAACGAATTTAAGTTGAGAGAAGACGGAAAAATATACGATATTAGTCTAGATATCGTATGTGAAAAGCCTAACCACAAGGCAATTTTGATAGGTAAAAATGGTGGCGCTATTAGAGAAGTTTCTTCTTTTGCAAGGCAAGAAATGGAAAAGTTTTTAGGGAAAAAAGTTTTCTTAACCACCTACGTTAAGGTAGAAGAAGATTGGAGAAATAGCGCGTACTTACTTAAAGAACACGGCTACGGCGAAGAAGTTTAATTTGAATAATAATTTTTCCCTTTCGCATACTAAAAGCGGAGGGGAATATGAGAAAAGACGGATTTGATTTCACTAAGCCCGAAGATTCGGCTTGGGAATTGTTTGAAAAAACGGGAGAAATTTCCTACTATCTGCTCTATAAAAAACTGAAAGAGAAGTAATTATGGAAGAAAAATTAACGGGAATAGTACTAAACGGCATATCGTATGGGGAGAGCGATAAAATCCTTTCCATTTATACGCTTGAAAATGGTATTGTTTCCGCTAAAATAAAAGGGGTAAAAAAGGCGGGAGCAAAGTTAAAATTTGCATCTGAGCCTTTTTGTTTTGCCGAATTTATCTTCTCTTCTAGGGGGGACAAGAGAACGGTTATCGGGGCAAGTTTGTTAGAAAGTTTCTACCCTATTAGAGAAGACATAGTTAAGTATTACGCAGGTGCAACCGTTTTGGAGTTTGTTCGCCATTTTTCCAAAGAAAATATCGTAAATAGAGAGTTTTTTATTTCCATTATCGACTGCTTAAAGGAATTGAGTTATGGAGATAGTGATGCTACATATACGCTAGCGAAGTTTTTAATTTTTGCTTTAAGGCACACGGGCTACGCCTTAAATTTTTCGGGATGCAGTTGTTGTGGAAATGATATTAAAGGAAGAACTTATTTTGACTATAATAGCGGTGGTTTTTATTGCGAGGAGTGTTTTAACGGGGTAGGAAGGGAAATAAATCCTGCAACTTTAGCCGAACTAAAAAAAATCGAGAATGGAGAGGCGCTAGAGGATAAGCCCATAAAATCGCTCAGGCTTATCGACTATTATTTAGTCAACAAAACGGAAGAAAATCTATCTTCACTGAAAGAATTGCTAAGAATAATATATTAAATATATTAAAAGATGAAATATTTTACGTAAATGGAAAAAGATGGCTTGAAAAGGGTTGATAAATTTTTAAATTTATTGTAAAATAAATAGGTTGAAAGACAAAACTAAACGGAAAAAATATTTGGAGGAGTATTTAATGAAATACGTATATCTATTTAGCGAAGGCAACGCTTCAATGCGTGAAGTCCTCGGCGGAAAGGGTGCAAACCTTGCTGAAATGACCAAGATTGGTCTTCCAGTTCCACAAGGTTTTACCATTAGTACGGAGGCTTGTACTAAGTATTATGAGGACGGCAAACAAATTAACGCTAGTATTCAAGCTGAAATTATGGAAAACATCGAAAAGATGGAAAAAATCACCGGAAAGAAATTCGGCGATAAAGAAAATCCACTTTTAGTTTCAGTTCGTTCAGGTGCAAGAGCGTCTATGCCAGGTATGATGGACACCATCTTAAACTTAGGCTTAAACGAAGAAGTAGTTGAAGTTATTGCAGAAAAATCTAACAATCCAAGATGGGCTTGGGACTGCTACAGAAGATTTATTCAAATGTATTCTGACGTAGTTATGGAAGTTGGTAAGAAATATTTTGAAGAACTTATCGACAAAATGAAAGAAGAAAAGGGTGTCACCTTTGACGTTGATTTAACTGCTGAAGACTTAAAAGAACTCGCTAACCAATTCAAAGCAGAATATAAAAATAAATTGGGAACTGATTTTCCAAGCGATCCAAAAGAACAACTTTTCGGCGCTATCAAAGCCGTATTCCGTTCTTGGGACAACCCTAGAGCAAACATCTACAGAATGGACCACGATATTCCATATAGTTGGGGTACTGCAGTAAACGTTCAAATGATGGCTTTCGGTAATATGGGTGACGATTGTGGTACGGGTGTTGCATTTACTCGTAATCCTGCTACTGGTGAAAAGGGACTTATGGGCGAATTCTTAATGAACGCTCAAGGTGAAGACGTTGTTGCTGGTGTTAGAACCCCAATGCCTATTTCAAAAATGGCAGAAGTTTTACCAGACGTTTACAATCAATTCCTTGAAATTTGCAAGACCTTAGAAAATCACTATAGAGATATGCAAGATATGGAATTCACCATTGAAAAAGGCAAACTCTATATGCTTCAAACCAGAAACGGTAAGAGAACTGCTGCGGCTGCTATTAGAATCGCTTGCGACCTTATCGACGAAGGTATGATTACCGAACAAGAAGCATTATTGCAAATCGACGCTAAGACTTTAGATATGTTATTACACCCAACTTTCGACGCTACTGCGCTTAAGGTTGCAGATAAGAACAACGTTGTAGGTAAGGGTATTGCCGCATCTCCTGGCGCTGCTGCAGGTACTATCGTATTCACTCCTGAAGATGCAGTTGAACAAGGCAAGGCAGGCAAGAAAGTTATTCTAGTTCGTCTAGAAACTTCTCCAGAAGATATCGAAGGTATGAAATACGCTCAAGGTATCTTAACCGTTCGTGGTGGACAAACTTCTCACGCAGCCGTTGTTGCTCGTGGTATGGGTACTTGCTGTGTATCTGGTTGCGGAGATATCAAGATGCACGAAGAAGAAAAATACTTTGAATTAGCGGGCAAAATCTTCCGTGAAGGTGACGAACTTTCATTAGACGGCTCAACTGGTAGCATCTACGACGTTGCTATTAAGACCGTTCCCGCAGATCCAAACAGTGGATACTTTGGAAGAATTATGAAACTTGCTGATAAATATAAGGCTATCGGCGTTAGAACTAACGCAGATACCCCTGCAGATGCTGAAAGAGCCGCTGAACTCGGCGCTCAAGGTATTGGTCTTTGCCGTACCGAGCATATGTTCTTTGGACCTGGTAGAATTGACAAGTTCCGTGAAATGATTTGTGCAGAAACCGCTGAAGAAAGAAAGGTTGCTCTCGACAAAATCGAGCCAATGCAACAAGCAGACTTCGAAGGTCTTATGGAAGCACTCAAGGGATACCCTGTGACCATTAGATTCTTAGATCCACCTCTACACGAATTCGTTCCTACCGACGAAGCAGAAATAAAGGCTTTAGCAGATGCTCAAGGTAAAAAGGTTGAAGATATTAAGGCTATCATCAGTGGCTTACACGAAACCAACCCAATGATGGGACATCGTGGTTGCCGTTTAGCAGTCACTTATCCTGAAATTGCTGAAATGCAAACTAAAGCTGTTATCAAGGCTGCTATCGCCGTTTCTAAACGTCATCCTGGTTGGAACATTGTTCCTGAAATTATGATTCCATTGGTTGGCGAAGTTAAGGAACTTGCTTACGTTAAGAAGACGGTTGTTGCTACTGCTGAAGCAGTTATTAAAGAAGCAAACGCAAACATTAAATACCAAGTTGGTACTATGATTGAAATTCCAAGAGCAGCGTTAACTGCTGATGAAATTGCAAAAGAGGCTGAATTCTTCTGCTTCGGTACTAACGACTTAACTCAAATGGCTTTCGGCTTCTCTCGTGACGACGCAGGTAAATTCTTACCATCATACTATTCTGCTAAGATTTATGAATCAGATCCATTTGCAAGATTAGACACCAACGGTGTTGGTAAACTTATGGATATGGCAGTTAAGATGGGACACGATGCAAGAGCAGATATTCACTGCGGTATTTGTGGTGAACACGGTGGTGATCCATCATCAATCGAATTCTGCCACGCAATCGGCTTAGATTACGTTTCTTGCTCACCATTTAGAGTTCCAATTGCTAGACTTGCTGCTGCACAGGCTAATATCCGTAATCCTAGGGGCTAAGATTTAGCGCAAAAAGCGGTAAAAATTCACTATTTTAATTAAAAATTTGTTTTTAAGTGGCCATTCTCCCAAAAGAGTGGCTACTTTTTTCTCTTGAAATACTCTTGCAAAGTCAAAAATCGGTCAAAAAAACGGGGTGGTTCCTCAAATTGAACACTTTTCTGTATCTATTGATATGGGTAAAAAAGGGCGACAAAAAAGAGGTTTTTTATGAAAAATTACAGATCGTAGAATATTACAAAAAAGGCAACAATCAAAAGCAAATCGCTACTCTTTGTAGTTGTTCTCGAACTACTGTGTGGACGGTTTTAAAGCGATTTCAAGCTTTAGAGATTGCGTTTGTGGATATTTTGGAAATGAGCGAAACGGAATTTGCGCATTTATTGTTCCCCGAAAGGGCGAAAGTAGGGGATGGATATTTGATTCCCGACTTTGAGTGGGAAGAGTTTCAAATGTGTAAACACCAATCGTCAATTCGCTTGTGTCATCGAAGATATTGCAAACGTGCTGCAAAGCAAAACTT
>JAFTKC010000021.1 GCA_017456055.1 Clostridia bacterium | reverse complement strand
TTATTTACTATTATATAATAATAACTCTACCTAAGTCTTGAGTTTTCTACTTTTTGCTTTTTTGAGTTCTCTTTTCTCTAAAATATTCTTTTAATAGGGTAGAACATTTTTCTTCTTCAATTCCCCCTTCAAACTCTACGCTATGATTTAATCCGTTGTCCGCTAAGACTGAATATTTACTTACGGCACACCCACTTTTCCCTTCGTAAGCTCCGAAATACACCTTTTTTATTCTAGCGTTAGCAATAGCCCCCGCACACATAGCGCACGGCTCTACCGTGACGAATAGTTCTGCGTCGTCTAAACGCCAACTCTTTAGTTTTTTACTAGCCTTTTCAATAGCCAAAATCTCGGCGTGAGCAGTGGCTTTTTGAAGTTTTTCCACTAAGTTGTGAGCCCTAGAAATTATAACGCCGTTCATAACCAAAACTGCGCCAATCGGCACTTCGTCTTTTAGGTAGGCTTTTTTTGCCTCTCTTATTGCCGAACTCATAAACTTTTCGAGTACTTTATCCATTAGTTAACACCCTTAAAACTTCCTTATTTTTTAAGTAAATATCCATTAAATTGCCCGTACAGACGGGGTGAGATAAACTATCTTTTCCAACTTCTATAGTAAACGCTGGAATTTTTAACTTTTCTATGCACCAATCCTTGTATCCACCACAAGAATCCGGCGTCTTTTTAACTTTATAGCCCGTTATCTCGCCGAGTTTTTTGGCTATATTATAATCTCTTTTTTCGGTTATTTCATCCTGAAAAAAGTGCCAATAAATTTCCTCTCCCTTGGCGTGATAACTTAGCGTTATTTGGGGTTTTACTTTTAGCGTGAAATCTCTTAGTGCCCTACTTTCACTCTCGGAAAATGGGAATTCCCCTACAAAATTCTCGCTTGACTTATTAAATACGTTTTGTTTGCCCTCTCCCCACCTAGCGTCGAAATTAACATTTAAATCCACGCCGTTTGCGTTGGCTTTATAAAGGGGATTATCTTTCAAGCAAATTTCTATTCCATCAAGATTAACGGCGGGAATAAAATAAACTCTTCCCCTTTCTCCACGCTTAACAAAATCTTCTATCTGGCAAAGGGCAAGATAGGAAGTTATATATTCTCTAGCGTGAATTGAATATTGAACTAAAATAGTTGGAAAACTTGATTTTTCCACTAAAATATAAGGAATAGGCTTGCCTAGTTCGGTATAGCCTATAAAACCCTTTTCGCCCTTAAACGAATTATAAAATCCGTAAACTTTCTCAATAATATCCATACTTTCATAGTATGAATTATTTGTGATAAGCCGTTCCTTGATTTATTGAAAAAGCCCTGTAAATTTGCTCGACCAACATCAGTCTAAAAAGAGTGTGTGGAAAGGTCATATCCGAAAAGGAAATTAGAGAGTTAGCCCTATTCTTAACTCTTTGATCTAAGCCGTAAGAGCCACCTATAACGAAAGTTATATTTTCACCTTGGTCTTGCAGATTTTTAATAGTGCTAGCAAACTTTTTACTAGAAAATTTTTCGCCTTCAATTGCTAGGGCGAAAATTTTACCCTTAAACTCGTTAAGTTCTAAAATTTTATCCCCTTCGCTCTTTACGATATCTTTTATAAGCGCGTCGTCTACTTGTTTATAGTTTTTTTCGGCGACTTCTATAATCTTAAATTGGCAGTATTTTGAAAGCCTTTTTGAATATTCTTCAATCCCATCTAAAAAATATTTTTCCTTTACTTTTCCCACTGCAATAACGTTAACTTTTAACACGCCTTTACCCCCGAAATTATTAAAAGTATACAAATGGCAATTCCAATTAAAGAATAAGAAAAAAACTCTAAAAGGCTCTCCTTTTTCTCTTCTTCTTTATCATTAAAAAATATTCCAATTATAAAACTGAATAAAAACACAAAGCCAACTACTATCACTTGCCAAGAGTAAAAGTTTATATTTATCTTAAAATACTCTAGTGATAAAACTAAAAAGTTATTTATAAAGTGCGCCAATACGCAAGGGTAAAAACTTCTTCCCTTTAAGGCTAAAATAGTTAGCAAAAATCCATATACGAATTGATAAATAAATTGCGATAGCGAAACGTGATAAAGCGAAAACAAAAGCCCTACTAAAATCGATAGTTTTATGCTGTCGATTTTAAGACTGCCTATCAAGATTTTTCTAAAGAAAAGTTCTTCAAAAAATGCTGGCAAAAGAGCAATAGAAATTATAGATATTATATACTTTGTAGGCGAAGAAAGGTCTAAACTAATAGACGGAACTTGTACGCCGAACTTTGATAAATAATCGGTAAAAATAGAATTAATTGAGCCGAGAGAAAATAGCATTCCCACTGCTAAAAGCAATGCTAAAATATAGTATTTAAACGAAGTCTTTTCACTCTTAAAAAACGTAATCTTGCTATCGAAAAGTTTTCTATTAAAAATGAACACGCAAACGACTGCTAGCACGTAGCAAAGGGGCGAAAATACGTTTAAGAAAAAATCGCTTGCTGAAAACATAACTAAAACGACGCTAACTATCACCGTAAATATTAAGTAAAACAATATGAAAAGCGAAAATAGTATTCCGCTTTTTTTTGGCTCGGTTAAAGTCTTAAACAAAACTACTCTTCCCCCGACGTTTCTATAAAAATTTCAAAAACAGGCGAAACGCCTGTTTTTTATGCTAGTAATTGCTTTATAAGTTCTAAATCTTCTTCTAAAATAACCTCTTCTGTTAAAGAAATAGATTGCCTTAACTCAGTTAATTCTTCTTTAACTAATACTAAGTCTTCTCTCTCTAATAGATTTTCTTCGGTTATCATAAGCCTAAACGGATTAAACTCGGTGTAGCCTTCGCTAACGCACTTTTTAGCGTGCTCAATAGCCTTTTCTATCCCACTATTTTTCTTAGATGCAACAACTAGTTTTCCGTAGAAAAAATCTCTGCTTTTAATGGGGCTTTTTTCCTCGTCCTTATCTATACAATAAGAACTAAAATCTTTATGCTCAACTAACTCAAGAATATAACTTTCCGCTTTCTTAGAGTTATCGTTAACGTCTATTTTAACGCAAACGTCCGCTAAGTCTAAAATATCGCCCGTTTTTTCGTAATTTAATCTATAATAAGCAACGGCAACGCTATCCATACCCATATTCTCGAAAAGATTTGCAAGCGATAATGGAAAACACAAAGCAAACACGCCGTAAATTACGGCAGATAGCCCGATTACGCTAGCAAGTGTTATTAAAGCCGTTTTCAAAATCAGTTTTTTCATACGTATATTGTACCAAATTACCTTATGAAAATCAACACTTTTACTAAAAATTCTCGCTTTTAGCATAATATTTAACACCTTCTCATACCCTTTAACTGAGAGGTTATTATGAAAAAATCAATCGGCTTTTTAGTTTTAGTTTTGTTAAGTTTATTCTTTTCGCTTAGCGTTGGTTGCGGTGAACAAACTTCCTTTTTATTAAATTACGTTAGCGAATTAAAATGCGACGTTTTTACTTGTGACGGTGAGTATAATTTATCTGCCACCTACGGCTATAAGGAAACCCCTTATTCTAATGATGCAAAGGTGGGAGAAAAAGAATATACCCTTACCTTTATTCTCAAAGACGTTCCCGAATCGGAAGTGGATTATTCCTTGATTATCCCAGAGTTTAACGACTGCAAGTTAGTTTTTTCTAAAAGTCGCAGTGGGAATTTAATTGCCGAAATAAAAAGGGAAGATTTTAAAAGTAAAACGCTTGACGTAAAATTATGTTTTAGCGACCAAATGATAGATATAACCTTAAATTCCATCATTCCCGAAAAAGCACTTGACGTGAATAAGGTCTTACTAAAACTTCAAGTGGACCAAGAAAATTTAGTCACCCACTACGTAGACGGCGTAAACTTTAACGCCGAGATATACGCTAGAATTTTAGTAAGGAACGAAAAAGTTTATTGGTATATAGCCTTTGGAGACGGCAATAACTTAAAAGCCCTTTTGGTAGACGGATTATCGGGCGAAGTTTTAGCGATTAGAGAGGTGGTTTAATAATTAAATTAGAGCCGAAAAAATTCGGCTCTTTTATTATTTTGAATAGTTTAACAAGTTAACGTCTTTTAGTGGCTCGTTATCGCTTGACTTAAAAGCGTAAAAATTGTAAAATAATAATCGAAAAATATAAATAGGTGGCAATTTTTATGGAAATTAAAGCAACTATGGAAAAAATAGTAAATTTATGCAAAAACAGAGGATTTATTTTCCCTGGAAGTGAAATTTACGGAGGACTTGCAAACTCTTGGGACTACGGTCCACTCGGCGTAGAGTTCAAAAACAACGTTAAAAAAGCGTGGTGGAAGAGATTCGTTCAAGAAAACAAATATAACGTTGGTCTTGATAGCGCAATCATTATGAACCCTGAAACTTGGGTAGCAAGCGGACACTTAGGTGGCTTCTCAGATCCACTTATGGACTGCAAACAATGTAAATCTCGCCATAGAGCAGATAAACTTATAGAAGATTGGGCTTTTGAAAACGGAACTGACGATAACCCTGCTGGTTGGGACTTTAATAAAATGTCTGAATTTATTAAAGAAAAGAATATCGCTTGTCCTAACTGTGGCGGTCACGAATTTACGGATATTAAGAAATTCAACTTAATGTTTAAAACCTTTATCGGCGTGACTGAAGATTCAACTAACACGGTATATCTACGTCCCGAAACGGCGCAAGGAATTTTTGTAAACTTTGCTAACGTTCAAAGGGCGTCTAGAAGAAAATTACCTTTCGGTATTGCTCAAATTGGCAAGTCGTTTAGAAACGAAATCACTCCTGGAAACTTCGTGTTTAGAACTAGAGAATTCGAGCAAATGGAGTTAGAATTCTTCTGCAAACCTGGAACGGATTTAGAGTGGTTTAAATATTGGAAAGACTACTGCTTACAATTCTTGCTCGACTTAGGTATGAAGAAAGAACATTTAAGACTTCGTGACCACGACCCTGAAGAATTGTGTTTCTACTCAAAAGCAACCACCGACTTTGAATTCTTATTCCCATTTGGTTGGGGCGAACTTTGGGGTATTGCAGATAGAACGGACTACGACCTATCTCAACACACCGAACACAGTGGAAAGGATATGACCTACTTCGACCAAGAGACCGGCGAACGCTACACTCCTTACGTAGTAGAGCCGTCACTCGGCGCAGACAGAGTTGCTCTCGCTTTCTTAGTTGACGCTTACGACGAAGAAACGGTTGGCGAAAACGACGTTAGAGTAGTGCTTCACTTACACCCTGCTCTCGCTCCTTATAAAGCGGCAATACTTCCACTATCAAAGAAACTCTCTGAGGGCGCAGGAAAGATTTACGACCAATTATCTAAATACTTCCCCGTTGATTACGACGAAACGGGTTCTATCGGTAAAAGATACAGAAGAGAAGACGAAATTGGAACTCCTTTCTGCATCACCTACGACTTCGATAGTGAAACAGATAACTGCGTGACGGTTAGAGATAGAGATACTATGGAACAAGTTAGAATTCCTATCGACAGCCTTAAAAATTACCTAGAAGAAAAAATCAATTTCTAATAAAAATAATTAAAAAAGAGTTAGCAATTTGCTAACTCTTTTTTTAGTTTTTCGCATTTGAATTTACTGAAATTATTCCACTTATCGCACCTAAAATTCCACCAAACAATAGGTTTACAAAGTTTATGCTAACATAGTTGCCACTAATTAACGAAAAGGTTAAGTTTACAAGTACTACGTAGAGTAGCCCTAAAATTAACCCTTTCACTATTCCCCCTTTATCGCTTATAAATAGTTTACACCCTATAAATATGGACACGACTTTTATAAGTTGGTTTACTATTTTAACGGCAACGCTCGAAACGGGCAAAAACTTTATTACTAACGCAAAAATTAAAATTATAACTACCGACACGAATACGGACACTAAAACACCCTTAACTACGGGAAGTAGATAGTTCTTTACAAATGAATTTTCCAAAAAAAATCCCCCTACACGTCTTTTTAAATAGATATGTCGGGGGACTATTTTTAATGCTTAATTTTTATTATTTTTCTTCCTTTTTTTCTTCTACGGGAGCATCTGCCTTTTCTTCTTTAACTTCGGCTTTTGGTTCGTCTTTAGAATGTTTTTCAGAAATTGCTCTCTTATCGAACTTAACGTAAGACTTTTCGCCTACTTCTAGAATAAAGGTGTTTTCCTTATTATTGATTTCCTTAACGAAACCGCAAACGCCACCGATAGTCATAACTCTATCGCCAACCTTTAACTCTGAAACTTGTTCCATAGCTTTCTTTTGCTTTTTCTTATTAGCAAAACTTGAATAAATCATATAGCCTACGATTAGCACGATTAAAACAACCATAATAATAGTCATAGTGTTGTCTTTCTTTTGAATAGTCAACTTAAACGTTGCGTCGTTTCCAAGTTGAATTCCGTCCTTTTTATCGAAAACTTTTACAACTAATTGAACGTCGCCAACTGACATATCTTTGGTTTTGATAGTAGTAGTTCCCTCTGCAACAACCGTTTCGCCTTGCATAATAACAACGTAAGGCTTAGACATATATTGAGTTCCGTCGCTTGCTGCGTTAGAAATAGCAGTCACTTCGTCTTCACCATACTTTAAGGTGTAAGAAACGCTAACTTCTTGAGTGCCTTTAACTACTGCGTAGTCACTAACGGTCACGCTCCAAGTTGGCTCTTCTGCGTATGCACCAACCACCGACATTGAGAAGATGGTCACTAAAGAAAGAATTAAAGTTAAAAATAAAGTAATCTTCTTTTTCATATTATTCTCCTAAAATCATTTTAATAATTATAATGTATTTTTTACTTTTTAACAAGCAATTTTATTTAATTTTTGCCCGTTTATCTAAATTTAATCAAAACTTTGGATAGGTATCACCCGTTTTTTTGTAGAATTCCTGTCTAAACTCGGTAAAATAATCGCCCATTATGGCGTCTCTTATTTTTTCCATGAGGTTATTTAAGTAGGTTATATTATGCAAACTTATAAGCATACCACCCATCATTTCGCCTGCGTTAATCATGTGCCTTAAATATGCCTTAGTGTATTTTTTACAGCAATAACAATCGCACTCGCCATCTAGTGGCGTAAAGTCTTCTTTATAAGCGCCGTTTCTAACTACGATTTTGCCGTTTGAAGTTAGAGCCGTTCCATTTCTAGCAATTCTAGTTGCTAAAACGCAGTCGAACATATCTATTCCACGCATAACCCCTTCAACCAAGCAGTCAGGACTGCCTACGCCCATCAAATATCTAGGCATATTGGTTGGATAGTGTGGTAGCATTTCGTCTAAAACGTCGTACATAATTTCTTTAGGCTCGCCAACCGAAAGCCCACCTATACCTATTCCGTATTTTGCGTACGGCAAGGTCTCTTTTAACGAAGTCAATCTAAGGTCTTTATACACGTTGCCTTGAACTATTGGAAACAAGGCTTGATTTTCGTTTTTATGGTGATGATAGCATCTATCTAACCATTTTAGAGTGCGCTCCATAGCCTTTTTACTATCGGCGTGGTTGATTCCGTACTCCGAACATTGATCGAACGCCATAATTATATCTGCGCCGAGATTGTTTTCTATATCCATAGCAATTTCGGGGGAGATAAAATGCTTGCTTCCGTCTATATGCGAATTAAAATAAACGCCGTCGTCTTTAATCTTATTGAGTTTTGCAAGAGAAAAAACCTGAAATCCACCACTATCGGTCAAAATAGGTCTATCCCAATTCATAAATTTATGAAGCCCACCCGCCTTTTTTACTATCTCGTCACCAGGTCTCATATAAAGATGATAGGTGTTAGATAAAATTATTTGGCTTTTGGCTTCTTTTAAGTCTCTAGGCAAAACGCCCTTAACGGTGGCTTGCGTGCCTACGGGCATATACGTCGGCGTCATTATATCTCCGTGTGGAGTGTGAAGAATACCTACTCTAGCCCCCGTTCTTGAGTCTTGCTTAAGTTGTTCAAAATAAAATTTTTCCATATCTTTACTCTATAAACATTGCATCTCCAAATGAGAAAAATCTATACTTTTCTTTAACTGCAGTATTATAAACTTCTAAAATCTTTTCTCTAGTAGAAAGTGCCGAAACTAGCATTATAAGCGTGGATTTTGGCAAATGGAAGTTGGTTATAAGCGCGTCTACACACTTAAATTTATAGCCTGGATAAATAAAGATTTGCGTGTCGCTTTTTTGCGGTATAACCTTTCCGTTTTCATCAGTTGCGCTCTCTAGCGTTCTAACGCTGGTAGTTCCAACGGCAATAACTCTACGCCCCTCTTCTTTGGCTTTATTTATAATATCGGCAGATTCATTGCTAACTTCAAAATACTCGCTATGCATGTGGTGATTTTTTACGTCGTCCACCTTAACAGGTCTAAACGTACCGAGCCCAACGTGAAGCAATACGTCCACCACTTGCACTCCCTTTTTCTTGATTTTTTCAAGAAGTTCGGGCGTAAAATGAAGCCCTGCAGTCGGCGCTGCCGCCGAGCCCAAGCTTTTAGCGTATACCGTTTGATATCTATCTTGATTTTCTAGTTTTTCGGTGATATATGGTGGAAGTGGCATTTCGCCAAGCCTAAAGATTATATCTTCAAACACTCCGTCGTATATAAATTTTACTCTTCTACCACCCGTTTCTTCAATATTAGATAAAACTTCTAACGAAAGTTCGTTTGATATTATAAGTTTTGTACCGGGTTTTGCTTTTTTGCCAGGCTTAACTAAAACTTCCCACTCTTTTAAGTCAAAGCGCTTAAGTAATAAAACTTCTACTCTTCCACCGTGCTCGGTTTTAGCAAATAATCTTGCAGGCAAAACCTTGGTGTTGTTTCTAACTAAAACGTCACCTTCTTTAAGATAATCAATAATATCGTAAAAATGCTTGTGCTCTATTTCGTCACTTTCCCTTTTATACACCAAAAGCCTACTTGAATCTCTAGGCTCTACGGGTGTTTGGGCTATTTGCTCTTCGGGAAGATAGTAGTCAAAATCATCAGTTCTCATCTAGTTCAAACATAGAGACTTGTTTTTCTCTACCCTCCGGCATTTGTTTTCCTATATGTTCGTAGCCCTTTTTAAGAAGCACTCTGCCCCTAGGCGTTCTTCCAATAAAACCGAG
Organism: Clostridia bacterium; assembly: GCA_017456055.1. GTDB lineage: Bacteria > Bacillota > Clostridia > Christensenellales > Borkfalkiaceae > UBA1259. The sequence goes on along the minus strand of JAFTKC010000021.1, from coordinate 63,589 downwards.
TCTTAGTAAATAGGGCTCGTACACGTCTTCTATCGTTGCGCCGTCTTCATTTATAGTTGCCGCAAGGGTGTCTAGTCCACAAGGTCCACCATTAAACTTTTCAGCCATAGAAGTTAAAAGTTTAATGTCGATTGCATCTAGCCCTAGTTCGTCTATTTCGAGCATAGATAAACACTTTTTAGCGTCTACTAAAAGCATTTTATCGTGTCCGCTAACTACTGCGTAATCTCTAACTCTCTTTAGTAGTCTATTGGCAATTCTAGGCGTGCCACGACTTCTCTTTGCAATTTCAAGCGCAGCGTCTTCATCAATACTAGCAGAAAGCATTTCCGCCGCCCTCATAACTATTTGCTTTAACTCTTCAACCGAATAGGTTTCTAGCCTACAAATAACGCCGAATCTATCTCTAAGTGGCGCGGAAAGCATACCCGCTCTAGTCGTTGCGCCTATTAGCGTAAACTTTGGAAGTGGCAACTGAACGTTTCTTGCAGACGGCCCTTTACCGATAATAAAATCTAACGTATAGTCTTCCATGGCAGGATAAAGAATTTCTTCTACGTTGTGGTTTAGCCTATGAATTTCGTCTATAAACAACACGTCGCGCTCGTTGAGATTGGTTAAAATTGCGGCTAAATCTCCCGCTCTCTCTATTGCAGGACCACTCGTGATTTTTATTTGCGTACCCATTTCCCCTGCAATAATGTGCGCAAGGGTGGTTTTGCCCAAACCGGCAGGTCCATATAATAAAACGTGGTCAAGTGCGTCGTTTCTCATCTTCGCCGCCGTTATCGAAACGGTTAGGCTATCTTTAATTTTTTCTTGCCCTACGTACCCGTCCATAGACTTAGGTCTAAGTATGTTTTCTATTTCCGTTTCCGTTTGACCTATGGTACTAGTGACTAATCTTTCTTCTTCCATATTCTACCTTATATTCTTTAATGCAAACGATATAATTTGTTCTATCGAACTTGCACCTTGTTCCTTTGCTTTCTTTACTGCCTCTACGCACTCTCCTTTAGTAAAACCTAAACTGAGTAATGCGTAAACTGCATCGTCGTCTTCTTTCGTTAGTTGAATTTGCTCGGTCTTTTCCACCTTCTCTAAGGATGTTTCTGCATCTACTTTTTCTCTAAGTTCAACTATAATTCTCTCCGCCGTCTTTTTGCCTAAGCCTTTAACCGAAGATAAACCCTTGATATCCGAAGTTGCGATTTTTATTGCAAGTTCTCCAATTTCCATATTAGATAAAATGGTTATGCCCATTTTTGGGCCTACGCCCGAAACGGATATTAACTTTAGAAACATATTTTTTTCTTCTACGCTATTGAATCCGTAGAGAAAAACCCCGTCTTCCCTAACTGCCATATAAGTAAAAACGTCCCCGCCGTTATCGGCTATAATGTTATTGAGCGCTTGTCTAGAACAAGCAATCTCGTAGCCTATTCCGTTATTTTCCAAAATAACTACGTTATCTTGAACGGATAGAAGTTTACCCTTAATATATCCAATCATATTTATCTCCTACTAGATACTAAATAGTCCACCAAGTTTATTGGTTTGCGCGTGAGTTAAAGCCACGGCAAGCGCGTCCGCCGCATCGTCCGGCTTAGGAATACCCTTAAGCCCCAAAAGCGATTTTACCATTTGTTGAATTTGAATTTTCTCGGCTCTACCATATCCCGTTAACGCTTGTTTAATTTGGAGTGGAGTGTATTCGAAAATTCTACCACACTCTTTGTTGGCAGTTAGAAGTATAACTCCCCTTGCGTGTGCAACGGCAATACCCGTTTTAGCGTTTTTCGCAAAAAACAACTCTTCGACGGCAATCTCATCCGGTTTAAACTTGTCGATAATTTGTTTTATTCCCTTTTCAAGCATGCAAAGTCTTACGGCAAGGTTTTCGTCTTTTGGAGTGGAAACTATACCGTAATCAACGAGTTCTGCTTTTTTATTATTTTCTTTTTTAATAACTCCGTAGCCGAGCGTGGCTAAACCAGGGTCTAAGCCTAAAATTATCATACGTAATTATTTTACTTTACTTTAGTAAAAAAGTCAATAGAAAAAGTAGTCGGCAACTTACCGACTACTTATTTTTATCTTATTTTTTTGCTTCCTCAAATCCTGCCATTTTTAATTTCCAAGGAACTGCCAAAACTTCAGCTACGGTTTGAAGCGCCGTCCACTTTTCTTCTTCGTCACTCTCCCCGTCACAATATAAAAAGTTTTCGCAAATAGCGTCTACTTCATTTTTGAGAATTGCGAGCAAGTCAAATTCCTTGTCGTCTAAATCTAGCGCCGAAAACCAGTTTATAAAATCGTCCATAAATTTTTCGGCTTTAGGTCTCAATTCGTTAACTACTCCCTTTATTAGCGTAAGATCTGCCTTTTCGCCTATCCATTGCCAAGTCGTTCCCTCTTTTAATTTGTCGCCGTAAAGTTTTAAAATTTCATAGTTATCAACTATTTTATCTATGAATTCCCCTTCAACTGCCTTGAATTTGCCGTCTGCAAGGGCAGTTCTAAGCAATATGTATTGCAATATTATATCAAATTCACCCTTTGCAATATCTTCTTTAAAATCAGGTCTTGCCTTTTGAATATGTTTACTCATTGCATCGATAAATTTTATGCAATTAGCGTAGCGTTTTTCAGCCACGTCAAAACGTTCTTGACTAGTCATACCTTTCGCCCTCTTAAGTGGTTTTTTATAGTTTTATTATATCATTTCTCTATTTACTTGTCAATATTCTACTCTTCCAAAACGATATTTACGCCGTAAAATAAAAACGGAAGAGAATTAAGCGATTTTAATTTTTCAACTTCAACGTCGAATTTTATAGAAATACTATTAAAGGTGTCTAACGGCTCTACTTTATAGCACTTTTTAGGTTTAACTATTACTAGCATATCTCCATCTTGAACTTCTGCCGATAAGTAGTTGTTCTTAATTATTGAAAATACAGGCACGTCTAGTTCTCTTGATATAGAAATTAACGTATCCCCTTTTTTTACTCTATAGAAAATCTTTTTCATACTATATTATATTTGCCTTTTTTTGCGAATAGAATAAACTAATCGGTATACTTAAAGTTATAGTTAGATAAGGAGTTTATATTGAAAGGTTTTTTTAAAACGGTGGCAATCGTCACGGTGTTTTCTATAAGCGAAAAATTCTTAGGGTTTATCTATAGAATTTATATGTCCCACACCATTGGTAGCGAGGGCGTTGGGCTCTACCAAGTCGCCCTTTCCGTATTCGCCTTTTTATTCACTCTTATTAGTTCTGGAATACCCATAACCGTGTCTAGACTTATGACTAAATATAAAGCGCTAAAAGACCAAAAAAAAGTAAATAAAATTATGACGGCGGGAATCATACTTAGCCTTGTGTTTTCTATTCCTGTGTGCCTTATAACCCTTATTTTTAGAAATAAACTAAACTTTTTATTCGCTGACCAAAGATGCTTAAATATATTTTTAATCTTAATGCCAGGATTGATTTTCACTTCCGTATATTCGGTTATGCGTGGAATTTTTTGGGGAAATAAAGACTTTTTACCATATAGCATCATTGAACTTTTAGAAGAAGTTTGTATGATAGTTTTTGGAATTTTACTAATAAACAACGCAGTCACCGTTTATCAAGGCGCGTTTAGAGCGGGAGTCGCCGTTTTAATCTCTTACCTTTTTTCTTTTTCTCTATCTATCGTCGTTTTTATATATAGAAAAAGCAAACTTTCAAACCCCATTAGTCAATTTAAGCCCTTAATTAAGTCGTCTACTCCCGTGACCGTTATGCGTACGGTAGGAACGCTATCTACTTCTTTAGTTTCTTTTATTTTACCTGCTAAACTAATGGAATGTGGGTATAGTGGCGCTAAAGCAGTTAGCCTTTTCGGCTCTGCCGTAGGTCAAGCCGTGCCCTTGATGTTTATTCCAACTTCGCTAATCTCTTCGTTTATTTTAGTCTTAGTGCCTGAAATTTCCGAGCACTACTATAAAAATGAGCACCAAAACTTAAAAAACGACGTGGAAAAATCGGTAAACTTTACCTTGTTTTTAAGTTGTATGTTCTTCCCCGTATTTTTAGTGTGTGGAAAGGAACTAGGCGTTATTATTTTTAATAGCCACGAGTGTGGAGAATTTTTAACCGTTGCGTCGTTTCTAGTTGTATTTATAGGCTTAACTAATATCACGACAAGCATATTAAATTCTCTAGGAAGCGAAAACAGCGTTCTGTTCTTTTATATGATAAGCGGTGTTTTTATGATACTTTGCGTTTGGTTTTTGCCAAAGTATTTAGGAATATATTCGCTAGTTATAGGCTATCTTTTCACTTACGGATTGACGGGAGTTTTGAATTTAATACTTATTTATAAAAAATCTATAAAAAAGCCCAAAGTATTATCTGCGCTTTTATATTCCATTGTCTTTACAATTCCCACTTCCATAATAGGATTTATGGTGGAAAAGATTGCTATAGGAATTTTGGGGAATTTTTTCACCGTAATATTAACTTCTATTTTAATGTGCGCCTTTATGCTTGCCCTTTATATAGGCTTTAACCTAATCGACCTAAAAACTTTCAAAATTTTTAACAGAAAACACAAAAAGAGAAAGGAAAATTTCGCTTAATTTATTTTGAATTTTTTTTATTTAGTGTTATACTTTACCTAGAAATAACGTAAGGAATAAAAAAATGATTTTTTTAGGTACTATAGTTAACTTTATCACTATAATAGTCGGGGCTATTTTAGGAAGCCTATTAAAAAAAGGCTTGCCCGAAAAATTTTCTAAAGCCATACTCATGGGCATGGGCTTATGCGTGGTGTTTATCGGCATTAGTGGGCTTAATTTAGGCTACGAAAACCTAAACGCACTAATTGTAGTTTTATCGGTTGCCATCGGCGTAATTTTAGGAGAACTACTAAATATCGACGATAACCTAAATAAATTCGGCGCTTTTATTCAAAAAAAGTTTACTAAAAATAACGATGAAAACAATACTTTTGGCAAGGGATTCGTAAACTGCACCCTTATATTTTGCATAGGCGCTATGGCTATTAACGGAGCATTAAAAGGGGCTCAAGGCGACCACTCTATTTACTATGCTAAAGCCATAATCGACGGAGTCACTTGCACCGTTTTAGCGTCTACTTTGGGAATAGGTTGCATTTTATCGGCTTTTTCCACCACCATTTACCAAGGTCTACTTACCCTATTATTTTATTTACTAATAACTTCGGTTGATCAAACGGGATATATGTACAATTATATAATAAATCACGTTGGAACGGTTGGCTCTCTACTTATTATCGCAATTGGCTTAAATATGTTAGGTGTGACCAAGATTAAAACGGCAAATTTAATTCCAGCAATGCTACTTCCCTTAGGACTTTGCCCACTATTTAATTTACTTGGAATTTAATAAGATAAAAATTAAAGGCTTGCTAATCGCAAGCCTTTTTTTATTTTTTCTTAAATATTTTTAGTTCTAATATTAACGGCGTAATACCTATTAATATAGAATAGTTTACTAAACTATTCCAAATTTGACCCTGAACGAAAACTCTCGTAATCACGTAGGCAAAATAAGGAACTTTTCTATTGTTATAGATAAGCCAAAACGCCGTGGTGTTTATTCCAATCGTACAGACTAAAAAAGTTAAGACGGCTACGATTAAAAGTTTAACGTAGATATCCCCCTTGAAATTAAAGTCTAACCCATTTACCACTAGCCCACTTATTAGCGCCACCATAGCCATAGCAATTCCAATCCAAGGCATATAAGTAAAGCCACCAGAGTTATATAAAAACCCAACTAAATCACCTAAAAAACAAGCGCACGAGCCGAAAATAGGACCGATTATAATGCCAGTTAGCGCGCAGATTACTATAGTTAACGAAAACTGAATATCTGCAAACTTAATTTCAAAAAACATATTCCCCACTGCGCAAAACGCCGTCATCAAGGCGATATACGCAATTCTTTGCGTAGTAGAAGAATTGACCAAAAGGTCGGACAACAAAAGTCTTCTTACGTAATTTTTCATTAAAAAATCTCCCAAAATAAATTTAGAGAGACCGATACTTTTTTTCCGTGAAAAAACACGATAAAAACGTAGCGGACGCACAAAAGAACCGCAAGGAATAAACCTTTTCGTTTGCAAACGACATCCCATTTTGCAACACTTTACGCTCTTTTATTACTCTACGAAAATCATTGTACCATTATATATGCACCTTGTCAACTAATAGAATAAATTTAAGCAAAATTAAAATACTATTTTTATGATAGTCATCTTTTTAAGAACGCTTATAATTTTTATAACTTTAGTCGTGATATTACGTCTTATGGGCAAACGTCAAATTGGCGAAATGCAACCTTTTGAATTCGTGGTCACCCTAATTATAGCAGACCTTGCATGTATTCCTATGGCTGACGTGTCTATTCCACTTATTTATGGAGTAGTTTCAATTCTTGCCCTATTTTTACTTCACCAATTATTATCTATATTCGAGCAATTTGGACCGACTGCAAAAAAGATTTTATCGGGAAAGCCTAGTATCGTTATAGATAAAAACGGAGTAAATTTAACTGAACTTAGAAAAAATAATTTAGGAATAGACGATTTAATTGAATCAATGCGAGCGTCGGGATATTTTTCCTTAGACGACCTTGACTACGCCATTTTTGAATCAAACGGCAAACTCTCTCCCCTAGAAAACGGAGAGAAGAATAAGGAAAAATCTTCACTCCCCTTACTAGTGGTTGATAGTTTTAAGGCTGTTAAGGAAAATCTAAAAATTCTAAACTGCACTCTAGATGAACTCTCTTCTTACTTAAATAAAAACGGCGGAAAACTCTCTAAAACCGAAGTTCTCACAATCGACGGAAACGGCAGAGTTTACCTAAAAGAAAAGGAACAAAAATATCGAATTTTATCCTTTCCACTAAAGGAGGGCGTTAAATGGTAAAAACTATTGTTTCTATGATTATTGTCGCCATAATTTTAACGGGGGGAGCGCTGTATGAGAGCAACTTTATAAAAAGGCAATTCGTTGAGTTTGACTCTCTTTTAGAAGTTCTATACGAAAAGGTGGAAAACGAGACTGCTATAGAAGAAGACGTTTTAAGCGTTCAAAAGAATTGGCTAGAGAAAAAGAAGTATTTGCACGTTTTTATCCCACACACCGAGATAAAGGAAGTGGATTTATGGCTTTCGGAGTCGGTCACGTTAGTTCAAAATAAAAAATGGGAAGACGCTTTATCTAAAGTGGAAGTCTTAAGAGAATTAGCCGAACAAATTCCAAAAACTTTCACCTTAAAAATAGAAAACGTATTATAGTTATACAGTAATTGACTTTTTTTTGCTTTAGTGTTAATATAAGAATATAAAGTAAAGAAGGTGAGTTTATGTTTGGCTTCAAAAACGTAAACGCTTATATCTACAAACAAGGAATTGTTAAGGTAGATATAGCGATAGAAAATGGAAAAATAGTTAAAATCGGCAATAATCTTGATATCGACGAAGTTATCAAAGTAAAAGATAATCAAGTGGTTTTGCCAGGTTTTATAGACCAACATATTCACGGCGCAGGTTCTTTCGACGCAATGGATAAAAATGCGTCAAACGTTTTAGGTATTGCCGAAAATCTTTTGAAAGAAGGTACGACTTGCTTTTTGACAACCACTATGACGCAGTCAAAAGAAAATATTATAAACTCGCTACAAGCGATAAATTCGGCAATAAAATCGCAAAAAACGGGCGCAAAGATTTTAGGCGTTCACCTAGAAGGTCCGTTCATTTCTAAAAAATATATCGGCGCTCAACCTTTAGAATTCGTTAAAGAATTTGATATAGAGTTTTTCGACGAATTACAAAGTAAAAGCCAAAATATAATTAAAATGGTCACCCTAGCGCCCGAAGAAAAAGGCGGTGCAGAGTTTGTTAAAGGGTTAACTAAAAGGGGCGTAATCTCTTCGGTTGCCCACTCGGATGCAGGCTATAATGATATTGAAAAGGCATATCAAAACGGTTTAAGTTGCGTTTCACACACCTTTAACGCTCAACGCCCTATTCACCACAGAGAAATCGGCGTTGCAGGAACGGGGCTTTTACTAGACGGAATTTATACCGAAATTATATGTGATTTAATTCACCTATCAATCCCTGCAATTAAATTAGTATTAAAATGCAAACAAAAAGATAAAATTATTTTAATAACCGACTCTATGAGAGCCAAAGGGCTAGATGACGGAATTAGCGAACTTGGTGGTCAAAAGGTTATCGTTAAAAACGGCGAAGCAAGGCTAGAAAACGGCGCGCTTGCAGGTAGCACGTTAAAAATGAACGTCGCAATAAAAAATCTAGTGGAAAACTGCGACGTAAAACTAGAAGATGCAGTTGACTTTGCCACCATTAACCCTGCCACCCACCTTAAGATTGAAAAGGATTACGGCAGTATAGAAGTAGGTAAAAACGCAAGTTTTTGCGTACTAAACCCCGACTTCTCGGTAGCAAAAACCATAGTAGACGGCAAAGAACTCTACAAAGCATAAAAAAGTAAAAAAACTAAACGGCACGATAAAATCGTGCCGTTTTTAATTTAATCAAATTAAAAGTTAACCAAATTAGTCTTGCTTTTCTTTTTTAGCCGTGTCAACAACTTGTACGCCGTCATAATATCCACATTTTGGGCATACTCTATGAGAAGCCTTTAATTCGTGGCATTGTGGACATTCCGAAAGATTTGGTGCGGAAATTTTCCATTGAGCAAATCTAGTATTGGTTCTTTGTTTTGACGTTTTACTTTTTTGTACTGCCATTGTATTCTACCTTCCTAAAGATTTTTACATTTACATTCGCCTTTATTTAAGTTGCCTCCACACTCGGGGCAAAGCCCTAAGCAATCTTCTCTACAAAGAAAACTTATCGGCATATTCATAAACACGGCGTCGTCTATGATTTTTGTTAAATCGATTCTGTCATTGACGATTGGATAACCATCCTCGCTATCCTCATCTAAGCCCTCGCGCACTTGCACAGAATACTCCCTTTCGGTTTCTTCTAAGCACCTGGTACAACTGCCCTTAACCTTAAACGTCGTCTCGCACTCGATAAAAGCGCTACCTTCACCTGTTATGAAAACCGTACCGACTACCATTATCGGCATCTCAATTTTCATAAAGGTTGCATCGGTAAATTCTTTCTCGGGTGAATATTCAAAGAAAAAATCTAAACTATCTTTCCCTTTTCTTTTGATATCCCTTAAATCAAGAATCATTTTTTCACCTTTAATCAAGCCTAACAAGTATATACTATTTGTTCGTGGCTTGTCAACGATTTTTTACTATATTTTAGTTAAATTTACCCTGTTATTTTACTTGAGTCAACTCTTTGGTTTCTCTTGCGATTGATAATTCTTCGTTAGTTGGAACTACCATAATCTTAACTTTAGAGTCTTTAGTATTGATATAGGTTTCGCCACGAACTGCGTTTTTATCAAGGTCGATAACTGCTCCGCAGTAGTCCATACCTTCCATTACTAAACTTCTAACGAGTGAAGAGTTTTCTCCAATACCACCCGTGAATACGATAGCGTCTACCCCACCTAATACTGCGATATAACTACCAACGTATTTCTTAACTCTATATGCAAGCATTTCTAAAGCAAGTTTAGCCTTTTCGTTGCCTTCGTTCATTGCGGCGGTTAAGTCTCTAATATCACTACTGAATCCACTTATACCCATTACACCGCATTTTTTGTTGAGATAATTAACAACTTCTTCAGGTGCTAAACCTAATTTTGCTCTTAAGAATTCAACTGCAGCAGGATCAATGTCACCACTTCTAGTACCCATAATCAAACCTTCAAGTGGGGTGAAGCCCATAGAAGTATCTTGGCACTTTCCGTCTTTAACGGCAGATATTGAAGAGCCGTTTCCTAAGTGACAAATAACCATTTTTGCGTTTTTATTGCCTAGTAATTTGCCCGTTTCTTCCGAAACGAATTTGTGAGAAGTTCCGTGGAAACCATATTTTCTAATCTTATGTTCTTCGTAAACTTCGTATGGAATACCATACATAAACGCCTTTTGTGGCATAGTTGCGTGGAAAGTAGTATCGAATACTGCTACCATTGGAACGTCGCCCATAACTTCACGGCAACTCTTAATGCAAGCAATATTGCCTGGCATATGAAGAGGTCCTAACTCAACGTTCCTTTCGCAAATTCTAATAACTTCGTCGTCGATTACTACTGAAGAGTGGAAATCTTCTGCAGAGTGTAATACTCTGTGACCTACTGCCGAAATTTCGTCAATAGACTTTAATGCTCCACTTTTTTCATCTAGCATAGCGTCTAAAACGAGTTGCATTGCTTCTTTATGAGATGGCATATCCTTTTCGATAACCGTTTCTCTGCCGTCAAAAGTTTTTTGCGTAAGTTTTCCGCCTGCGAAAGTAATTCTTTCACAAAGACCTTTTAAGATTACGCTTTCGTTGGTCATATCAATAAGTTGATATTTTAATGATGAACTTCCTGCGTTAATAACTAAAATTTTCATATCTATCTATTTCCTTAAAATTATTTTGCTTGTAATGCGGTGATTGCTATAACTGCAATAACGTCTTCAACTGAACATCCACGAGATAAGTCGTTAATAGGTTTAGCAAAACCTTGACAAATAGGACCTAACGCTAAATATCCACCGAATCTTTGCGCAATCTTATATCCAATGTTTCCCGCATTGATATTTGGGAAAATAAATACGTTTGCGTTGCCTGCTACCTTTGATTCTGGGGCTTTTAACTTGCCTACTTCAGGAGCAACAGCAGCGTCGAATTGGAATTCGCCGTCTAAAATAAGGTCGGGCGCTTGTTCCTTAGCAATTCTAGTTGCTTCTTGCATTTTTGGAACGCTTCTAAAGAACTTATCGTCGTTTCCAGAGCCTTTAGTCGAGAAAGAAAGCATTGCAACTCTAGGTTCAATACCTGCAATCTTTCTAGCAGTATCAGCAGAAGAAATCGCGATATCTGCTAATTGTTGAGCGTCTGGCTCAATGTTGATAGCGCAGTCCGCAAATACTGCAACGCCGTCTGGATTATATTTATTTTCTCTATCGGCAATCATAACGAAACTGCTTGATACGGTGTTGATTCCAGGGGCAGTTTTGATTACTTGAAGTCCTGGACGCAAGGTGTTTGCAGTTGAGTGACAAGCACCTGAAACTAATCCGTCTACGTCGCCTGCTTTAAGCATTAAAGCGCCGTACATGGTGTAGTCTTTTAAGATTCCTTTCTTTGCTTCTTCTACGTCTGCATATTCAGGAAGTCCGGTCTTTTTATTGATTTTGCCCTTTCTTGCTTCAAAAAGCATTTCTGCGTATTTTGCCGTTCTCTCGTCGGTCACAGGGTCTACTATTACAACGCCTTCTAGGTCTACTGAAGGATTGTTTTTCTTGATTTCTTCAGGATTGCCTAATAAAGTGACGGTTGCAAGACCTTCTTTAACTGCTTGAGCAGCCGCTTCAACTACTCTAGAGTCTTCCCCTTCAGGAAGAACTACGTTCTTGTTTAACGACTTTGCGTTCAACTTAATACTTTCTAAAACGTTTGCCATAATTACCTCTATAGTTTTTTATTTTTTTACGATTTTATTTTGATTTTTACCTAAAATAGTGTAAAATAATATTAGCATCTATATTTTACAACATTTTATTTAAAAAGTAAATTATATCGACCAAGGAATTTGTTTTTTTATGAAAATTTGCGCTATTATCGCCGAATACAATCCCTTTCACTTAGGGCACTTAAAACAAATAAACTACGTAAAAAATTCCCTCAACGCCGATAAGATTGTAGTCGTTATGAGTGGAAACTTTTGCCAAAGGGGTGAACCTGCCGTTTTAGATAAGTTCACTAGGGCTAAGCACGCTATTTTTGCGGGCGCAGATTTAGTTATAGAACTCCCGTCCGTTTTTGCCGTAGGCAATGCCGAAACCTTTTCAACCGGCGCTATCAACTTAATTGATAGTCTAAAGTGCGTAGATTCTATTTGCTTTGGCGTAGAAAGTGGCGAAAAACAAGATTACCTTTACCTAGCAAAAGAACTCGTAAATGAATCAAGCGAATACAAAAAAACCTTAAAATCGTTTTTAGAACAAGGCGTTTCGCTCGCTAAGGCAAAAAGCCAAACGGTTAAGGCTCTATACGGCGAAAAGCACGAAAAACTTCTCTCTTCACCAAATAATATTTTAGGGCTAGAGTACACTAAGGCAATATTAAAGAGAAAAAGCAGTATAGAAATTTGCCCCATGATTAGAGAGGGCGACCATAACGATAAAACTCTTAAAAAGGGCATTACTAGCGCGTCTAGCATAAGAGAATACTTAAAATCGGGCAAAATTAAGCCGTTAAAAAAATCTCTTCCACCCTATACTTATTTTGACCTTGAAGTTTATCCGTTTGGATTTGAAAAAGTTATAATGACAAGTGTTATAACGACTACCGAAGAGAGTTTGAAAAAAACGCCCGACTGCACCGAAGGACTAGAGCATCGCATAAAAGCGCTAGTTAAGGACAACTTGACGGTGGAGGAACTAGTCGATAAAGTGACCACCAAACGATACGCCTCTTCACGCATTAGAAGAATACTTATAAACAACCTTTTAGGCATCACCGAAGACCTTAGATTAGACGCTCTAGATAAACCACTTTACGCCAAGGTTTTAGCAGTCAAAAAGGACGGTTTAGACTTAATTTCCACCTTGTCAAAATCAAGTGAAATTCCACTAGTCACTAGAAAAAGCGACCTATCTTCGCTAAAAAAGACGGCGAAAAAATGCTTTGACGTAGACTGCTTGGCGCAAGAACTCTACAACCTTGCTACCGATAAAAAGATTAACGAAAATTATATGCTTATAATTTGAAAGGATAAAGTAAATATATAGAAAAATCCTACCAAATCGGTAGGATTTTTTATTATTTTTCAGTTGGGCAAGATATTTTTTGAAGTCTCTCTATTGCGTTATGAAGTTCCTTTGCTCTACGCGAATCACTTGCAGTATACAGCATTTCTTTCCCCGACCTTTCACTGACGATTAGCCCTAAATTTTTTAGAATTTTTAAGTGGTGAGAAAGACACGGACTAGACGCATTCATAATTTTAGAAAGGTTAAGAACGCACTCTTTAGTGTGGCACAAAACCCAAAAAAGTTTTAATCTCGTTCCGTCGGATAAAAGTTTAAAACTCTCTGCTAGGCTATTAAAGTCCCCTGCTTTTTCTATTTTTTCTAAAAGTTTATCCGTTTGCCCGTGAAGGTGTGGAAGTTTACTCATATTTTTCCCCTTTTCTTATTTATTAACGCTCTAAAACTATTTAATATTGCTAAAATCATTACTCCAACGTCGGCAAATATTGCTAAAAACATATTTGCAAAGCCAAGCGCTGAAAGAATTAAAACCGCAACTTTAATCGCTATGGAAAATATAACGTTTTGCATTACTATTCTCATGCATTTTTTTGCGCTTTTTACGGCTAGTGGCACTTTTAATATATCGTCGTCAATTATAACTACGCTAGAAGATTCTATGGCAACGTCGCTTCCAACTGCTCCCATTGAAATTCCAACGTCAGCCGTCATAAGAGAGGGTGCGTCGTTAATTCCATCACCCACGAAAGCAACTTTTCCGTTCCCTTCATTAAGCATAATTTTAGAGAGAATTTCTTGCTTTTGGTCGGGCAAAAGACTTGCGTAGAACTCTCTTAAACCGAGTTCTTCGGCTACTATTTTTGCCTTGTTCTCGTTATCCCCGGTTAGCATAACGAGCCTACTTACACCCTGCTTGCCTAACTCTTCTAAAGAAGATTTTGCGTTTTCTTTTACGCTATCTAAAAAGGTTATGTAGCCTATAAATTGTTTGTTTTTTCCTAAATAAACTGCCTTTTCACTAAGGCTCACGGGCATTTTTATCCCCGCTCTTTGCATTAAGTGTAAATTGCCTAAATAAAACGTGTCGTTATCTATTATGGCTGTAATTCCGTAGCCACCTTCTTCATTATACTCTTTTATTCTCGTAAAATCAACGGGGATTTTGTATTTTTCACAAACGCTTTTTGCTAAAGGGTGAAGAGAGCCACTTTCAAGTAAAACTAAATACTCTATAAACTCACTTTCGCTAACCTTTTCAAAATAAATATCCTTTACTTTTATCTTGCCGTCGGTAAGCGTTCCCGTTTTATCAAACACCACCGTTTTAATTTTAGCAAGATTTTCTATATGGCTTGAACCCTTTACTAACACTCCCCTTTTACTAAGCCCACCTATGCACGAAAAAAAGGTTAGTGGAACGCTTATAACTAGCGCACAGGGACAACTAATTACTAAAAACGATAGTCCCCTATAAAGCCAATCTAAGCCGTTTACCGAAACAGAAAATATTAAGCCGATGAGCGTGGGAATTAACGCTATTAAAAGGGCTAACGAGCAAACTATTGGGGTATAAAATCTTGCGAATTTAGATATGAATTTTTCCGTTTTTGCCTTTCTTGATAAGGCTCTTTCAATAAGGGCTAAAACTTTCGCCACGGTGGAATCATTATATAGTTTTGTGGTTTTAACCTTTATTAACCCACCTTGGTTTACGCTTCCACTTATTACGCTATCACCCTCTTTAACGTCAACGGGCTCACTTTCCCCCGTCATTGCCAAAGTCGATAGACAAGCGCTACCACTTTCCACCACTCCGTCGATAGCCAACTTTTCACCCGTTCTTACTACCATAATACTGCCGATTGGCACTTCTTCTGGGGAAACTTTTATAATTTCTCCATCTTTTTCTACGTAAGCGTAGTCGGGGCTAAGTTCCATTAGCGAAGATATGTTTTTTTGGCTCTTTCTAACTGCAACGCCTTGAAAATATTCTCCCACTTGATAAAAAAGTAGTACGAGCGGGGCTTCTAAAAAATGGTCTTTCCAAATAAAGCCTAACACTAGCGCCCCAACGCTTGCTATTGCCATTAAAAAGTTTTCGTCGAGAATTTGTCCGTTAACAATTCCCTTTACTGCCTTAATTAAAACGTCGTACCCAATAATTAGATAGGGCAAAATATACGCTAGCCCCAAAAATGTATTGTTTTTAATGGGCAAAAAACTAATAACCACTATTAAAATTGTAGAAATAATAATTCTAAGTAATATCTTTTGGTGTTTTTTCATACTTTATAAAACTCTAAAATCTCCATCTACCTTTTTGCCGACTTTTTCTATGCTAGAAAGAAGTTCACTTTCCTTTTCTGCGTCCTTAAACTCTAAAAACATCTTTTGAGATACGAAACTAATGCTCACGCTCTCCACTCCCGCTTGCTTTTCAATCGCCCTTTCAATTTTTTCTGCGCAATGTGGACAATCCACTTGAATTTTATAAGTTTTTTCCATTTGTTTCTCCTTTTATTTGCCTTGTTTTCTTTTGTTAACGATTAAACGCTTGTTTAATCGTTTAATCATATTATATTCTTTCCTTTTCCATTTGTCAACTAAAAAAACAAAATATTTTAAAACCCTTTCCCCTTAATGAGTAAGGGGAAATTTTAAGTATATAATTTATACGTTATGGAAAGCGTTTGTAGGTCTAAAGGAGAATCGCAACTCCCCACGCCTTTTTGTTTCTTTTTCAGCCTTGAAAAAGAAAGCATATTTGGACATAAAACAAAATCTAAAAAGCAACAAAAACTACTTAACCGATAACTAATATAAAAAAAGCACGCTTATCTAAGCGTGCTTTTAGTTTTGCTTTAAGTAATTAATCGATAATATTCTATTTAGCGATTAATACATTCCCCCCATTCCACCTTGTGGCATTTGGGCAGGCATTTCTTCTTTAATATCTGCAACTACTGCTTCGGTAGTTAGGAATACTCCCGCAACCGACGCTGCGTTTTCTAAAGCAGATCTCGTCACTTTAGTTGGGTCGATAATTCCACTTTCAACCATATCAACGTATTCGTTGGTGAGCGCATTGAAACCGAAGTTTGCCTTATCAGCCTTTAATACTTCGTTTAAGATGATAGAGCCATCGAGCCCTGCATTGTTTGCAATTTGTTTTAGTGGCGCAGAAAGAGAATTTAGAACGATTTGAGCGCCCGTCTTTTCATCTCCCACTAAAGTATCTGCGTACGCTTTAACTGATTTTATAGTAGAAATTAAAGCGATTCCACCACCAGGAACGATACCTTCTTGAACGGCTGCTTTAGTTGCGTTAAGAGCGTCTTCAATGCGAAGTTTCTTTTCTTTCATTTCGATTTCGGTTGCAGCGCCAACGTTGATAACGGCAACGCCACCAGCGAGTTTTGCAAGGCGTTCTTGTAATTTTTCTCTATCATATTCCGAAGTAGTCACTTCGATTTGAGCCTTGATTGCTTGTTTTCTAGCCTCGATTTGAGCAGGATCGCCTGCGCCGTTAATAATAGTAGTGTTGTCTTTATCCACCTTAACGGAAGCCGCTCTACCTAGCATATCCAATCTTACGTCCTTAAATTCGTAGCCAACTTCAGAAGAAATAACCGTACCACCGGTTAGAATAGCGATATCTTCAAGCATCGCCTTTCTTCTGTCGCCAAAACCAGGCGCTTTAACTGCAACGCAATTGAACACGCCCTTTAATTTATTAACTACTAGTGCGGCAAGAGCGTCGCCTTCAACTTCTTCTGCGATAATTAAAAGTCTCATACCTTGTTGAGCGATAGGTTCAACGATAGGTAAAATTTCTTGTATAGCAGAAATCTTTTTGTCGGTGATTAAAATTACAGGGTTATCTAAAACCGCTTCCATCTTATCGGTGTTGGTCACCATGTAAGCAGATGCGTATCCCCTATCAAATTGCATACCCTCAACGGTGGTGAGTTCGGTTTTCATAGTTTTGCTTTCTTCTATGGTAATAACACCGTCCTTACCAACCTTTTCCATAGCGTCTGAAATAAGAGCGCCTACGTTTTCGTCTCCAGCAGAGATAGAAGCAACTTGTTTGATTGCGTTTTTATCCTTTACAGGATTAGAAATTTTCTTAAGTTCATTTACTGCAACTTCAACAGCGCCTGCAATACCCTTTTTAAGAATAATTGGATTTGCGCCTGCTGCAATATTTTTTAACCCTTCGCCAATCATTGCTTGCGCTAAAATAACTGCCGTAGTAGTTCCGTCACCAGCAACGTCGTTAGTTTTGGTTGAAACTTCTTTTACTAATTGAGCGCCCATATTTTCAAACGGGTCTTTAAACTCTATTTCTTTTGCGATTGAAACTCCGTCGTTAGTAATAAGCGGTGCGCCGAATTGTCTTGCTAAAACTACGTTTCTTCCCTTAGGTCCTAAGGTAATTTTAACGGTGTCTGCAAGGGCGTTTACGCCGTTTTGAAGGGCTTTTCTCGCTTCTTCACCATACTTTAATTCTTTTGCCATTTTTATATCCTCCCTATAGATTAGTCCTTATTCAACGATAGCCAAAATATCGCTTTGACGGATAATAATTAGTTCCTTTCCGTCTACCTTAAATTCGTTGCCTGCATACTTTGAATAGAGCACCTTATCGCCTACTTTTACTTGCATAACGATTTCTTTTCCGTCAACGATTCCACCAGGTCCAACGGCTACTACTTCTGCCATTTGTTGCTTTTCTTGTGATGCTGATGGAAGTATAAATCCACTGCCCGTTCTCTCTTCGGTATCTAGTGCTTTTACAACTACTTTGTCAAATAAAGGTTTAACTTTCATTTTTTATTTCTCCATTATCTAGATTTTAGCACTCTCAATCTTTAAGTGCTAATTATTATTATATTCAACAATTTACTTTTGTCAACAGAAAACGTACGATTTTCAAGTAAAAAAATAAATTTATTTTAACGAACAATTCCTTTGCTCGTGGCAAAGGAATTTACTTTTGTTTATTTTATTTAATTATCGTTTGCTGTTTTAACTTGGTTTTCTAAATCTTCAAAACTGCCGATAATAAGTTTTTCTTCTTTAATTTCTTCTTTAGACTCTGGCTTTTGTTGTTCAATTCTTGGTTCTTCTTTAGTTAGAGCGACGGGCTCGACGTAGGAAACTTCCATCTCTTCGCCGTTTTCCTTTTTTTGCTCAAAGAACTCAGGCTTGCGATTAAAAACTCCCGTATACTTTACTATTAAATACACTACCAATAAAAGCGCAAAGAAAGCGTCCGTTGCCAAAAGAATTTTTAGAGTTAAACTCATACTACAAACTCCTTAAACTACCGTTAGGGTAGAAATTAATCTTTTTTTCTCTTTGGTTCGCAAGTGACGTTTACGCCCAAAGTTTTAAGCGTTTTCTTATCTACGTGAGACAAGATAACTGAAGAGTGAAATTGCGAGCCCTTAAGTTTAGACAATTGGTCTAATGCGAGTTTTGCCGTTGGGTTAGTGACTGCGCTCATTGCTAAAAGCAACAAAATTTCGTCGGTATGTAGCCTTGGGTTTTTACTGCCCATATGGTTTACCTTTAACTCTTGAATAGGCTCTATTACCGAAGCCGAAATTATATCAATCTTATCGTCGATATTAGCGAGCGCTTTTAGAGCGTTAAGTAGTGCCGCAGACGACGCACCCATAAGATTTCTCGTTTTTCCGGTTATTATTCTTCCATCTGGAAGTTCAAGCGCACAACAAGGCGTTGCCGTCAATAATTCTTTTTCTAAAGCGTATCTAACTACTACTCTGTCGTTTATGCTGATATTTAATTTTTGCATTAAAATATCAAACTTATTTAAAACTTCCTTGCCGAGATTACCTTTAAGCACTTCTATTTGAGCGTTATAATAACGGCAAATAATCTCTTGTTTGCTTGCTTTTTCCACAATCTCTTGGTCGATTATACAATATCCTGCCATATTAACGCCCATTTCAGTTGGCGATTTATACGGACACTCTCCCATAATCTTACTCATAATTGCCGAAAGCACGGGGAAAATCTCTATATCTCTATTGTAGTTTACTGCCCTTTCTCCGTTTGCTTCTAAATGGAAGGGGTCAATCATATTCATATCGTCAAGATCTGCAGTTGCAGCCTCGTACGCTACGTTTACAGGGTGAGTCAACGATAAATTCCAAACGGGGAAAGTCTCGTATTTAGCGTATCCAGCCTTTACGCCCCTTTTATTTTCGTGGTAAAGTTGAGATAGGCAAGTTGCCATCTTCCCACTTCCTGGACCTGGCGCTGTCACAACGACTAAAGGTCTAGTAGTCACGATATATTCGTTTTTGCCGTAGCCTTCTTCACTAACGATTTTCTTTACGTCTGAAGGATAGCCCTCGATTGGATAGTGACAATAAACCTTTATACCCATAATCTCAAGACGTTTTTTGAATGCCACTGCCGCAGGTTGCTCTGCAAAACAATTTAACACTACGCTACTAACGTAGAAAGAATTACTTCTAAATAAATCTATTAGTCTTAAAGTTTCTACGTCGTAGGTAATGCCGTAGTCACTTCTCGTTTTATTCTTTTCTATATCCCCTGCGTTTATAACGATTAAAATTTCCGCCTTTTCCTTTAACTCGGAAAGCATTTTTATCTTACTATCAGGCTCAAAACCAGGCAATACTCTAGATGCGTGAAAATCGTCGAAAATCTTACCGCCAAACTCTAAATAAAGTTTATCGCCGAACGCTTGTATACGCTCTAGTATTTTTTCCGACTGCATCGCTACGTATTTAGCATTATCAAATCCAACTTTTTCCATATCGTAAACACCAACCTACTCGAGTAGGTTTGCCTCCCTAAGCCTTTGTATAAATCCCAAAATGTCTTTTTTTGCAGTTTCTCTATCAATTTCGTACTCTTCTAGGAGTTTACCTATCAATTCTTCTTCAGTCAAGTCTACTTGCAACTGCTTCCACAAGAACGCACCCGTAGAGTTAAGATTGATTGCCTTGTTAAAATCTTTAACGGCATCTCCAACGGCAACTACTAAATAAGTGCCTGCAACTTCACGCAGTATAAAATTTTTCTTTATCTTCATAGTCACTCTCCTTTGGACATAGCCCCGTATGAAACTAGCACTGCCTCTTCGCTTATATTACAATGCAACTCGTAAAGGGAAACGCTATCTAAAAGTTCCCCTAAAAGAGAAAAAGTTTTATCCACCTGTTCTTCCTTCTTTGGGCGAAGCGTTTGATTTAGTAAAACTAAAAGCATTTGCTTTTTTGAAATTTTATTTATTTGATTTTTCTCGCCTCTTTTAAGAGCACAAATTGCTTTAATCTTAAACTTTGAATTAGTAGATAGCCTATGCTTACCGTCCCAAGGCGTGCCGTAAACGAAAAATTCGCCGTTTACTTTTCTAACCACTGGCTTATCGTCGTTAATAGTGGTCACTCTATCTTTTAAAACTTCTCTATAGAGTTTTGCGTGAGTGGATTTTCCCGTTCCACTAGGCGCTGTAAATAAAAACGCGTCGCCGTCTACTGCTAGTGCTGACGAGTGTAAAATTATCGTGTCGTGAAAAAGCGCGTATTCCAAAAATTTGCGATATAGTGCTAAACTTTCAAAATATTCGTCTGGAAAAGTGAGTTTACTTAAAGACTTTTCAAACTCCACGTCTTCCATAGTGACGTTTAACTCCGTTTCCACGGGCTCTTCTCCCTCGTACAAATAATCTTTACAAACTTTTTTTACGTAGGGAAACAAATGCGTTGCGCTAAATACTATATCTGCAATTTTGTATTTCGGCATTTCACGCCCCCTTCCCTATTTTATACCTTAATATTTTATCAAAACGCTATAATTTTGTCAATATAAATTTGATTTTTAAACTACTTTTATATATAATAAAATTATGAAAAAAATATGTTGCTTATTTTTTACTATTTTGTTTTCCCTATTAAGTTTGGGAACGGGCGCTTGCACCACTAAGGGAGATTCTTATTCTCTCACCTCTTTTGGCTCGCCCGTCTATATTGAAGTTTACGATAAAACCTTAACAGAGCAAGTAAAGGAAGAAATTTCTAGCCTTTTATTATCTCTAGAAAACGAATTTTCAGTAAGCAATGAAAATTCAGTCGTTTATAAATTAAACAACGGATTACCATATACGCTCTCAAATAGAGCAATTGATGTTTTTGCTCTTTCTAAAGAGTATTGGGCGTTTACAGACGCAAAGTTTAACCCTGCCGTTTACCCTTTGAACGAACTATGGTGTTTCGGCGTGGGAAACCAAGTGGAAAAGGAAGATTTTATTCCCCCGACTCAAGATAAAATAGACCAAATTTTACAAAGCAACGTATTAGATTTTTCCGCATTTATAATTGAAAATAATCAAGTGATAAAAAACCCCAATCAAAAAATCGATTTAGGCGGTATGTTAAAGGGCTACGCTTGCGACTTGGTTATGAATATTTTGTTAGATAACGGCTATACTTCCGGCTATGTCAGTATGGGAAACAGTAGTATTTGTCTACTTAAGGCGGAAAAATTAGCCCTTCGCCACCCGCTTGATAAGAGTAAATTGATTTTAACTCTCGACACTAGTAAAGAACAAAATGCTTCCGTTTCCACCAGTGGAGATTATGAAAAATACTACGATTACGATGGAAAAAGATATTCGCATATTATAGACGCTAACGTTGGCAAGCCATACGATACAGGAATAAAAAGCGCAACTGTTATTTGCAAGGACGGCGCTTTTGCAGACGCACTTACTACTGCCCTTTGCCTTTCAAATTATAACACTAACGATATAAATAATTGTGAACTCACCCATCTAATAAAGAAAATCCTAGAAAAGTATCCGGATGCTAGCGTTTACGCAATCTACGAACGTGACGGCGTTAAAAAAATTATAACAAACGAACAAGTAAATAAAGACTTTTCGCTTTTAGACCACTCTTTTTCAATAGTAAATATATAAAAAGGATTAAGTTATGACAATAGTAATTTTGACGGCGCTTGGCGTCGGTGGAGCAACCGTTATCGGCGCTCTTTTGGGCTTTTTATTTAAGAACTCATCTGAAAAATTTTCCAATATTTTAATGGCTTTTGCCGGTGGGATTATGCTTTCTGCCGCAGTTTTAGGGCTTATTCTCCCATCACTAGAGTATGGTGGCGACTTAAAACTATTAATAACCATATTGGGAATATTCGTAGGGGCCCTTTGCCTTAACCTTATAGATAAAATCACCCCTCACCTACACAAAATGATGGGAGAGGATATTGAGGAGCATAAGGCGACAAACCTAAATAGAGTACTTCTTTTCGTTATTGCTATCGCTATTCACAATCTTCCAGAAGGTATCGCTGCAGGCGTAGGTTTTGGCTCGGAAAGTCAAACGCAAGGTCTTTTAATTGCGCTTGGCATAGCGCTTCAAAATATCCCCGAAGGCATGGTTATTATTGCTCCATTGATTGCTGCGGGCGTTTCTAAAAAGAAAACTTTTTTAATTGCGTCTATCACCGGCTTAATCGAAGTCTTTGGAACTTTTTTAGGATACTTTGCAATAAAGATTGCAACCGTAGTATTGCCGTTTGCCCTTGCCTTTGCAGGTGGAACAATGCTCTACGTTGTAAGCGACGAAATACTACTTGAAAACTACCCCAATCAAAGTAGACGAGGCATCACCTTTTCCTTTTTAATAGGCTTTTGCGTAATGCTCGTTTTAGACTTTCTATTAGGTTAAAAATTAAAAAAACAAATCGCTCTCTTTTTGCATTAAAAGAGAGCGATTTTTATTTTTTCCTATTCAGTTTATTCTTTGTTTTTTGCCCACTTAAAAGTAAAGCGATTTATAATTGCGAAAATAAGTTCAATAAGTAGCCCAATAACTATCGCAACTATCGTGAGTGCCATAAGCCTTGGGATATCCATAAGGGCGTTAGCAGACTGCATAAGCCCACCTAAACTAGTAAATGTGTACGCCATAACTTCGGCGGAAATCACAAGTTTAACGCTAAATGATAAATTCGAGCCCGTATGCGATAAAACGCTAGGTAAAATCATGGGAAAATACACTTTTATAATCCAGTCTTTTTTACCTATTTTTTGAACTTTAGTCGCGTCGATTATGTTTTGGTCGATAGAATCTAGCGCCACGTTCATTTGAGCGTAAATCATTGGAAAAAGAACTAACGTCGCCACGATAATAGGCGCAGTTGAAGAATTGGTGTATATTAAGATAAGCACCAAAATTGCCATTGTTGGAAGAGTTCTAATAACCGAAATTATAGGCTTAAAAAAGGCCCTTATCGGCTTAAACACCTTGCCCGCAAACGAGAATACTCCCGAAACGATAAACGATATTAAAAAGGAATATAAAACCTTTAACAAGGTCTTCCCTAACGCCCTATAGAAAAAGGATTCGCCAAATAGATAAACCATTGAAGAAAGCGTTTCACTTAGCGATGGAATTAAATATTCGTTTTTAACCGTTTTATGAGCAATAAACCAAACTAGCCACATAAAGACTAGCGACGATAGACCTATTGCCATTTCCCTTAGTTTTTCCCTTGTGTTTTTCATTTTTAATTTACGCTATAAAAGAAGTCGTCGTCAGGCGTTCCCCAAGCATTATTAGATACGCCGTTTATTTTTTGTAAATACTCTAAAACGTCCCCTTTAATTTCACTTGCTTTGGTAAATGAAATAGCGCAGTTTTCAATAACCGTCTTGTTTAGATTATTAGCGTTAAAAGTTGGCGCCATTTCACTATCTAAAAACCCACTCTTAACGGCGTTAACGATTTGAGTTGAAGTAGTAGATTCACTCTTTAGCCACTCTTCATTTGCGCTAAACGAATTAACTAGCGTCTTTACGATATCTAAATTATTTTCAACAACGCTCTTTTTAGCAACTAAAACGGCTTGTGGATAGCCTTCTCCGTCGCCGTAGAGGGCTTGAAGCGAACCACAAATTTTAAGTTTTCCACTCGTCATTGTTTGCTTAGTTGTTGCTGCAGGTTCTGGAACTACGAAATAATCGCACTCACTACTTGGAGTGACAGCCGTTCCGTCGGTGAGTCCAACTAAATTCACCTTGCTTGCATCCACTTCTCCACCTTCTACAAGGTTAGCAAATGGAATTTCATTTTCGCTTAAGATTGCCTTAAAAGTAAGTCCAGGAACGTTTGCAAGGTTAATAACTCCAACTTTCTTGCCAATTAAGGTAGAAAGATTGGTTTTATTTATATCTTCAGCGCTTGCCTTACCCATAATAAATAGATTTCCGTTGGTGACAACGCCGAGCATTTTATAACTAGATGCGTTGCCTAGCATTTTGCTTGCCGCGTTAACGGGAAGTATAGCAAAGTCTGCCTTTTTTTCTTCCCCTGTGACGAAAGCGCTAATGGTGTTTGCCAAAACGATTTTCACTTCTACGTTAGAAACTATCGACTTGTCGTCAATTAGCCTTGCAACCGATAGAGCAGGCGCTCCGTCAGGCGCGTAGAGTGAAAGTTTTACGTCTTTATTATCGTCGCAAGCAACGAGTGATAAGGACGTTATTGCTAGAATAAAAGTCAGTAAAAGTGCGAGTAGTTTTTTCATAATTTCTCCTTTAGTTAAGTATTTTCGTAAAAAGAAACCCCCTACGCCGTGGGCATAAGGGGATAAGTGATTAAACAAGACGCTTTGCGCCCTGTACAACTTCATCTTTATCCCTTTGCTATCAGGCGAACCTTTTAGTTTAGGTTTCTTGTAATTAAATTTTAATACACAAAAAAAGGTTTGTCAAGCAAATTGACTGACATCTATTTCTTGTTTTTACACTTAATCATATTTAGGTATTTTTGTCTGGTTGCTTCGCCACCCCTAACGTGCCTTTCGTTTAAGTTCTTTTGAAGAACTTTCTTAACCCTTTTATAAAGGCTTTTATCTATTGAATATAGCCTTTCAGTGACGTCTTTATGTACGGTGGACTTGGAAAGGCCAAATTCTTTAGCCGTTTTTCTCACCGTTGCCCCCGTTTTTATTATATACTCTGCTTCTTCAAGACACCTTTTATCTAAATAATCTCTCATACCTTCCCCCACCTATAAACTAGATAGTAAAACGTATGATTTTTTTCGACTATTTATGACAAGTTTTGCTCGGTTTTTTGCCCTTTTTTATTCATATTCATACAAATAAGCGTTCCAAAGGATAGCCCGAACATCAATACGTACGCCCACAAGAAGAACACAATTACGCTTGCTAAACTTCCATAAAAGGCGTTAAAATTGGAAAAGTATCTAATATATATAATTAACCCTATCGTTCCTAAAACGATTATGCAAAGGGAAACAAAACTACTAAATGCAAGCGAAGATGTTTTTAGTTTTATAGGACTAATAAATTTATTGAGTATTAAAATTACGGCGTATCCTGAAAGTATTACTAGCAAAAAGAAAAAGGTGGTTAAAAAGTTTTTTACCCCAGAGCCTAGTCGAACGAGTAAAACGTTTCTAAACGAAAATAAAAAGGCAAAAACGGTAAAGGTCAAAAAAAGCACGCAAATCATTAAAAAAACCCAAAGTTTACCTAAAAACCCACTCTTTCTCTTGTGGGTTGCACCGTAAATAAAATCGCCGTCTTTACTCATTTGCGAAAGCAAACTCGAACAAGAAAGAATAACCGTTATAACGAAAAATACGGTCACTCCGTTTGAAACGTTAGAAGCCGTTCCAACGATAAGTTCGCCCGCTTCTCTAAATTCTAGCGGAAGTTTTCCCGCAAGTTCTAGCGATAAGTCAACGCCGAAAAACGAAAACGCCGTTATCAATAAAAAACACAAGGGAATTATGGACATTATAAAATAAAAAACCCAACTTCCCGTTATGGTCATAACGCGCTTTTCTCTAAAAAGATTTAAAAAAGGTCTTTCTTTTTTTACTTTTTTAGTATTGCTATCTTTTTCCATTTTTGAAACTCTCTTGCTTTTTTCTTTTACGTTTTTCATAAAAAAAGTTTGTGTAAACCTTAAGTTTTTATGCAAATAAAAAAGCGACTATTAGTAGTCGCTTTTCTTTATATTTTTTCCGTTTTGATTTTAGTGTAAATTTCGTTGTATTTATCTTTATAGAAAAGGTTAGTTCCACTAGTGGTGACTGCGGCAGTTCCCGCAGCGACTGCTCTTCTTAAAATCTCGGTTGGTGGAACTCCAAGCGACAAACCTACGCAAGTTGCAGCCACCATACTATCCCCTGCGCCGACCGTTGAGTTAACGGCAACCGACGCCGATTTACAAAAGAAACTCTCTTTGCCATCCGTAAGGACTGCTCCCTCAGCGCCCATAGAAACTAGCACGCTTTGAGCGCCTGCTTCAACATAACTTTTAGCCGCTTCTACTATATCGTTATTCGAGTGCACTATCATATTTGAAAAGTCTTCAAGTTCGTGAATATTAGGCTTTACCATAAACACACGTCTTTTCTTTAGTGCTTCAATCATATTTTCCTTTTCGGTGTCGATAATAATTTTAGCACCTTCCCAAACGCTAGCCACCATCTCTCCGTAAAAAGAGTGCTCCACGCCCTTAGGCAAACTTCCAGAAATCACCACGATTTCTGCCCCGATTGACTTTTCTTTAATAGTTTCTAATAGTTCTAACTGCTTTTCTCTAGAGATTTGTTCACCTCTATCGTTAATTTCAGTTAGCATTGAACGCTTATCTATAATCTTGTAATTTACCCTTGCCGAGCCTGGATTTAATATGAAATGGTGAGAAACTCCCTCTTTTTCCAACGTATGCTCAAACATCCTTCTATGATTTTCGAACATAAAACCTGTGGCTAAGCACTCTTCCCCAAGTCTAGCAACGCCAATTGCAACGTTTAAGGCTTTGCCTGAATAGGTTTCCACCTTGCTATCTATTCTATTAAGGTGACCTACGTTAAGACTGTCAAGTTCAATCGTGCAGTCTATACTTGGGTTAGGGCAAACTGTCAATATCATCTAAATACTCCTAATTTTTATTACTCTTAATTCTTCTTTGCATCTGCAATAATTTTTTCTTGCGCAGAATAAGGAACTTCTTCGTATTGAACGAACTCTCCTTCAAAACTTCCCCTACCTTGAGTCATACTGCGAAGGTCGGTTGCGTACTTAAGCATTTCGGCAAGAGGCGCTTCGGCGGAAATCACTTGTTTTCCGTTTATCATTTCCATACCTAAAATTCTACCTCTACGCTTATTTAGATCGCCTAAAATATCGCCCGTATAGTTATCGGGAACGGTTATAGTATACATATAAACAGGCTCTAAAATAACCGGTTTTGCTCTTCTGCACGCATCGTCGTATGCAAGTTTAGCAGCCGATATAAACGCAACTTCCTTTGAATCTACGGGGTGTTCTTTTCCGTCGAATAACGTACACTTAAGATTGGTCATTGGATAACCTGCTAAAACACCTTTTTGCATTGCTTCTCTCAAGCCTTTTTCAGCAGCCTGAGCAAACGGCTTAGAAACTGCGCCGCCAACTATTGCGTTTACAAACTCAAATTCGCCGTCCTCTGCGCCCGGTTCAAAACGAATATTAACCACGCCAAACTGACCTGCGCCACCCGATTGCTTTTTGTGTTTACCCTCTGCCTCTGCTACAGCAGTAATAGTTTCCTTAAAAGCAACTCTTGGTTCAAACAATACGGCTTCGCAACCAAACTTGCTCTTTAATTTCTTACACAAAACGTCAAGTTGCGTTTCACCTTGTCCACGTATAACCGTTTCGCCCGTGTCTTTATCTTTTTCTACCTTAAAGGTTAAATCTTCTTCTGCAAGTCTATTTAAGCCTTGGAAAACCTTATCTTCTTCACCACTCTTAGCCGCTTTAATAGCCATAGTGAGAACGGGTTTTTCAAACGGAATAGCGTCGAATTTAATCTTATAACTAGCGTCGCACAAAGTGTCACCCGTACCCGTTTTAACGAGTTTATTTATAGCGCCGATATCGCCCGCAACGAGTTCGTCGGTAGGCTCTTGCTTTTTACCTTTCATTAGGTATAGAGAACTGATTCTCTCTTCTTCACCCGTAGTTGCGTTATACAAGGTAGTACCCGTCTTTAACGTTCCCGTGAAAACTCTAATCATTGAAAGTTTACCAACGAAAGGATCGGCAAGCGTCTTAAATACTTGCGCTGTCACAGGTTTCCAAACGTCGCAAGAAAGTTCTTCTTCGCCCCCACTCGTTAAGTTAACGCAATGGCTTGGCTTTCTTTCTTTTGGCGACGGCATAATGTCAATTATTTCGTTCATTAGGTTGATAACGCCCATGTTTTGCGTTGCCGAACCACCCATAACAGGAATAGTGTCGCCCGCAAATAGACCACTCTTTATGCCAACGATAATTTCGTCGTTAGAAAGCCAACCTAATTCTATATATTTATTTAAGTATTCTTCGCTAGTTTCTGCGGCAGCCTCGATAAGAGTGCCTTTTAGAACTTCGAGTTCGTCTTTCATATCAGCAGGAACGGGAATTTCGTTTCTTCCGCCCTTAACGAATTCGTAAGCCTTTCCAGAAATAACCGAAACGTAGCCTTTCATTTTGCTTCCGTCTAGAATAGGTGCGTGCATAGTAGCGATTTTTCTGCCGTACTTTTGTCTAAACGCTTCAACAGTTGCAACGTAATTTGAATTTTCTTTATCAATTCCGTTAATAAATATAATCAATGGAAGATGATGCTTTAAGCAATATTCAACGGCTTTTTCAGCGCCTACTGAAACTTGTCCGTTTGCTTCTGCAACTAAAATAGCCGAGCCAACGGCACGCATTGCTTGTTCAAATTCACCTTGAAAATCAAAAAATCCAGGAACGTCGATAATATTTATCTTAGTATCTTGCCAATAGGTATACGCGCAAGCGAGAGAAATAGAAATTCCTCTACTTAGTTCTTGCTCGTCGTAGTCCATAACCGAGTTTTTTTCCACGGTAGAACCTAGTCTATCAATGCTCCTTCCGTTGAAAAGCATTGCTTCTGCAAGTGAAGTTTTTCCCTCTCCACTATGCCCTATGATTGCAATATTCCTAATGTTTTCCGATAGTATTTTGGCCATATTTTTTATCCCCCTTAATTTAAGCCCGGCGCGAACTATCGTTCGCCCTTCATATATCGTTTTTATTATAAAACATAAACTTTCATTTTTCAAGGGGGTTTTAAAAATTCCTATCGAATTTTTTAGTATTGGTCGAAATTTATTTGCTCGCTTTCGCCATCTTCTATTAACGTTTGCTCGCTAAAACTGATAGATGGCGGACAATCTCGCTTTGGTTTGCAGTCTGGTTTGACTGGTGGTCTAACCCCTTGATTTTCCGAGCAAACTTCCCCACATCTAAGATTTACTAAAATCACGTCTCCACCAATCTTAACTATATTTTTATCGGGAATAAAAAGAGTGCTTTTATTAAACGCTCTAAAAAGGCAAAAGGTCTTTCGCCCTTCCACCGTAATTCCCGTAATCACACCTTGCGGAAACCTAAAGGTCATATCGACTATTCTTCCTAAACATTTTCCATCGACTACGTTGATAACGTCTCTTTTTCTAAGTTGATTATACGTTAATTCCATACAAAATAATATGCTTTTTTCTTCAATTTAATGAACAAAAGGAGCAAATTATAGCCCAAAATTACTTTTTAATAATTCTTGACTAAATTATAATTATGCTTTATAATATGTATGTTAGTTTTAGTCAAACTATACTAGGAGTTAAAAAATGAGTGAAAAACAATCTAAGGATTTAACTTTTGGCGATTTATTCAAAATGATTTTCCGCCATAAAAAGATTCTTATAATAGTGACATTGGTTATCGCTATTTTGGGAACTATTCTTTTTAGCGCTCTAATGGGAAATCAAAAATATTATACTTCGATTTTTACTATCGAATATCCAAACAGCCAAACACAAACTTTGCCTGACGGAACTAAATTTAAGTATACTGAAATAATTTCTAGTTCTGCTCTTAAGGAAGCACAAAAATGCAGTCCTGCGTTCGATTCTCTTAACGTTGATAAAATGATTGAATCTAACGACGTAGCTATTTCTTTCAACACGGCGAAAATTAACGACAAAACCGAAACTTATTATAAAGTTGAAATTAAAGCAACCTATTTTCAAGATAGAAAGCAAGCCAAAGTATTCCTAACCGAACTTGCTAACCTTACTATAGAAAACGTTAAGGATATGGTGGAGTCTAAGAAGCACGACGTTTACTTAAACGCCTTTTCCGACGCCGTTGACTACGACGATAAAATTAACTTCTTAAACTCACAAAAAAGTTATCTTCTAGGTGCTTACGACCAAAGTGCTTCTCTATTCGGGGACGTTTTGATTGATGGAAAAACTCTTCAAAACCACAATCAAGACATAGTAAACTACTTTACCATTAACTCAATCGACGCATTGAGTAGCGAATTGGCGATAAAAGGCTACGCTGAAAAAGACGCTGTACTTTCTCAGGAATATAAAATGGAAGTGCAAAAATTAACCGAAGAAAAGGCTCTTAACAAGAAAGCAATAGACGACTTAAAAGATCAACTTGCAGACTTCCACCAAACCTATCCAACTCTTGGCTCTGAAACGTTATTTAACGACATTTACGAACATATCGCTTCGCTAGTGACTAGAAACGCTAAAATTGACCAAGAAATAACCAATCTTAATAAAAAGATTGCTTACACCGAAGGAAACATTCCTAGTGAAGACGCTGAGTCTTACAAGGCCTTTAAGCAAAACTTAAACAAGTATTACGAAAAGTTAGTTGAATTTACAAATACCTATAAGAAAAACGTAAATTCCGTTTACGATAAGTTGTCTTCCATTTCTTTCTACGATCCTGCTATCGTCACCGTGGAGAATAACTTTAGTATGATTACTTCTTTTGGAATAAGTCTTCTTTGTGGTTTAATCGTCGCTAGCATATCTTGTGTTTTATACGACCAAAAAGAACAAAAAAAGAAAGTTGTTGAAGAGAAAAAATAATTATTTATAAACGAAAAAAGCCCGAGATTTTCTCGGGCTTTTAGTTTTTTATAGATTGTTATAGAGTAGATGCTATTATGGCTTTTATAGTGTGCATACGGTTTTCCGCTTCTTCAAATACCACCGATTGAGCGCTTTCAAACACTTCGTCGGTCACTTCCATTTCTTCTATGCCGTACTTTTCGTGAATTTGTTTGCCGATTTTAGTTTTTAAGTCGTGGAATGCTGGCAAGCAATGCATAAATATAGCGCTTTCCTTGGCGTTTTTCATTACCTTTGAGTTAACTTGATATGGCATTAAGTCTTTAATTCTATAATTCCAAACTTCTTCTGCCTCACCCATAGAAACCCAAACGTCCGTATAAATAACGTCGGCGTTTTTAGTTCCCTCGTTTACGTCAGCAGTAAAGGTGAGTTTTGCGCCCGTTTCTTTCGCGATTTCTTGGCAAGTCTTTATAAGTTCTTCGTTAGGATAATAATCTTTAGGAGCACAAGCCGTAAAGTTAATTCCAAGTTTTGCGCAACCAACCATAAGCGAGTTGCCCATATTAAATCCAGCGTCGCCCATATAGGTAAAGTTTAGCCCCTTAAGATAACCAAAATGCTCTTTCATAGTTAAAAAGTCTGCTAAAATTTGCGTTGGGTGAAATTCGTTAGTCAAGCCGTTCCATACGGGAACTTTAGAGTATTTAGCGAGTTCTTCAACAATGCTTTGACCGTATCCACGATATTCAATTCCGTCGTACATACCTGCCAAAACCCTTGCCGTATCTGCAATGCTTTCCTTGTTGCCCATTTGCGAACTGCTTGGATCTAGGTAGGTGACGTCTATTCCTAAATCATGCCCTGCTACTTCAAAAGCGCAACGAGTTCTCGTACTAGTCTTTTCAAACAAGAGAACTATATTTTTACCCTTGTGAATTTTATGTTCAATTCCCGCCTTCTTTTCCTTTTTGAATTTTTCAGCGAGTTCTATTAAATAATTAATCTCTTCCGTAGTATAATCTAGTAGTTTTAAAAAATCTCTGCCTTTTAAGTTCACTTTTTCTCATTTCCTTTTTTTAAGATATACATAGTTTAATAGATTTTCTTCAATTGGTCAACCTTTTTTGCACAATTTTATTAAAATAAAATAATTTTTATTCATTTTTTATACACTTTTGCATATTATTTAGAATATTTTATCTTCTTATTCACTCAATAATAAAAGGCAGAGATTTTCTCTGCCTTTTAGTTTTTATAATTCTTCAATACGTCTCTCAACAAAAACCTCCCATTCCCCAAAATTATTCCACTCTTCTTGTACTTGTTTTATGGAATACACATCTTCAAGGTCTTTGTCCTTACTAATTGTCAAGCACTCTTCAAAATACCATCCTCTTGAAATCATATACTCATGCATATCAGTCTTGATTATTAATGCCATATCTAAGGCAATCTCGTATTTTTTAGTAGGAATTTTTATATAATCAGTTATGATTTCTATTTTTTTAATTTTCTCATTGACAACCATTATGTCTTGTCTTTGTTTTTTATCGCCGTTCACACATTGAAAAACACAAATTTGTTCTTCACTGCTCAAACTTTGGCTATCAAACCAGGGAATCTTTTTTTCTTCGTTTGAAATAATCAAGGATAAATTTTCCGTGAATATATGAATAATGCCGTCAGTAATTGTACCTCTTTCATCAATTTCCTTTACCTTATAACCAACAAATTGCTCATTTATTATTTTTCTAATTATTCCCCTCATTTCACTAGAAAATCTTGCATTTATCATCTACTTTTTCTCCTTTTTTAGAAAATGTATCCTTTGATTTTTCACTTTTCCCGTAAGTCTACCTAAATCAACAGCAGGGCTATTTGGAGTTGACGTTTTTTCCCTATACGTCACGTGCCCACCATCTCTCATAACTCTTATATCAATATTATTTCTTAGAGTTTTCTTTTTTAATGCGTCCTTTTTCCTTCCACCTCTAGATAATTTTGAAAAAAAACTTTTTGCTTCTCTATGATGATTGTTCGCATAAATAACACGTCTATTTTCTCCAGATACTCCAAAATATCCATGCTTACTAAGTGGATATTTTCGCCTTATTCTAAACGCGTTAAAGTCCACTGTCCCCCTTCTTCTCTTTCTCCCTTTTGTTTTTCTTGTGTTTCCAAAAAGCAATTTTAATAAACTCATTATATTATCTCCTTTTAATTTTGTCAAGCCTACCTAACTTGCAAATAAATTATAACACCTAGTTTTGTATATTAAAATAGCAAATTTTTTTAAGATATTGCACTACAACTTTTTTAGTAAAATGGGGGTAATTCTCCTATTTTTTATATATTTTATTTGAATTTTAATGTTTTATCTTGACTTTTTATACTACAATAAGTATTATATATTTATGGATAATGTATATAGATCTTTTCTTTTCTCACCAACCTCAATACGTTTACCAAACGAATTATATAATCTAATTGATTTAGATGCTTGGTTCTTTGGTTTTAGGAAAAACAGCAAGAGCAATATAAACGGCTTTTTAAATGAACTTCTCCCCTCATTAGCAACCTATCGAGAGGAAACTAGCAATCTTATCTCTACCTTAACAGAAATAAATGAAGAAACTGCTAATCAAATGGTAAGTGGCACATTTTCTTTTGACGCTTTAATACTTTCCTTTATAAATAATAATGGCGTAAACGTTTCGCTTCGAGTAAATAAGTCACGCACCAAGGAATTTATTGATATTTACGACAACCACTTAAGAGAATTTGATATGGATTTTTCAACTTTTGTTCGCTCAGCCCTTTTAGACTACGTATCAAAACGTCGCTCTATACGAGAAAGATTGCTCTATTTTAAGCAATTTCGTGAAATTTCTTTGGCTATGCAAGAAAAAAATCTTTGCTTTTTACATCTAGAAAACTCTTCTATGCGTTTTATTCCAACCCACATTATTGTTTCACCAAAGAACGATTGTAATTTTTTATTTGGTCTAGACACAAAAACAAAAACTCCTCACTCAATTGCTTTACGAAACATACTTAGTGTTTCTAGACAAAAGGATCGTGATGACGTTAAAATAACCTCTAGTGACATTAAGTTGCTAGAAGAAAAAATCAAAAACTTCTTAAGGGAAGAAAAATTATAACAATCAAAAGCCCCTCAACTACTTAGGTTGAGGGGCTTTCTATTTTTTTATTGAATAT
The DNA here is from genome assembly GCA_017456055.1 of Clostridia bacterium. Taxonomy (GTDB): domain Bacteria; phylum Bacillota; class Clostridia; order Christensenellales; family Borkfalkiaceae; genus UBA1259. Next base: position 29,434 of record JAFTKC010000021.1, on the reverse strand, counting down.
AGCGTTTTATGCTTTGAAGGGCAGTTTTTTCTAGTCTGCTGACTTGCGCTTGAGAAATGCCTACTTCTCTGCTAATTTCCGTTTGAGTTTTCCCTTCAAAATATCTTAGAAGAATTATTTTCTTTTCTCTATCTTCTAGTCTTTCAAGAGCAGAAGATAGCGCGACGTTTTCCGTCCACAATTCGTCGGTATTCTTTTGGTCGCCAAGTTGGTCAACAAGTAGAAGTTCGTCTCCATTTTTACTATAGACGGGGTCGTAGAGTGAAACGGTGTCGGAGATTGCGTCCATAGCGTAAACTACTTCTTTATAAGCGATATTTAGTTTGTCGGCTATCTTTTGAAAACTAACTTCTTCTTCAGCCTTTTCTAGTTCTCCCCTAGTTTTTAGCACTTGGTACGCCGTATCTCTAATCGAGCGTGAAATTCTTAAAGAATTGCCGTCTCTTAAAAACTTTTTGACTTCGCCTATAATCATTGGCACGGCGTAGGTGGAAAACTTTACTTCAAACCTTAAGTCAAAGTTATCTATGGCTTTTATTAGCCCTATGCAACCTGCTTGAAACACGTCGTCCGGATTAAAGTTTTTTACGTTAAACCTTTTAATCACCGAAAGAATAAGTCGCATATTACACACGATAAATTCTTCTCTAGCCGTTTGGTCACCATTTGCGATTTTCTCTAAATACTCCTTGCTCTCCCTGTCGCTTAATTTTGGAAGAGTAGAAGTGTTTATGCCTGAAATACTTACTTTATTCATAAATCCCCCTATGTATCAGTCAAGGGATATTAAGTAGTATTCCGTTTTGGCTTGCTTTTTATTCTTCTAAATTGAATTTATTTTTTATTTAACTCTTCAATTCCCGCAAAAATGCTATCTACGTTTAACTTTCTCTCGCCGTCGTTAACTATTAGTTTACAAGCGCTTGCGTTATTATTTTTTGCGAAAATTTCTTCTATTTTAGTAAAGGACTTTTTAACGCTCTCTACCGGTAATCTTTCGTCTTCACTACTCGTCACTATGAGAAGTTTTCTATCTGCAATTAAGCCGACCAAATCGTCCATTTCAAACCAATTAACAACGTCTGGGATATAATTGCATAGACATTGCCAACTATCGAAGATAGAATCTTTATAATTGCAAAAACCACTACTTGAAACGGTTAGTTTTATTCTTTCGTCAAAAGCGCCTAAATAGTACGCGATATTGCCTGCGCCTGAAGAGTGCCCGATTGCAATAATATTATCTAAATCAACTTGTGGGAATCTATCCATTACGTCGATTACTTTAGAAACGTCCCAAACTCTTTCGCCACTTAAACATCTTCCTAAAAGCATAGATTGGAAAGACGCAAAACCACATCTAACCTTTGCTCTACCCCTTCTTGAGGGACGGTGAAGTTCACCCATACCACGCATTTCTACGCAAAGAGCAGCGTATCCACGCTCTACGCAAGCAAGCGCCAACTCCCCGTATGGCGAATAGGAATATTCTTCGGGTTTTATCATATCTCCCTTTGCAGAATAAATATGGTCGTTATCGTGTCCTTGCAATGTGATTGCTAAAGGATATTTTTCTTTTTGTTGCTTTGGAATAAGCAAGTGACAAGGAATAAACGAATCTATTTCCGTTTCCACTATAAATCTAATTAAAGTAAAGTTTTCAAACTCTTGTTCGTACTCGAAAATATATCTATTTCCATTAAGATGGCTCTTAATATCGTCTATTTTTAAGACTAAATTAAACGCATCTTTAAGGTCTATTTTCCATTGATTAAAGTCTTTATCAGCAGAATACTCAACCTTTCTTTTTTGTCTACTTAAAATCAAGTCGTGATATTTATCAATATTTATTTCCATAATTCACCTATTTTTTTAATCCTCTTTGAATACTAGGCCAAACGATATCTTCACACCACCAATGATCCTTTGGCGTAGTGACAAGTTCTGCGTTCCCTTTGGCCCCCACTCTTTCATAAATTCTCTCTACGATAGGATAGTTATCTAAAACTCCTTGATATGGGAAAGTCCCATCTAATGCGCCGGCAATAATCGTTAACTTTCTAGGTGCTATTAAGCCGGCTAAATCACCCATATCAAAGTATCTAGGCGCTTCGGGAATAACGTTACAAAAACAATGATACCAATGTAGAATTGACGCCGAATAACTACAAAACGCGCAAGATGGAGCAGTTAAGGTTATTCTCTCGTCGTACGCCCCCGCATAAAAAGACGCCGTTCCACCACCCGAATTTCCTGTAATAACGATCGTGCTTAAATCAACCTGTGGAAATTTCTCCATAGCGTCGATTGCCTTAGATACGTCCCAAACTCTTTCGCCTATAATCGACCTTCCTAGAGAAATTGCCATAACTGATGCAAATCTACAGCAAAAGCCCTTGTTTCTGCTTTCGCTGACTGATTCAAGTTCACCCATACCACGCATTTCCACGCATAACGCTGCAAACCCCTCTTTTACCGCTTGCAACGCAAACGATCCTCTCGGTTGATATTCCCTATCGTCATCGTCTTTTACTATGCCGATTGAGTTGTACATACCACCGTGCTTGTGTCCTTGCAAAGTTATTGCTAATGGATATTTTTCCTTGTTTCCGTCCGGAATTAGTAAATAGCAAGGAATAAACACGTCCTTTTCAGTTTCTACTACTAATCTAATTAATTCGTAGCCCTCTTTTTTCTCTCTATATTCTACGATTACGTTTAATGGACAATCATTTTCTCTAATTTTATTTATACCTAAGAGTTCTACAAACTTTTCCCTTAGTTCCTTTCTCCACGCATCGAAATCTTTCTTTTCCGAATATGCTAGTTTTGGAACTTGGTTAACGATTATGTGTTCGTGGCTTGCTTCAGCATCAAAATTAAACATCTTTTATCTCCTTTTTACTCTTTAGAAAATTCTCTAATACTATTCCAAACGATATCGTTGCACCAATAGTGATGCATTGGGGTTATTACCATTCTAACCTTGTCTTTCGCCCCTATTTTATCGTAAATTTCTTGCATTTCGCTAAAGCCTCTTTTTGCTGGCTCTATTGGGAAAGCAACGTCCTTTTCCCCGTTGATTATCATAAGTTTTCTAGGGGCTATTAGTCCTGCAATATCTTTCATTTCAAAGTAGTCGCAAACGTTAGGAATAAGGTTGCAAATACAATGATTTACATCTAATATTGAATCTTTGTACGGACAAAACGCAACTACGGGAACGGAAAGAGTAATTCTCTCGTCAAATGCACTTGCGTAGAAAGTGGCAGTTCCACCACCAGAACCACCCGTGCATAAAATAGTGGAAGTATCTACTTCGGGGAAGTGTTTCATAGCGTCAATTCCCTTAGAGATATCCCAAACTCTTTCGCCTACTAACGTTCTGCCTAAAGCCATTGCTGAAAAGGCTGTAAATTTACACATATCTCCCCACATACGAGGCTCGGTGGACGGCTCTAATTCGCCCATACCACGCATTTCTATACATAGCCCTGCGTATCCTTCGTTTATGGCTTGAAGCCCGTGAGCACCACGTTGGAAAACGTCGTTCCCCTTTTCGTCCTTATGATAGAAAACCGAGTTAGCCATACCACCTTTGTTATGACCTTGCAAGGTGATTGCTAAAGGATATTTCTTCTTATCCCCTATTGGAATTAAAAGATAGCAAGGAACTTGCATATTCCTTTCGGTGGTCATAATAAATCTAATTCTTTTGTAGTCGCAATCAACGAATTGATCTTTTTTTACTATCTCCTCACTCTCGATTTTTACTTCTAACGGACAGTCGTTTTCTCTAATTCTATTTATACCTAAGAGTTCTGTAAACTTTTCTTTTAACTCTTTTCTCCAAGAGAAAAAATCTTTATTTTTGTCAAATTCAAGCGTGAGACTTGCATTTTTTATTAAGATGTCGTGACACAAATCCGAGTTTATTTTAATCATTTACTACTCCATAAAATTTCTCTCAAATCATTATAACATCATTATATTTTTTTTGCAATAGCCATTTTAAATTTGTTTTAAATTTAAAGTTATAGTTATATTTAAGAGTTTTTTTCTTCTTTGCCATTTTTTATTGGCTTTTGCTATATCAAATATGTTATAATATTCATATAAAATAAAATTTCTATAAGGTTTATTTATGAATATTCAACATATTAAGTACGCAGTTGAAATTGCAAACACTCGTTCTATAAGCAAAGCGGCAAAAAATTTGTACACTTCTCAACCTAATTTGTCTAGAGCAATTAAGGAACTTGAAAGCGAACTTAAAATTAAAATCTTCTCTCGCTCTTCTAAGGGTATTGAAGTGACGGTTGAGGGCGAAGAGTTTTTACTCTACGCTAGAAACGCGCTCGCTCAAATTAAAAGAATTGAAGCCATTTCCGAAACGCACAACAAAGTTAAAGAAAGAATTTCAGTTAGCGTGCCGAGAGCAAGTTTTTTTTCGTATGCGTTTGCTGAATTTAGCAAAGAAATGCAATCTCATCCGTCAATAGAACTCGTTTACAAGGAAACAAACTCAATGCGTACGATTATCAACGTTATAAGCCAAGAGTACGACCTTGGAATAGTTAGATATCAAAGCACTTTCGATAGATATTTTACAAACTTTTTTGAAGAGAAAAAACTTAACTACGAAATTATGAACGAATTCTCATACGTGCTACTCGTTTCTAAAAACTCACCACTTGCCGAAAAAAATGAAATCGTTGAAGAAGACTTAAAGGATATGGTTGAAATCTCTCACGGAGACCCTTACGTTCCTACTCTTCCCCTTATCGACGTAAAGAGAGCCGAACTCTCTCAAGTAACCGACAAGCGCATTATGATTTTTGAACGTAGCGTGCAATTTACTCTTTTAGAAGAAGTGCCAAATACTTTTATGTGGGTATCAAACACCCCTAAGGATTTACTCGACAAGTTTAACCTAAAGGAAATTAAGTGCAAGTTTAATAATAAAACTTATAAAGACGTGCTTATATATAGAAAAAAGTATCATCTTTCTAAATTAGATAAACAACTTATAGATAAAATTTTGCAAGCAAAAAACAAGTATTTTAATTAGTTTAAACATAAAAAAAGACTAACGAAAATTTCGTTAGTCTTTTAATTTTATATTTTTTAGATTAAACCAATCATAAGATTGCAAGCAAGCACTATTAAAACGAGCGCTATTGGGTAGGTTGATGCGTATGCCCCTGCGACGTCTTCCGTTTCAGCCGTATTAATTAAAGTTCCTAAAGCGGGAGTACTCGTCATACCACCTGTTATCGAGCCAAGGTTATTTAGCATTGGCAACTTTAATAGTTTTCCCCCCACGAAGTATCCAACGAACATAGGAACGGTTGTCATAACTGCACCTGCTAGTAATCCGTAGACAACTATCAGGCCACCTAGCGTGCTTTGTTTAATTTGGCTAACTAATTGAACGCCACCATCAACACCTGCGCCGATAAGGAAGAGCATAAGACCTAATTCTCTTAGGGTTTTTGCCGTTTTGGTTGGAACTTCTAGAGAGAACTTGCCAATTCTTCCAAAGTGACCGAATACTAAGCACATAATAAGCACGCCACCCGTAGTAGTCAACGAGAACACGGGAGCACCACTTGCATATCCGTCCGCGCTTAGTGGAATTCTAATTCCACCTAAAATTAAGCCACATACGATTGCAAGCGCTAGTGGAGCAAGACCGAAATCATCTACTTGGATAAGCCCTTCTTTTTTCTCTATCTTAGTTTCAACGCTAGATTTTAATAAGCCCCTTTCAACTTCCATATTTGCCTTTAACACTTTTGGCAATAATTGAACGAATAAAACTACGCCCACTACGCCGAAAGGATATGCGATAGCGTATCCTAATGTGACTTTTGCCGCCTCAGCCCCAGCGCTTTCAACTGCAGCAGAATAACCTGGGGTTGAAGTCAATGCACCAGACAATACGCCGGCAGAAAACTCCGACCCAATTCCTGGGATAAGAGCAAAACCTATAGCAACTGCTGTTCCCGATAAAATAATTATTGCGCCCATTAAAATATAAGTCTTAAAGTTTTTTCCTAAATCTCTAAAAAACTTAGGGCCCGCAATTAAGCCAACCGAACTAACGAATAGCACTAATCCAACGTTTTGAACTGCCCCTTTGTAATAGGCTAGAGTTTTAGACGTTGAATCTAAGTGAAATCCACCCACTATGGCAACGTCACTTGGTATTAACGTGCACAAATACCCAAACAAAATTGCAATTAAAAAAACACCTGCCGTGCCGAGTGAAACTCCTTTAATGGTAATTCTACCGAGCAAATATCCTAAAACCGTGACTATAAACAAACCCATTAAAAAGTAATTTAGGTTAAACACGCTACTAACGCCCGATTGATTTCCAAAGTAAGTGCACCAGCCTGCAATTAAGCCGACAACTGCTAAACCAATAATTATCCAAAGCCATTTACGACTTCTTTTTTGTCCTTCCATTTTTTCTCCTTTATTTTAGTTATAAAACTTTAATCTAGTATTTTCTTCTACTTTGAAAAAATATTATATGCTTTTTTGCTTGGTGTAATTAGGAAGTAGTTTCGGAGAAAGAATTTCGCTCTTTATACCTGCTTGCTCTCTAGTCTTTTCAAAATCGTCTACGTGTTTTAAGGTTAAGCCCTTAGGCGTATCCATATCTTTTACTTTAAGGCTAGCAAATTTGCCTGCGTTTCTACCAAATACGATTATATCTAAAAGTGAATTACCCATAAGTCTGTTTCTGCCGTGTATACCTCCTACTGCTTCACCTGCTACAAACAAGTTTTCAACGTCACTTTCTCCGTTATCACTTATGTCGATTCCACCGTTTTGATAGTGAAGCGTTGGATAAATTAGGATAGGCTCTTTTCTAATATCTATTCCGTATTTACCAAACATTCTCATCATTGCGGGAATTCTCTTTTCAATAGTGCCTTCTCCACCTATAATATCAATCATTGGGGTATCTAGCCAAACGCCGACGCCGTCGGTAGTTTTAATTCCGTTATTTCTCTTTTTGCACTCTCTAATGATAGTAGAAGCAGTCACGTCACGAGTTTCTAGCGAATAAACGAACGCTTCGCCGTTTTTGTTTACTAATTGAGCACCTAAAGAACGAACTTTCTCGGTCACAAGCGCACCGAAAATTTGAGTAGGCTCGGCAGCGCCCGTAGGGTGATATTGTAAGGTATCTGCATAGAGAAGTTTTGCACCTGCTCTATACGCTAAAACAAGACCGTCTGCCGTTGCTCCGTAGTGGTTGGAAGTTGGAAATTCTTGATAGTGAAGTCTACCTGCTCCACCCGTAGCAATAACTACGGCTTTTGCCCTTACTACCAAGATATCCTTAGTTTCCATATTCATTAAAACTGCGCCCGCGCACTTCCCGTTTTCGTCTTTAATAATTTCGATAGCCGAAGTAAAGTCAACTACCGGAATTTGACGATTAAGCACTTCGTCACGAAGAGTTCTCATAATCTCAGCGCCCGAATAGTCTTTACAAGCGTGCATACGTTTTCTAGAAGTCCCACCACCGTGGGTAGTTATCATATTGCCATCTTTATCTTTATCAAACATAACGCCTAAGTCTGATAACCACTTGATAGCGTCTGGCGCTTCGTTAACCAATTTATATAATAGTTCTTTCTTTGCCGCGAAGTGTCCACCGCCAAAAGCATCTAAATAGTGAATTGCAGGGCTGTCGTTTTCCTTATCTGCCGCTTGAATTCCACCTTCTGCCATCATGGTATTAGCATCGCCGATTCTAAGTTTGGTCACCATCATAACTTTAGCGCCGTTTGCGTGCGCCGTGATTGCGGCAGAAGCACCTGCTCCACCACCACCGATAACCAATACGTCTACGTCGTAATCGGGATTTTCTAAGTTAATATCAAGACCAAACACTCTTGATTTACCTTGCAAAAGGTCTGCTAATTCGTGTAAAACCTTTTCTCCCTTATTAGGACCAATTTTAAGAGTTTCATACGCACTCTCTATGTAGTCTGGGTGATTTTCTTTTAATACTGCTTGCTTTTCTTCAGCAGTCATACGGGGAAAAAGATTTTTTAGTCTTTCACTTCTGCTTTCTTCTACTTTTTTCATTGAAAGCAATTGTTCTTCTGAATATTGATACATACTTTTCTCCCCCTTTATTTTTCTATTTCTCTATGATTATAGAGTTCTTTTAATTCTTCTATAGGCTTATTCATAACATCTTCTAAAAGTTTGGTTATTTCGCCGTTGTTTATCTCGTCCACTCTCTTGTTTAAGTGTTCGCATATTGGCGCTATATATTTGCCGTACGTTCTTCTTGCTAATAGCGCTACTTGTGGGTGAGAAATTCCAGCAGGACAACGAGTAGAACATACGCCACACATTACGCAGTCAAAAGATTCTTCTGCACATCTAGTAAAATCGCCCCTTTGAGCGTAGGCTATATATTGCATAACGTTTAGCCCCTGAGTGCAGTTTTTAGTACAAGCATTGCAACCTATACAAGCGTAGATTTCAGGATAAAGTTGCATCATAATCATTTCGGTAGGCTTGATTTTTTCCATATCGTAAACTTGTTTTACGAGTGGGAAGAACGGAAGTGTTGCTACAAACATTCCCTCTTCTACCTTAGTTTGACAAGCAAGACAGGTCTTTAATTCTCTATCTCCTTGAATACGATAGATAACTGCGCACGCACCACAGAATCCGTTTCTACAACCACAGCCTCTAACTAGTTGATAGCCTGCGTATTCTAAACCTTTCATTATAGTAAGACTTTCTGGAACTTGATATTTCTTTCCAAAAAAGTACACGTTTACCATTTTTTCCATTTATTTTCTCCTTGTATTATCAAATCAATATTCGTCGGGAAGTTCACTAAGTTGGTCCATTCTAAACACGGGACCATCCTTACAAACGTACTTAGAGCCAATATTACATCTTCCACACTTGCCGATTCCACACTTCATCTTAAGTTCCATAGTGGTGAATATTTGAGTTTGACTAAATCCTAAACTCTTTAACCCCTCTAACGTAAACTTAATCATTATCGGTGGTCCACATAAAACTACCGTTTTATCGGTGGTAAAGTTTAATTCTTTAACGTAGTTTGGAACAAAACCAACGTGTCCGTCCCACCCTTCTTGTTCTCTATCAATAGTTAGGTGAACGCTCACTTGTGGATCGTTTTGCCACTCTTCGATAATTTCGTTATAGTCAACTAAATCTTCTTTACTCCTAGAGCCGTAAACAACGTCAATTTTACCGTATTGATCTTTATAATGACGAACGTAGTTTATAACTGAACGTAGAGGCGCTAATCCTATACCACCTGCTACGAACAACAAATCTTTACCCTTAAAAGCCGTATCTACGGGGAAAGCGTTACCGTAAGGTCCACGAATAGTTATTTGTTGACCGACTTCGGCACTATGTAGCCACTCGGTCACGCAACCACATTTTTTTATAGAAAACTCCATAAATTCGGTGTTTGTCGGTGACGAAGTGATTGAAAACATTGCTTCGCCAATGCCTGGAATCGATAGCATTGCGCATTGTCCAGGTTTATGCTCAAACGCTTTCTTGCCGTCAACCGTGACAACTCTAAACGTCTTAACGTCGGGCGTGTCAATTCTAACGTCGGTTATAACTCCAACGATTGGAATCAAAGGTTCACTCATTTTCGCCTCCTTTTGACAAGGTCTTGATAACCTTAACAATATTCATTGAAATTGGGCATTTGGAAACGCATCTGCCACAACCTACGCAACTGAAAACTCCGTCGTTATTGGTTGGGAAATACACCAACTTATGCATAAATCTTTGACGGAATCTCTCCATTTGCGAATTTCTTGAGTTTCCGTGCGCCATTTTGGTAAAATCAGAGTACATACAAGAGTCCCAACATCTATATCTTTGCACTCCTTTGCCCGTATTAAAGTCTTTTATATCGTAGCATTGGCAAGTTGGACAAACAAACGTACAAGTTCCACAGCCAAGGCAGGCGTTTGATAACTCAGCCCACTCCTTTCTATCAAAAAACTCTTGCGTTTTATCAGCGCCAAAATCTTTAACCGATAAATCTTTTAGTGGAAGTTTTTCCTTTACTTTTTGAATATTTTCTATTTCTTTTTCGACTTCACCTTGATCGACGTCTTCAAGTAATGCGTTAACTTTATCTAACACTTTATTGCCTTTATCGGTTAGCCCTTCAAAGTAAAAGTAGTCGCCTATTTTATACGTTCTAATATCCCCTTGTGGTCTTGCCATATCAATATCAAAGGTAGAGCAAAAACAACTTGCTTCAGGGCGAGAACAAGCGGTGGTTATTATAACTCCGTGCTCTCTTTTATTTTGATAGTAAGTATCCACAGGCTCAGCGAGAAAAACTCTATCCAAAATTCTTAAACTTGCCTCGTCGCAAGCAGGCACGCCGAAAATTATAAAATCTTCGCTCTCTTCTCTCTCGTCGATAATCTCGATAGACTTGCCTTGAGTTTTAAACTTCATTAAATCTTCAGACTGAGGGAAGAAAAAGTCCTTTGCGCTTCTATCAGTCTTAAAATTTTCGGCTAAAACAACACCGTCAAAGTATTTTTTATAAAAAGTTCTATTTTCTTCTTTTACTGGAACGTACACAGAATAATCGCTTGAAAGGGCGTTAAAAACTTTATAAATATTCTCTTTAGAACACTTTTTCATTATTCTTCCTCCCTTTTTACTGCTTCACTCGGCTCTAAATCGTCTTTTTTATAGTTAACAAGTGGTGCTCTACTGCCGATTTCTTTACCCGCTTGATATTCTCCGTAAAAGCCGTTTATATCTTTAATGAATTTTCTATTGAGTAAATGAAGCGGTATTCCTTGTGGACAAACTCTAGAACACTCTCCGCAATCGGTACATCTACCAGCAACGTGGAAAGCGCGAATTATATGGAACATTTTTTCTTCAAAACTATCCGAAATAGCCTTGTTTTCTACGCCCGAATTAGGGTTATCGAAAACGCATTTTTCACAAGTACAAGCAGGACAAACGTCACGACAAGCGTTGCAACGAATACAACGAGAAAGTTCGTTTTGCCAAAAAGCAAATCTTTCGTCTGCACTCATTTTCTCAAGTGCTGAAACCTTTTCAAAACGGTCTTGTGGGTTATTTTCTTTAACTTCCCCTATAAACTCGTCAAAATATACGCACTCTTTGCCCTTGCAAACTTTACATCTTTCAAGCAAAACTTCATCTAATAAAATAGTCTTATCTCCGTCGTAAAGAGTGGAAATGGTTATTCCGTTTTCGTCTTCCTTTACGCTAGCAATTTCGCCGTATTTTTGTTTGATTTTATTTACGTCTGCCATGCCTTCACAAGAAATTCCAACAACGTAAACTTTATCTTTATCAAATCTATGCTCAGTTAGAAGTTGATTAAAACTATAACTATCGCAAGGCTTGATAAACACTAAAATTTTGCCACCCTTTCTTGTTTCTTTTAGAAGATACTTAGAAAAGTTTGCTCCACAAAAAGATGAAAATTCAAAGTTTTTACTAAAACTTTCCTTATCGTAAAAAACGGTAGGGGTAATATCGTAGCCGAACTCTCCCTTTCCCCAGCCTAAAATTCTATCGACCGTTCCGTTTTCTAAAAGTTCAACTCCTTTTTGAATTAAGGATTCACGCGTTATTTTTTGCATCTTAAATCCTCCAATCTCTTGTTCTCGCCAAGGTTTTTAATCGTTTCAACAAACTCGTTCATAGTTGTCGAAAACTTTGCGCCCTCTGCTGCAGAAACCCACTCTACTCTCGTTCTTTCTCTTTCAATTCCTAGGTAGTCAAGCATAGAAAATAGTAGCGCCATTCTTCTTCTAGTGTAATAGTTGCCCGAAGTGTAGTGACAATCTCCAGGGTGACAACCACATAAAATAACTCCGTCTGCTCCACGTTGGAAAGCGCGAAGAATAAAGGTTGGATTTACTCTACAAGAGCAAGGAACTCTTATAATCTTAACGTCGGCAGGGTAGTTTAATCTATTGTTTCCGGCAAGGTCAGCCCCTGCATACGAACACCAATTACAACAAAACGCCACTATTTTTGGCTTAAATTCATTTACTTGCATATTGCGTCCACCTCTGCCATTATTTGTTTATTGGTAAAGCCCTTAAGGTCCATAGCCCCCGAAGGACAAGCGACCGTACAAGCGCCACAACCTTGACAAACTGCAGGGTTAACGCTTGCCACTCTACGCATTTGCGTAGTTCTATCAGGCATACGATATTCTTTATCTTCGTAAGTGATTGCTCCGTAAGGACAAACTCTCTCACACGAAGAACAGCCGTTGCACATCAATTGATTTGGCTCTGCAACGCAAGGATTACCCGTGAGTTTATCTTTAGCGAGTAGCCCTATAACTTTTGCCGCCGCAGCCCCTGCTTGAGAAACGGTTTCAGGGATATCTTTAGGGCCTTGACAAGTACCCGACAAAAACACTCCTGCCGTTGGGCTTTCTACAGGGCGAAGTTTTGGATGCGCTTCGGTAAAGAAGTCGTTAGTATCCATACTTGCTGTGAGCATAGTGGCAAGACTTCTCGCAGTCTTATCAGGCTCGATTGCAGCCGCTAGCACCACCATATCTGCCTCTATTGTTAATTGCTTATTATCTAAAAGTGACGAGCCTCTAACTATCAACTTATCGCCGTCTGGAATAACCTTTCCTACCATACCTTTAACGTAGTTTACGCCGTAATCTTCCACGGCTCTTCTATAAAACTCGTCAAAAGCCTTGCCCGGCGTTCTAACGTCAATATAGAAAACTGTCACGTCGGTATCTGGGTATTTATCTCTAGTTAACATTGCGTGTTTTGCAGTATACATACAGCAAATCTTTGAGCAATACTCCTTGCCCTTTTCAGCGCAGTTTTCACATCTTGAACCCACGCATTGAATAAACACGATTTTGTGTGGATGTTTTCCGTCAGAAGGTCGTAAAAGTTTACCTGCCGTAGGACCTGCCGCGTTCATAATACGCTCGTATTCTAGCGAAGTGACAACGTCTTTGCTTTGGTTATAAGCAAACTCGTCAAACTTATCCATACTTATAGGATTAAATCCCGTCGCTACCACTATAGCACCATATTTTTCAGTTATAATTTGGTCTTGTTGGGTATAATCTATTGCCTTTGCCGTACAAACTCTCTCGCAAAGACCACACTTACCCGTCTTTAACTTAGCGCAAGCGTTAGGATCTATGGTTGCAATTTTTGGAACGGCTTGAGCAAACGGAATATATATTGCGCTTCTATTGTCCATGCCGAGATTAAATTCGTTAGGCACTTTCTTTTGCGGGCATTTTTCCGTACAAATTCCACAACCAGTACATAAATCTTCCTTAACGAATCTGGCTTTTTTTCTAATCTTAACTTCAAAATTACCTACGAAGCCATTAACTTCTTCCACTTGGCTATACGCATAGATATTTATCTTTTCGTGGCTACCTGCTTCCACCATTTTAGGCGTTAAAATACAAGCGGCACAGTCTAACGTTGGGAAAGTTTTATCTAATTGCGCCATCTTTCCACCAATGGTAGGTTGTTTTTCTACTATATCAACGGGGAATCCTGCCTCTGCGATATCTAGCGCCGTTTGAATACCTGCAATACCACCACCAATTACTAGCGCTCTCTTTGTGACTGGCGATTCACCTGCCGTGAGTGGCGCGTTTAAGTGAAGTTTAGCGATAGCGGCTCTACCTAAAATGATGGCTTTTTCCGTGCCAACCTCAATATCCTTATGTACCCAAGAACATTGTTCTCTAATATTTGCTATTTCCACCATATATGGATTGAGCCCTGCGGCAGAAGCCGTTTTTCTAAAGGTATTTTCGTGCATTCTTGGAGAGCAAGAACATACTACGATTCCCGTTAAATTGTGCTCCTTAACGGCGTTTTTAATTAAGTCTTGTCCTGCTTGCGAACACATATATTGATAGTCTGTTGAATATACCACACCCGGTTCGTTTTTTAACGCTTCGCTAACTTTTGAAACGTCTACCGTACCTGCGATGTTCGTACCACACCAACAAACGAATACGCCTATTCTTTGCATTTGTTTTCTCCTACTTGTTGTATTTTCTCATTGCCGTCACTAATGCTTGACCGGGAATTTCTTCATCTAAATATTTTTCTATCCCGTCTGCTTTAAGACGACTTTTTCCTTGTTCTCTTTGAACGATAACTCTAACTGCATCGATAATCTTTGCAGGCTCTACACCTCTTGGGCATCTATCTACGCAAGCAAAACAAGTTAAACAAGCATATATAGATTCGCTCTTAAGAAGTGGCTCGATATCTCCCGACTTTAACATTGATACGAATTGATGAGGGTGATATTCCATTTGGTCATAAGCAGGGCAAGTTCCCGAACATTTACCACATTGCATGCATTTTTTGGGATTCACTCCACTTATACGAATAATCTCTTTTTGAATATTTTCAAGTTTTTCCATATCTACTCCTTAACCCCAAGCGCTTCTGCTAATAACTCGGTAAAGTAAACTACTTTTACGCCATCTTGATTCTTCTTTAGGTTGTATAAGCAAAGTGGACAGGCAGTCACTATTACGTCTACTCCCGCTTTTTTAGCACTATCTAATATTAGTTTACTCTTGCCTTTCGCGTCGCCCTTTTGGTCCATAATGGTATATCCACCACAACACTCGTTTCTAAAACCAAAATACTTTGGCTCTGCACCGAGCGCTCTTACTAAATCTTCCAAAATAGAGGGATTTTCAGCGTCGTCCATTTGCATAACCTTTGAAGGACGAAGTAATAAGCAACCATAGTAGCAACAAACCTTCAAATCTTTTAACGGATTAACTACTTTCGCTTTAATCTCGTCATAGCCCACTTTATCTCTTAAAAGTTCTAAGAAATGTAAAACTTCCGTTTCGCCGTTGTATTCTATATTTTCACTCTTAAGGTAATTATTGGTCTTTTGTGAAAATTCGAGATTGCTTTTTATTGCGTGATTAGTTTGTTTTAAAACGTTATGACAAGCCGAACATACCGACACTAGTGATTGACCTTTTTGTCTTGCGCTATTAAGCGCTCTAACGGAAGAAAGTTTTGTAGCAATCTCATCGCTAGAAGTGGTAAAAGCACCACCGCAACATTGCCAATTTTCAATTTCTTCCATCTCTACGCCTAAAGCTTTAGCACTTTTAAGAGCGTATTCCTCTAGGTCTTTTGCTTTAGTTTTAAGCGTGCAACCTGGAAAATAACTAACTTTCATGTTTTCTCCTTTAGTATTAAACCATTTGTTCGGGGTGGAAAACTTTATCGAATTCTTCTTCAGTTAAGAATCCTAGTTCTACACACGCCTCTTTTAACGAAATATTGTCTTTATATGCTTTTTTAGCAGTTTTAGCAGCGTTTTCATAGCCAATATATGGGTTTAACGCTGTCACTAACATCAACGAATTGTGTAGGTTGTGCGCCATCTTTTCCTTATTTGCTTTAATTCCCACAGCGCACTTATCGTTAAATGAAATAATGGCTTCTGCTAAAAGCCTTGCCGATTGCAAGAAGTTATAAGCGCATACGGGCATAAATACATTAAGTTCAAAATTACCTTGCGAAGCGCCAATGCCAATCGCAACGTCGTTGCCCATAACTTGAACGGCAACCATCGTCACCGCTTCGCATTGAGTTGGGTTAACCTTTCCAGGCATTATCGATGAGCCTGGCTCGTTTTCTGGAATAAATATCTCGCCAAGTCCATCTCTAGGCCCGCTTGCAAGCCATCTAACGTCGTTAGCAATCTTAAGCATATCTGCAGCCGTAGCCTTTATTGCGCCGTGAGCGAAAACTAACTCGTCTTTACTAGTTAACGAGTGGAATTTATTAGGAGCAGTTATAAACTTTTTACCCGTAATTGAAGAAATCTTTTCGGCAACTAAAGTGTCAAAACCTTTAGGCGCATTTAAACCCGTACCTACTGCCGTTCCGCCGAGCGCCAATTCTAAAAGTGGTTTAACCGATAGTTTAAGCATTTCCACGTCACGCTCTAAACTCGTTCTCCAACCACTTATCTCTTGACTGAATTTAATAGGCGTTGCATCTTGCAAGTGCGTTCTACCACACTTTACTATTCCTTCGTTTTCCTTTTCAAGCCTAATAAACGTTTCTATAAGCGTTTCTACTGCGGGAATAAGTTTATCCTCTAGCGCGATTACCGCCGAAATGTGCATAGCCGTAGGGAAAGTGTCGTTTGAAGACTGACTCATATTTATATCGTCGTTGGGGTGCAAAAGTTTTTTGCCTGCAATCTCATTACCACGATTAGCGATAACTTCGTTGGTATTCATATTAGATTGCGTGCCCGAACCCGTTTGCCAAACGACTAATGGAAAATGCTCGTCTAAACTGCCGGATATTACTTCGTCGCAAGCCTTAGAGATAACTTCGAGTTTTTCTGCCGTCATCTTTTCAGGCTTTAAGGTTGCGTTTGCAAGTGCAGCCGCTTTTTTAAGCACTCCAAAAGCACGAATAATTTCTTTAGGCATAGTTTCAATATCAACGCCAATCAAAAAGTTTTCGTGACTTCTTTGAGTTTGCGCTCCCCAATATTTATCTGCGGGAACTTTCATTTCTCCCATTGAATCGTGTTCTATACGATATTCCATAGTTCTCTCCTTAATATCTAAATTTATTCCCTTTTACCCCATTGTCACATGTTA
The DNA here is from genome assembly GCA_017456055.1 of Clostridia bacterium. Classification (GTDB taxonomy): domain Bacteria; phylum Bacillota; class Clostridia; order Christensenellales; family Borkfalkiaceae; genus UBA1259. Next base: position 12,705 of record JAFTKC010000021.1, on the reverse strand, counting down.
TCAAACAAAATTATATCAAAATACCTTTTTCTTGTCAAAATTTCTACACGCAAATACAAATATAAAATACTTATAGTGATATAACAATTTTGTTATATAGAGCCAGATTTTGTAAAATACTTTTGAGCCATAAAACTTAAATAACTTTGTTTTTCTCTAATGAAATTGTTGTTTTTAACAAATTATGGTTGCTTATCACTAAAAAGGCACAAGAAAAGGGCTTATAGCAATAAACCCTTTTCTCTTTTTTAAGTATATTTTATAATGATTAGTTAAAACTTCGGTTTAATAGACTTATGGTAGTAAGCGTACGTACAAGATGGATTTTTAGAAATTTTCTTACTCTCTATTACCTTGCCCGTAAATAATATATGGCTACCTAAGTCCACCTGATTTTCCACTTCCACGCTAAAGAAAGCGTTTGCGTGTGAATTTAAGTATATTAGTCCGTTGTGACTTCTCGAAAAGTCTTTAAACCCGTCCAATTTATCGCAATCTCTACCAGATTGCATACCAAAGTGCCTTATTAAATCGAAAGGAACGCTCTCGTCAAGCACGCTTACGTTGAACTTTTTAGTTCTCTCGATAATATCTCTCGAATAATTTCCCTTTTGAACGGAAATAGCAAGTCTAGTCGGCTCCGAGCCCACTTGCACGGCAGTATTTATTATACAACCGTTATCTTTCTTATCGTCGTTAGTCGTTAATAAGAATAATCCGTAGGTTAGATTATGAGTGGCAGTTTGGTCTATAACCGGTTTACTATTTGCGAAAGTAGCGCTTTAATAAGCCCTCAAACGCCTTGCCGTGACGAGCCTCGTCTCTAGCCATTTCGTGAACGGTGTCGTGAATAGCATCAAGGTTGTGCATCTTAGCCATTTTTGCAAGTTCAAATTTACCTGCAGTTGCGCCGTTTTCTGCTTCTACTCTCATTTCTAAGTTCTTTTCGGTTGAATCGGTGATAACTTCGCCTAAAAGTTCTGCAAATTTTGCAGCGTGCTCAGCCTCTTCATAAGCAGCCTTTTCCCAATATAAACCGATTTCAGGATAACCTTCTCTATGCGCAACTCTAGCCATTGCTAAATACATACCAACTTCCATGCACTCGCCGTTGAAGTTTTCTCTTAAACCTTGAATAATTTCTTCTGGTACGTCTTTTTCCTTACCAACGCCAACTACGTGCTCTGCCGCCCAAGTTTTGTTTCCGTCTTCAACAACTTCTACAAACTTTTCAGCAGGCGCTTTGCAAAGAGGGCACGCCTTCGGTGGGGTATCCCCTTCTACTACTTGACCACAAACTAAACATTTCCATTTTTTCATAATTATTTCTCCTTATATATTATATAAATTTTTTATTTTTATTGACAATCGGGGCATTTTCCGTAATAAACGCATTTTTCCGACTGAACGCTTACCCCTATTTTTTCTAACTCGGTAGGAACGGGTGCAGGTGCGAATAAATCTATAATCTTGCCACACTCACTACATATAAAGTGGCTGTGCCTACTTAAGTCCCCGTCGTAGTGAATTTTTTTATCTTCCGTTTCCAAGGTTAAAATTTGCTTATCTTCTGCAAGTTGCTTTAAGTTTCTATACACCGTGCCCAAACTTATGTTTGGCTGAAACTCTCTTGCAGAGAGATAAATCATATCGGCAGTAGGATGATCGCATCTATTCTTTATTATCTCAGTTATGAGTTGCCTTTGTTTAGAGTATCTCATTCTATTGCCTCCTTTTCTTCATTAAATCATTGCGTTTTTGTTGTTAGTAGTAATGATTATTATTATTATAAATGCCGTAATAACTTTTGTCAAGAGTTTTTTTAAAAAAAATTAAAAATTTTAAAAAAAATTCGCCACCCGAATTTTCGGACGGCGAAATGTGAATTTTTTTCTTTTACATATTGTTTTATTTTGAAAGAATTTCCTTTGCTAACTCTACTATCTTTTCTTTATTTTCTTCCTTAACAGCAGATAGAATAGAAATTTCATTTTCGTAGAAGGTAATATTTTTACTCTTTTCAAAATAGCCTTTCATAATTTTATTAGCAACGGGTGCCCAAGAGCCGTTTTCTATTAGCCCTACAAAACGATTTTGATAGTTTCTCTCGATTAAGTGCCCTATAAACTCTTTCATAAACGGAAAGATTTCTCCGTTGTAGGTGGTGGTTGCTAACACAAGCTTGCCGTATCTAAAAGCGTCTTCTACAGCCTCTGCCATATCACATCTTGCTAAATCGTTAACTGCAACCTTAGTTGCACCTAGTTCTTCAAGCGTCTTTGCAAGAAGTTCTACCGCCCTCTTAGTGTTTCCATAAACCGAAGTGTAGCAAATACAAACGCCCTCGCTTTCCACACCATAACTCGACCAAGTATTATATAGATTAAGGTAATACCCCAAGTTTTCTTTTAAAATAGGACCGTGAAGCGGACAAATGGTTGATATTTCTAACCCAGATAACTTCTTTAATACGTTTTGAACTTGCATACCGTATTTGCCAACGATTCCAAAATAGTATCTTCTTGCTTCGCAAGCCCAATCTTCTTCCGCATCTAAAGCGCCGAACTTGCCGAACGCATCTGCCGAGAAAAGCGTTTTAGATGTCTTTTCGTACGTCATCATAACTTCCGGCCAATGCACCATTGGAGCAAAATAGAAAGTAAGAACGCTATCACCTAAAACTAATTCTTCCCCTTCCTTTACTTCCTTTTTATCGCTACTTATAGCGTTTGGAAAGAAATTATCTATCATCTTAAAGGTCTTTGCATTAGAAACGATAATTGCGCTAGGATATTTTTTAGTAAACTCTAAAATGTTTGCCGAGTGGTCGGGCTCCATGTGAGAAATTATTAGATAATCTGGGCTTTTCCCTTGTAAAGTAATTTCTAGATTATCTAGCCACTCGCTAGTAAATTCTGCATCTACCGTATCGAAAACGGCAATCTTCTCGTCAAAAATTACGTAGGAATTATAAGCAATTCCGTTTGGAATAATATATTGCCCTTCAAAAAGGTCCTTTTTATAATCGTTTACTCCAACGTAAACTATTTTTTCGCTAATTTTGTTTTCCATCTTTTATTAGTATAGTCCTTTATAGTAAAAATTATAAACATTAGTAGTTTTTAGCGTTGATTTCAAAGTATGCCTTTGGATGTGCACATACAGGACAAAGTTCAGGCGCGTCTTTTCCAGTCATAATATGCCCACAGTTTCTGCATTCCCAAACCTTTTCTTCACTCTTAGAAAATACCGTTTTAGTTTCTACGTTGTTAAGTAGCGCGCGATATCTTTCTTCGTGATGGCGTTCTACTTCTGCAACTGCTCTAAATTTAGCAGCAAGTTCAGTAAAGCCTTCAGCCTCAGCATCTTTAGCAAAGTTTTCGTACATATCAGTCCACTCGTAGTTTTCGCCCTCTGCTGCTGCAAGAAGATTTTTTGCAGTATCCCCTAATTCGCCGAGTTCCTTAAACCACATTTTTGCGTGCTCTTTTTCGTTATCGGCAGTCTTTAAAAAGAGCGCTGAAATTTGCTCGTATCCTTCTTTTTTTGCAACAGAAGCAAAATAGGTATATTTATTTCTCGCTTGAGATTCTCCGGCAAAAGCCGATTGTAAATTCTTTTCAGTCTTAGTTCCACTATACTTGTTCATATTTTTTCTCCTTAAATTCTAATTTAATTTATTATACTATAACTTTCTTGATTTTTCAACAATTTTTTGCAAAATCAAATCATTTTTGAAAACTCTTTTTTTAATCTTGATATAATCTTTTTTTCTAGCCTACTTATATAACTTTGTGAAATTCCTAAAAGGTCGGCAACTTCTCTTTGAGTCAATTCATCTTCACCTTTAAGCCCGTATCTTAACTCCATAATCTCTCTTTCTCTATCGTTTAAGCGAAGTAGCGCTTGCTTTAATAATTCGTTTTCCACACCACTCTCAATTTTTTTATACACTAAATCGCCGTCAGTTCCCATAACGTCGGAAAGTAAAAGTTCGTTGCCTTCGCTATCAAGGTTTAACGGCTCGTCGAAAGAAATTTCGCTTTTAATTTTATTCGTTCTTCTTAAATACATTAAAATTTCGTTCTCGATACACCTACTCGCAAAGGTTGCAAGTTTTACCTTTTTCTTAGAAGAAAAACTACTTACCGCCTTAATAAGCCCTATCGTACCAACCGAAATTAAATCGTCCATATCAATACCCGTATTTTGAAATCTTTTGGCAATATAAACTACGAGCCTAAGATTATGTTCAACGAGTTTATCCACCGCCTCCTTGTCCCCGTTTTCCATACTCTCTACCATTTTAGCTTCTTCTTCAATTGAGAGTGGCGAGGGCAAAACTTCTCCCCCGTTAACGTAATTTAGTAAATTCTCACTAACCCTAAAACTTTTAAGAAATTTTTTTAGTTCTTCTAATAATTTCATTTTCTTCTCCCCCTTTTATTTGCATTTGGCGTGGATGAAGAATAAGGTCTACTCCCAAAATACTCTTATCAGTTATAACCATCCACACGTTATCTATTATATTCTCGGTTTGTCCGTTTAATATCTTTAACTTATCAAGTAAAATACAATAATTTTCCGTTTGTCCGTTTATAGTGTCGATTTTTATTTTTTCAAGTTTTCTATAATCTTCAATCTTTAATTTAAGCGAAGAAAAAAATCGTTTACTACAGATAACGGCAGGTGTATTTTTATAGTAAACGTTGTTGCCCGTGTCTAAAAAGGCTCTCCCTTTTACTTTTTTTTCGTTATAGAATATTTCCACTTCAAAAGTAAACCTTTCAACGTCTGCCTTTTTATAAAAAATCATTGCTATTTTTTTAATAAACGCCGTTATAAAATAGGCGGGAATACAACAAAACGCCACCTCAAATTCTTTAATTTCTTCAACTCCAAAAAATGAATACGCCATAAAAATTCCACCACCAAGAAGAGCAGATAAGGTTAAAAAGAATAAAAAACACGCAACAAACTCTTTTTTATCTTTATAACTCGCACTTAAAATTAAAAGCATAATTCCTATTGAAAGTTTAAAAATCGCCGTCAAAAACGCCGATAAATTTATTAAAGGGTAAATAAGCGCCACGACTGAGCCGAATATAGACGCTAAAATCAGCCTATAAATTTTTACTTTTTTTCCACCTAGCAAAAAGGTGGTTTTAAGCAAGAAAAAGTCTATTATAAAGTTATTTATCAAGACGTATTCAATATAAACGGTCATATAAAAAACCCCGTGGTCTTACTCTACCACAGGGTTATATCGGGTTTTTGGGTTATTTTTAGTGATTAAATTGGTTTTTTGTAGAATACTTTTACAATTTATTTTTTCATAAATTCTAAAATTATTCCGTTTTCTACGTATAGATATTCTTCCTTTATGCTGATAAAATCTTCGCTAATATTTAGGTATGGACGATTTTTTTCTAAAGCCTTTTTGTATTCAACGAAAAAGTCTGCATCAAACTCACTATTGAATTTTTTTACGTCGATTCCCTTTTCGGTGCGAAGAGCGAGCATAATGGTTTCAAACTTAGCGTCTTCAAAATCAATCACGTCCGAAGAAATTTCGGGCGCTTTATTATAAATTATTGCCGTCAAGTATTCGTCAATATTATAGGTGTTAGTAAACCTACGATTGTTTATATGCGAAGAAGCCGAAACGCCAAGCCCTATATATTCTCCCCTTTGCCAATAGTTATAGTTATGCTTAGATTCGTAGCCGGGGATAGCGAAATTAGAAACTTCGTATCTATTAAAGCCCTTTCCTTTTAAGTACGCTCTCATTTTGTCGTAGATATCGGCAACTTCGTCGTCACTTAAAAGTTCGCCATTTAGATAGTCGGTGTAAATTGGCGTGCCCACTTCTGGAGTTAACGCGTAGGAAGAAATATGCTTTACTCCACCAGCAATACAAAGGTCAATTGTCTTTTTAACCTGCTCTTCCGTTTGCCCTGCAAGACCTAAAAGAATATCGGCGCTTATATTTTCCCCTTTCAAAAGATTACAGCAGATTAAAAAATCTTTTGCCGTGTGAATACGATTTAGCCTTTTTAGTTGGTCGTCGTATCCCGTTTGAAGCCCGATAGAAAATCTGTTTATCCCCACTTGTTTGTAGGCTTTAACCTTTTCTTCGTCTAAAGTACCAGGGTTAATTTCTACGGTTATCTCTAGATCTTTATCTAAAGTAAAGAATTTTTTTATTTGTCTAATTGCCCCAACGATAAATTTTGGCTCGACGATAGAAGGCGTTCCGCCACCAATATAAATGGTGGAAAAAACCCTATCTTTAAGTTCTCTGCCACGCCCTTCGATTTCTCTATAAAGACAAGCAAAATAACTCTCTACTTTATTTAATTCTCTAGGATAAGAAGCAAAGTCACAATAGGTGCACTTTGATCTGCAAAAGGGTATATGAATATATATTCCTGCCATTTTCTCTCCTAATTATTTATCGTGGTCGGTTTTAAGAATTTCGATAAACGCTTCGCTTGGAATTTCTACCGTTCCAATAGAACGCATCTTTTTCTTACCTTCTTTTTGTTTCTCTAAAAGTTTTTTCTTTCTCGTCACGTCACCGCCGTAACACTTAGCCAAAACGTCCTTTCTATACGCTTTAACCGTTTCCCTAGCGATAATCTTTCCACCAACGCAAGCCTGAACGGGAATTTCAAACATTTGCCTTGGAATTATATCTTTTAGTCTTTCTGCTATTTGTCTGCCACGCTCGTACGCCTTATCTTTATGAACTATAATAGAAAGCGCGTCACAAATATCTCCGTTGAGCAATAGGTCAAGTTTTACTAAATCACTCTTTTGATATCCACTAACGTCATAGTCAAAGGACGCATAACCCTTAGTTCTCGACTTTAGACTATCGAAAAAGTCGTAAATTATTTCGTTTAATGGAAGAGTATATTTTAGTTCTACCCTAGACTTATCTAAATACACCATGTCCTTATATACGCCACGCTTATATTGGCAAAGTTCCATAATAGGACCAACGTATTCGGGTGGGGTTAAAATGCTAGCGTTAATAACCGGCTCTTCCATATAGTCAATCTCTGTGGTTGGTGGCAAGTGGGTTGGGTTTTCCACCATAAGCATACTGCCGTCCGTCTTGTACACTTTATATGAAACTGACGGAGCAGTCGTTATAATAGATAAATCGAATTCCCTTTCAATTCTCTCTTGAATAACGTCCATGTGGAGAAGTCCTAAAAAACCACAACGGAATCCAAAACCGAGAGCAGCCGAATTATCCGGCTCTATTGATAGCGCCGCGTCGTTTAACTTTAATTTTAACAAGGCGTCTTTTAAGTCGTTATACTTGCTTCCGTCTAGTGGAAAAACACCCGAAAAGACCATAGGTAGCGCCTTTTTATATCCTGGAAGTGGCTCGGTTGCAGGGTTTTCAACTTCGGTAATGGTGTCGCCGACTGCAGTATCTTCAATGCTTTTTACACTCGCAGCAATATATCCAACGTCCCCTGCCGAGAGTTTATCGGTTGGGAACATTTTTGGAGCGAATACGCCAACTTCAGTCACCGTAAACTCTTTGTCAGACATAAAGGTTTTAATTTTTTTTCCCACCTTAACCGTTCCGTCCATAATTCTAACAAAGCATATTACACCCTTAAAGTTGTCATAATAACTATCGAATATAAGCGCTTTTAACGGCTTGTCATCGTCCCCTTTAGGCGCTGGAACTTTGGTGATAATTTGCTCTAAAACTTCTTCAATATTAAGTCCACTCTTTGCAGAAATTAAAGGAGCGTCGTCCGCAGGGATTCCTAAAATGTTTTCAAGTTCTTCCTTTGCCTCGTCAGGTCTAGCCGAAGCCAAGTCCATCTTATTTATAACGGGCATAATCTCTAAATCGTTATCGATTGCAAGATATGCGTTAGCCAAAGTTTGCGCTTGAACGCCTTGCGTTGCGTCTACTATTAAGATTGCGCCTTCACACGCCTTTAGCGACCTACTAACTTCGTAAGAAAAATCCACGTGCCCAGGCGTGTCGATTAGGTTAAAGATATACTCTTTTCCATCGCGAGCCGTATAGAGCATTCTAACGGGGGTAAGTTTTATGGTTATCCCCCTTTCTCTCTCTAAGTCCATAGAGTCTAAAAGTTGCTCTTCCATATCGCGCTCTTTTACTTGACCGGTTTTCTCCATAAGCCTATCGGCCAAGGTAGATTTGCCGTGGTCAATGTGCGCAACTATACAAAAATTTCTAATATTTTCCTTGCTTATTGACATTAAAGTTCCCTATTTGATATAATAAATATAGATTAAGTATATACTAAACTCGGCTTTTTTGCAAGCAAATAAAAAGGGGGTTAATTTTGAAATTAAATAATTCGCATTGGCTTTTATCTCGCCCCATTGCACACAGAGGCTTATGGAACGAGAATATTCCCGAAAACACGCTTTTAGCCTACCAAAACGCTATAGAAAACGGCTTTCCTATCGAGATTGACCTTCATAGAAGTTTAGACGGCGAAATTTTCGTTTTTCACGACGACGACTTGTCAAGGCTCACGGGCGTAAAGGGGAAAATTTACGAAAAGACTAAAAGCGAAATTAAAAGTTTAACAATAAACGGCACTAAAGAAAAAATCCCCACCTTAAGTGAAACTTTAGAATTTGTAAACGGAAGAGTTCCACTTTTAATTGAGATTAAACTTCAACCAAATAGTAAAATCGTTTTAGACGTAGTAAAAATTTTGAAGATGTATAAAGGCGAATTCGCCGTGCAAAGTTTTAACCCAGCGTATATAATTAAGATTAAAAAACTAGCCCCTGAATTCACTAGAGGAGTACTTGCTTCTAAAGCAAAATTTAAGAATAAACTTCACGGATTTATAGTTAATAAAATGCCACTAAACTTTATCGCTAAACCACACTTTATAAGTTTTAGGCATACTGATTTACCCATAAAACGCAAGCCTCCTATTATTTGTTGGACCATTACTTCTACCAAGCAATGGAAGGCTTGTAGCCCATACGCAAAAAATATAATCTTTGAAAATTTTATTCCAAAAAAATAAAATTCCCTATTTACAAAATCTAAAATTTGTGATATTATCTAAAAAAAGAGGAGGAGACCTTTATGAAAAAACTTGTAAAAATTATAACTGTACTATTAATCGTTGTTCTATCATTATCGGCGGTTGCCTGCTCAACCTACGGCAAGCTTGAAAAAGCGTTTACCGACGCAGGCTACGAAGTTGTAGAAAATCAAGAAGCCGAAAATATGGAAGACGAAGAAAAGGGCATAACCGCTCACTATCTTGAAAAGAAAGAAACCCTTTCTACTATAGGCGTTATTATCCTAGAATTTAAAGCTACCGACGATATGATTGAGTATTATAACGAAAACGAAATCGTTAGAGATGCGCTAGAAGCAATTCTAACTGACGAAGATACTCAAGACTTATATCAAGCGCTAGTAGACGCAGGCATTGCTAACGGAAACTGCTTAGTTTACCCTGCAACACTTTCTGCTGTACTTGCTATAAATTCTGTGACCGACATCGTTAAAAACGCTTAAAGAAAAAACACGTAAAAAGCGAACTGGATTCAGTTCGCTTTTTTATTTTTAAAATGTCAAAAAATGAGAATAAAAAAACACTTTTTGATATTTACTTTTTCTATATTCATTGTTATTATACAATCAACGAAACCTTTTTAGGAGATTTTTATGAAATACGATATTAGTAAATTAACTCTCGAAGAAAAGATTAGTTTGCTTTGTGGAAAAGACAATTGGAGACTTCAAACGGCAAACGGAAAGGTAAAAGAAGTATTTTTATCCGACGGACCTAGTGGTCTTCGCAAAATGATTGCAGACGTTATCCCTACCCTAGCCGACGTAAACTCTAATAAATTTAAAACCGTCCCTGCTACCGCAATGCCCACCCTATCTACAATCGCTAATACTTGGAGCGAAGAGATGGCGAAATTAGACGGCTCGACTATTGCCGACGACTGCATTGAAAACGACGTTGACGTTTTGCTTGCACCCGGTGTAAATATTAAGAGAACCCCACTTAACGGCAGAAACTTTGAGTATTTTTCAGAAGACCCTTATCTTTCAGGCGTTATGGGAAAGGCGTTTATAGAAGGTGTTCAAGAAAAAGGAATAGGAACTAGTCTAAAGCACTTTATAGCAAACAATCGTGAAATAGATAGATGTTTCCAATCTAGTGAAGTTGCCGAGAGAACGCTTAGAGAAATTTATCTTCTTCCCTTTGAGATTGCACTAAAAGCAAAACCTTGGACAGTTATGTGTAGTTATAACCCGATTAACGGCATATACGCTTCGGAAAATAAGTATTTTTTACACGACGTACTTAGAAATGAATTTGGCTACGACGGAGTTATAGTGTCCGATTGGGGCGCAGTTCACTCGCCGTATAAGGCAGTAAAGGCGACTCTAGATTTAACTATGCCTTATAGTGATAAATTTTATGACCAAATGATTTTAGCATATAATGAAGGCTTAATTACCGAAGAGGAAATTGACTTTGCCGTTCAAAATATCCTAACTCTTATCGAAAAGACGGAAAACGATAAAAAGAAAATTTCATTTACTAAAGAAGAAAGACACGAAAACGCCGTTAAGATTGCAAAAGAAGGCATAGTTTTACTTAAAAACCAAGACAATATTTTACCTATAACAAGTGGAAAAACGGTAGTTTGTGGCGAGGAAGCATATAACCCAACTTTAGGTGGAACGGGATCTGCGTTCGTGACAACCGAATACGAGCAAATAAGTATTGATAAAACGCTAAACGACCTTTCCAAAGGAAAAGCCGAGTTCGTTAAGTCTAAATGTATAATTAGAAACGGCTTTTATATGGAAATTACGGACCTTCTTCCCCTTGCTTACGACTGCGATAACGTTTTATTATGTATCGGTGTTGAAAAAATGGGCGAGGGCTACGATAGAACTTCTATTAGACTATCGCCACGAACGGAAGAATATATTAGAGAGATATCCAAAATCAACCCTAACGTTATAGTTTGCTTATACTCTGGCTCGGCTATAGACGTTAGCCCTTGGATAGATTGCGTTAAAGGGTTAGTTTGGGCAGGTTTCTCAGGTCAAGGGGTTAACGAAGCCTTAGCAAATATAATAGTCGGCGAAACTTCGCCTAGTGGAAAACTTGCAGAAACACTTCCTATCAACCTTGAAGATACGCCGTTTTATCTAAACAACGGAAACGCAAGCGTTTCTTGGTACAACGAGGGAATTTTCGTGGGCTATCGCTATTATGAGAAATACGATAAACCCGTTGCTTATCCGTTTGGTTTTGGCTTATCTTACGCAAACTTTACGTATTCCAACTTAAAAATAGAAAAACACGGCGAATTAGATTATACTCTTTGCTACGATATAACTAACAACTCTAATTTCGATGCTAAAGAAGTTTCACAAGTTTACGTTAAAGACGTATTTTCTATGGTGCTTCGCCCAGAAAAAGAATTAAAGGGCTTTTCTAAGGATTTAATCAAGGCAAGATCAACCAAAACTATTAGCGTAAAACTAGATAAAAGAGCCTTTGCGTACTACAATACTTGTCTAAAAGATTGGCACGTAGAAAACGGCGCTTTTGAAATACTAGTAGGCTCTTCTAGTAAAGATATCAAACTAAAGAAGAAGATTGATATTAAACTTCCAAATAGCGAACAATACTCTTCTTCTTGTATGAGATACGATAAATAAAAGAAAAACGCAGTTTTTATAACTGCGTTTTTCTTTTATTCTTCTCTAATAGTCGTCGTTCCCTTATGGTAGTCGATAAAACTCTTTAGCCATTGAGTTTGTTCTCTATGCGTCTCTTCACCCATCCATCCGTTTTGGAGAATTACACAACCTTGAACTTCAGCCATGCCGTAGTAAGATGCAGAATTTCTCATAGCCTTTGCTACTCTCGGCATAATGATTTTAAGCATATTTAAATCTACCGGTTGATCTAAATTCTCGCCGTAGTTATGCAAGTAAACGCCTTGTAAAACGGGCTTTTTATATTCACCCAACTTCTTTAAGTCGATTGGGTATTGATAACGCCAATAGTGTTCGGTATCAACCCACACCCACCAAATAATTCCGTCGATAAAATCTAAGTATGGCTCTATTTGCTCAATAGGATGGCGAGAATATCTAACCACCCACACCTTTAGGTTAGGATTTTTACTCTTTACGTTTTGATAGAGTTCGCGAATATCTTCTACGCTAAAATCTGAGCATGGTCCAACGGGAGTATCTAAAAAGTCGTCAATCACTACGCCAGTAATATTTGGGTATTTTAGCGAAAATTCACTCGCCCTTTTTGCCCCTTCCTTTATATATCTATTATCGCTAGTTAATGCGATTAAAACTTCCTTTTTATCGGCAATATACTTAAATTGCTCGTCGTCGTAATTATCTAGACTATGCGAAGAATTCATAAAAATAACTCTATCTGCGCCTAGATAATTTGCCGCCGTCTCAAGCGAACAATAAGTTTTTTTATGCAAATATGGTAGTTGCTCGGGAACTTTTTTCATAGTGTATCCCCATACCCAATAATTTGTGTTAAGCATTATCTTTCCCTCCACTTTATTATATTTTAATATACTTTTTATCCGTTGTCTACTCTATTTCAAAAAGTTTTCTTGGATAAGAAGTTAAGTTTTCACATCCGTCTTTAGTTA
>JAFTKC010000020.1 GCA_017456055.1 Clostridia bacterium | reverse complement strand
TGTAAATGTCAAGAAATAATTACACATTTATAAAAAAATTTTTAAGAAATTGCACTTAAACACGAATTAAAGACATTTTCGGGCGTATCATAACCCAAAATGCCACGTGGGTAAGCATTTAACCACCGTTCGACTTCGGCGACCTGTTCAATGCTTACACGACTAAAGTCCGTGCCTTTTGGGAACTTTCTACGAATTTCCCTATTCATACGTTCGTTAGTTCCACGTTCACTACTACAATACGGATGACAGTAATATACTGTCGTCCTTTTTTTATTTCCATAACGTGAACGTTCCATTGCCGTATAATCGGAAAATTCTACGCCATTATCTACCGTTATAGTCTTAAAAATTTTCGGAAACAGTTTACCGTAACGGTGTTCAAGAAGATTTAGACACTTAATAACCGAATCAGATTTTTTATTAGGCAACTTAAATATTATTTCACGACGGGAAAGACGTTCTGAAAGACATAATAACGTTGCCTTTTTCTTTTTACAACTTTCAATGCAGTCCATTTCCCAATGGCCGAACTCCGCACGTTCATAAACAGATACAGGGCGCTTTTCAATACTAACACCACGGGGAAGTTTTTTAACGGTTACTTTTTCGTTTTTACGTTTATCTTTTTTTGCATACGGTAAATGCTCCATAGATAAACGCAAAAATACACCACTACGAATATAGTTATACAAAGTCTGAACACAAATAGTAGTATTGAAAACCAACCCTTTCTTTTTAATTTCACCTAAAACAGCGAGCGGAGTTAAGCCGTCATCTACAATACGTTTTTCGATATAATCAGCAAATTCATAATCATTGCCGAGTTTAATTTCAACGCCGTGTAAACTCATATTCTTTTTATATAAATCCTGTGCTTTGTTTGGACTGTATGATTTTATATGTCTATACTTTTTGCCATACCAAAAAGTATCTTGAACTTTTACATGGTCGTATTCACCACGTTTTAGTTCGTTATATATAGTCTTAAAAGAACAACCTATTTCTTCTGCAATTTGTCTTGCTTTATATCCTACTTTGAATAAGGCTTCAATTTGAAGTCTTTTTTCCCACGTCAAATGTCTGAACTTTCTTTTCTTACGTTCCTTTTCCATATTAAATTTTAACCCCTTGTATCGATTAAATGTGAAAGGGGACGGGCGACACGGCTAAACCGCCTAATAGTCGGCCCGTTCCTTCTTTCGTGCATTTCAATCGGTAATAATTTATAACGGTTGCTATTTAGCAACTTTTTTCTTTTATACGGTATGGATTTAAAAATTTTTTTTCGAGCCGTAATTTAAGCAAATCCTTTTCCGCAACTCTACCGTTCCACCCCGCTCCACCTTTCCACTATGCTATCACAAATCTATCCTTTTTGTTAAAGAAATAAAAAATAGGGATTTTTTCCATTTGCAAGCAAATGCAAGTTCTTTAACAGGCTATCTTTGTAATTTCACCGTTCCAAGGCGAAACGGAAGGTGAAACGATAGAGCATGCGGGGATTTTCTTAAATTACTAAAAAAATTTTTTATATTCGGGGCGTTGCCCCAAACCCCAAAGGCTCATCAAAAGATGAAACGATTTTTTAGTTAGTCGGTCGGCGCAAGCCGTTAAATAAATTTTATTTTAGGTAGGTAAAGGAAGTGAACGAAATGACAAGTAGCGAATTGTACAGACTTATTCAATACTTAAAGGGTAAAGGCTGGCAAGAAAACGAAATCGTCAAGTTAATTGAGTACATAACCCGATAACTTGACGACGTAAACAAAAACAAAGCCGAACGGGTAAAAAATTCCAACCACCCGAACGGCTCACCCGAATAGGGGCGCACCTATCCGCCCTTATTCAAACTTTTTAATTATTATATCACAACAAAAAATTAAAATCAAGAAAAAATTGCAAAGGGGTTAAAAATATGCAATACAAATTTTTTAAGAACGTAACGACACTTGAAGAACTGCGTGAGCAGTACAAAAAACTTGCTTTTGAACATCACCCAGACAAAGGCGGAAAAGTTGAAGATATGCAACAGATTAACGCCGAGTATGACGAACTACACAAGCAAGTTAAAAACTACCACAAGACCGCCGACGGCGTAAGATATGAGCGTAAAACTCAATCGGATATACCCGACAACTTCAGAGAGATAATAAACGCCATAATCAATTTTAATTGCAAGATTGAACTTTGCGGGGCTTGGCTTTGGGTATTCAATGCTTATGCGTATAAAAAACAATTAAAAAATTTAGGTTTCTTCTACTGTTCAGGTAAAAAAGCGTGGGCGTGGGCAGAAAACCCAACCAACAACAAACACCGCTTAAGCCTTGAAGAAATCCGCAGGCTACACGGCTCTGAAGTAATTAAAGACGAACAAGACCAACAACTAAAAATAGGGGTTGCAGTATAGCAACCCCAAAGGAGTAAAAACAATGAAAGATACTATAAAAGCAAAAATAGGGTATAGAGTCAAATATGGAAAATTAAAAAATAAAAGCATATACGGATTTGACAAAATTGCTATGGTACTTAACGGGGAAGAAATTCTTTTTAACGCATACGTTAGAACTATGGAAGACTATAAAGACGAAAAACGCCAAAACGAATGTTTTATATTTTTTGAAGAATTTACAACGATTAAAGGAAATCGTTTTATTTACTGGGGCGACACCGAAACGGGTGCAGATTATTTAACCAAAATCATAAAGGAGCAAAAATAATGATGATATGTCAAATGGCAGGTTGCTTAAAAATCTGTAAAACTTGTAAAAATAAAAAAGAGTGCAATGAACGTGGCGTTTGTACAGATATACACGAAACAAATAAAGGCTTAACTTGCAAACGCTATATGAAAAAAGAAAAATAAATTTATTCTGGGGCGGTCATTCCGCCCCGGAAACAAACAGGAGCAATTAAAATGAAAATAGCAGAAAATCAAGAATTTTTAATAGTTGATACTGAAGACGAAAACAAACCCAATAGCAGGGTTTATGTGTTTAGAAAAAATAGTAAAGTCATTAAAACTTACGGCATATACGAAATAGAAGATAATTTATATAGCCCATTTGATGACGACTGGGAAAAACGTGTTTCAGAACTATGTAAAGAAAAAGGAATTATATAAAAGGAGCAAAAGAAATGACTGGTAAAAAAGGCGAGTGCGTAAACTGCAAAAAAATTGAAACATGTAATAAATTATGCGGTAAAATGTTCGGTTTCTGTTCTACCGATTATGAGCCAAAAAACAAAAAGGAAACAAAACGAGATGAACGAAAGGATTAAAGACTTTTTCAAATACGCCGATAATAGCGGTATGGTGGATATATTCCGCTGTCGTCATTACATTACACGGCCCGATAAAATCAATTCATTAGAACAATGTAAGCAAGCAGATAAAGCGACTGTAAATGAAATTGACGACTTAAAACGGTTAATAGATTTTTTACAAGAGTATCGCATAGAACTGTTTAATCGCTATCAAGAAATAGTTTCGACAAATTATCGTTTACGCTTAACGTTAAAACGTGAAATCAATTACTACAAGAATAAAAAGTTTTATTACATATATCTTGAAAAAGTCTATGACCGTGAAGACGTTAAGCCTGAAGAACTTTTACAAGAACGTTTTGACGGAACAGAACGCCATAAAGCGTTTAAGCGGTTTGCCGAACTGCAAAAGCAATATCCAAATATAAAAATTATAAAAGACATTGAGAAAAAACACTGGGAGAGATAATTATGAAAGATAAAGAATTAAAAGAAAAAATAGAAAATAGTCGCAAAAAAGAAAGTTCGTTGCGTTGGCTATCAAATCAAGTACCCAATAATTTAAGTGATTCTAATGAAGATAGAATGCTTAAATGTATTAAAAAGTATAGTCTTGACGGAGCAAATACAATAGAAGAATTAAGGAACTACTTAATAAACGTAGAAGATGAAATGTATGAAATACGTTGCGAAAGAAAAGATAATAAAAAGTATGGTAAAGAAATAATTGATTATGCAAAAAAATACTTGTCTGAAATTGCTTGGTCATTAAATGGATACACGCACACACAAATAAGCAATTTTATTGATAAAATTGCTAAACAATTCAAATTACAATAGGAGAAAAATTATGACACACCACGTTAAAATAGCACCGATACATTATGAAGAAATTGCAAGCGGAAGAAAAAATTTTGAAATCAGATTTAATGACCGTAATTATAAAGTAGGGGATATCGTAGCACTAGAAGAATATTTAGGACAAAGAATATCCCCGACTTGCCCTGATAGATATTGTTGCGACGGGCTTAAATATGATGAAAGACAGGGCGACTATAATCCTTGCCCATTAGGTAGACAAAGTTGCTTTGAATACACAAAAGATATTTATAGCGGTAAAAGTATTTACGTCAAGATAACCGATATATTCGATATATCAGACGTAATGACTAACTACGTTGCATTTACTTTTAAGATTATCAATATAAAGGAGCGTAAATAATATGCCATTTTTTAATATTCATTACTTTAGTTTCATTTGCGACAAATGCGGAAAGAACGAAAAACTTCACGTTAATTCGGGCAAAGGCGCAAGAGCGCATGGTTGGGCAATATCCAAAGACTACAAAAAATGCTATTGCCCTGACTGCGCCGATAAAATGCGTTCAAAAGGTATGAAAGGAAAACATTAAACAAGTGGAAGACGTCGGACACTTCCCGGAGTGGAAAGCGCTTTCCACCAAAACCCCAAAGCAAGTTTATATAAGAAAACCGGAGCAGAACTGCTCCGGACTTTTTCTTTTTTACCCCTACTTGACTTACAGCCTTTTATGTGCTTGTTTCAAAAGAAAAAAGGAGGTTGCTTGTTATGTCTTTGCTGGAAACAATACTAATAACATTGCAGATTATCAATTTAATGTTAATCATCAATGACAAACTGCGCTAACCACCTTTTCGCAAGGTAGTATAGCACATAACAATCTATAAGTCAAGCCAAATTGCCACTACTACCATAGTAGCCACCCCTAACCTTAAGGATTACTATTTGTTGAAGTACTTTGTTTTTTATCATCTAAATACCAAGTATCACCACAATCTAGACAGATACATTTAGTTTTATTTTCATATCTAAAAGGTTGTAACAAACGGAATATATAAGTTAAAATTAAAAACAAACAAGAACCAATTAATACATATAAGGCAGGAATCTTTTCTAATTCTTCACCCCTTACAAAAAATATAAAACTAATCAATATAACCAAAAAACAAACAGCACGCAAAAGACTAAAAAAAACAGCACCTTCTTTTTCAGGCTTTTCTATCAATTCATTTACGAAAACTATTTTATCGTTATTACAATTAGGACATACAATTTTAGACATAATTACACCACTAAAATAAAAGTATAATTATCATATACTATAATTTAATTTTTGTCAAGAACATTAGTCCTTATCGTCATTTTTAAGTCCAAAAAGAATATCTTTCATAAAATAAGCGTTTTCTTGTATCAATTCTTCAAGCGTTGCTTTTTCGGATTTAAATTCTATTATATCGTTTAACCCTACTTGAGAACGCAAAGCCTTTTGCATAAAGAAATCAGAATAACAGTCAGTTGAGAAAACTCTGCTATAAATTTTCTTAAACATTAAAAAATATATTAGTTCAAGTAGTTCCCCGTCCATAGTTCCGTTTTCAACTTGAACAGATAAACGGCAATATCCAAAACGATTATAAATTCCCGTATAGTAATGGTTAATCTTTGCCGTTATTTTCTTTAATAACCACATAGGAACGGTATTATCTGACCGAACGTATCGGTATTTATAATATAAATCTGTAAACTTGCTAAATATCCATTTATATAACACTTCTTCAAGAGCAAAAAAGGGCATAGCAAGTTTTGTTTCGCTACTTTCTTTTATATGTATAATATCGCATAAATCCCTTGCGTCAGCGCCCCACGACGTTGGGCGTTG
>JAFTKC010000019.1 GCA_017456055.1 Clostridia bacterium | reverse complement strand
CTTTCTGTGTCAATAAAAATCTAAATTTTGAGGTGCACGCATGAACCCAATTATAAAATGGCCTGGCGGTAAATCTAGAGAAATAGATAAAATTCAGCCGTTAATTCCTGAATATGATAGATATGTTGAACCGTTTTTCGGCGGTGGCGCATTATTCTTCCATCTGCAACCTAAAAAGGCGGCAATAAACGACATTTCTGAGTCTTTAATTCAATATTATAATCTCATTAAAGCACAAGATAAGACTTTATATAATCTTTTGATGTGCTATAATAACAGCTTTAATAATATCGTAAATGTTTGCTCTACGGAAAGCACCTTTCTATCTGACACATTCTTTAAATTGAAGGATGGAAAAATATCAAAAGAAGAATTGTCAACCACTCTTCAAAGCTTAATATCTAGTTTATCAGTAAAAATCAATTTTGGATTTACTGAGAAGTTATTGATGGATGAAACTGCTTTTGAAAAAACTTTATACCGTATGGTTGAAGATAAATTCATAAGAACAGTAGCAAATTATAAGAAAACTCCTTTTTCAAATGAAGATTTAATTGAAAACTTGCTTACAGGTTTTACAAGTGGTTATTACATGTACTTCAGGCAAATTTTTAATGACTTGAATTTAGGTAAAATAAACGACCAATCTATTCAATACAAAGCTGCAAACTTTTACTTTATTAGAGAATATTGTTATGGCTCTATGTTTAGATATAACTCTAAAGGTGAATTTAATATTCCTTATGGTGGAATGTCTTATAATAGAAAAAATATGCAATCTAAAATTGATGCAATGTTTAATAGAGAAATCGAAACGTTATTTTCAGATACTGAAATACATTGCTCAGATTTTGAAAAATTCTTTGATAACGTTAAATTGACTTCTAATGACTTTATGTTCTTAGACCCACCTTACGATACAGATTTCTCTGATTACGAAGGCAAGGATTTTACTAAATTTGACCAGGAAAGATTGGCGTATAACTTAAGAAAAACAGCAGCGAAATTTCTTCTTGTAATAAAAAATACGGAGTTTATTCATAAGCTTTACGAAAAAGATTTTAATATAGTAAGTTTTGATAAGCAATACTCGTACAACATGCGTAGTAGAAATGATAGAGATGTAGAACATCTAATAATAACAAATCTCCCAGTATAATCTGGGAGATTTCGTTTTTTTTGTATATGTTATTTAAATGAACTTAATCTTTTAGTAGTTGCTTCAAAATATTCTTTTTCTATTTCAATTCCTATGTATCTTCTGCCATTTTTTAGTGCGGCAACACCAGCTGAGCCCACGCCCATAAATGGGTCGAAAACAACATCGCCTTCGTTTGATGCAATTTTTATTAAATGTTCAAGCAGCGCAATAGGTTTTTGAGCAGGATGTTTAGGGTTAGTTAAACGCTCTGGACGCATACAAATAGGACTTTGGAAAAAATTATGCATTTCGTTTTGTTTAGTAAAGTTCCATTTATGACCTTTATTCCACATGCAAGCAATCATTTCACAGCTGTTTAGAAAGCCGTTTTTGTAAATCTTTGGTGCTGGGTTCGTTTTGTGCCAGACAAAGAATTGAAATGTATCAAATTCGCTATCGAAAGCAGCATGCCATTTACCGATTAGATTATAACTTGTGAAAATAAAAATATTTCCGTCGGGTTTTAATATTCTTTTAAAATCTTTTACTAATTCAAATGGGTCAATTTCTTTTAAGTCCCATTCTCCCAAATCATTATTTAACGCACTTCTACCAGGCAAATTGATATTGCCCGTTGAATACTGTGCTATGTTGTAGGGAGGGTCGGTTAAAATCAAATCAATACTATGGTCAGGAATTTTGCTTAAATAATTAATGCAGTCGCCATTGACAAGCGTATAGTTTTTGGATTTTATTTTTTCTACTCTTATCATTTTAGTTTTGGGTACAATTTCTAATCATTTCGCGTATTTTAGCGTTCAAGTCTATTTCTTCTAAAGCTTCTTTGTATATTTCCTCGAAATCTTCAAATGAAATACCAGGGGGAAGAATTTTCTCCCAAAACTTTTTACCTATCAAGAACATTTCTGGATATGCTAAATGTTTCTTCACAGCACCGCTCCAATTATTTCCTTCGCCATCTTTATTGTATAAAGTTGCGAAATATGCTTTTGCGTTTGGAACGTTTAATCCTACGTAAATAGTTAAAAGTTTTTCTACGTTTGATGGCGCATTAGAACTATCTAAATCGCCACCAGCTTTAAGTTCAAGGATATTCCAATCTTGTCCATCAAAGAAAGCTAAATCAACAGGCTTTCTATGTACAGTTTCAGACATGTATCTTTCTGTAAGAGGTAATAAATTTTCTTTAATACTATTTTGATTAACACCGCTTTCACAACGATTTCTTCCAGCGCCGCTTGCAGTATTTGTAGCTCTAAAAGCAGAAATTTGCCCTCTGAGATTCCCATCGTCGGTATTTACTTTAGTAACAATAATTTGTCCGGCAATAGAATTTTCGTTAATATTGTGTTGTATGCCGTGTGGGTTTACGATAGTGGGAACGTTTTCATCTCCAAAACGTAAACGAGCAATACGTTTAGCGCAAGCCTCTATTGCAAAACCACTTTTAGATTCAAAACTACTAACAAACACCATGTTTGCAGTCATTTCCTCATCAAGTTGGCTTAAAAGAAAATTATATCTCTTTCTTATAAAGTTGTATCTAAAGTCACTTTCTATATTTCTAACAACTTTAGAAAATTCGTCAAAAACTATACTCTTAATTCTTTCTCTCATAGTGTAACCTCTATAATTTTATCAAAAGTTAAAAAATTCTTTAAGCGTTACTCTAAGTGCAGTAGCAAGCTTTTCAATATTAACAATCGAGATGTTTCTTCTACCACACTCTACGCTAGTTATGTAAGTTCTATCTAATTCTGCTAAGTCGGCAAGTTCTTCTTGGCTTATACCGAGTTTGTTTCGTAGTTCTTTTACTCTTTTACCAACTAAAATCTTTACGTCCATTTTTATACTCCTAAATTCATATAGATATATTTTAACAAAAAGTGACTTTTTTCACAACGGACTTTAAGTCACATAGGCTTGTTTGCTTGACTCTTATATAATAAAATTATATACTTATAGTAGCGACAAGCCAAAGTGGGGTTCCCACTTGTTTAGAAGTCGAAATTGCAATTTAGTGCAATTTCCTTAACCTGCTTAGGCGTTGAAATCCGCACCATTTTTTCGGAAAAACGCATCGGCAAAAAATCTTCCAAAAAGTTTATAAATATGACACATCTTGTCATCTTTACTTTGGTATAATAGGACTATGGATAAATTAGCATATCATTACAATAAGAAAAAACTGCTCGCTAAAACAGAGGGTAAATATCTATACTATTATCCTTGCGATGATATTGAAAACGCCACCGTGCAAATGGGTGGGCGTGGTTTTGTCACGATTGAAGTAAGCGAGAAAGAATGGGAAGCGTTAATTGAGTTAGATAGGATTGAGTATAATAACGAGCATAAATACGTACGCCATACTGCTGAACTTCTCGATGAAGAAGATGAAACTTTAACTGCAAAGCAACTAGAAAACTTCCACGTTAAGGATACCCCTATAGATACAAAAGTGGCAAACTATTACTACAAAAAAGACCTATATAACCAACTTACCGAAGATGAAGAAAAAGTTCTTAAAATGCTTGAAAACGGCGCTACTCAAAAAAATATAGCTAAAGCATTAAATGTTACACAAGGCTACGTTTCAATGATTAAAGCCAAAGCACAATACAACTACGATTATGCAGAGCAAACTACAGCTATAAAAACTAATTGTCCCGAATACCTTTGGAAGTGTTGGAACTTGTTTACTAAAAAGTTGGAAATGCCGATGTTCTTAGACGTAGAAATGGAATATGTATTAAGACATCTCCATCCTAACGATATAGCCCACTTCCTTTATTGGTATTATAGTTTGGGCGAATTTGTCCGTTTTTCTATTAGATACTATCTATATAACGAGGAGGCACTTGAAAAAGAAAAATCGGAGTATCTATCAAAGGCAAGCGACCAAGAGCTTGCTTGGTATTTACAAAACTATGCCGATGCAGTTCCTTTGGTACAAATCGTATATATCCGTTTAATTACCGAAGTTGAATGTCGTAGAGAACGTGGATTACACGGCAACAATAAAGCGGCAGACGGCTTATATACTGCGGTGGAGAAACTTGCTAAACGAGTAAATATATCTCCCGAAGAATATTACGAAAAACGTATTTATCCTATCATAGTTAATATTCGTACTAGACGAATAAAGCAGTTTTACCGCTTCTATTCGGGCAAGACACTAAAAAAATTAAATTATTTTTAAAAATTTTTCAAATTTACTAATATTTTCCTTCTTCTCGTGGCTTATGAGTGGAGGGAGCAATTCTGAACGATGACCTAATGAACAGGTTGTCGTTCTTTTTTATCCCTTAAAAAACAAAAAGGAGGTGAAAAATGACTAATTGGAATTACGAATATTATGAAAACCATATAAGGGACAAGCACGCTACTATTTCCGTTTTAACGTTTAAGAAAGATGAACTGTCTGAACAAGACGATTATCTTAAAGAAGTTGAACAAACTTACGAAATTAAGTGGTTAAAACCTATGTTATCTAATTTTGAACAAGAATGGATACGAATTAAAACCAAACACAACGCAAGATTTTTTAATCGCGGTAAGAACATCGCATTAGAATGTTTGCAGTTTGGTGGCAACCACGAATTTTGGGATGATTTCCCCGACGAGTATGAAAGATTAGAGTATTTCAAAAGATGCTACGCTTTTGCAATCGAAACTATTGGCTACAAGCAAACTGATACGAACATCATTTGCGCAATTATCGTTACCGAGCCAAACCGAAGAAACCTTTTCGTGTATTACTTGCCACTAACGAACAGTTGGCAACGAAAGGTTTGCGGAAACGAATTTTCTCAGTGTGGAAGTAGATTGCAACTGCGAAATGATGACGGCGAGCCTATTTATTGCACAATACATAGCGACGTAAAACCATTGCTTTGCCACTCTGAATTTTGGAAGCAACGTGGCGGTTTAACGTCTTACTCTGACCTACAAGAGAGATTTTACAACAAAATATCTTATAGGTACGGAGCTGAACGTGGCGAAAGCTTGTCGAGATTAAAGTACACGTCTAAAGAACAGATTAAACGCTTTAATCGTAAAGAAGGTGACGACTATGACGTTATGCCTATAACTTCGGACATTTGGATTTAACTGATGCCAAGCGTCTATTTATTTTATCAGTACATAACCAAAAAAATTAAGGAGGAAAATTGTGGTTTATGGTTAAAGATTTACTAACAAACACAACGCATCTACTGAGATGTAGTTTATTGGTGTTCTGCCATCAGGAAAGAGGACATTGTATCCGCACAAATAAAAAATTAAGGAGATTTGAAAAGACATTATTTAGACGAATTTAACAAGGTGGAAATAAACTTTTCCACCAACGAAGTGGCAACTTCGCCACTTGAATTAGATGATGAAACACTAACAGCAAGCGCTTCGGTGCTTGCAAATATGTTGTTAGATTTTGTAAGAGATAATAACTCATACGACAATCTAACACCAAAAAACGTTTTTAGAAAGGAGAACAAACAATGAAGAAAGCAGTAATCTACGCAAGATTTAGTTCGCACTCTCAAACTGAACAATCTATTGAAGGTCAATTACGTGAGTGCTACGACTTTGCAAAGCGAAGCGACATTACAATTGTTGGCGAATACATAGATAGGGCTTTAACGGGAACGTCAGATAAACGTCCACAGTTTCTTAAAATGATTGAAGATAGCAAGAAAAAGAACTTTGAGTACGTTTTGGTTTACCAATTAGACCGTTTTGCCCGTAATCGTTACGACAGTGCTAACTACAAAGCAAAATTAAAGAAGAACGGCGTAAGAGTTTTGTCTGCAAAAGAAAACATTACCGACGATGCAAGCGGAATACTCGTTGAAGGTATGCTTGAGAGTATGGCGGAGTATTACTCCGCCGAACTTTCTCAAAAAGTCAAGCGTGGTATTAAAGAAAGCCTTATAAAAGGCAATTTTATAGGTGGTCACGGACTATTAGGCTACGACACCGTTGATAAAAAGTGGACAATAAATCCACTTGAAGCAACAGTAGTTAGAGATATTTTTACTCGTTACCGAAACGGTGAAAAAGCCAAAGATATTATAGCTCGTCTTAACGCATCGGGTATTAAAACCAAGTCAGGCAAAAAGTTTTCTATGAGCCAACTTGCCCGCATTATACGAAATGAAAAGTATATGGGCATTGTAAACGTGGACGGCAAAGTCTATACAAACGTAATTCCACCTATTGTGGATGAAAAATTATTTAGGGAGTGTAATTTAATTATGGATTTACATAAGCATAAACAAAGAAAGAACTATGACGAACAACCTTACATTTTAAGCGGTAAACTCTTTTGTGGGTATTGCGAGTCGGCAATTACCGCAGAAACAGGCACGAGTAAAACGGGACGTGTTTACCACTACTATAAGTGTTATGGTAAGAAACTAAACCCAAATGACTGCGACAAGAAAAACGTTAGCCAAGATTTTATCGAAACACTTGTATTTGAAGCAACCATAAAATACGTACTTCGACCAAAGGTTATTGATAAAATCGCTAAATTGGTTGCAGATAAGTTTAACGCAGAATTATCTATGCCAACCGTTTTATTATCGCTACAAAAGGAACTTAAAGAAGTCAATAAGTCCATTAACAGCATTATGACGGCAATAGAAAACGGCATCTTTACAAAGACAACGAAAGACCGCTTACTAAACTTAGAAGCAAATCAAGCCGACCTTGAAAACAAGATAGCCGTTGAAGAAGCAAGACAAGTTAAACCTTTACAACCTAACGAAGTTAAGAAATTTTTAACCTATTTTGCTTATATGAAATACGAAAAAGGCGAAGAAAGAAACGAGTTTTTCAACTCGTTTATAAATCGTGTTATTTTATATGACGATAAGGTTATTATTCTCTACAACTCAAACGATAGGGAAACTAAACGCCTTAACAAAAAGCAGTTAAGAGAAGTTGAAAGTGGTAAAAACCTTGAAGAAATAAAAGAAAACTCGTCTGAACGTAAAAAGTTCAAACGAGTTGCTCTTGGCGGAGAAAATGGGATTTGAACCCATGCTACGCTATAAACGTACTACTCCCTTAGCAGGGGAGCCCCTTGAGCCACTTGGGTATTTCTCCATAACCTTGACTCAATTTATCTTTTTATCTACGATATGTTAACATAAATTTTTGTATTTGTCAAAGTATTTTTTATCTTTTACTAAATTTTTATATTTAATTTTTATTATCTCTCTTCTTCTATTATTTCCTTTGGCTTTTTTGCTGTGCCTATTATCACCTTTCCCCTGTAAGCGCTATATTTATCTTCTCTTATCTTCTTTCTTAAAGTCACCTTGCCATTTTTATCTTTCTTTACAATATACCCTTGACTTATTAGCCCCTTTTTACTATACGATAAAACTTGTCTTTCTCCCTCAAATAAATTTGGATATTCGTTTAATATATCTATCTTCTCTTCTTCAGGAAGCGCTTCAATACTGCCAACTACTACGCTTTCTCTCTCTACTTTATACCCAAGTTTTTCTCCGTAAATTTTTATGGTTATCTTTTCGTCGTCGGCAAAAGTATAAATTACTATTGGGTTATGCGTGCTATTTGTAAATCTTAAATCTGCCCAATTTGAATTTACCATAGCATCAAAAGACGGCAAGACGTAGGACACTTGCAAACTATGTCTATGCCACTCGTTTATAGTTAAATCAGCCAAAATTACAGCGTTATATAGAGTTGTTGAAACTTGGCAAACTCCACCACCAATTCCGTCTACAAATTCGCCGTTAGATATTATTTTTGCATTTTTATAACCCCTTTTCTCAGTTCTCTCCCCCACAACATTATTAAAAGAAAATTCTCCACCTACGTCTAAAAAATAGCCGTTAAACTGCTTGCTGGCTAATTTTATATTGCTTTTTCTCTCGCTTGTAGAATTTTTATAATAAGTAGTAAACTGCGACCTTAACTCTAATTCTTTTGGACGTAAATCGTAAAAAGGCATTTGGGCATAACTTTTACTTTGCCCAAATGCCGTAATACTAATAAATATCAATATCAAACTAAATATTACGACAAACTTTTTTGACTTCATCAATAAAAGTTTGTGTAATTTACTAATTTTTATCGTCTTTTTTATTCTTTGCGTAATAAACGTATGAATAAATCGTTGGAATAATTACCAAAGCAAGCGTTATCCCAATGAACAAAAATAAATTTGACAAAAAGGAAGTAATCATAATAATTACGCCACCTATTACCCATACAACTCCAGCAAATCTATGCGTTTTTACCCAATTATCCTCGTCGTTTAGAGTCCATGGAAGTTTTATTCCAAGTGAAAAATTTTGCCTAATCTTTGGAATATAATTTCCAATTATTATAAATAATGCTCCAAGCACTAACATTACTATAAATGCTACGTTTATTTTTAGCCCCAAAGCCATTGAATATGAAACTGCTGAGACTAATAAACTCAATAAAGGAATAATAATAAAAATCACGCTAGTATTCTTTTTATCAATGTTCTTAAATTTTGGATCTAACCCCGTTAAAAGCAGACTTAATAAATGAAGTGTCACAAGTCCAATCGGGAAAATGAATACGAATATCCACTTTGCTATCGTGCCGTCTACGTTATTATTTACGTCAAAGTGAATTGGAATTCCATTTGGCAACTTATTCCAAAAAATTAGCCCTATTACGATTGGCAATAAAATTATTAGTGATGAAAATATCGTTTTCAGTTTATTATTCTTAATCATTTTTATCTCCTTTTAAACCTGATATAAATAACATTACTTCTTCTAAAACTGAAGTATTTATTTCATAGTATATAAATTTTCCTACCCTTGTATCCCTTATTAAATCTGCATCTTTTAACACGGACAAGTGTCTTGAAACTGCAGGCGCTGATATGGAAAATTTTTCCACTATCTCCCCCGCCGTTAGTTTGCCACTCTTTAGCATATTTAATATTTTTCTTCTCGTTGCGTCTGATAGCGCAAACATAGTTTGTTGTAGTGACATTTTACCTCCTTTCAATTAACAATTAACTTAAATGTTAAATATATTATAGCATAGGTGTTTTATGGTGTCAAGAGATTTTCATCAAATTTTAAATTTTAAAAAACAAAAAAGCCTAGTAGCGACTAGGCTTTTAATTTATTTTATTCTTTATTCAGTTCTTAAAGCGACCACAGGATCTTGTTGAGCGGCTTTTCTTGCCGGAATCAAACCGGAAATTACCGTTAACAATATACTAAGCGTTATCAATATTAAAGCGGTAGTTATAGGCAATATCATAATGTTAAATCCTGCAAGTGATTGTATTATCACGTTAACTATCAACGATAGTAGATAAGTGAATCCAACGCCAAATAAACCTGACATTCCACCAATAATAAGCGTTTCAACGTTAAATAAATTGGAAACGTCTCTTTTTCTACCACCAAGCGAACGAATAACACCGATTTCTTTTACTCTTTCCATAACCGAAACGTACGTTATAATGGCTATCATTACGCAAGACACCACTAAGGATAGCGAAGTGAACGCTATAAGTGCGTAGGTGACTACGTCTATCATGGTATTTATCATTGATATTACTAACGAAAGCGTATCGGTATATTTTGTTTCTATCCTATCCTCAATGGTATAAGTTTTTCCGTTAACTACGATATCTTCTTCACTATTCCATTTATCTAAATATTGGTTTACTAAATCTTTAGTGTCAAAGTCGCTAGGGTAAATATATATTGAGTTTGCGACCTTTTCCCCTCCTAAATGGCGTGAAGTCAACTGATAAACCGGAGTTCCACCACTAAACATACTCATCATTTGATTATATTTACCAACTTGAGCAGTTCCGCTATAATCTACGCCCTCATAGTTAAAATCGTAGGTATACGCCGCTATTGAAGTTGATCCGTCTGGATTATTAGTAGTATCTCTAAAGTGTGTTGCAATCTCGCTATCATAATTTTTTTCAATAACGTACTCCGATAAAGCACTCGTATAATATATTCCACTTTGTAGACAGCCAAAGTTAATGTTCTCTTTGGGCTGTAAAATGCCAACCACTTTCAGTTTTAGCCCGTTATCTTTTTGTTCTTGTGTAAAAGCACTGCTATTATAATTATAGGTAAAACTATGAAGGGTAGTTCCCGTTGGGCTGAAGTTTGCCGGAACAGTCACTTTTTTGCCAAACACCGTGGCGTTATCATACCAAATAAACTCTTTTCCTTTTAATTCTTGATAGGAAAATCTCTCTTTATCTAGGTTTGGGTTTTCGTTTCCCTCCACGTCGTCAACTTTGCTTACGATGTTCATAAACTCGTCTTGAGTATAGTAGCCGAGTTGACCAAGCATTAGGTCGGTTAACGCCGTATCTTTAGATAAAACTATCATAATTTCGTCTTTTTCTTTGGCTAGTTGTCCGTCAAGCAAGTCGTACTGAGTTAGAATATAATCGTTATCGTCGGGTTTTACCATAAACACGTCGCCAAGCGAGGCTATTACGGGCGCTTGATCGCTTAACGTAGTTTTACCGATTACTCCAGTATATATTTGCTTGATTGCCGAAAGAGAAACGTTTCTTTCACTTTCAGCGTCTTTATTAAAGTTGGTATATATGTTATTCGTCACGTCTATGCCGTAATCAATATTTAACGTCCCGTACTCTTTCGGCATTGCCTTAACGTAGTCAACGTACTCTTGTCTAATATCGTTTTGAGTAAAGAGTGTGTTTACTGCTTTGTACTGCTTAGCCAAGAATTCTATCATCTTATCTACGTTAACGTAGCCCTCTTGCTTAACAAAATCAACTTTTTCCTCAAACGAAAGGTCTTCGGACATAGCAGTAAAGTCTATTGCCGATTCTTGCACCATTATAGGATTGCCCGATAGCATATCGTCTTGCATGCTCGCTATATACGTACGAACGCCTGTAGAAACGGCTAACACTGCTGAAATACCTATAATACCAATAGAGCCCGCAATTGACGTTAAAGCCGTTCTTCCCCTTTTAGTGAATAAGTTTCTAGCCGACAATTTAAAAGCCGTCCACCAACTCATTTTTGCCTTGTCTTTCTTTGTTTTTTTATCTATCTTTTCAACTTCTTCTTTCTCTTGTTTGTCTTCTACTATATAAGGGTTAGTATCCTCTACTATTTCACCATCAAAAAGTTTTACAATTCTCGTGGAATATTTTTCAGCAAGTTCGCCGTTATGAGTGACCATAATTACTAGTTTTTCCTTGCTGATTTCCTTAATCAAATCCATAATTTGAACACTAGTTTTACTATCTAGAGCGCCCGTAGGCTCGTCTGCAAGTAAAATATCAGGCTCATTAACAAGCGCTCTCGCGATTGCAACTCTTTGGCATTGACCACCAGATAATTGGTTTGGATACTTGTTTATTTCCGAACTTAACCCCACCTTTTCTAGTGCTTTTTTTGATCTTTTAATTCTCTCTTCCTTAGAAACACCAGAAATCGTTAAGGCAAGTTCAACGTTTCCTAGCACCGTTTGGTGAGGAATTAGGTTATAACTTTGAAAGATAAATCCAATTCTATGGTTTCTATAAACGTCCCAATCCCTATCGGTAAAATTCTTGGTACTTTTGCCGTTAATAATTAAGTCGCCCGAAGTATATTTATCTAATCCACCCACGATATTAAGCGTGGTGGTTTTTCCACACCCCGAAGGTCCTAGAATCGAAACGAATTCGTTCTTCCTAAAACTTACGTTTATCCCTTTTAGAGCGAGCAAGTCGCCCCCTGCAACCTTGTAGCGTTTGGTAATATTTTTTAACGTTAACATTTACAATTTTCCTTATATAAACTTTAATATATAAATTCTAATGCATACAACTTAAAAAATCCTTGAAAATTATGGTGTTTTCAAGAATTTTTTATCGTTTTTTGCTATTTAATTATATCAGTTAATGAATTAACGAATTCTTCAGTATTTTCAATAGCAAGACCTTCTAGTATTCTTGCTTGCTCGTATAAAACTACCGAGTATTTTTTTAGTCTTTCTCTGTCCGATTTATACGCTTCTTCAAGTGTTTTCAAAATAGAATGCGTTGCGCTTATCTCTAAAATCTTATCCGCTTTAATTCTTCCATCAGCGTTTGGCATGGACGCAAATACTTTTTCCATTTCAATAGAAACGTCTCCTGAAGCAATTAGACATACGGGATACGTTTTAAGGTTAGAAGTTAGTCTTACTTCCTTTACTTTATCGCCTAAATCTTCTTTGATTGCAGAGAGCATATCTTTATACTCTTCTCTCTTTTGATCAAGTTGAGTCTTTTCTTCTTCGGTATCAAGCGAAAAGTCGCTTTCAGCAACTGATTTGAACTTTTTACCCTCATAATCAATTAAAATCTTAGCAACAAATTCGTCTACACCATCCTTAAAATAAAGAATTTCGTAGCCTTTTTCTTTAGCTTTTTCTATCTGTGGAAGTTTAGCAATTTTTTGATAGTTTTCTCCACAAGCATAGTAAATTTCTTCTTGTCCTTCTTGCATACCTTCAACGTACTCTTTTAAGGTGACTAGTTTTTCCTTTCTACTTGAGTAGAACATTAAGAAATCTTTCAACTTGTCTTTGTTCATACCAAAGCCGGCATAAACGCCGAATTTAATAGATAAACCAAACTCTGCAAAGAGTTTTTCGTAGATTTCTCTCTCCTCTTCCATAAGTTTTTTAAGTTCCGAAGAGATTTTCTTTTCAATGCTATTTGCAATGGCTTTAACTTGCCTATCTTGTTGCAAAATTTCACGCGAAATATTTAAACTTAAATCGGCAGAATCAACTATTCCCCTAACGAATCCAAAATAATCGGGAATTAACTCTTCGCACTTTTCCATAATCATTACGCCGTTGCAATATAACTTTAAGCCCTTTTTATAGTCCTTAGAATAGTAATCAATCGGCGCTTTTGACGGGAAGAAAAGCAAGGTATCGTAAGTGACAGCCCCCTCAATTTTAGCATAAATTCCCTTTAATGCGTCCATATAATCGTGGAATTCGTTTTTGTAGAATTCGTTAAGACTCTCTTTTGTCACTTCACTCTTTGTTTTTTTCCAAAGTGGAACCATACTATTTAGAGTTTCTTCGCTAACGCTTTCTTCGTATTGTGGATTCTCTTCCGTGCCATCGATAAGTCTTCTTCTAGACATCTCCATATTGATAGGATATCTAATATAATCCGAATATTGCTTAATTAACGCGCTTAATTTATATTGCTCTAAAAAGTCCGAATATTTGTAATCTTCGGTGTCTTCTTTAAGCCATAAAACAATTTTAGTGCCGACGTCCTTTTTTTCCGTCTTTGAAATTTGGTAGCCCTCTACCCCTTTGCTTTCCCATTTAAAAGCATCTTCCTTTCCGTATGCCTTTGAAAACACTTCAATTTTATCAGCAACCATAAAAGCAGAGTAAAAGCCTACGCCGAATTGCCCTATAAGTTCGTTCTCTTCCCCTTGGTTTTCCTTTTTAAACGCCAACGTGCCAGACTCGGCAATAGTGCCTAAGTTCTTTTCTAAAGTAGCCTCGTCCATACCAATTCCGTTGTCTTCTATAGTTAAGGTTCTATCTGTCTTATTTGCTTTTATAAAAATCTTGAAATCAATATTTACGCCGTTGTCGGTTAAAGATATAAACTTTAATTTGTCAATGGCGTCCGAGGCGTTGGAAATAAGTTCTCTTAAGAAAATTTCTTTATTTGTGTAGATTGAATTTATCATTAAATCTAATATTCTTTTTGATTCGGTCTTAAATTGTTTCATTACAAGTCTCCTTTTAGCACTCAAAGACTTAGAGTGCTAATTATTATTATAATCATAGCGTATAATTTGTCAACTATTTTAGTAGATAGAAAAGAAAAATCTTCACGAAAAAATCGTGAAGATTTTAAGTTTGTAAATTAAAGTGATTTTCTAATAAGTTCAACAGGCTTACGCTTACACGTTCTAATAATTGGAATAAGCGACGCTACGAGCGAAGTTATTACCGTTGACAAGAAAATTAATAAGCCTTGTCTAAATTCAAATATTGCGAAGTTAACGTTGATTGACATGTATGTATTTATATAGAAGTTAACCAAGTGACAACCAATCAAGCCAAACACTATTGCAAAAATACCACTTAATACCGCTATAACTAAACTCTCTATAATAAACATTCTAAAGATATCTCTTCCGTTTGAGCCTAGAGCCCTTAAAATACCGATAGTTTGCCTTTTTTGAATTATGCTCGTTGAAATATAATTTGATAGCATAAATACGGCAAAGAAAGCAAGCACTATATCAACGTAAATAAATATTTCAAACATTTCTTTAACCTTAAAGGCATTATCTGTTAAGCCTGAAATGGTTGTATTTTTATACCAAGTTAGTTGAAGACCAGTGTCTTTAGTCATCATATTTGCTAGCAATTCACGAGAATCCGAGTTGATATTTACAGGAGAAATTGCTCTAATATAAAACCCTTGTCCGTCGTATACTCCAACCTTAGATAAATCGGCTTTTCTTAACGCAAATATCCAGTTGGTTGGCGTTGCATCGTTCTTTTCAATATTAAAGTACACACCAACTACCTTTAGATTATTTACCTTTTTCAATCCTGAATCCGAGAAGGTTTGAGTTAATTGAACATTTTTGCTAGTTATGTTTTGACCAAG
Source organism: Clostridia bacterium (assembly GCA_017456055.1). Lineage (GTDB taxonomy): Bacteria > Bacillota > Clostridia > Christensenellales > Borkfalkiaceae > UBA1259. The sequence goes on along the minus strand of JAFTKC010000019.1, from coordinate 116,626 downwards.
CAATGAACCCGTTAAACTTGGAGCAGTAAAATCTTCCATTATCTTAATGAAAGCATTCATTGCATCTCTCTTGTCCTCAAATGCATATTTTACGCCGTTTGGATTTAGTTCATCCTTAATAATGTTGCCATAACTTTGCATTAAATCTTGAGTCTTAAAGCCGTTTACCTTGTCGGTGTTTCCAATAACGCCGTACTCGGTTGCAAATAACGGAATAAGCTTAGTTGCATTGATTAATACTTCGTTCTCTCTTATTGGGACGTTATTATAAACAGTTTTACCTTTATCATCTTTACTCTCAACATAGTCGAAGGTTATATAATTGCTAGTTGGTATATCTTCTACTGCAAACCACTGAGAAGTCGTTTTAGAAATAGTAAAAGGAGTAGCAATGCTTTCTACCTTAAACGAAGTAGCCGCATCTGGCGCGTAGTACGAATTCACCCTGTTAAATAATGATTTATTATAATCAAACACGCCTGCATCCATAAATAAGTTTAGATATGCGCTTGAGCCTAGGAAAGACTTATATTCCTTTGCAAGAGCAGCGTATTCATTGTCTAGTTCATCCGCACCTTTAAGCGGATTATACCTTTCTGGAATTTCTCCACAATCAATAATACAAGTTATAGTGTAAGTGGTAGATTTTAACGTTAACGGTGCACCTACTAGGTCTTCTATCCTATTTAATTTAACATCGCCATATTTCTCAGACCCAGCAAACACCAATAGAGATTCCGCTAGGTGCTTAGAAATACCTACGTTTCTTACGTCTCCCCTTCTAACGCTTCCATCTTCGTTAAATGAACTTGGATATTCTCCGTGCAATATCTTAAAGTTAAAGCCGTTTTCGGTGATATACTTAACTTCAACGTTATTGCCGTCTGCATCCTTTTCCATTTTGGTGGTTAAGTTTTTATCTTCAAACTCAATAACTCCATTTACTCTCTTAGAATAGTACGACTGTCTTACTTTTGTACTATAGTTTGCAACCTGCGCTATCGTATATTCACCAGAACTATTGGAACTAGTGTCGTATATATCGTTTATATAAGTTATGCCTTTAAAATTATAGTTTGTTTGTTGGTTTATTTTATCAAGTTCGGCTTGCGACATCTTTATACTTCTGCCGTCACCGTCACTATTAGTGTATTCTGCGTCGACAACGATAGAATTAAAGCCCGAATCTTTTAAGTTGTAAAATAAAATCTTGCTTTCATTGTATGCTGCAACCGAATCAAACACCCCGAAAAGACCAAACGCTATAACTGCTAAAAGTATAGTAATAATAAGTCTAAAAGGCTTAACTTTTAGGGACTTAACACCTAGTTCTGCGGCGCTCTTAAATTTCATTTTACTATTTATAAGTTCAATACTTTTGTTTTCCTTATCCGTATTTACTAAAGGTTTAGTAGGGCTCTTTTCTCTAATAGTAATGTTGTCGATAACTTCAATCGGTCTTCTATTTTTTACTGCGTCTACTACTAAATCTTTTTCTTCTAAGCTTAAGTCTGCACCCGATTTTACACATAAAACCTTGCCGTCGTAAATATTGCCTTCCACGGTCACGTCGTTAACTTCTACGTCGTCGACAATTTTGCCGTCTCTTAGGGTTATAATTCTATCTGCGTACTTTTCAGCAAGTTCTAGGTCGTGAGAAACGATAATAACTAGTTTCTCTTTCGATAAGTTTTTTAAGGTTTCTATTACTTGAATACCTGTCACTGAATCAAGAGCGCCCGTCGGTTCGTCTGCTAAAATAATGTGTGGGTTCTTTATAAGCGCTCTGGCTATTGCAACCCTTTGCATTTGTCCACCCGATAATTCCGATGGAAGTCTAGTCTTAAATTCCTTAATTCCAACTAAATCCATCAATCTATCAAGTTCGCTTTCGTCAACCACTACGCCTTGTAATTCGGTTGCAATTTTAATGTTCTTTTCAACCGTGTATTCTGGAAGTAGGTTGTATTCTTGGAATACTACGCCGATAAAGGTATTTCTATAACTATCGTAATCTTTTGCAGTTAGGTCGGAAAAACTCTTTCCGTCTATAATGATTTCACCTTCGTCAAATCCATCTAATCCACCAACTACGTTAAGCATTGTGGTTTTACCACTACCACTCTTACCCGTTATAAATACAAGCCCTTTTTCAGGAAACGTCAAGCTAACGTCGTCAAGCGCATTGACGTCGCCAATCTTGGTCGTATAAACTTTTCTTACGTTTTTTAACTCTAGCATAATTTTGCTCTCCCTTTACAATACAAGTTATATTCTAACATATTTTGAAGAATTATAGCAAATATTTTATGATAAAAAAACAAAAAAACCCGTTCAAAAACAGGTTTTTCCGTTGATATTCTACTAATTTAAAATTATGTCCTTTAATCTATAGTATTTTTCCATAGCTTGTTTTTTAATTTCCTCATTACTTAGTCCCATTTCAAACGCCTCGTCACTTATCTTTTTCGCAAGGAAGATTGCCTCGGTAGAGTAATTAAGGCTACCTAAATCGTTCATAAATTTTCCACTTTGACGACTTCCTATAAAATCTCCTGCGCCCCTTATTTTATAATCGTATTCAGAAATCTTAAATCCGTCCGAATATTTTTTTATAACGCTTAATCTTTCGATTGATTCGCCGTCAACTTTGTTGGTTAGTAAAAAACAATAACTCTTAATATTAGATCTGCCTACTCTTCCCCTTAGTTGATGAAGTTGAGATAGCCCGAATCTCTCAGCGTTATATATTACCATAACCGACGCGTCTTTTACGTCCACTCCTACTTCTATAACGGTGGTGGAAACTAGCGCGTCTATCTCTTTATTCTTAAAACTATCTATTACTTGCGTTTTCTCTTTTTCTTTCATCTTGCCGTGAAGCAATCCAAAAGATACGCCTGGCATTTTTGATTTTAACTCTTCAAAAAGTTCAGTGACGCAAATTACTTCCCCCTCTTCATCCCCCTCGATTTTAGGACTGACAAAGTAGGCTTGCTTGCCATCTTTTATTTCTTTAGAAATAAACCCTAACATATCTAAATACTTTTTTTTAGGAACGATATTCGTTTGAATTTCTATTCTCTCACTCGGTTTATCGGTAATCGTGGTGATATCTAAATCTCCGTAAAAAATAAGCGATAAAGTCCTTGGAATTGGCGTTGCGCTCATTACTAAAACGTCACAAGCAAATCCCTTATTTACCAAACTACTTCTTTGAGCAACCCCAAAACGTTGTTGCTCGTCGCAAATACATAAAGATAGATTCTTAAACTCCACGTCTTCTTGTAGCAAAGCGTGCGTACCGACTATAATATCTATTTTTCCGTCTTTTAAATCTAGTTTTATTTGTTTTTTCTCTTTTGCCGTCTTTGAGCCCGTAATAAGTTCTACGTTATAACCCGTAAAAACCCTTTTTAATATTTGATAATTTTGGGTAGCAAGAACTTCCGTCGGCGCTAAAAAAGACACTTGGTAGCCACTTTTTACGGCTATAAACACGGCGCAAGTGGAAACTGCCGTTTTACCGCTTCCAACGTCCCCCTGAACTAGTCTATTCATCACCTTATTTCCCGTTAAATCGGCAAAAATTTGATTTACCGCTTGTTTTTGCCCAGCAGTAAATTCAAACGGAAAACTATTTGAAATAAATTTTAATAGTTCTTTAGGAGAACAATCGTACTTATTCAGCCTTATTTGCTCCTTTCCGCCCTTTATATACTTAAACGCCGAAATTAAGGAAAAATATTCTTCAATAGCAATTCTTTCAGACGCTTTTTCTAGCGAAGAAAAACTCGTTGGATTATGCACTTCCTTAAAAGCCGAATATAACGGACCAAGAGCGTATTTTCTTTGTAAAAATTCTGGAATTATACTCGACGGTTTTTCTATATCCACAGAAAGTTTTACCGAATCTCTAACAAGTTTTTGCGTTAGGTTTCCCTTTAATTTATATTGCGGAACTATACCCTTTAATCTAAAGTTATTATCCAATAGTTCAAACGACGGATTCGTTAGTTGATAACTGCCGTTTTCCACTCTTACTCTTCCGTAAAAAAGATACTCCTTTCCCACAAAAAGTTTGCTTGCGACGTAAGGTTGATTAAACCAAACTACGCTAAAAATTAACCCTTCTTGTTCGCAAGAAATTCTAACTATATCGCCTCTTCTAAAATTTCTTCTAACCGGCATTCCCATCACTTTTCCCGTCGTTAAAACTACGTCGTTATGATAGACAAAAACAAGTGGTTGTTTCTCTCTTAAATCTAAATAAGAGCGTGGAAAAAATCTCGCTAATTGGGACGTGCCAAATATACCGAGTTTGTTAAAATCCTGCTCTCTTTTTTCACTTATTCCACGAATTTTTGTTAGTTCCATATTTATTAAAAAGGGGAAGATTTTTTCTTCCCCATTTCCTTTATTCTAATGCGATATAATAGTAGTAAATTGGTTGGCCACCATAGTGAAGTTCAACGTCACAATCAGGGTATCTTTCTTGAATTACCTGTCTAACCATTTCGGCGTCCTTTTCCTTTACGTCTTGACCATAGTAAATGGTAATAATTTCTTCGTCACTTCTCAATTTTTCAATCAAATCAATAGTGACTAACCCGATATCGTTGCCCGTTGCGATAATTTTTTTGTTATCTAAGCCTATAACGTCGTTAACTTTAATATCAAAGCCGTTTACCGAAGTTTTTCTAACTGCATACGTCACTTGACCAACGGTCACCGAATCTAATGCATGAATCATATTAGCCTTATTCTCGTCAACCGGTAAATCAGGGTTGAAAGCGAGCGCCGCAGCAAAGCCTTGTGGAATATTCTTTGTTGGAATTACGTGTAAAATCTTGTTTTCTACTAGACCTTTTGCTTGCTCAGCAGCCAAAATAATGTTTTTATTATTAGGGAAAACGAAAACGTTTTCTGCGTTTATTCTATTTACTGCGTCTGCAATATCACTTGCCGAAGGATTCATTGATTGACCACCTTCAATAACGGCGTCAACCATAATATCTTTGAATATACTGGTGATTCCTTCTCCTGCTGAAATTGCCATCATACCCATTTCTTTCTTTTCTTCTTCGTATTTTTGCATTAGAGCACGATTTTGCTCTAACATGTTTTCAATCTTAAGTTTGTCGAGTTCGCCAAGTTCTAGCGCCTTTGTGAGCGCTGCGCCAGGCTTATTGGTGTGAACGTGTACTTTTACAAACTCTAAGTCACCGATTACGATAACCGAATCACCAATCGACATAAGGTATTCTTTAAGTTTTTCGATATCTGCTAAAGTAGTCTTTTTCTTTAGGTTAATAACGAAAAATTCCGTACAATATGCAAACTCGATATCGCCTAAGTTCATAATATCGGCATGGTCCATAACCGACTCGGTGGTTTGCGTGTCGTTTATAGCGATATCAGCATTAACCGTTTCGCCAATTAGGGCTTTATACATACCCTCGAACACGAACATAAGTCCCTTACCACCTGCGTCTACTACGCCGGCTTTTTTAAGTACTGGTAAAAGCGTTGGAGTTAAATCAACCGCTCTATTACCCGCTGACAATAAGTCCACGAAGAAACTTTCAAAGTCTTTATGTTTTCTATAAGAGTTAGAAGCGTGCTCAGCCATCAATCTAATTACGGTGAGCATAGTTCCTTCTTTAGGTTTTGCAACTGCGCCGTAAGCAACTTCTGCACCAGTCACGATTGCTTGAGCAAAACTCTTTACGTCTATCTCTTCACTCTTCTTGAACACCGAGCACATACCCCTAATAATTTGAGAAAGTATAACGCCTGAATTTCCTCTTGCGCCTCTAAGAGCACCCTTAGTTGCGCTTTCCTATATGTCCGCTATTTTATTGCTTGATGAATTTACAACTTCTTTAACTGCCGATTGTATGGTTAAAGACATATTCGTTCCAGTATCTCCGTCTGGAACTGGGAACACGTTTAACGCGTCTACATTGGCTTTATTTACTTCTAGTAATTTTGCTCCGGTAATTATCATTGCCTTGAGCATAGTACCATTTATTATTTTTTGCATATCTATAATCTCCGTTAGTGAAGGAAAACTCTATATTTATCTCTTTACGCCCATTACGTGAACGTTAATGTTGGATACCAACATTCCTGTAAATCTTTCCACTTTGTATTTTATTGATTCTTTTAGCGCTTCGACAACCGCTTTGATTGAAACGCCGTATTTTACAATAATAGACACGTTTATAGTAATCCTGTCCCCTGAACTCTTGACTTTTACGCCCTTGACTTCTGAACCGAATCTGAAAAATCCAACTATTGCATCCCAAACGTTTACGGGAACGAATTCTACAATCCCGTAGCAGTCCATTGCCACGTGTGACACGAACTTCTCTATCGTTTTATCGGATATCATTATCTTTCCATAGATGTTGTTTGTTTTTACAGACATAATTACCCCGTCTATTTTTCTCTTAAATATTTTACAATATATTCCTACTTTTTGCAACCTTTTAAGTAAAATAAATTAAAATTCCCCCCCAAAAAAATTTTTTAAAATTATTTTTTTGTTTTTTATGCCTATTTTTGTTGCTTTTTAATTAAGAATATGATAAAGTATTTTAGGTCAAATAAATTAAAAAATTCTTCGACGGAGGATAAAGATATGAGTAAAGTATGTAGCGTATGTGGAAAGGGTAAACTTTCAGGCAACACCGTTAGCCACTCAAACCGTAAAGCACCTAAATTATATGAAGCAAACCTTCAAAAGATAACCGTTAAACATCCTAACGGCTCTACTTCTAAAGAATACGTTTGCGCAAGATGCATTAAGAGTGGTAAAGTAGAAAGAGCGTAAATTTTGTTAGAAAATTAAAGCGTTGCTTTTGCAACGCTTTTTTTTCGTGCTTAAAAACGTGAAAAGGATAGCAAAAGGCTATCCTTTTTTCTTATATTCTTTCTATTTTTACAATCTTATATTTTTTCTTTTTCTTTCTTTTTGGAAGTTTTTCCTCTAAAAATTCGCCTACCGGTTCTCTAAACTCATACGCAAAGTAGCATAGTATTATAAACGCAGTTATCGATAGTATAGTTATTATTGCCGTTTTAGATAAGGTTATTAGTTTAACCTTCTTCCACATTTCGTTAACTCTCTCTAGGTCTTCTCCAGAGAAGTTTTGCATAACTGCGCAACGAGTAATTATCTCTTTGGTTGGATATTGCGCTTCAAATAACAATACGTAATCTTCCTCTACGTTGATTTTATAATCGTCTCCCGTATGAGTTGGATCAAAGAAATAACTTAAGTCGTATTCCTTTACCCCATCTTCACTATGATAACTTTCCTTTACGTATTCTAGTACTTCAGCCCCACCTATACAACTAGTGTATCCGGTATAATCCATATTTAGCACGGCTATTTCAGGGCTAGCAATAAAATCTAAAAACTTAATAGCATTATCGTAGTTTGCGTTCTTTGTCATAACGTAGCCGTCAAACCAAACGTTTGCGCCCTCTTCAGGAACTGCGTATCCTAAGTACATTGCATCGGCTTTTTTATCACCGTTTTCATCAAAAAGAGCCTCGTCAATTGAATACACGGCGTCTCCACTCCACGCAACGTTAACGTCGATTTTGCCCGTTAATATATCGTTTTTACCACTATCTACTTCAAATCCATATAGATTGTTCTTTAACCCTAAAAGCGCTTCGCCTACCTTGTAAACGGAATCTGCGTCCGTACGATTAAATATGGTAGATATTTTATCGTTATATTCTTTCTCACCTAACTTTCCTTGCTCAAAGTCGGCTTTTGCCTTTAATAATTCATCTTGATAAACGTATGCTAGAGCCATAAAGTAAGAGTCTCTAATACTATCTTTAATGGTCACTTTTTTAGTAAACTTTGTCCAAATATCCGTCCAACTAGTTAAATCTTTAGCGTCTACTGTTTCAGTATTATATATAAGCCCTAAAGTTCCCCACATATAACCTACTGCATAACAAGTATTTTCATCACTTGACATCAAGGGGATTTTGCCGTTAGAAGTTTCTACTTCTAACCCCTTAAATACTTCTTTAATATATGGAGATCCGTTTACCTTAAAGTTTTCAGGAGTTTCAAAAGAACGAATTAAATCTTCCGTCATCATTTTCATAATCATATACTCAGACGGACAAATTAAATCTACTGCGTAAGGATCTTTTACGAGTTCGTTATACATATCTTCGTTGGTAGCAAATGTTTGATAGTCAACAGTTATTCCCGTTTGTTCTTTGAACATATCGAGAACGCCTAATTCGCTATCGTCTTCCGCTTCGTGAATATAATCTTCCACCGAGAAAACGGTTAAAACTTGCTCTTCAGCCTTAACGCTTTTCACGCCTAAACTCAACGCGAAAGGACAAACCAATAAGGTTGCCATTGTGAGTGAAATAAACTTTCTTAAAATATTACTACGCATTATTTCACCTCACCTTTTCTGTTTCTCTTTTTTACACTTGCGTTTAATATTACTACTAATACGGTTAGCAAGAAAATTATCGTCGTTAACGCTCTATAAATAGGTATCTTTTCACTTGCTTTTTCGGTGGTTAACGCAATTGATTTATACACTGCCGTACTTATGGTATCAAAACTGAGTGGCGATAAAGTTGCAGTTATAATATAATCGTCTAAAGATAAGGTTATCGCAAGCATAAAACCTGATAGTATTCCTGGTAAAATCTCTGGCAAAATAACCTTAAATAAAGCCTGAGTTGGCGTAGCACCTAGGTCTAATGCCGCTTCATAAAGACTTCCGTCCATTTGCTTTAATTTTGGCATTACCGAAAGCACAACAAAAGGAGTGGTTAAAATTACGTGCCCAACGTAAACCCCGAACATCGACCTATGCGCAAAGCCGAGTGCCATGAATAGCATTACTAACGCACACGCCGTCACCACTTCCGAGTTAACTACCGGAATTTGTGATATTCCGTTTACCGTTTTACCAAACTTTCCTTTACTATAGAATATTCCTATAGCACCTAGCGTACCTAAAATGGTTGCTATAGCCGAAGAAACTACTGCCAAAACTACGGTGTTTAATACTACGTCCTTTATCTCACCGAGTTTTGAATACCACTTAAACGAGAACACTTCAAAATTACCCGTGGTTTTTCCACTACTGAAACTATAAAATACTAGTATTAAAATAGGAACGTATACAAAAGCCAACACTATTATTACGTACAAGAAGGATAAAAACTTTTTCATTATAGATTAGTCCCCCTTGCGTTATTTTCGTTTTTAAATCCACCCGTGGCTATCATAGTCACGAACATTATTATAAGCATAACTAGTGAAATGGTTGCACCACCGTGAATATCGGCAAGCGTTCCACCTTCACCTAAAAATGACCAAGCAATAAGTTTACCAATAACCGTAAACCCCGTACTGCCACTAAAGGTATCGGTCACCACGTAGCAACTCATTACAGGCAAGAAAACCATCATTGCTCCACTTATGATTCCCGGTACGGAAAGTGGTAGCGTCACTTTAGTAAACACTTTAACTTTGCCTGCACCTAAATCATGCGCCGCTTCTTCTAAACTTCTATCCATTTTTATTAAAGTAGAGTATAAAGGCATTATCATAAAAGGTAAAAAGTCGTAGGTTAAGCCAATTAAGTTTGCCATATTACCTAGTGGCAAACTTAATAAAGATAACAATTCCTTCATAGCCATTGCACGAAGTACGAAGTTTATCCACATTGGCGTAATAAACAATAATAAGAATATCATTGCCACGTTGCCTTTCATCTTAGATAAAATTAAGGCTACGGGGTACGCCACGATTAAACAAATTACCGTGACCGCTAAAGCAACTAGCACGCTTATAAACAAGGTGGAAAGTTTAGTCGTATCACTAAAAAATCTTATAAAATTGCTGAAAGTAAAACTGCCATCTTCCCCCGTGAACGCAAAGTACACGATAAGTAGCAATGGAATTACTACGAACATTACTAAAAACAAGCCGTAAGGAATACAAAGTTGTTTACGCGAAAAAGTAAACAATCTATTGGCTTTTACAGGCTTTTTGTAAGCGCTTCTATCTATTACTTTTTCGTTTCTCATCTCTTAATCTCCTGCTTTAAGGAAATTTTAATTTTTTCTTTAGGGATAATTACCGAAACTCTATCGTTTTCGTTCCAAGTATCTTCGGTGTCTAATACGAAGTCTTCTTCATTTTCGTCCGTTCTAACGATTAATTGATAGTGGTCGCCTTTATAAATAATCGAAACGATATTGCCAATTGCTCCACCCAAGTCTGCGTCGTCTGAAATTTCAATATCTTTTAGACCAACTTCTACGTCAACGTCCACGTCGGTTAAGTCGATTTTTTCGCCCTCAGCAGTAATCAAGTAGCCTTCTTCATCCAAAATTGAACCTGGATACAACTTAGTCACGTCGCATTCAAACTCGCCGTCACCAAAGCATACGGTATTCTTTTTAGTGATATAGCCGTCGTATTTATTAGAACTAAATTCCTTTGCCATTACGTGAATATTATCTGGAGCAATGTTAATTGAAACGCTTTCCCCTACCTTTCTTTCTACGGTAGATTGAATAACTACTTCGGTTTTTCCAACTTTCATAACCATCTCGTAGTGAACGCCCTTAAAGATAGAACTGATAATTTTGCCCTTTACTTGTCCCTTATCTTCGTCAAGTAAAACCACGTCTTCAGGACGAACTACGATATCCACCTTTTCGTTCTTAGGAAAATCGTCTACACAATCAAAAGTGCTGCCGATAAATCTAGCCTTTTTCTCACCGACCATAGTTCCAGAGAAAATATTACTCTCGCCAATAAAGTTTGCAACGAAAGAATTTTTAGGCTCGTTATATATATCGGTTGGAGTGCCGATTTGTTGAATAATTCCGTCTTTCATAACCAATATCGTGTCGCTCATAGTAAGCGCTTCCTCTTGGTCGTGGGTGACGTAAATAAAGGTTATGCCTAGTTTTTTATGCATTTCTTTTAACTCTAGTTGCATATCCTTTCTCATTTTTAAATCTAGTGCGCCTAAAGGTTCGTCTAAAAGTAAAATTTCAGGCTCGTTTACTAGCGCTCTAGCGATAGCAACTCTTTGTTGTTGTCCACCAGACAAGGTCGCAACGCCTCTCTTTTCAAAACCTTCTAGGTCTACCATCTTAAGAACTTTTTCAACTTTTGCAGAAATCTCTTTCTTACTTAACTTTTCAATTTTAGTGAATTGCTTTCCCTTTTCGTCTTGATAGGTCACCTTATATTTTTTTAGTTTTAATCCAAACGCAATATTTTCATACACGTTTAAGTGAGGAAACAAAGCGTAGCGTTGGAAAACGGTATTTATCGGTCTTTGGTTTGGAGGAAGATTTGAAATATCCTTTCCGTTTAATAAAATTTGACCACTTGTCGGCTTATCAAACCCAGCAATCATACGTAAAGTAGTGGTTTTTCCACAACCCGAGGGTCCTAAGAAAGTGACAAACTCCCCTCTTCTAACGTAAAAATTAAAGTTATCTACGGCAACTACTCCGTCTTCAAAAGTACGATTTATATTAACTAATTCAATGATTTTATCTTGTGTTTTATCTACCATTTTTTCTTTCCTCTCTCAATTAAAATGAAGGTGGGGTTGAAACCCAAATTAGTTCTGCATTAGCGCTAGAATTATTTTCTATCTTATGCAGGGCCTTTGACGTAAAATAAAAACTTTCGCCCTTTTTTACCTTGACTTTTCTTTTTCCTACAATTAGCGTTATTTCACCTTTTAAGACGTAGCCGAATTCTTCGCCCTCGTGTGGAATATCCCTATCCGTTGACTGCCCTGGATAAAGTAGCAGATGTATTGGCTCCATCATGTTTTTTTGAGCGTTGGGAACTAGCCAATTCATAACGTACTCATCCGTTCGCTTTTCAATAAATTCACCCTTAGTAAAACTTATCTTCTCTTCTGCACTAATATCCGAGAAAAATTCTTTTAAATCCGTACCTAGTGCCGACAACAAATCAATTAGCGTTGCTATAGACGGAGAAGTTAAATCGTTCTCTAACTGCGAGATATACCCTTTAGTTAGTTCGCACCTATCTGCTAATTCTTCTTGCGTTAAGTCGCAAAAAAGCCTTAAATTTTTTATTTTTTCACCAATTTTCATTTGCACCACTCTTTTTAATGGTGTTTAGGTTTACTAAACTTTTTGTTAGAAATCCCTAAACTTTAATAATGAAATTATTATATATAAATGATAGAGTATTGTCAATCGTTTTTATATCGGTTTTTAAAATTTTTTTAACTTCTTTTTCTCTTCGTTTTAGTTAAGGTTTTCGCCTTTTTTTTACGTGGGTAATTTTATGTGCTTTTTCCTTTGACTTTCAAGCCCGATAAAACTATAATATTTATATCAAATTTTTTGTAGGTTTTTATGTTTTGGTGGAACGTGTTCGTTCAAGCCTTAGGGTTTATTGGTATCTTTTTTATGACAATTTCCGTTCAGTTTGGAACGCATAAAAAAGTTATGATTTTTAAAACTCTAGGCGCTTTAATGTTTGCAACTCAATATCTTTTTTTGAAGGCGTATACCGGCATGATTTTAGACTTTATCGGCATAGGCAGAAATATTATTTTTTCTAACAACGTTATTAAGAAAAAGTCAAATAAGGGCTGGATTATTTTCTTTACCATTTTTTCAATTTTAGCAGCACTTCTCACCACCTATTTTACTTGGGATAGCCTTGTTCAAAAAATGCAAACTTGGACAGAGTCTCAAACTTTAATGGTTGTTTTAACAGTAGTTTTATCACTATTTTCTATTACAGCAAAATCTATAACAACCATTGCGTATGGACTTTCAGACCTAAAGAAGTTAAGATATTTGAATTTCTTTTCTTCCCTACTTTGGTTGTTTTATAATTTTACCTATTTTTCCATCTTTGGATTTATTAACGAAATACTAGTTATGTCTTCAATAATCATTGCCGTTATAAGATTTAGAAATATGGAAAAAAAAGAAAAATTACACGTTGAATAGTTTATTGTTTTAGTAAAAAAAAGCGAGATTAAATCTCGCTTTTTTAATTTTTCTAAAGTTTGTTTCTTTGAATTTTGCCACTCGTAGTTTTTGGTAATTCATCCTTAAATACTACTATTCTTGGGTATTTATATGGCGCAGTTCTCTCTTTTACGTACGCTTGAATTTCTTTTGCTAAATCTTCCGTTGGCTCAGTTCCCTTAACCAAAACGATGCTCGCTTTAACTACTTGTCCCCTAACTTCGTCTGGAGCGGCGGAAACTCCACATTCTAATACGTATGGAAGTTCCATTATTACCGACTCTATTTCGAAAGGTCCAATTCTATAGCCTGAAGATTTAATGACGTCGTCTACACGTCCAACGTACCAGTAGAACCCGTCTTCGTCACACCACGCTGTGTCGCCAGTGTGATAATATCCATCGTGCCAAACTTCTTCGGTCTTTTCCTTGTCATTATAGTAGCCCGTAAACAAACCACAAGGAGCGCCGTTTTGTACGTTTACAACGATTTCGCCAACTTCGCCCTTAGGAACAGGGTTTCCATCTGCATCAACTAAAGAGATATCGTAAATTGGAGCAGGTTTACCCATAGAGCCGATTTTGTGTGGAGAGCCAACCATATTACCTATAATCATAGTGCTTTCAGTTTGACCGAATCCCTCGTGTATTTGAAGCCCAGTTAATTTTTCAAACTGACGATAAACTTCTGGGTTTAGCGCTTCGCCCGCCGTAGTCATATGCTTAACCGAAGACATATCGTAAAGTGATAAATCTTGCTTAATCATCATTCTAAGCATAGTAGGTGGAGCACAGAAACTCGTTATCTTGTGTTTTGCAAACATTGGAAGAATTTCTTGCGCGTCGAATCTATCGAAATCGTATACGAATATAGCGCCCTCTGCAAGCCATTGTCCGTAGAGTTTTCCCCACATAGCCTTTGCCCAGCCGGTATCCGAAATGGTGAAGTGCAAGCCTTCGGTATCAACAGAGTGCCAATATTTTGCCGTGTGGAAGTGACCTAGTGGATATTTATAGTTGTGCATTGCAATCTTTGGATAACCCGACGTTCCCGAAGTAAAGTAGAACATCATCATATCCTCACCACAAGGAGCGTCTTTTGTCCTATCAAAGTGGGTGCTATACATTTTATATTCTTCGTTGAAATCTCTCCAACCTTCTCTTTGCCCATTAACGACGATTTTATTTTTTAAGCCGTCGTAATTTTTGGCTGCTAAATCGACTTGGTTTGCAGTATCTCCATCTGCCGTACAAAGTATAGCAGAAACTCCTGCCGACTTAAATCTATATTCAAAATCGTGCTTTAGTAGTTGATTGGTTGCAGGAATTGCAATTGCGCCAAGTTTATTTAAGCCCAAAATTGCAAACCAGAATTGGTAGTGACGTTTTAGAACAAGCATTACCTTGTCGCCACGCTTAATTCCAATAGCCTTAAAGTAGTTTGCACATCTATTTGATTCCCTTTTAATATCCTTAAAAGTAAATCTTCTCTCGGTTTTATCCTTAGAGATGTGCAGCATTGCAAGTTTATCCGGCTCTCTTTCGGCAATTCCATCAACTAAATCAAAAGCAAAGTTGAATTTTTCGGTATTCTTGAAATCAATTTTAATTGGCGTTCCGTTTTCATCCGTCTTAACGTCGATAAACTTTTTATAAATACGCTCTTTTTTGTCCTTTTTAATAGGCGTGATCCTTGAGTCAATCTTGCTCGTACCTGCAAAATCTGGAATAGGCTCGCCTGATGGATTAAGTACGATTGCGTAGAATATACAATCCGTTCCACCAACGGCAATCATACCGTGTGGAGTTGCAGAGTCAAAATATATAGTGTCCCCTGCGTTCAATATTTCACTATGATTTCCTACTTGAACTTTTAGACTTCCCTCAATAACTATATCGATTTCTTGACCTGCGTGAGTAGTGCATTTAATTGGCATGCTCTCTGCTTTCGCGTCATAACTCATCTTTACGTATAAAGGCTCTGCAATACGATTTTGGAAAGCGTACGCTAAATTATAGTAGGTCATTCCGTGTGCGTTTGCAATCTCTTGCCCCTTGCCGTTTCTAGTCACCGTATAAGAAGTTAGTTTTGGCGAAGAACCTTCGATAATATCCGTCACGTTTACGCCTAGAACTTGCGCACAACGATAAATATAGGCAAAGTTAAGGTCTTTTTGCCCTTCTTCACAAGCAATATACTCTTCTAGGGTGACGTCGGTTTTTAACGCCATCTCTTGCCTACTTATGCCGACAATTTCTCTTAACTCCCTTATTCTTTCGGTAATCTGTTTAATTTTTTGTCCAAGTAATTCCATAATTTCTCCCAATAATTATAAAAAAAACCGTCTCAAAGAAAACTTTGAGACGGGCTATTATCCCCGCGGTACCACTCAAATTGCGTACTATCGCCACCTTTATAGGAATCTATTAATTCCCTTGCACTATCGTAGCATTCACGGAAAGGTTCTACTTGCCTTTAGGCTTTCTTCCTCTCTGCTCCAAAGTTACACACACCTACTACTTCTCTACCGATTTTCACCAACCATCGACTCTCTACAAGCATTTTATAGGCGCGCCTCTTTATCAACACTTTTATTTATTTTATCATTTTTTTAGTATATTGTCAATTAAATGTTAGCCCTAATTTTTACCACTCTTTTTTTACTACTAAAGTGCATAAAACGGCTATCCACGTGCATAAAAATCCAAACCAAAACCACATTACTTCGTTCATTTTTGGATTTTTATCTCTAATTATCGTTGCGCATATTCTCGCACACACTAGCCCCGTACATACGTATAAGGCTATTCCTAGTACGGCACATATAATATATAAAGCAATCATCCTTTATCTCCTTTCGTTTATTATATACAAAAACGAATATATTTGTCAATGATTTTTAATTACTACTTTCTCCATAAGGCGTTTTGAACGTCCGACGGCATTTTGAATCCCGTTCTCGGCGACAAACTATATTTATCTACGGCAACGCCGTCTGGCAAGCAAGAACGCTTAAATTGTTGAGAGAAAAATCTTCTAACGAATACTTCTAGCCATTTTTTTATTGTTTGCTCGTCAAACTCGCCGTCAAAAGTGTTTTTTGCTATGGCAAAGGTCTTTTCCACACTTGCTCCATTAAACACTAAATGATATAGGAAAAAATCGTGTAAAGCGTAAGGTCCTACTATATCTTCGGTTTTTTGCTTGCTATCGTTTTGGTCGGTAGGAATTAGTTCTGGACTAACAGGCGTATCTAACACGTCTAAAAGTATCGTCCTAAGTTTTAACTTAGAATTTAACGCATATTCTCTCACTAGGTGTTTTACGAGCGTTTTTGTCACTCCTGCGTTTACTCCATACATACTCATGTGATCACCATTATAAGTTGCCCAGCCGAGCGCTAATTCGCTCATATCTCCCGTTCCAACGACTAGCCCACCTTCCATATTAGCAATATCCATCAATACTTGAGTTCGCTCTCTTGCTTGAGCATTTTCATAAGCGGCGTCGTACTTTTCGCCACTATGTCCAATATCCTTTAAGTGCCTAACGACCGACTTGGTTATATTAATTTTTTTAAGGCTAACTCCTAACGTTTTTGCAAGTTTAATTGAGTTTTCAAGCGTCCTTGACGTCGTGCCGAAACAAGGCATCGTTATTGCCAAAATATCTTTTGAACTTCTACCTAATTTTTTCATAACTAAATCGCAAACAAGCAAGGCAAGAGTGGAATCTAAACCACCTGATAAACCCAAAACTAATTTTTTTGCGTTTGTATGAATTACTCTCTTTTTTAACCCCTCGGCTTGAATTTCTAATATTCTTTTATAAGAGCCTTTTTCTTTTGGAATAAATGGATATTTATCGTAAACTCTCTTTACGTCATTTTCTCTATTAATTGAAAATTCCACTTCTATACAATCGCTATCTAACTGGGAAATAAGTTTTTGACTTTTCAAAAAATCTAAATTGTCAAGGTCTATTTCAGCAGTTATTAAGCCGTTGTCAAACGGAAGGCTCTCGGCTAAGATTTCCTCATTTTCACCAATTAAATTATATCCCGAGTATACTGCGTCAGTAGTAGATTCGCCATCTCCACTATTTGCTATAACGTAGCCAATAGATAGCCTTTTTGAAAGGTTTTTAACCGTTTCGTAAATTTCTTTTTCTTCTCTTAAATTGCAAGTAAAAGACGCTAAATTTACTATTAAATTTGCACCAAGTTGAGATAAAATTTGAGATGGTGTTATTGGAGCAAAAATATCGCTTCCAATCTCTACTCCCACCTTAAACTTTTTATTAACCTTATCCGCTAGAATAATTTTATTTGCAAAAGGAATTTCTCTATCCATAATTTTTACGGTAGACAAACAGTTCTCCCCACTACTAAAACAATCTCCCCTTTCTACGTGGGATTTAGGAATTATTGCTAAAATCTCACCCTTAGATATAACTGCACAAGCCGAGAAAACTTTGCCATTATTCTTTATAGGAAGACCAACGAATACTAATGTTTCAACGTCAGTAGTAGATTTAGCAATTTTTTCTAAACCTAACAATGCGCCGTCTAAAACAAGGTCGTTAAAAAAGAGATCTCCCACCGTTTTTCCAGTTATAGAAAGTTCGGGAAAAACTAAAACTTCAACTCCATTTTTATTTGCCAATTCTATTCCTTCAATTATAGAATTTGCGTTAAATTCGGTATCCGTAACTCTAATTTTAGGCGTAAAAGCGCCAACTTTTATAAATCCAAATTTCATATTTTTCTTCCTTTTTGCAATTTCTTAATCTTTCTTGTATTGTTATTTTACACCATTTTTAAAATTTTTGCAATATTTTAAGATAATAAAAAAAACGAAATTTGACATTTCTTCAAAATTTCGCCTTTTTATATCAAGAATTGATTTTTCTCTATTCGTCGTAGCCGTTTGGATTTTTAGTTTGCCAATTCATAGCATCTCTGCACATATCGTCCAAAGTCTTTTCCGCTTTAAAGCCTAAAACTTCGTACGCATAACTAGGATCTGCGTAGCACTCGTCGATATCTCCAGGTCTTCTCGGCATAATCTTATAAGGAATAGGTTTTCCCGTCACCTTTTCAAACGCCTTAACCATATCTAAAACTGAATAGCCTTGCCCCGTGCCCAAGTTTACGATAAGTAGTCCAGGATTTTTTTGCAATTTATCTACTGCCAAAACGTGTCCTTTTGCTAAATCTACTACGTGAATATAATCTCTAACACCCGTTCCGTCAGGCGTAGCGTAATCGTCTCCAAACACGCCAAGATATTCTCTCTTGCCTACTGCAACTTGCGTTATATAAGGACAAAGGTTATTTGGAATACCTTTAGGATCTTCACCAATTCTTCCCGAGTGATGCGCTCCAACAGGATTAAAGTATCTTAAAATCACCACGTTAAAGTCTGGATCGGCCTTACATAAATCCTTAAGAATATATTCAATAAATAATTTCGTGCTTCCGTATGGATTTGAAGTTGAAAGTGGAAAATCTTCTTTAATAGGAACGCTCTTAGGTTTTCCGTAAACGGTTGCCGATGAAGAGAATACTAAATTTTTAACGTTATGATCTCTCATTGCAAACGCCAAAATCAATAAACCCTCAATATTATTTTCATAATATTCAAGTGGCTTTGCACAAGATTCTCCAACTGCTTTTAAGCCTGCAAAGTTAATTACCGCGTCAATTTTGTTTTCGGTGAAAATTTTGTCTAAGATTTCTCTATCTCTAATGTCGCCTTCGTAGAATTTAACTTTTTTACCCGTTATTTCTTCTACTCTCTTAACTGCTTCGTACTTGCTGTTCACAAAGTTATCAATGCAGATAACGTTATGTCCTGCGTTAAGAAGTTCAACAGAAGTATGCGAGCCTATATATCCTGCTCCACCAGTCACTAATACGTTCATAATATTCTCCTTTTTACTAGTTTTTATTTTATTTCTACACTTGCTAAGAAGTCTATAAATCCTTTTTTACCAACTTCATCATTTTTGAATACTGCCGTGTTAAGCAAGATATTTTTGCACACGTTATTAACGTAATCGGTCACTCTCTTTTCGGCATCTTCCATATTCGCTGAATATCCCTTATTAACCAACTCCTCTATCATAAATCTATGTGCGTGTAGGTAGTTTTCTTGGTTTTCTAGTTGCTCTTTGTCGTAATTTGTTGCCTCACATAAAATTTCCGCTATCATATAGAGTTGTTTTTTAAGTCTACCCGGCAAGATAAATAACCCCATAGCCTCGATAAGCCCAATACCCTCTTTTTTAATATTGTGGTATTCGGGGTGTGCGTGGAACACTCCGTCTGGATATTCTTCGTTTGTGATATTGTTTCTAAATATCATATCGATTATATATAAATCGCCTTGCTTTCTTGCAACGGGAGATAAAGAGTTATGTTTAACTCCGTCCGTTTCGGCAAAAATATAGCAATCTTCGTTAGTATACACTTCCCAAGCGGAAATAACCTTCTTTGCAAGGTCACCTATTTGTTTTCTATCCTTACTCTCTAGTCTAATTACGCTATTATACCAATCGACAATTCCCACGTTTACTTTATCAAAACTCTTGGCTTTTAGTGGAATTTTAACTTTTGCGTTGTGCATTGGCATTAAATGTTCTCCACCTTGAAAATGCTCGTGATTTAATATCGAGCCGCCGATAATTGGCAAGGCTGCATTTGAGCCTATGGTGTAGTTTGGCAAATAATCCACAAAGTCTAAAACTTTGTCGATAGTGTCTGCCTTGATGCGCATTGGCACGTGCGCCTCCGAAATGGCAATTAAATGCTCGTTATAATACGCATAAGGAGAATACTGAATAAACCAAGGCTCTCCACCCATAGTTAAACTTATAGTTCTAATATTCTCTCTTGCAGGGTGAGTTAACGTTCCCTCAAAGCCCTCGTTTTCCTTACACAAAAAGCAAGCGGGATATTTTTTCGACTTCTTAGGAGCAGTCAATAACTTTGCAATCTCTTTATTGTCCTTTTCAGGCTTACTTAAGTTTACCGTTATCTCTAAATATTTATCTCCGTCAACGTACTCCCACTTTAAATTTCTGCCGATTGCAGTCTTTTGAACGTAGTTGTTTTTTACCGATAAATTATATAAGTATTCGCAGGCTTTTTCTTCGCCGTCTTTTTCTTTTATTTCCTTAAAAGTTTGATTAACTTTTGATGGTAGTGGCGACAACAAGCCAAAAATATACGTGCTATATAAATTTTCTCTTCCCTCTTCGATAAGAGAATTTTCTAAAGCGTACTTTTCCACTTCTTCCACTAGAACGTCTGGAACGTCTAACTCGCCAATAAAAGATAAGTCTAACTCTTCTTCTGTAGGCTCTTCTAACTTAAATTCTCTAAGCAAAAGATTTCTAAAATATATTTCGTCCCTTTTTTCCATATGAAGATGAACTAGGGCGTATTTTATAAGTTTTTCTACTAAAATTTTCCCGTCTACCATTTAGTTTTTCTCCCTGTCTTTATAGTAATAATAAAACCTACACTCTTTGTTAGAGTTATACATTTTTCTCTCTCTGTCGCATTTTTTGCCGAATATCTTTTCAAACCTTTTTTCGCTAGTTATTAAAAATAGCGACCAATTGTCAAGTTTATCAAACGATTTTCTTAAGCCCTTATAGCACTCTTCTGCCTCTAGTTTATCGTAAACTCGCTCTCCGTATGGTGGATTGGTGACTATAGTTCCATCTTTAAATGGAACGTAAACGTCTTTAACGTCGCACCTAGAAAATTGAATTTTCCCCTTAAGCCCTGCTCTTTCTGCGTGGCGAGTGGCAAGTGATACGGCTTTTTTATCAATATCGCTTGCAAAAATCTCAACTTTTCTATCTCTTTTTTCGTTATCTAAAGCCTCGGTTAAAGCAAGGTCAAAATATTTTTTATCAAAGCCCTTCCAATCGTTAAAAGCAAAGTTTCTACCCATACCACCGGCAATATTTAGGGCGATTTTCGCACATTCTATCGCCATAGTTCCAGAACCACAAAAGGGGTCTAAAAAGGGCTTTTGATAGTAGTAATCACTCATTAAAAGTAGTGCAGACGCTAGAGTTTCCTTTATAGGTGCAATTCCAACTAAATCTCTATATCCCCTTTTATGAAGCCCTGCTCCACTCGTGTTCAATAGTATGGTCGCAACATCCTTAAAAATGGAAAACTCAATGGAATATTCGTTTCCACTTTCTACAAGCCTACTTATTTTATATTGTGAACAAAGCCTCGTCGCTATTGATTTTTTTACGATTTTTTGACAATCTGATATGGAAAAAAGTTTACTTTTTACACACTTTCCGTTGACTAAAACTCTTCCGTTTATATCAATATAGCGCTCCCACTCTATTTCCTTTACGCCGTCAAACAAATCGTCAAAGGTTAAGGCGGTAAACTCAGCAAGTTTAATATATACTCTATCCGCCGTTCTTAAGTTTAGATTGCAACGGGCAACGGCGCTTAAATCTCCACTAAAAGTAATCGCTCCGTTTACAGCGGGGGCAGACGGATAACCGAGCCTTAAAAGTTCTTTTTTAAGGACGCTCTCCACCCCTGAAGCAACAGATAACGTTATATCAACTTTTTCGGGAAAATCTACTTTATTTATCATACGATTCATTAAGTTAAAAATTTTTATTGTAAAGCCTACTAACTTTCTCATTTATTATAACTTAAATTATTTTAATAATCAAGCGTTTTGTCTTTTTTTAACTAAAACGCTTGAAAAAATAAGAGATATATTATATAATATATGAGTTAAATCTTTTAACAATATTTTACGGTCTCAAAGGTGTTTTTTATGAATTCATTAAGAAACGGATATTTAGCAAAATATTTTAAGAGTTTTTCTTTTATTCCCACCTTGTTTATCGCTTCCATTTTATCTACCGTTTTTATTCTTGCAGAAAGGTACGGAATTATTAGTGGTTTCACCAATGGAAACTTCCCTAAAAACTTTAATCTTTACACTATCATCACTTGTTGCTACTACGTTTTGTTGTATTCGATTTTTGCATTATCCACTGCTAAAAAGAAGAGATTATGCTCTGCCGACTACACTAATTTTGCCATAATCTTAACTTGTATCGCATACGTTTTATACACCCTTTTCGTTTCTAAAAAAATAACCGTCTTAAGAATTGCTATCCCATCGGGCATATTTGCTTTTATGCTTTTAATTTGCAGTATTAGAAAGGTTTATTTTAACCCTTACGAAGATAACGGCACTATATACTACACCAAAAATTCAATAAACGCATACTATCACGCACTTTTTAAGAACTACTCGTTCTTTGCAATACTGCTCTTTTCGATAGCGTTAACCTGCCTATCTTACGTTATTCTAAGAACTAAAACGGTTATAAATTTCTCTTCTTCGGGAATCGTTATCCCCATCATTTTAGCAGGCGTTATTTTATCACTTTTAATTTATAATTCTATCGCTAAAATGGTTGGAATTTTAGACGCTTCAGTGCTTTCACTAACCGTCACGCTTATCCCAACTTTACTACAAATATTATTACTTCATAAAAATAGTGAAGTTTTTGATACGTATATGATTTACTGGGCTGTCTTTGTGGGAATTGCTTTAATTCTTACCCTTTTGAGATTTATCTTCTTTGATATTTCTAAAATCGGCAAAAATACTGCCGAACACTTTGAGGGAAATAGAATTATCGCTTACTTTAAAAAGGTTTCTTCAAAATACGGATTATGCTCGGTTTTAACCACTTCCTTCGTGGCTACGGCAATCTTTATCTTAATGCTACTATTCGCAAACCCTCTCTACTTTATTAGACCTAACGACGCGGGTGGATATTCAATTCTCTTCCCCATTATCCCAACGATGATAATCAATTTAGTTTTCGTTGGTGCAGTTGGAATTGGTTTAATCGTTTCAGGCTCAACTCTTAAAGCACCGAAAATCACTTTCGGCGACTTTATGATGCTCGTTAACTTAATATTCTCTCTCGCGTCTATGGGTGTATTCCTACTTAAAAACGCTATTGGAATTAAATTCTACGCCCTTGCTTTCGTGTTTGCTTACTCACTAATAATGTTAATAATTAGAATACCAAACGCCTGCCGAAAAAGCATTGATGAAATCTAAATTAAAAAGCCTTTTTTAAGGCTTTTTTTATTGTTTAAAAACAATAAAATGCATTGACAAAGCATTTGCGTTGTAGTAAAATATTGATTGAAGGGAATTTGGTGTTTTATTTTGAAAAAGGATTGTTTTGAGCCGTCTAATATGGACTCTACCGAGCATTCGTCTAATAAAATATTAAACGCATTCAAAGTACGCAACCCATTTGAATTTAACGATATTTTTATATATCTTTTTATTCTTACTTTAGTTGCCGTGCTTTTTATTTGCTTTGTTATCGCCCCTTCCCTTGCTGACGTTAAGGGATTTTCTATTTGCGTTGGACAAGAAGAAATCTTTTCATTAGATTATTCATCTGGGAAATATGAAATTTCTAACGATTATTTGGACAATATTATAGTAGACGAGAATAATTCTACTATCACCATATTCTTTGACGACGAGTCGAATTTCAATCTCGTAGAGTACAACGTAAAGGAAAAATGGGTTAAAATGCTAGATAGCGCTTGTTCAAAATCTAAAGACTGCGTTTACGAGCCTAAAATTTCAAATAACGGAATGATTTATTGCGCTCCACACGACTTAAAGATTTTGCCTATCGCCGAGTTCTCCCCTACTCCACCAGTTATTGGAGGTGGATTATGAGAAACGTTAGACTTAAAAAACTAGCCCTTTGTGGCCTACTTTCAACGCTATCCTTAATTACGTTTTTAATAGAGAATTTATTCCCACCACTAATAATTCCCGGTGCTAAGATTGGTCTTTCTAACGTGTTTATCTTGCTATCTGCCCTTGTTTTAGGTGCGGGATACGGATATGCCACCCTAGTAATAAAGGTGCTTTTAGGAAGTTTATTCTCCGGTAATATCTCGGCAATAGTGTTTTCTTTACCATCGGGTGCTATTGCTCTTACGTTAGAAATTATCGCTATCTACTTTATTAAAAGGTCAAGCATCGTTTCAATAAGCGTTTTGGGAGCAGTCGTTAATATCACGACGCAAAATCTAATATTTTGCTTATATACTCAAACGCCACAATACTTAGTTTATCTTCCCTATCTTGCGCTTATCGGTATTCTAGGTGGGGTTGTCACGGGATTTGCCGTTTATATTATTTCTAAACGACTCCCTAAAAAAATACTTATATAACTACAAAAAGGAGAGGAAAATTTTGAAACTTAACAATTTGAGAATGGGCAAAAGATATCCTTATGGCATTCACGTAAAAGACCAAAAACAATTTACTAGTGAAAAGCCTATCGAAAACATGCCCGGCTCACCTAAAATTTATTTGAGTATGACGCAACATATCGGCGCGCCCGCTATTCCCGTCGTTGAAGTTGGCGATTACGTTAAAAAAGGTCAACTCGTGGGAAAAGAAAGCGGTGCAATTTCTGCTAACATTTATTCTTCGGTTAGCGGAACGGTTAGCGCAGTATGTGATATCGTTAACGCTATGGGACAAAAACAAAAATACGTGGTAGTTGACAACGATTTTAAGGAAGACCAAATTTTATTCGACGAAATGACGAGTTTCGAGCCAAACGATATCATTGACAGAATTAGACTAGCAGGTATCGTTGGTTTAGGTGGCGCAGGCTTCCCCACGGCAGTTAAACTTTCGCCAAAGTCACAACTCGATTGCCTTATCATTAACGCCGCAGAGTGCGAGCCTTATTTAACTTGCGACTATAGACTTATGCTCGAAAGAACGGAAGAAATTTATAAGGGCATTAAATACACCGCTAGAGCGCTTAATTTAAATAAAGTTATCGTCGGCATTGAGGCAAACAAGCCAAAGGCTATCGAAATCTTTTCTAAATACCAAGATTTGGAAGTAGTTGTTCTTAAAAAACAATACCCTATGGGTAGCGAAAAACACCTTATCTACTGCACTACTGGTAGAAAAGTTCCTTGTGGCAAAATGCCTTTCGACGTTGGCGTTTGCGTTCAAAACGTAAAGACTATGATTGCTATCTACGAGGCTATAGAATTAAATCTTCCTCTCGCTAAAACCGTTATCACCGTTAGTGGTGGCGGAATTAAATATCCTAAGAACTTAAGAGTAGCGCTAGGCACTCCCTTTGCAGACATTATAGAATACTGTGGTGGTGTTAATGACGATACCGTAAAGGTAGTTGCAGGTGGACCTATGATGGGTAAAGCCTTAACTAGTGATATTCAATATACTAGAAAGACGGATAGTGGTATTTTACTACTAAAATCTAAAGAGGCAAACGGAGAAAAACCTACAAACTGCATAAATTGTGGAAGATGCGCAGACAACTGCCCTATGCGTTTAATACCTGCGACTATGGAGGCTAGTATTCTAGCAGAAGATTATCTTCACGCTGAAAAATTGGGCGTTATGAACTGTATCGAGTGTGGCTCTTGCGCTTATAACTGCCCTGCTAAACGTCCGTTAACTCAATCTTTTAACTTCTCTAAAGGCAAAATTAAAGAGTATTATATCAAGAAAAAAGCCCAAGAAGAAAAAGAGAAAAATCAACAAAAGGAGGAAAAGTGATGACTTATCAATTTTCGGCTTCGCCACACGTTCGCTCAAGTAATTCAACCAAAAAAATAATGCTTAACGTTTGCTTAGCCCTTCTCCCCGCTACCATCGCAGGTATAGTTTTCTTTGGATACCTAGCCATACTCAACGTTTTGGTTTCAGTTATCTTTGCCGTTGGTAGTGAAATAGTTTATAGACTCATTATGGGCGAAAAGTTTAAAGATATAGTGAAAAGTTTAGATTATACTTCACTAGTCACCGGCTTAATTATCGCTTTAATTATCCCTGCAAACTGGCATTTATACATACCTGCTTTGGCAAGTATATTTGCTATTATCGTTACTAAAATGTTATTCGGTGGCACGGGGCAAAACTTCGTTAACCCCGCCGCTGCAGGTAGAATTTTTGCTTTCATTTCTTTTACGACTTTGTTAAACACCTTTCCTGCACCAACTATCGGTGCTATAAACCCAACCGTTATTACGGGCGCAACTAGTTTGCAAAGTTTTCTAGAACACGGAGATTCACTCTCTACCATAGACCTACTTCTTGGAACGGGCGTTGCCGGTTGTATTGGTGAAACTTGTAAAGTTGCAATACTTATCGGTGCAATTTACCTTGCTATCCGTAAAATTATTAAAATATGGTTGCCACTTCTATCTATACTTTTTGCAGGACTTACGACATATATGCTCAACGATTTTAATTTAAACATAATACTCCCTGCAATTCTTTCGGGCGGTTTAATCTTTGGCGCTTTCTTTATGGCAACCGATTACGTGACCAACCCAACCACTACGGCAGGAAACGTTATTTTCTTCATATTCTTCGGTATTTTGACCTCTCTTTTGCGTCATTTTACCGGATACGAAACGGCTTCTTTCGTTATTCTTCTTATGAACGTTTTAGTTCCGTTAATCGATAAAATTCCTTTCCGTAAACCGTTTGGATATCAAAAACCTAAAAAGGAGGTCAAATAATGAAAAACTCCTTAAAGACTATTACCGTTATGCTCGCTATTATTCTCGTGTGCGGTGCGCTTTTGGCTATTTTATCAGACCTTTTATTCGTTTCCGACCAAGAGAGAATCAATAGAGCAATCGGCAAAATTTACACCGAGCAAGTTAGTTTAGAACAGACTATAGACATTAACTCGGTTGATCTTTCAAGCGAAGCAAACAAGGGCGAAATTAAAGCATGCTACGTTTTAGATAACGGAGATTACCTAGTCTTGTCTAGAGGCAAGAAAGGATACGCTAACGGAACGATAACCACCTACGTTGCAATCAGTTCCGACTTAGTAGTTAAAAAAGTCGTACAGGATTCTTATACCGGACAAACTTTAATGTCAAAACTCTCTGATATCTATTCTAGGTATATTGATAAGAACGCTTCTACACCTTACGATGATTTTGAAAAAGTTATTGTTTCGGGGGCAACGTTTTCTTCTAACGCCGCATCAAACTCTGTTTACGTTGCGCTAAGATTCGTTAACGCTTACACCTTACAAGGAGGGCAGAACTAATGATAAATATTAAGAAACTCGCCTCTAACGGCTTAATTTTTGAAAATCCGACCTTACGTTTAGTTTTAGGAACTTGTCCTACTTTGGCGTTAACTACGTCGGCTTTTAGTAGTTTTGGTATGGGTATTGCTGTGACTTTCGTTTTGATTTGTTCTAACGCTATTATCTCTATGCTTAAAAACATTATTCCAAAAACGATTAGAATACCTGCTTTCATTTTAATAATAGCGACGTTTGTCACCATAGTTAAATTGGTTTTAGATAAATTTATGCCTGACCTCTACGAAGTCTTAGGCGTTTACTTGCCTCTTATCGTTGTTAACTGTATTATTTTAGGCAGAGCGGAAAGTTTTGCATCTAAAAAGCCCGTTCTAGATTCTGCTTTCGACGGATTATTTATGGGACTCGGCTTCACTCTCTCTCTAGTCACTATGGGTACTATTCGTGAACTTTTGGGCAACGGCTCAATCTTTGGGCTTGCTATTTGGGACCCCAACGTTTTCTCAATAGGGTTCTTCTCTTCAAGCGCAGGCGCGTTCTTCACCTACGCTATAATGATTGCTTTATTTAACTATATTGTCACTAAAGTTCAAGAGAAAAAAGCATTAAGGGGGGCTAAATAATATGGGAACACTTTTACTTATCGCTTTGACGGCTACTTTTATAAACAACTTCGTAGTCGTTCAATTCCTTGGTATTTGCCCTTTCTTAGGTGTTTCTAAGGACACCAAGTCTGCTATCGGTATGGGTGTTGCAGTGACTTTCGTTATGACTATTACTTGCCTTGTCACCTACCCTATATACACTCTTATCTTAGAACCTAACGGACTCGCTTATTTGGAAGTTATTGTTTTCATCTTCGTTATTGCGGCGCTCGTTCAAATGATTGAGTCTTTCTTAAAGAAATTCTCTCCAACCTTATACAACGCAATGGGAATTTATCTTCCGTTAATTACCACCAACTGCGCCGTCCTAGGCGTTGCCGAACTCGTTATTGACGCAGGTACGGCTGAAGCACTTGGAATTATCGGCTCTATGGGTTTATTAAACTCAGTTGCATACGGTTTCTTCGGTGGCGTTGGATTTTTAGTTTCTATCGTTATAATGAGCGGTATTAGAGAAAAAATAACAAAAAAACCTTTCAATAAACGTTTGAGTGGCTTCCCTATCGCAATGCTTATAGCTACGTTTATTGCAATGGCGTTTTACGTATTCTCTATGATTTCTATTTAAGAGGTGAATTATGAATTTATTAAATAGTATAAATTGGCAAGGTTTTACTTGGGTTTTAGTAATCCTTGGAGTACTTTGCATTATATTTACGATATTGATTTTAGTAGTAAACAAATTTTGCGCAGTTGAAGAAAACCCAAAAATTGCAGAAGTGACTGAAAATCTTTCGGGTGCTAATTGCGGTGGTTGTGGATATGCAGGTTGCGCAGACTTTGCTAAAGCGTTAGTTGAAGGTAGAGCAAATATAAACGATTGCGCCGCTACGGCAAAAGATAGTAAAGTTATGATTGCTACTATTCTAGGCGTTGAAGTAAAAGACGCCGAGCCTATGATGGCAGTAGTTAAATGCGTTGGGAATAACGATAATACCACTAAAAAATTCGATTATATTGGCATTGAAACTTGCGAAGCCTTAAACGCAATGCAAGGGGGCGACAAACTCTGCTCTTATGGTTGCTTAGGCAAAGGCTCTTGCGAGAAAGTTTGCAAATTTAACGCTATGGGCTTAGAAAACGGACTCGCTAAAAACAACTTCCACAATTGTACGGCTTGTAGCACTTGCGTTAGAACTTGTCCAAAACATATAATAGAACTTATTCCAAGAAGCGCAAAAGTTTATATTGGTTGTTCATCTAA
The DNA here is from genome assembly GCA_017456055.1 of Clostridia bacterium. Taxonomy (GTDB): domain Bacteria; phylum Bacillota; class Clostridia; order Christensenellales; family Borkfalkiaceae; genus UBA1259. Next base: position 87,520 of record JAFTKC010000019.1, on the reverse strand, counting down.
ATGCAAGGGTAAAGAAGTTATGTCGGCTTGTAAAAACGGCTGTATCGCATGCGGAATATGTGCAAAATCTTGTCCTAGCGATGCAATAACTATGGTTGATAACTTACCCGTTATTGATTATAATAAATGTACAAAATGCGGTCTTTGCGCTGACAAATGCCCAAGAAAGTGTATTATTAAACTTTAATATTTGGTTAAAAGAAAAAGGAGTAAAGAAAATTCTTTACTCCTTTTTTTATTTTTTATTTAATTAAATTTTCGTTTCCGCAATCTTTTTTCCGTCTATATCAAACAATTGCAACAAACCGTTTTCAAGCACTAAATAACTGCTTGGCGTATCATTTTTAGGAAGAGAAAGTGAGCCCGTATTTGCCACTACAACGCCGTTAACCTTGTCAATAAAGCCCGTGTGAAAATGTCCATAAATAAGGGCGTCAAACCTAGTTTTTGGCATATTATCTTTATTGTACACGTGTCCGTGCGTTAAAAAGATAGTCTTATCATTATCAATGATGGTGGAACTCTCTAAAAAGTCGAACTCCGATATCATTTTATCCACTTCACTATCACAATTCCCTTTAACTACTATAATATCTTCTTTCATTTGATTTAAGATATTAGAAACGCTCATTGTTTCATATCCTTTTGGGAAAGGATTTCTTGGTCCGTGATTATAAATATCACCTAACAATATAAGTTTATCCGCTTTAATTTCCTTAAAAACGTTAACTATCTTTTCGGCATAATATGCCGAGCCGTGCAAGTCTGACGCTATCAATAACTTCATATTTTTCACCTACTTATTAAATCTTCCACCACCGTTTTTGCTATCAATAAACCTGCTGATGCAGGAACGAATATCATTGACGGAGGTGATTTTTCTTTCGTTTCGCCCTTAGACTCTTCAGTAGAGTACACCACTAAAACGTCGCTTATATTACGCTTTTTTAGTTCTCTACGCATAACCCTTGCTAGTGGACAAACGCTAGTTTTTTCGATATTGCAAACTTTTAATTCTAGGGGATTAAGTTTTCCACCCGTACCCATACAAGAAATTACTTTTACTCCCGCTTTCTTGCACCTTTCGATAATCTCAATTTTAGCAGTCACCGTATCTACGGCGTCGACTACGTAGTCGTATCCACTTAAATCAAAATTATCGGCGTTTTCGGGAAGATAAAAAACTTTTTCACACTTTACTTTAGCGTTTTTATTGATTGAAAGCACTCTCTCTTTTAGAACTTCAACCTTATCCCTACCTAAATTCTCACTCGTCGCTATAATTTGGCGATTTAAATTGCTTTTAGCAACCACGTCGCTATCAAAGATAGTAATATTCTCTACTCCACTTCTAACGAGCGCTTCGACGACGTAGCCACCTACTCCACCTACGCCAAATACTGCAACCTTGCTATTTTTTAGTTTTAGATAGTTTTCGCCACCTATAAGTAGTTTTACTCTATCGAAAGTTTCCATTTTTATTAGTCTTCTTCACCTTTATATAAAGGAAATTTTTCTATTAACTTCTTAACTTCTTCTCTTACGTAATCAAATGCGCTTTCTTTTTCTTTAATAATCTTTGTAATTAGTTCCGCAACTTTTACACAGTCCTCTTCCTTAAAGCCTCTACTCGTCACGCTAGGAGTTCCAATTCTAACACCACTCGTCACAAAAGCGCTCTTTTGGTCAAATGGAATTGCGTTTTTATTTAGAGTAATATTTACTTTATCTAACATAATTTCAAGTTCTTTACCGGTAATATCCATATTAGATAAATCAAGTAGCATTAAGTGATTGTCCGTTCCATCAGAAACGAGATTAACACCGAGTTCTAAAAATCTTTGGCTCATAGCCTTTGCATTTTTAAGAATTTGAGTTTGATATTCCTTAAATTCAGGCTTTAACGCTTCTCCAAAAGCAACTGCCTTACCTGCGATAATGTGCATTAAAGGGCCGCCTTGAGTGCCTGGGAACACTGCTTTATCAATCAATTTTGCGTATTCTTCCTTACACATAATCATACCACCTCTTGGACCTCTCAAGGTCTTATGAGTAGTCGTGGTGACGAAATCTGCGTATGGAACGGGGCTTGGGTGTAATCCCGTTGCAACTAAACCTGCTATGTGCGCTATATCTACCATCATGTATGCGCCAACCCTATCGCAGATTTCTCTTATTCTCTTAAAGTCGATTATTCTAGAATATGCCGATGCTCCCGAAACGACAATTTTCGGTTTAATTTCTAGGGCAAGTCTTTCAAGTTCATCATAGTCAATCGTTCCCGTTTCCTTACTAACGCCGTATCCAACGCTCTTAAAGTATTTACCTGAAACGGTCACACTACTTCCGTGAGTTAAGTGTCCACCGTGCGCTAAACTCATACCCAAAATGGTATCGCCTGGATTAAGAACGGCAAAATACACTGCAAAGTTTGCGTTTGCGCCACTATGTGGTTGAACGTTTACGTGGTCTGCACCGAAAAGTTTTTTTGCTCTTTCAATTGCAAGAGTTTCCACTTCGTCAACGTATTCACAACCACCATAGTATCTATGTGCGGGATAACCTTCTGCATATTTATTGGTTAGAACGCTACCAACTGCGTTTAGAACGCTTTCAGAAACAAAGTTTTCACTAGCAATAAGTTCAATGTTATTTCTTTGTCTGCCTAGTTCTCTTTTGATGCTTGCGTAAACTTCCGCATCGGTGTTTTTAATGGTAGAATAATCAATCATGTCTATCTCCTGTATTTAAATTTATTTTTCTTTTTTTAGTATTTGAATTATTTCTGTGCCGTATTTTTTAGTCGTTTTTAATTTTTTATCAATAAACGATAAAATCACGTACCACAATACAACTGCTCCAACGCCCATTATAAGCACTATAAGTTCATTTTTTATAAAAAAGTAGTTTAGCCCTATCGCAAGGCATAAAAGCAAAAGTGGAACTACGAACACTAAAGTCATTCCAAGCATTTTACCCTTGTCTTTTATCTCAACTATTACTTGGTCTTCTTCCTTTGCGCCAATCTCGTTGATTGCAATTACTTCCATGCTCCTTGCGTTCTTGGGAAACATACACATTCCACATTTACTGCACTCTTCTTTCTTATTTATTTCAACGCTCGCAGTTTCTTGAGCCGTTTTTTTTACTATTCCTATCTCTTTCATTTTTAAGCGTTTTTAACTGCGTCGACAAGGCTAGAAAAAACAACTTCCATTTCTTGTCCGTCTTTCATATTTTTGAGTTTTACAACCCCTTTTTCGAGTTCAAACGAGCCGATTACACCCACGAACTCAGCGCCTATCTTGTCTGCATACTTAAACTGCGCTTTTATACCTCTACCAACGTGGTCGGTTTCTGCAACTACGCCGTTTTTTCTAAGTTCACAAACTAACTCGAACGCTTTTTCGCTTTCCTTTTCTCCCATTGGAGCAAGATAGATTTTTACCTTATTTTCGTTGGGAATTTCCACGCCGAGATTATCGAGCATTAAAATTAGCCTTTCAATGCCGACTGCAAAGCCTATTCCCGGTGTATCAGGGCCACCAAACTCTGCTATTAGTTTATCGTATCTTCCTCCACCACATACGGTGCTTTGAACTCCGATATTTTCCGAAACGAATTCAAATACCGTCTTGGTATAATAGTCTAAGCCCCTAACGATATTTGGGTTAATCTTAAACTCTACGCCAGCAATTTTAAGTAGTTTTTGAACGCTTTCAAAGTGGTTTTTACAATCTTCACAAATATAGTCTAAAATACTTGGTGCGTTTGCCGTTAACTTGTTGCATTCAGGATTTTTACAATCAAGAACTCTCATTGGATTTTTAACTAACCTATCCTTACATAAATCGCAAAGTTTATCGTAGTTATCGCTCATATAAGTCTTTAATGCTTCTGCATATTTTTTTCTACACTCAGGACAACCTATGCTATTTATATATAAAGTGACGTTTTTTACCCCTAGTTTTTCTAAGAAGGTCTTTGCTAAAATTATAGTTTCAGCGTCACTATTAGGCAAGGTGCTGCCAAGCACTTCCACGCCAAATTGGTGGAATTCTCTAAGTCTTCCCGCTTGTGGTCTTTCATACCTAAAACAAGGCGAGATATAAAATAGTTTAGCAGGTAGCGTGCCTGCGTAAAGCCCATTTTCCACAAACGACCTTGCAACGCCCGCCGTCCCTTCTGGTTTTAAGGTAATACTTCTATCACCCTTATCCATAAAGGTATACATCTCTTTATTTACTATATCCGTCGTTTCGCCAACGCCCCGTAAAAATACTTCGGTATGCTCGAAAGTCGGCGTTCTAATTTCATTTACGGCAAAAGAGTTTGCCGTATCCCTTGCGATTTTTTCTACGTATTGCCATTTATAACTGTCCTTTGGCAAAACGTCTTTAGTTCCTTTTGGTATGTTAATCATTTTTTTCTTTCCCTAGAGAATATATTTTTTCAAATCTTTCTTATTTAATTCCTTAACGAATTTCTCGGTCACGTACTTTTTGTCTACCACTATTTCTTTTTGACTGCCATCTGCATCGAAAGAAATTTCTTCTAGTAGATTTTCCATAACCGTATGAAGTCTTCTAGCGCCTATATCTTCGCTAGTTGAGTTCATTTGCTCGGCTAAAATTGCAATTTCTTCAATAGCGTCTTTAGTAAACTTTAAGTCCACGCCGTCCACCTTTAACAAGGTTGCGTATTGCAAAGTTATTGCGTTTTGTGGAGTGGTTAAAATCGCCACGAAATCTTCTTTAGATAAACTATTTAATTCCACTAAAATAGGAAATCTTCCTTGAAGTTCTGGAATTAAATCACTCACCTTTGAGACGTGGAAAGCGCCCGCTGCAATAAACAAGATATAATCGGTTTTGATAGCGCCGTACTTAGTCATAACGGTAGAACCCTCTACTATTGGAAGAATATCTCTTTGAACGCCCTCTCTAGAAACGTCCTGCCCACCACTAGTAGTACCTTTTGCGGCAATTTTATCTATTTCGTCGATAAAGATTATACCCTCTTGCTCGGCTCTTCTTATAGCCTCTTCGTTAACTGAATCATTATCGATAAGTTTATTCGCTTCCTCTTCGATTAGAAGTTTTCTCGCCTCTTTTACGGTTAATTTTCTCTTCTTTTTCTTCTTTGGCATAAAGTCGCCGAAAATACTGCCTATGCTAATCTCTGCTCCACCTGGAATTAATTCCATCGGCTTAGGATTATCTTCGATTTCAACTTCAATTACTTCGTTATCGTAATAGCCTTTCTTTAATCCATCTAAAATATTCTGTTGGAATATATTATCGGGAGTTTCACCCTTTTCTATCTTTCTAGCTTCGGCAACGATTTTTGCTAGTTTATTATCTACTACGCTACCTGCCTTTTCGTTGACTTTTTTAAATCTTTCTTCCTTTACGAGTCTAACCGAACACTCAACTAAATCTCTTATCATAGATTCTACGTCTCTTCCAACGTAGCCTACTTCAGTATACTTGGTTGCTTCTACTTTAATAAAAGGCGCTCCAACTAATTTTGCAAGTCTTCTTGCAATTTCCGTTTTACCTACGCCCGTAGGTCCTTTCATTATAATATTTTTCGGCGTTATCTCTTCCATTTCTTGAAGTGATAACTGACTTCTTCTATATCTATTTCGTAGGGCAATTGCTACGGCCTTTTTAGCCTTGTCTTGCCCTACGATATATTTATCTAATTGCTCTACTATTTCTCTTGGCGTCAAATTCATTTTCTACCTCCTTAAAGCGTTTCGCAAGTAATATGATCGTTAGTAAACACGCAAATTTCACTTGCTATGTGAAGCGCTTTTTTAGCAATTTCTTCCGCCGAATAATCGGTTTCTTTAAGTAGCGCTCTTGCCGCTGCTAACGCGTAGTTTCCACCACTACCGATAGCGCATACTCCTTCTTCAGGCTCTATCACTTCACCCGTTCCCGATACGATTAAAAGAGTGTCCTTATCGGCGGTAATCATCATAGCCTCTAACTTTCTAATCTTGTCGGTACGCCAAAGTTCTGCAAGTTCTACTACGCTTCTCATAAGATTTCCCGAATACTTATTAAGCATTTCCTCAAATCTCTCCGAGAGTGCAAACGCATCCGAAACGGAACCTGCAAAACCAAATAGCACCTTCCCACCATAAATTCTTCTAACCTTTACGGCGTTGTTTTTGAAAATAATCGACTGCGACATAGTCACTTGTCCGTCGCCTGCAATCGCGGTTTTTCCATCTCTTTTAACCGCGCAAATAGTTGTCCCCTTAAATTCTAACATATATTCATCTCCTTGATAAATTCTTCTACTTTACTTAAACTCTCTTGTGCTTGTCTTTTCTTTTTTAACGCTTTATCTCTAGTCATTTCATTTGGGGGTGGCAATATACCAAAGTTAGCGTTCATTGGTTGAAAGTTTGCGTTTGGGCTAGTTATGTATTTAATAAGTGCGCCCGAAACGGTTTTTTCCGATATATAACTTATCTCTTTATTACGAATTTTTCTTTCGCAATATATTCCCGCTAAAAGTCCACTTCCGGCGCTTTCAACGTACCCTTCAACGCCCGTAATTTGCCCTGCAAAGAATATTTTACCCGCATTTTTTAGTGAGTAATCTTTATCTAGCACTTGAGGGGAGTTTATAAAGGTATTCCTATGCATAACTCCATATCTAACGAATTCGGCGTTCTTTAGGGCTGGTATCATGGAAAACACTCTCTTTTGCTCTTTAAACTTTAGATTGGTTTGAAAACCAACTAAGTTATACATTGTACCTTCTTTATCTTCCTTTCTAAGTTGCAAGGTTGCGTAAGCCCATCTACCCGTTCTTGGATCGTCCAGTCCAACCGGCTTTAAGGGGCCAAATCTTAGGCTATCTTTTCCCCTTGAAGCCATAACTTCTACAGGCATACACCCTTCAAAAACGGCAGAGTTTTCAAAAGTTTTTAACCCTATTTTCTCTGCTTTTAGAAGTTCTTCAACAAAAGCCTCGTACTGCTCTTTATTCATTGGGCAATTAATGTGGTCGCCGTTGCCCCTATTATACCTATCCCCGAAAAATGCCTCGCTCATATCAATACTATCGAACTCGACGATTGGTGCTGACGCATCGAAAAAATACAAACCTTCGCCCACTATTGAAGATATTTTTTCGGCTAATTTAGGAGTTGTTAAAGGTCCTGTTGCAATTATAGTGTACTCGTCAAAATCAATATCTTCCACTTCTTTGCAAATAACTTCTATATTTTCTTGGCTTTTAATCTTTTCGGTTATATAATTTGAAAATTCTTCTCTATTTACTGCTAGCGCTCCACCTGCAGGGACTTGCGTTTTGTCGGCAGCCTCCATAACGAGAGAACCCATTAAACGCATTTCTTGTTTAAGTAGCCCCGCGGCGTTTCCATAAACGTCGTTATTCTTTAACGAGTTAGAACATACTAACTCCCCAAAATTTTTACTTTTATGTGCGGGCGTAAAAGAATTTGGCTTTATATCGTACAGTTCTACTTTTATGCCTTTTCTTGCCAAATAATACGCCGATTCAACGCCTGCTAGCCCTGCGCCTATTACCTTAACTTTTTGCATCTTGATTTGTTTTACACTTTTTATTTGAACAACTAATTTTTCCGTCTATCTCAACCATATACGAGCCACAAGACGAGCACCTTTCACCCGTTGGAATATCCCAACTCATAAATTTGCACTCAGGATAACTTGAACATCCGTAGAAGGTTTTTCCACCACGGCTAATCATCTTTTTGGTTGGCTTTCCGCACTCTGGACACACGCCCACGTTTTCAGTTTTACTTATGGTGTTTTTGCATTTTGGATAGTTTGAACAAGCCAAGAACTTGCCGAACTTTCCCTCTCTTTCTACCATAATTCCACCACACTTTGAGCAAATCATATCGGTTGGAATTGCAATTTTTTCGTTTACAGGCTTAATATTTTTGCAGGTTGGATAATTTGAACAAGCATAATAGTTGCCAAATTTACCACTATTTATAATCATTGGCGCGCCACACTTTTCACACAAAACGTCCGTTAACTTAGATGAGTTTAATTGCTCTTCAAAAGGACCGTAGAAATCTGCAATAAGTTTATGCCAATCTTTGCCGTTAACGCCTATATCGTCTAAATCGTCTTCCATTTTAGCCGTAAAGTTAATTTGCATGATATCGGGGAAATATTTTACTAAAAAGTCGATTAAAGAATAACTTATTTCGTTTGGAATAAGATGCTTTTTCTCTTCTCTTAAATATTCTCTCTTTTTATCGGTCAATTTCCCAACGATAGTAGCGTACGTTGAAGGTCTACCAATTCCGTGGTCTTGCATGGCTTTAACTAGCGACGCTTGAGTATATCTAACTGGAGGTTTAGTGAACTTTTGTTCCTTGAATAACTTTAATAGACTTAACGGTTCACCCACTTCAACTGGTGGCAATAATCCGTTATTCTCTTCATCTTCATCGTTGTTTTTAGCGCTATCGTCGTATACTGCCGTATAGCCCTTAAAGAGCAAGGTTTTTCCACTAGTTCTTAAAGTGTAATCGCCAGCCTTTACGTCTATAACCACGCTATTATATTTCGCCTCTGCCATTTGGGAAGCCAAAAATCTTTCATAAATAAGTTTATAGAGTCTATATTGGTCTCTATCTAAAATACTCTTTACGCTTTCAGGCGTTTTGTTTATATCTATAGGACGAATTGCTTCGTGCGCATCTTGAGCATCGTTTTTACTGCGATAAACGTTTGGTTTTGCAGGAACGTAGTCTTCGCCGTAGTTGGCTCTTATAAAGTCTAGTGCAGATTTTTGCGCGTCGCTAGATACTCTAACCGAGTCCGTTCTCATATAAGTAATAAACGCAACGTTGCCGTTTGGAGTTTCTACACCCTCGTATAGTCTTTGGGCAATTTGCATTACCTTAGGGGCTGAAATGTTTAATTTTATAGAGCCGTCTTGTTGAAGAGTACTAGTTATAAAAGGCGCTGGAGCGTGTGATTTTACAACTGACTTTTTAACGTTTGCTACGCTAAATGAAGATGCTTTTAACTCTTCTTCAACTTGGATAGCCTCTTGTTCGTTAGTTGGCTTTTTTATTTTTTTGCCGTTTTTCTCAACTAGTAAAACCTTAAATTCACTCTTGTTTTTTGGTTCTACAAGCGCTCTTAAATTCCAATATTCTTCGGGCTTGAACGCTAGTATTTCGCGTTCTCTATCCACTACCATTTTTAGAACTACCGATTGAACTCTTCCAGCAGATAAATTATCGTTAAGACGTGAACTTGCTGCAGGCGAAATACTATAGCCAACGAGTCTATCTAAAACTCTACGTGCTTGTTGCGCGTCAACTAGTGCCATATCTATCTTTCTTGGATTTGCCAAGGCATTTTTAACGGCTTTTTCTGAAATTTCGTTAAATTCTATACGATTTATTTGACTTTCTTTTAATTCTAAAACTTCGGCTAAGTGCCAAGATATCGCTTCCCCCTCTCTATCCGGGTCGGTTGCGAGATATATTTTATCGGCTTTCTTTGAAAGGTCTTTTAGTCTTTTTATATCGTATTTTTTATCTGCCGATATTTCGTAAAAAGGCTCGAAATTCTTGTCGATTCTTATTCCCATACGATTTACGGGTAAATCTCTAACGTGCCCTTTTGACGCTTCTACTTTGTAATCGCCCTTAAAAAACTTCTCTATGGTCTTTGCTTTGTGTGGCGACTCCACGATTATTAGTTGCATTTATTCCTCCAAGTTATCTTTTATGATTGAATATGAATTTACTCCGTCTTTTACAACTACACCTTTTATCTCTAACATCGATAGGGTTGCTAAAAGTTCGGCTGCGCTCTTTTTAGTTTTTTGCGCTATTTGTTCGATATGCGTTAGCCCTTCTCCTATTACGGCTACCACTTCTCTTTCTTCTTTAGTTAACTCTATTTTTCTCTCTTTTACTTCGAGATTATAAAAGTCTATAATATCCTTTGGCGCATCGGTTAGTAGAGCCCCCTTTTTAATAAGTTCGTTAGGACCTTCACCCGATTTAACGCCTACGCTATATGGAATACAGAATAAATCTTTTCCGTACTCTTCTGCAAACTCTGCCGTATACATAGTTCCACTCTTTTTCGTGCCACTAACTACTAGAGTGCCTATTCCAAGCCCTGCTATTATCCTATTCCTAACGGGGAAAAAGTATGGCATGGGATTTACGTCGGGTGGATTTTCGCTTAGTGCTAAGCCCTTTTCACAAACTTTTCTAAATACGTCTATATTGGATTTTGGATATATGCAATTGAATCCACCTGCAACTACTGAAATTATTCTTTCGTGCTTTAAGCCCGCCAAAAGAACGGCTTTATCTACACCCTCGGCTATCCCCGTCACTAACGTTAATCCCGCATCGCATAGTTTATCAGCGTAATCTTCTGCAATCTTAAGAGATATCGGCAAGTTCTTTCTACTTCCCACGATAGAAAACTTTTTGGTTTTAAGAAGTTCTAAGTTCCCAATAGTATATAAAACTAGTGGTGGAATATCTATTTCCTTTAACTCTTCGGGATAATCTTCACTATCTATGGTGACGGCTTTTACTCTCGCCTTATTTAAACCTTCTAAAACGAAGTTTAGATATTCGCCGTTTGCAGAGTTTAATAGAGTATTATAATTGTTTTCCCCTATAAACTCCAAAATATAACCCTTATTCTCTTGAATAAAATCTTTTATTTTACTCTCGTTATTAAGTTTTTTATAAAGTTCCGCCTTGTGCTTATATTCTAGACCGATAAAACTATCTAGCCATATTAAACAAAGTTCTTTTGTTGAATACTTCATCTCTATTGATGTCTATAACTTATAGCCTCTAAAATGTGGTTAACTCTTATATCGTCGCAAAGTTCTATGTCGGCTATAGTTCTCGCTACCTTTATTATTCTACTTCTTGCTCTCGGCGATAAGTGAAGATTTTCGTACGCCGTTTCTAATATCTTTTCACACTCTGGGGAAAGTTTACAATATTTCTTTATATGCTTTTCTCCCATATCACTATTAGTTAAAATCTTTTCCCCACTAAATCTATTCTTTTGAATTAATCTAGTTCTATTTACTCTCTTTTTTATCTCTTCACTAGTTTCTGCTTTTTCTTCTTCTACTAGTTCGCTAAACTTAACTTGGTCCACGAACACTTGAACGTCTATTCTATCTAATAGTGGACCGGAAATTTTTGCCTTATACTTGTTTATTTGAGACGGTGTACAAGTACACTCTTTATCCTTACTGCCAAAATTCCCACAAGGACAAGGGTTCATACTGCCACAAAGGATAAAGTTTGCAGGATAAGTGACCGTTCCCGCCACTCTTGAAACGGTTATAACTCCATCTTCTAATGGTTGACGAAGCGATTCTAGGGTTGCTCTACTATATTCTGGCATTTCGTCTAAAAATAGCACGCCGTTGTGCGCTAAACTTATTTCGCCTGGTCGAATATTTTGCCCGCCACCAACGAGTGACGGAGTTGTTGCCGTGTGGTGTGGCGAACGGAAAGGTCTTTTATAAACTATTCCTTCATCTGCCTTTAATACGCCTGCAACCGAGTGAATCTTAGTAGTTTCAAGCGCTTCTTCTTTGGTCATATCGGGCATTATCGTTGGAATACATTTTGCAAGCATAGTTTTGCCCGTTCCCGGCGCACCGACAAATAGTATATTATGTCCACCTGAAACAGCAACTTCTAAAGCCCTTTTTGCCGTCGCTTGTCCCTTAACTAAGGACATATCTATATCGTAAACTTCTTTGCCTTTAGATGCGCTAAAACCTACGATTTCTTGTTTTCCTATGAGTTTATTGCCTGATAAATGGTCGATAACTTCTAGTAGCGTCTTTGCTGGATATACGTTTATTCCACCAACGTTAGACGCTTCTTTAGCGTTGTCAAATGGTAAAATAAAATTCTTAAAGCCTTGTTCTCTTGCGGCAATCAATATTGGCAAAACACCGTTTATTTTTCTTAAATGTCCGTCTAAAGATAGTTCGCCTAAAAGAACGTATTCGTCAGTATCCGCTACTAGTTGGGCGCTCGCTTTAAGCAAGCCTATAGCAAGTGGAAGGTCAAACGTAGAGCCTTCCTTTTTTAAGTCCGCAGGGGCAAAGTTTGCCGTGATTTTCTTGGTCGGCATGCTTCTTCCACTATTTTTTACGGCAGAACGCACCCTTTCTTTAGATTCCTTTACCGCCGTGTCGGCAAGCCCTACTATTTCAAAAGATGGAAGCCCGTTATTGATATCCACTTCAATCTCTACGAGTTTTCCCTCTAAACCGTATAATGCATAACTGTTTATCTTAGAAATCATTGGCTTCTTCCCCTTGCTTTAACTAAAATTCTATCTCTAGAACAAAATGTCCCACTATGGCATTTTAATATATAAAATTATTATATAATAATTTAAATAAAAAGTAAACTTTTTAAGATTAAAAAAAAGGATTTGTCAAACTATTTTGACAAATCCTTAATTTTTGTTATTTCTTAATTTCTTTAACCCTTGCAGCCTTACCAGTTCTTTCTCTTAAGTAATAAAGTTTAGCACGACGTACTTTACCTTTTCTTATTACTTGGATATCTGCAACCTTTGGTGAGTGGATTGGGAAAGTCTTTTCTACGCCTACGCCGAAAGACATTCTTCTAACCGTGAAAGTTTCTGAAATTCCACCGTGTTTCTTTGCGATAACGATTCCTTCGAACGCTTGTAATCTTTCTCTTTCGCCTTCGATAACCTTTACCATTACCTTAACGGTATCACCAACTGCAAATTCTGGGATAGATGCTTTTAGGTTTTCTTGATTGATTGCATCAATAATCTTACTCATTGCTTATACCTCCTATTTACTAAACGTTCATTGCCTTAAAACAAGAGGAACGTCCGAAGCGACTATTATAATAACATATTTTTTTGCTTTTAGCAAGTGTTTTAACGCCAAAATGCGTCTTTAATTAAATTTATTTTTTCTCTTTCGATTTCTACTACGTCAAATCTACATTCTTTCTCGGTCAAGCCCTTAGATAATAGATATCCTTCTGCCACCTTAAAATACTTTTCTTGTTTTTTTCGGTTTACTGCTTCACTCGGTTGTCCATATTCATCACCAGAACGAGTTTTAACCTCTATAAAACAAACCACATCTTTTTCTAAGCCGATTATATCTATCTCGCCGACGTGCGTTTTGAAGTTCTTCTCTAGAATTTTATAGCCTTGTTTTTTTAGGTATTCTACGGCCTTTTTCTCGCCTATTCTACCCAAAAATTTTTTATAAAAGTTCTTCTGTGCAATTTGCAAGGTCCTATCTCCTTGATTTTTTCTATGTGCGCTTTAGTTCCATAGCCCTTGTGTTTTTCAAAGCCGTACTCAATAAATTCTTTAGCGTACTCTTTCATTAAATTATCTCTATACACCTTGGCAAGAATTGACGCACACCCTACCGTATAACTTTTACTATCGCCTTTTACTAAATAAGTTGCGTTTATTTTTAAGCCCGTATCTACTCCGTCAACTATGGTAATATCCGGCTTAACCTTTAGCCCCCCTACTGCCAAAGTCATACACTTTTTTACTGCTTCTAATATGTTGATTTTATCTATTTCTTCTTGCGAAATCTCTTGAATATGGTAGGCTATCGCCTTTTCTTTTATAAGTCCTGCTAGTTTTTCTCTCTTTTTTTCGGGAATTTTTTTACTATCGTCTATCCCCTCGATTAAGTCGTCCATCGGCATTATAACAGCGGCGCAAACGACTGGACCTGCGAGTGGACCTCTTCCCACTTCGTCAACTCCTGCAATTAGTTTATAGCCCTTTCCAATAAGTTCTCTTTCGTACTCTAACTTATCCATTTTCTACCTAGTCGAATATGATTTTTCCTATTCTTCCCTTTCTCAAATCGTCGATTATAGCCGTGGCGCAACGCTCGTAGTCAAACTCTCCACCACGCATTAGAAAGCCTCTTCTAACGCAAATATCGCCAAATATCTGTAGGGTTTCTTTATCTAAATCTTCTATTGAATATTTCTCTTTTAATAGTTCCGGATACTTTTCTTTTAAGTCTTTAATTAGTTCAAACGCTAGGTCTCCAAAGTCTAAATTTGCGTCGTTCATACAGCCAATATACGCTAGATATTTTGCAAGCGTTTGGTTTTCAAATGCAGGTGGCATAGTACCTGGAGTATCAAGGAGTTCTAATTCTTTTATTCTAACCCATTGTTTACCCTTGGTCACCCCTGCTTTGTTGCCCGTTATAGCCTTTTTTACACCACAAAGGGCGTTAATTATGGTAGATTTTCCCGTATTTGGAATTCCCGTCACCATAATTCTCATTGGCTTAAACATCCCTCTTAGTTTATTTCTTTCAATTTTTTCTTTTAGTAATTCGAAAATTTTTGAATACAATAAATCTACCGCTCGCTTGTCCATTGCGCTAACTGAAACGGCGGTTTTTCCTTCTTTTTCAAACTCTTTAACCACTCTTATTGCATCTTTTTGAGTGATTAAGTCGCTCTTATTTATTACGTATAAAATTTTCTTGCCCGAGAACATTTTTGAAAGTTTTTCGTTTATCGACGCTCTAGGTGCTCTAGCATCTAGAACCATCATAACTCCGTCAACAGCCTTGAGATTTTCTTCCATCATTCTCACTGCCGCGGTCATGTGTCCCGGAAACCATTGAAGATGTTTCATCTATTTTTTAATCCTTTTTTTCTAATAAATCAGGACGATTTTTTTTAGTTATTTCTAGTGATTTTTCTCTTCTCCACTTGTCGATTTCACCGTGATTTCCACTAGTTAAAACTTCGGGAACTTTTATGCCCCTAAACTCTTGCGGTCTAGTGTATTGTGGATATTCTAAAAGTGAAGATGAAAAACTTTCTTGCATTAAAGATTCTTGGTTTATAACCCCAGAAACGTATCTAGAAACGGCGTCTGCAACTGCCATTGCAGGTATTTCGCCACCCGTTAACACGTAATCTCCAATAGACAATTCTTCGTCTATATAAAGGTCTATTGCTCTTTGGTCAACACCCTCGTAGTGCCCGCAAAGTAAAAGTAAACTTTCCTTTTTTGCGTACTCCAAAACTACCTTTTGACTAAATACCCTGCCCCTAGGCGACAAGAATACTCTGTGTGATTTATGATCTCTATCAATACTCTCGATTGCATCTGCAATAGGTTGAGCCATCATTACCATTCCTGCCCCACCACCAAAGGGCGTATCGTCGCATTTATTGTGCTTATCTAGAGTGTATTTTCTTATGTCGTGAACGTTAATTTCAAGTTTGTTTGACTTAACCGCTCTTCCTATAATACTAGTTTCTAAAGCCGAAAACATCTCTGGGAAAAGCGTTAGAATATCAATCTTCATAACAGCAAACCTCCAAATAGCGTTTCCTTAGTAAAACTATAACTTTTTCTTCCACGTTAACGCTTATCACTAAGTCTTTTAAAAAGGGAAATCTCACCGTCTTATTACTTATCGTTTTAACGGTGAAAATATCGGTATTAGCCGTGGTAATATCTAGAACTTCTCCAAGTTTAATTCCATCTTCAAACTCCACCGAGCACCCCACGATATCGGCTATAAAATATCTACCCTCTTCTAATTGATCTGCGTCGACTCTATCAACTTCTATATATTTTGAACGCAACAATTCGGCGGAGTTTCTATCTTCAACACCGCTTAGTTTTACTATGACAAATCCGTCTGCTATCTTGGCATTTACAACCTTGTAAATAACGCCGTCCAAGTATACTTTATTAAGTTTTTTAAATCGCGCTATATTGTCGGTTAAAGGTTGAACTTTAACTTCGCCGTTTATACCTTGTGGCTTTACGATTAGTCCTACTTTGAGTCTTTCAATCATACTTTTTTGCCGTTCGTTTATAGGAAAAAAGGGGAAATTTAATTTTCCCCACGTTCCTTAATTTCTATAACGTATTTTTTGTTTTCTTTTTGCGAACCTGCGCGCACTAAAGTTCTGAGCGCCTTAGCAAGTTTGCCTTGACGACCAATTACTTTACCCATATCGCTTGGTTCTAGCGTGATAATTACCTTAACTTCTCTCTTGTCTTCTTGAATATCGTATTCAACAAGGTCCTTGTTTTCGGCAAAACTACCAACTATGAATTTAATTAGTTCTATCATCTACTTGTCTCCTTAAATCTTTAATTATTTAGATTTACGGACTTTAGTTTTTGCAGGTGAAAGTTTGGTTGGTTTTGGTAAAATTCCTTGGTTAACGAGAATATTTTTTACCGTATCGGTTGGTTGAACGCCCTTTGCTAACCAGTCTTTTGCCTTGTCTGCGTCGATAACGATTTCAGCAGGTTGTGCGGTTGGATTATAGTGACCTACTTTGTCAATATATTCTCCATCTCTTGCATTTCTGCTGTCCGTGATTACGATACGATAGAAAGGTGATTTCTTGTCTCCCATTCTGGTCAATCTCATTTTTACTGCCATTTTTCTGTTCTCCTTTTATTTATTAAAATCTAAACATTTTATTGTTTTTCATTTGTTTTAACATCAGTTTCGATTGCTCGAATTGTTTTAGCACTCTATTTACTTCTTGAACGCTAGTTCCACTTCCCTTTGCAATCCTTATCTTTCTCGAAGAGTTTATGATTTGCGGGTTCAATCTTTCCTTTTTTGTCATTGATTGAATTACCGCTTTCATAGTTATTATTCTCTTTTCATCAACGTCTTCCTCTTTTATTTTCATACCACCCATTCCAGGTAGCATTTGAATCATACCCTTGATTCCGCCCATCTTGTTCATAGTTTCAAACTGAACGAGAAAATCGTCTAAAGTAAAGGAATTTTCCCTAAACTTTTTCTCCATCTTTTTAGCGTCTTCTTCGGTGATTGCTTCTTGCGCCTTTTCAATCAAGCTCAAAACGTCGCCCATACCGAGAATTCTATTTGCCATTCTATCAGGATGGAAAGGCTCGATATCTCCAAGTTTTTCCCCTACCGAGCAGTATTTTATCGGTTTACCCGTCACCGCTCTCATTGATAGTGTTGCACCGCCCCTCGTGTCGCCGTCAAGTTTAGTTAATACTAGCCCCGTCACTTCAAGTCGCTTATTAAAGGTGTCTGCCACTTCTACGGCAACTTGTCCAGTCATACTATCTACTACGAGTAAGATTTCCGCTGGATTTACTTCTTTTTTAATTTTTTCGAGTTCTTGCATCAACTCTTCGTCAATTTGAAGTCTACCTGCAGTATCTATTATAACGGTGTCAAATCCATAAGATTTAGCGTGCGCTACACCCTCTTTTGCAATCTTTATCGGGTTGCCTTGCCCTTTTTCAAAAACTTCGCAACCTGCCTTTTCTCCAACTACTTTTAATTGATTTATTGCAGCAGGACGATATACGTCACACGCAACTAAAAGAGGTTTTCTACCCTGCTTTTTTAATAACATACCAAGTTTGCCGACTAAGGTGGTTTTACCTGCACCTTGCAAACCTGCCATCATTATTACCGACGGACTATTAGAAAAGTTAAGTTTTGCGTTGCTTGAGCCCATCAAGGCAATCAATTCTTCGTTAACGATTTTGATTACTTGTTGGGTTGGACTTAAACTCTTTAGAATTTCTTGCCCAACTGCACGCTCAGACACCCTAGCAACGAACTGCTTTACTACGCTAATATTAACGTCTGCTTCTAAAAGCGCAACTCTAACTTCACGCATAGCAGTTTTTATCTCTAATTCGGTTAGTCTGCCGTGCTTAGTGAGTTTTGAAAATATATGATTAAGTTTTTCAGAAAGTCCTGAAAATAAAGCCATTATCTACCTATTATCTCTATAATTTTTTCGTGTAATTCTTGGTCCTTTTCTCTCGTCGCTTCTTTTATTTGCGAATATTTACTCCTTAGCCCTAAAACCGATTCGTACTCTACTAGTTTTGCCTTTACCTTTTTAATTGCGTCGAATACGTTTTGTCTACTTCCACCGTCTTCTTCGGCAATTTCAGTTAAGGTTAAATCGTAGATATATCTTGAAGAAAAAAGTTCCCTTTGCTTTTCAGTTAAAAGCCCTTTATATATTTCAAAAAGTTCAATGAATTCTAAATCTTCTTCCATAATAAATCAAAAGGTGTAAAGTTTTTTTGCTTTACACCTTGATATTATAAACGTTTAATTTAATCTTGTCAAGCATTTTTTCTTGACACCTTTGATTTTTTCTTAAAATAGGGCTTCGATAAATTCCTTTGCGTTAAAATCTTCGATATCGTCAACTTGCTCGCCGACGCCAACGTACACTACGGGAACTTCTAATTCGTAAGAAAGTGAAATTATAAAGCCACCTTTTGCCGTTCCGTCTAATTTTGTTAATATTATTCCGTCAACGCCAACTTCCTTACTAAACGCTTGTACTTGATTGGAGGAATTTTGACCGGTTGTTGCATCTAAAACTATAAGTTTTTTATAGTTTGCTTCGGGATATTCTCTCTTAACAACCCTATCTATTTTTTTAAGTTCTTCCATTAGGTTAACTTTTACGTGAAGTCTACCGGCAGTATCTATAATTAAAACGTCCGTCTTTTTTGCTTTTACTGAACTTATCGCGTCGAAAACTACTGCAGACGCGTCTGACCCCTCTGCGTGTTTAACGATTCTAACGCCTGCTCTTTCCGCCCAAACGGAAAGTTGATCGGCGGCTGCCGCTCTAAAAGTATCCGCCGCAGCAATAGTCACCGACTTTCCCTCTTTTTTAAATTTATTGGCAAGTTTCCCAATCGAAGTGGTTTTTCCCACTCCGTTTACACCTATTATCATTAACACTAAAGGCGTACTCATATCAAGAGGATCGGCAAAATTTAGCGTGTCGTATAATTCACTCTTTAATAGTTCTATAACGTAATTTTTATCTTTAACCTTTTCTTTTATTGCTGTTTCTCTTATCTCGTCAACTATCTCCATAGTCGTAGCAACGGAAACGTCCGAAGAGATTAGAATATCTTCTAAATCTTCGTAAAACTCTTCGCCAAGTTTGTTTTTTGCAAACAAGTCGTTAAGTTTTTGCATTAAGCCGTTTTTGGTCTTTGATAGTACGCTTTTTAATTTACTGAATAGTCCCATATTTTATTCCTTTTATAAGGCGATATCTCCGTCACCTATTTCGGCAATATCAGAAAGTTTAACCGAAACCAATCTACTTACACCCTTTTCTTGCATAGTCACACCGAAGAGAGCGTTTGCTCTTTCCATAGTAGGCTTTTTGTGGGTGATAACGATAAATTGAGTCTTTTCGCTGAATTTTTGCAAATATCTAGCAAATCTATCAACGTTGGCTTCGTCAAGCGCTGCTTCAACTTCGTCAAGCACACAGAAAGGCATTGGGCGAAGTTTTAAGATTGCAAATAAGATAGCAATTGCTGTTAACGCCTTTTCACCACCCGATAAAAGCGAAAGTTTTTGAAGTTTCTTTCCCGGTGGTTCGGCGATAATTTCTACACCTGCTTCTAGTTTATCGTCCGTTTCAGAATAGTCCATTTGAAGCATTGCTCTACCACCGCCAAATAATTCCTTAAATATAGTTTGGAAGTTTTGGTTGATTTTATTAAAGCCTTGGTCAAATTGAGTAAGCATCTCGCCTTTAATCTTGTCAATTGCTTCTTTAAGGTCTTTTTCGGCTTTTTCAAGGTCTTCTTTTTGAGCCGTCATTTCCTCGTATCTTCCCTTGAGAATTTGACAATCTTCAATAGCAGAAGCGTTGATTGCACCGAGCGAAGAACGACGTTTTCTAATTCTACTAATTTCGCTTTCGCCAAATTTAGCGTCGTATCCCTCTTCACGATATTTTTGAGCCGATTCGTAGTCTTCTTGATAGTTCTCAAAAATACTCTCGCCCATGTGCTCTAAATCAGAGTCAATCTTAGTTAGATTAATTTCTTCAGCGTGCCTTTTTTCAGAAAGATTTACTATTTCTTCGTTTAATTGCTCTTTCTTTTGGCTATTCTTTTCTAACCTTTCTCGACGTTCTTTTTTGTAAACTTCTATGCCGTCGATTTCATCTCTCAAAGCATTTACTTGGTCTTGCTCTTCTTTCGAGAAGGAAACTTTTTCTTGTTGCAAGCGTAAATCTTCTATAATACCCTCTGCGCCTTCAATACTCTTTTTCAAATCTCTAATAGAGTTTTGAGCGCTTTCCTTGGTTTCTTTTAACCTTTCGATATCGCTTTGAATAGCCGATACGCTCGCTTTAATTTCAGTAATTTCTACTTGAATTTCCGTAATTTTTTCGCTGAGAGAATCTCTCTCTTTTCTTAGCGCGTCGTACTCTTGTTGTTGCTTATCTGCGCTAATAGTTGCGTCCGTTCTATCCTTTTCAAGTTTTTGTCCACCTACCGAGATGTTTTCCATTTCGGCAGAGAGAACGTTTATTCTCTCCACAAGTTCGCTTCTAACCGTTTCAGTAGCCTCGATTTCTCTACCAATTTCGGATAAAGATTTTTCGGTAGTCGCTTGTTTTTCTCTCTCTAATACTAATTCTTGACGCTTGCCGTTATAAACGTCGTTTAGCATTCCTAATTCGTCGAGCGCTTTGTCACGCTTACCGTTTATTTCTTCCTTTTGCTTTTTAAGTTCTACCATTTCGGCACGTTTTTTGTTAAGTTCTTCTTGGTTATCCTCAATTTTTCTATCAGCCGAAAGAAGCCCAACTACGTCCGTTCTTCTAGAACCACCGGTCATTGCGCCTTGAGTTGAGAAAACGTCGCCGTCAAGAGTGACTATTTTAAATGCAAAACGGAATTTGTTTGCTATTTTGGTTGCGTTTTCAATAGTGTCTACTATCAAAGTGTTGCCGAGTAAATTTGAAATGACGTTTTCGTACTCAGCGTCGTATGAAACTATCTTATTTGCTACACCTAGAGCACCTTGTTCCTTTAAGGCCAAACTTACCTCTTGATTTTGCACTCTCGGTTTAACAGACGTTAACGGAAGGAAAGTTAATCTTCCCATCTTGTTTTCTTTTAAATACTGAATTAAGTATTTTGCGTCGTCCGTGTCTTTAGTGACAACGTTTTGAGCACTTGCACCTAGCGCCGTTTCAAGCGCAACGTCGTATTTTTTATCGCTTCTAATTAGTTCAGCAACCACGCCTTTTACCTTAGAACCGATATTTTTATCAGTTTTTGCCTTGCTTAAAAGTTGTTTTACGGCAAACGAATATCCCTCGTAATTTTCTTTTAATCCACGATAAAAGTTATCCTTCGTCACCAAAGAAGTAATAACCGAGTTAAGATTATAAATCTTATTCTCTATTTGAGCTTCCTCTTCGTTTGAGGCGCGAACTTCATCTTCCTTTTCGGAAATCTTGTTCTTAAAATCGAACACTGAGCGATCAAGTTCGTCTATTTTTTTATCGCTCTTTTCTTTTGCGTTGAAAAGTTCTTCTCTACTAAACGACAACTTTTCAATTTTATCTTCTATCTCTTTAAGTTTTTCTTGAAGACTAGTAAGTTCTACGCTTCTAGCGCCCTTATTAAGTTTAAAATCCGATAGAGATTCTATAGATTCGATAATCTTCTTTTGACTTGCCGTCGCTAGTTCTTCGCCTACCGAAATCTTATTAGAAACGACCAAGAAACGCTTGCTTAGTTCTTCTGCCTTAGCGTTTAGTTCTTTTAACTTCGCTTGTGCGTTTTTAAGTTCTTCCCCATTAACTTCTATCGCCTTTTCACTTTGCTCTATTAACCTTAAATCTTCTTCAATCTCGCCTTTAGAGCGCTCGATTTGATTGAGCATAAAATTGATTTTTTCCGAGAACAACTTGTTTGCTCCAGAAGATTTTTCCATGTTGATACGCTTTTCTAAGAGTTTATCGTTTAATTCTCTTAATTTTTGGTCGGCTTTTTCAATATCGGAGAAAATGCTTTCGTACTCTCTTTGGGATTTGTCGTATTCACTTTGTCTAAGTGAAATTTCTTCTTCTAAGCCTTTAATCTTTACGTTAACTTTTTCTTTGGCTTGCGCAACCCCTTCAACCTTTGCAATATAAACGTTTAATTCGTGGTGCTTTAATTCTTGGCTCAACTCGTTAAACTCTTTTGCTTTTTCCGCTTGTTTTTCAAGTGGCCCGAGTTGGTTTTCTATCTCGCTCAAAATATCCGAGTATCTAACTAGGTTTTCGTGAGTTCTTTCTAATTTTCTTTCAGACTCGTTCTTTCTTGCCTTAAATTTTGCAATACCCGTTGCTTCTTCAAAGATTAAGCGTCTATCTTCTGCTTTAGCAGACATTATTTCTTCTACTTTACCTTGACCAATGATAGTATAGCCCTCTTTACCTATTCCACACTCGTGAAGAAGGTCTATAATATCTTTTAATCTTGCAGGTTGCTTATTGATAAAATATTCACTCTCGTTGCTTCTATATAATTTTCTCGTAATGATAACTTCGTTATAGTCAAGTGAAAACATTCTCGAGGAGTTGTCAAAATACAAAGAAACTTCGCAATATGATAGTGATTTTCTATTTTGCGTTCCCGAAAATATTACGTCTTGCATTGATGAACCACGTAGCGACTTAACCGATTGTTCACCTAATACCCATCTAATTGCGTCGGCAACGTTGCTCTTTCCACATCCGTTTGGACCTACTATACCCGTTATTCCATCTCCAAACTTGATTTCGGCTTTATCTGCAAACGATTTAAATCCGTATAATTCTACTTTCTCGAAATTCACTTGTGTTTACCTTCCTGTTTTATTAGTAATTTAAGCGCTTTTTCCG
This sequence comes from Clostridia bacterium, assembly GCA_017456055.1. Taxonomy (GTDB): domain Bacteria; phylum Bacillota; class Clostridia; order Christensenellales; family Borkfalkiaceae; genus UBA1259. The sequence continues at coordinate 64,734 of JAFTKC010000019.1, read as the reverse complement.
CCGATAACTTTTCGGCCTCTTTTTTTGATTTTCCCTTTGCTTCTGCAAGCCTTTGTCCATTTAATAGCGCCGCTACGCGAAACTCTGGCAAATGTGCAGGGCCTTGCACCGATAAGGTTTGATAGGATATACTACCCATCTTTCTCTTTTGCACGTACTCTTGAAAAAGATTCTTTGCATCCGAAACGACCTTTTCTTTTTTATCGTTTTTATGCTTTAACTCAAAATCTTTTATTAGCGTTTTCTTTATAAAGGTCTTTACAGGTCTTATTCCACCATCTAGATATATTCCAGCAACGATAGATTCATATAGACTAGAAATTAACTTTACGTCTTCGTCTAATCTCTTTTCTAGCCCCCTACCTAAAAGCATATATTCTAAAATTCCTAGTTTTTTTACGGCGACTGCCAACGGATCTCTAGAAACCATTTCTATTCTCTTTTTTGTTAGTGCCCCTTCGTCACCATAAGCGTTGTTAAACAAATGCTCGGTGACGATAAATTCCATAATAGAATCGCCAAAAAACTCTAAAATCTCGTTGTTTTCTCCACCGTGTTCGTTAGAATAGGAAGAGTGGGTAAAACACTTTCTAAGTAGCATTTTATCCTTAAACGAATATCCTATTTTGCTCTCAATCGCAGAAATATCGAATATCATCTAACCCTTTTCCTTCTCTTTAATAATTTTTTGGCATATATAGTATTCCAACTTAGTCTATTATACCATATATGCTTTATTATTACAAGAAATTTTAATAATTTTAACAAAAAAAAGAACTCTTTTAACTTAAAGAGTTCTTTCGTGTTTTTATAGTAAACTTCCAATCTTTTTCTTGTAGGTTTGTCTTTTCTTAATAATTTCGTTTTCAGCGAATTTCCATTGTTGTTGAATATCAAAATTTGATTCTAACATTGGGTTAGATTCTATACCTTCAACGCCGTCCTCTACTATATTTTTTTGAATTCTTGCAATAACTAAGGCGTTTAGACCTAAATTTTTATATTCCTTCTTTACGCCGATAAGCGCCATTTCAAGTTCTTTAGGTTTGCTTACTGATTTAAGCACTCCTATAAACCCGAACGGGAAGAGTTTACCCCTACTCTTAATTAACGCATCGCAAATAGACGGCAAACACACGCCTAGCGCTGCAACCTCGTCGTTTTTATCTACTAAAATACTTATGTATCTTGGGTTTACAATAGTTCCAAACTGTTCTAAAACGCCGTCTCTCATCCTTCCTTCTACTGGAACGTAGCCGTCCAAATGACCGTACGCCTCATTTACCGTATCGAAAAGTTTAACACCATAACGCTTTATTATTTCTTTAACTTTCATGGTGTCCGCCACGTCTACCAATTGATATTTCTTTTTCACTCTTTCGGCAAAACGCTCTATTCTCTCATACGGCTCTTTAGGTATAGTAAAACTTCTCTCTACCCATTTAGACTCGTCTTCAAAACCAAGTTCTTCTAAACGCTTATGAAAATATTCGTAATAGTAATTGGTTGCGTAGGTGCTTCTCTTATCAAAGCCCCAAGTAAGCATACCCTCTCTATCTTGGTCGTTAAAGCCCCAAGGTCCGTGAATAATTTCCGCGCCGTTTTCCTTGCCGTATCTTTCTACTGCACCTAAAAGCGCCTTAAAAACTTCTATATCGTCGATACACTCAATTCTAGAAAACCTAACCATCTTTTCGGTAGCGTTTTTATTTTCGTTCTCGTTTAAGATTCCTGCAATTCTTCCTACGAGTTTTCCATCTTTATATGCCAAAAAGCCTTTTATCTCATTGCCAATTAAACCCGTGTTTTTCTCTTTATCAAAAGTCGTCATTTCGTCTGAACGAATAGACGGAACGTAATACGGGCAATCCTTATATAATTTAACTGGAAAAGTGGCAAACGCTTTTATATCCTTTGCACTCTTTACCTCTTTTATTTCAATCATCAATAATCTCCTTTTTCCTAAAAGTGAAAAATAACACTTTCCCATTATACAACTTTTACCGCTCTATTGCAATAAAAAAAGCAAAAAAATTTTTTCTAAACTTTTTTGCTCTTTTATTTTTTATAGATTATATTCTATTCTTTTCCCTCAGTTTCCCTTATTATTTCAGGGGGAACTTCGTCTTTTAGGGCCATTAAATATTGATTATATTCTTCTTCCGTGAGTTTTTTTATTTTGGATTTTTTCGTCTTAGACATAATTTTCTCCTTTTTATTATACTCTTAATTTTGCCCTTTTCTCTTTTTTTATTCAGTTTTAACTCTCTTTAACAGATTTTTCTTCACCCTTTATCTTTTTATAACTTAAATCCTTAGTAAAATCTCGTTCTTTTGTATATTCTCCACCCAAAGCCTCGATAGCAAATCTTATCTCTTCAAAATCAGAATAGGTAATCTTTTCATCTTCTATTGCTTTAAGTAAGAAAGGCAATGCTCTTTCGTCGCCGTATCTTGCCAAATACCCTGCGTAAATATACGCTTTCTTTTTGTTTCTTGCAAATTCTAACACCAATAAATCGAATACTTTATCGTCTTTACTTGCGTATGATAAAACTTCGCAAAATCTTTCTTTTTTAATATCGTCTAAGTCGGCAAATTGACTTAAAATTAAGTCTTTTACTTGGTCGGCCCTCTTAGATAAAAGTTCGGTGGCAAGTTCTGATATATCTTCGGGATAGTTAAGCACTATATATTCAAAATATCTCGAGGCGGGAATTATATCCATACTCGATAAAACATTCATAACGTACACGATAAACTCGTCGCTTTTAGCCGTATCTAAGGAAATTAAAAAGTCCTTTTCGCTATCTTTTTTGGTCATTAACGCTTCGCACAAAAAGTCCGAAACGGCTACGCCTTTTTCTATATGCTCTTTTAAGCACTCTAAAAGTTCTTTCGCCGAGTATTCAATATAATAAGTTTCGGGGGTTAATCCACCTAGTTCATCTAGTTTTTCCTTGCCAAATTTTTCATATAATTTTGGAATATTATTTTCAATTTCTTCAGGCTTTACTTTTCCTATATTTTTGTAAACGTAATCGCTTATATACTTGTCAAAAAGCGCGTCTATGTCAATTATTTTAACCATTTTTATCTCCCTTTATTTTTGCTCAAGTCTAACTAATTCCACTAAATTTTTAATTCTTGAATACTTCACGCCGAAAAGCGCCGACATTTCCTTTGCGTCACCGAGTCCGTCAATGCCCGATAAACAAATTGTCACTACCGATAACTCTTCAACGTCAAGTTCCAAATCAATTATTAGGTCTTTATATTTTTTATAAAGATTATTAATGCTTTTAGCAAACTTTTTATTATCGTCTATTTCCCAAAAAGCCGTTCTTGCCATCACCGTTGCGTACGCATATAAAAACCTCTCGCTTTCTGGACAATCTTCAAAACATAGTTTTGCCCTTTTAATTTTGGTAAATCTATTGCCCGCTATAACGCCAAATTCTTTTGTGTAGTTAAATATCATTAGGGTGTAAATTATAACTCTTTTAACTCCTGAACGAATTTCCATATCCATTAGCAAATCGGTTAAAATCTTTCTGCCGTTCACGTTTTTTGCAAACCATAGTAGAATTGCGCACTCTTTATTTATTTGCTCGTCGTTAGAGTTTATTCCCCAATACAAAGCGTCTAAATTTTTTGGGTTTTTTAATATCTTAAGGTCTTTTTTCTCAGATATCAATAGTCCTATCAACTTTTTGTATTCTTCAGTAATTTTCTCAGGATAATTCTTGTTATACTTTAAGGGAAGTACCCTTCCCGCCCTTTCGTTTCCACTCGCTAAAAGCGACGATAATTCACAATAATACTTAACGACTCTATCTAGTGGATTTAATCTTAAAGCAAAAGAAAACTCTCTCAACGCACTTTCATAATCGCCGGTATTTATAAAGGAAATAGCGTAATAAACACGCATGGTAATATCGTACTTTCTTTCCTGTAGAATATTACTTAGACAATAATTCACGGTAAAGTGATCGTTTTGTTCTATTGCACAAGACGCCATTTGATAAGACTGACTCGTTCCCCTATCAAAAAGAGATAGGGCTTTTTTATAATAGTACGCGCTTTTATCGTGATTTTCTTTGTTATGATAGTAGGTAGATAGCGTGCAGTACGCCGTTATATTCTCGCCGGTTAGTTCAATTGATTCTCTGCAAGCGTTTATGGTTGCCTCGTCGTCTCCTTCAAAAAAACTAGAGACTGCCATATCCCCAAAACTTTCTTCATCCATGCACTCTTTTGGAATTTTAGAATATATCTCTTTTGCCGTATAATAATCGCCTTGCTCAAATGCTTTTTTACCTAAACTTTTTTGATATGAGTAATCGGCTCTATCAAAAGGATAGGCTATATGATAGCACTCTTTTTTATCTAAATCGGCGCTTAAAAATTCGGCTATTTCTTCACCAACTCCCTCTCGCGAAATATACCCGTCCTTGAGAATTTTTTTGTGAAGATAATACCCTGCCTCAAACATTTTATCTTGATAAAAATAGTTCATTGCAAGGGCTTCGTACGCCTCCGACTTTTCATCTTCTGGAGCGCAATTTAAAAACTTAAACCAATACTCCGTTGATTTTTCAAAAAGAGAAATTTCGCTATAAGCCATAGCGATATCTCCATATAGATTATATAAATCTTCGACTTCTTTTGCCATAGAAAGCGCCGAAATAAGTGGACTAACGCCCCCTCGTAATCTTCCTTTTTAATCAGTTTGTCGGCAATTTCTATATGCGTTTTTGAATTTTTCTCAAATTGTAAAACCTTATCGCTCATCTTCTACTTGTAAAGCTCTTCCACGTCTTCCTTGGAAAAGATATACTTCTTTTCACAAAATTGACAGTCTACTTTTACTTGCCCTTCTTTTTCTATTATATCATCTAGTTCCTTTTTACCTAGCGAAATTAAAATTCCCTTAACGTAATCTTTTGAACACAAACACTTATATTCAGGTGAATATTCTACTATCTCGTCGGTGATTTCTTCCTTAAAATATTTTTCTATTATTCCGTCAACACCGAGTGTTTGAATTTTTGTGGAAACGTCAGTAAACTCTTTCATAATATTTTCCACTTTTACGATATTTTTTTCCGTAGCAAAAGGTAGTGCCGCTAAGATTACGCCACCTGCGCCTACACACTTGCCGTCCACTCCAATTTTAACGCCTAATGCTACGGCTATAGGCTGTTGCTCACTATAAAAATAATACTTAGTAAAGTCTTCTGCTATCTCGCCGTTAACTAGTTCGCTACTTCCAGAGTACGGCTCTTTTAGCCCCATACTTTTAACAACGGTTAGTCTACCTTTACCAACTGCGCCACCTACGTCCAATTTGCCGTTTGGCTTTAACGGAATATCCACGTAAGGATTATCGACAGCACCTCTCATTTGAAGTTCTCCGTTTCCACAAACGGTAATCTTCCCTAAAGGTCCGTCGCCGGCAACGGTCACGTAAAGTTTGTCTTTTTGGCTTTTTAGCCCACTACTCATATACGTACAAACTGTCATAGTTCTACCAAGCGCTGCGCTAGCAACGGGGCTTAGGTCATGTATTTCTATAGCCCTATTTACCATTTCGGTAGTGTCTAATATTGATAGTGAAAATTGGTTTTCAAATACTAAGGTTTTTACTAGTTTATTCTTCAATTTTTTATCCTTAAAACGCCGTGATTTACACGGCGTTTTTCTCTTTATTTTTTATATTTTTCGTGACGTTTTAATATCTTCTTCGCTTGCTCTACTTTCTTTGCCCTTGCCCTTGATTCCTTTTGAGCCTTTAACTCTTCTTCGGTAGGTTGATATTTCTCGTCGTTTTTATGTTCTTCTATATACTTTTTATTGTCTTCGTACATAGCGGTCTTACTTGCCTTTAATCTCTCCAAGTCTTCTCTACTGAACGATTGTGGGAGTTCTACTAGAGTAATCTCTTCGTCAGTTATAGGCTTAATAGGTCTTGAATTTAGGCTATTTCTACTAATTGCCTTATATTGACTTAAAGTCTTTTCTGTTGAAGGCGCTTTATATTTTTCGTAAATACCACGATTCTTTTTAGCACCAGGAACCATATCGTTTATAAACTTATCAAACGTCCATTGAGAGTAGTTTGTCCACACCAAAAGAGCGAAAGAAAAGCCCATCAACAATAACACTACTACCAAGATAAATGTGAGTAGTGGAATTTGCTCTGAAACAAGCAAGAATCCAAACGGAATTAGCGCAACTATTCCAAAGAATAAACTTAGTGGAAAAAAGGCTAAAGTCACGTAAAAAGAGTTTCTAATTACTTGCCACGTCGTTAATTCGTAAGTGACTGATAGCGTTATCATGTGAAGAGTCATCAACGAGTAGTAAACCAAGATAACGTATGATAAAATCTCTAAAACGTAATATACCCAAACGTTTGGAGCACCACTTGCTATATTATATCTTGCGAGTGACGAAGACAATATCGTCAAGTAAAAAACTAAAGAGAATATTAGTGAAATTAAAAGTATTTGTCTATAGTTTTGCTTGATACCTTTCCAAAAATCGTTTGAGACGAAAACACCTTCAGTCCAAACCATATTTCTTATGGTGTACGCACCACCCGATATACCAACTGCGGCTATAAACATTACAATCGGCAAGGCAAGATAAACCACCATATTTGCGTTATAAGCAATACTTTCGGCAAATCCCTGCATGGTATACGGCGCTTGATACCCCACGCCAAAACCCTGAGCAAAGGGGTAAATATTTGCGTAATTTTTCCCAACTACGTCGCGATAATACACCAATAAAACAAGTGGCAAGCAGAAGAGTAAAATAAGCAAGTTTACGAGCACTAGTTTCCAAAAACTGCCCTTAAAAATATCCCAAAACAATTCCCATCTATTCGACGGAAGAGAGGCTCTTGCAAAATCTTCGCTCTTTTCCTTTCCCATCAATAATCTATTGACTAATCTTTCAGTCCTTTTACCCACTTACTAGTTCTCCTTTAGAAGTAATCATCATTACTCACAATATAGTGTATACTAAATCTCGAAATTTTTCAAACATTTTTTAACACATAATGAAAAAAGTTTAACTTTTCTTTGACTTTTAAACTTATTTTTGTTAGACTAAATTAAATAATATTATATTACATATAAAAAGGAAGACATCTTATGAAAAAGTACAACGTTGCTGTCGTTGGCGCTACCGGTATGGTAGGCAACAAATTTTTAGAAGTTTTAGCAGAAAAAAACCTTCCGGTTGAAAATTATTTTTTATTCGCATCTAGCAAGTCTGCGGGTAAAGTTATAGACTTTATGGGTAAACCACACACCGTTATTGAGTTGACGGAAGAAAATATCGATAAATATCCAGTTGATATTGCTCTCTTTTCTGCAGGTGGCGAAACTAGTAAAAATTTTGCTCCAATCTTTGCTAAAAAGGGCACTCTCGTTATAGACAACTCTAGTTGCTGGCGTAGAGACGAACGCGTTCCTCTAGTTGTTCCTGAGTGTAATGCAAATGATATCCTTTGGCATAATAATATTATAGCAAACCCTAACTGCTCTACTATTCAAGCAGTAGTAGCCTTAAAGCCTTTACACGAGGCTTTCGGCATAAAGAGAGTTATTTACTCTACCTACCAAGCAGTTTCGGGCGCAGGCGCTAAGGGCTTTAACGACCTTAAGGGTGGAATTTGTGGCGAAGCGCCTCAAAAATTCCCTTACCCTATCTTTGGCAACTGCTTACCTCATATCGACGTTTTTATGGATAACGGCTACACCAAAGAAGAAGATAAAATGATTTTTGAAACTAAGAAAATTCTCGGTGATGAAGATATTAAAGTCACCGCTACCTGCGTTCGCGTGCCCGTATACTTCGGTCATAGCGAATCTATAAACATTGAGTTTAACAAACCATGTACTTTAGAGGGCGTAAAAGAAGTTCTTTCTAAGGCTGAGGGCATAGTTATTCAAGACGAGCCAGATAAACTCTTGTACCCTATGCCTTTGACCGCTGAAAACAAAAACGATGTTTTCATCGGCAGAATTAGACTTGACGACACCGTTGAAAGTGGCGTTAACCTTTGGGTTGTTGCAGATAACATTAGAAAGGGCGCTGCTACTAACGCCGTTCAAATTGCCGAAAAAGCCATCGAACTTGGTGCTTTAGGTAAAAAAATCTAGGAGTTTTTAATGAATAAAACTATTTTTAGCGGAACTTGTACCGCAGCCATCACACCTTTTACTGAAGACGGAATAGACTTTGAGGCTTTAGGCAAACAAATTGACTTTCAAATTGAAAATCAAATCGACGCACTATGTATTCTAGGTACTACGGGCGAAGCGCCTACTATTACCGACGACGAATACGAAGCCGTTGCTAAGTTCTCTTACGAAAAAATTGCAGGTAGAGTTAAGTTCATCTTAGGCTCTGGTTCTAACTGCACTAAAAAGGCTATCGAAAAGAGCCAATTAGCGCAAAAAATTGGGGCTGACGGTCTTTTGGTTGTCACCCCCTACTACAATAAATGCACGCAAAAGGGTTTAGTTAAATATTATAACGATATTTGCGATAGCGTTGATATTCCCGTTTTGTGCTATAACGTTCCCGCGAGAACGGGCGTCAACATCTTGCCAAAAACAATGGCAGAAATCGCTGAACACAAAAATATTGGCGGCATTAAAGAAGCGTGTGGTAATATGGAGCAAATCGGTGAAACTGCCCGTTTAATTCGTGGAAAAACCGCTCTCTATTCTGGCGACGACAACCTTAACCTAGCAATGCTATCTATCGGCTCTGAGGGGCTAATTTCGGTTGCAAGTAATATCGCACCAAAGGAAGTTGGCGACGTTTATAGATTATTCTCCGCAGGCAGAAATATGGAGGCTAACCTTTTACAAGAAAGACTACTTCCTTTAATCGACATTATGTTTTGCGAAGTTAACCCTATTCCCGTTAAAAAAGCAAGTGAACTCATTGGTCTTGGCAAGGGTATTCTTCGTGCGCCTTTAACTGAACTTGAACCTTATCAAGTTAATGAAATGAAAAAGATTTTAACAAACTTCGGTTTGCAAATAAAGGGGTAAAATTATGACTAAAATTGCTATCGTTGGCGCAAGTGGGCGTATGGGCAAAAAAGTTAGAGAGGCTTGCTTAGAGTTAGATAACGTACAAGCCGTTTGTGGAATCGACTTGAACAACGATTTTTCAGACGCTAACTTCCCTATCTACCAAAGTTTTAATTATATCAACGGCAACGTGGACGTTATAATAGACTTTTCTTCTGCTAATTCGCTAGACGCCCTTTTAGAATACGCTATAAAAACTAAAACTCCAGTCGTACTCTGCCCTACCGGTTATACCGAAGAGCAAATTGAAAAAATTAACGAGGCAAGTAAAAGCGTTGCTATCTTCCGTTCGGCAAACATGTCGATTGGTGTTAACGCTATTTTAGATGCAGTTAAAACTATCGCTAAAAAACTTTACGGATTTGACGTTGAAATTATAGAAAAACATCATCACAATAAAGTCGATGCACCTAGTGGAACGGCTTTAATGCTCGCCGACGGCGTAAAGGAAGTTTGTCCTGAAAAATTCTACGTTTATGGCAGAGAAGGTATGGTTGGCAAGAGAGATGCTAATGAAATTGGTATTCACGCAGTTCGTGGGGGCTCAATTGTTGGTGAGCACGACGTTATTTTTGCAGGAAATAACGAGACCGTCACCATTTCTCACACGGCTACCGACCGTTCGGTTTTTGCAAACGGCGCAGTTAGGGCTGCAATATTTATGAAAGGTAAAACCTGCGGTCTATTCAATATGGACGACGTTCTAAAAGCAAATGCAAAATAATCTTCTTGATATTCTAACAAAAATTAGTAAAGGCAATAATTTAGGCGAGAAAATAACACTAGTTGGCGCAACTAAAACCGTTCCCGTAGAAATTATTAACGAGGCCGTTAAACTTGGGCTTGAAGTCGTTGCCGAAAATAGAGTTCAAGAGTTTAGAGAAAAAACGGAATTTATAGATAAAAGCGCCAGACAACACTTTATCGGGCACTTACAAACTAACAAAGTTAAATATCTAGTTGGCAAAGTCGATTTAATTCACTCGGTTGATAGTTTTCACTTAGCGATTGAAATAGACAAGCAAGCAAAAAAAATAAACGCCGTTCAAGACGTTTTGATGGAAGTTAATATCGGTGGAGAATTATCTAAAAGTGGCATTAACCCCGATAACGCTATAGAAACTGCTAAGGAGATACTAAGCCTAAACAACGTTAATTTAGTTGGACTTATGGCTATGCTCCCTAAGAGTGACGACAAAGAGTATTTAGCAAAGTTAACTATTAAAATGAGAAGTCTACTAGATAGGCTTAAACTAATAAATGAAAATATAAAATTTCTTTCTATGGGTATGAGTGGAGATTATGAAATTGCCATCTCTAACGGCAGTAATATGATAAGACTCGGCTCTATCCTATTTGGAAAAAGAAATTACGAGGTGAAATAATGGGTGTTTTTGATTTGTTTGGAAGAGAACCAAGATCCAATCAAGCAAGTAAAAGAGAAGAAAGACTTTTTTCTACCGAAAGAGAGCCTATAACTCAAACGGAAGGAACTAAAGGCCCCGTTGCCATTTTTAGTCCTACTTCCTATAAAGACGTGGAAAAAATCATAGACGCACTTAAAAGCAATAAGACGGCTATAGTTCATTTAACCGAACTCAAAACTGAAACTTCTATTAGAATTTTAGATATGCTTTCCGGTGCTATCTACGCTATCGGTGGTGGCGTTTACGAAATGGAAAAAAATATCTTTATGTTCTCCCCACAAGGCATTGAAGTTAATCAATAATTTAATTTAAAAGTAAAAAGCCAAGCGAATTTTTCGCTTGGCTATATTTTTTAACTTCTTTAATTTATTACGTTCATAAATAGTATTTCTGCTATTGAAAATATGACTGCTAAAACCATAAATACTATAAATAGCGTTATATCTGTTTTTCTTTTTTTCTTTAAATATGCAACTTGTTCGCTTGGCTCACCCTTTGATAAATTACTTCTCGACACACAAGAAGTTATTAAACCTACAAGAGAAAGTATAAAACCTGCGCCGTTGCCAATAAGCCCGTAAAGTATTACTATTACCAACCCCAAAGCAGCCCAGCCGTTTTCATCTATATCGTTTTTAACTTGAATAGTCGCTGCGATACAAAAAGCAAGCGTGCCAACTAGAATTATTCCCACTAATATTTCTAAAACCAATAGGAAAATATTTAATCCCTTAGAATTTTTCATAAAACTCCCCTTTTTTCTTATTATAATTTACCTATATTAGTTTGTCAATAGCAAATTAAAAAATTCCGTCTTCTTGCTGAAAACGGAACTTTTTTGTTTTTATTGATGAGTTTCCTCACGATGTATACTGCTTTTAATTTTTTCGCCTCTCGCACTAATCTTGCCTTCAGGCTTAATGTCGCCCGCCTTAGTAAGCGCAATTTTGGTAAGATATGGACCAATTAGTTCGTAAATCAATACTGCGAATAAAACTATGTTTCTAACTACTGCCCCGTCAGGACCTAGTTCAGTCGCCTTTAACGCCATTCCTAAAGCAACTCCCGCTTGCGGCAATAAGGTTATGCCGAGATATTTTACTATACTATCGTCACACTTAGTAAGTTTTGCAGTCATTCCTGCGCCCAAATATTTTCCCAAAGACCTTGAAATTATATACGCAACACCAATAAGCACTACTACAAAATCGGTAAATACTGACAATTCTAGTTCCGCACCACTTAACACGAAAAATAAAATTAAAATAGGAGCCGTCCATCTATCCGCTCTATTCATTAACTCTTCGCTAACGTCACATAGGTTGCAGAACACCGAACCTAACATCATACACGATAAAAGAGATGAAAATCCAATATGTATTCCACCGACTTCAAATTTTATGCTAGAAATCGCAACGGTCATAAGCACGAAGGTCACGGTCACCGCCATACGCTTTGACCTTGAATGGAAAAATCTTTCTACAAAGTTAAAGATTATGCCCATTATAAAGCCTAAACCAAGTGATAAAACTACTTCAAGCAAAGGCTCTAAAATAACGTTTAAAAGTTGCACCGGTCCAGCACTTAGTGATTTTGCCACACCGAAAGATATTGCAAATACTACTAAACCCACTGCATCGTCAATAGCAACTACGGGAAGTAAAATATCCGTTAATTTTCCCTTTGCTTTATATTGCTTAACCACCATTAAAGTTGCAGCAGGTGCTGTTGCAGTTGCTGCTGCGCCCAATACGATTGCCGCACCTAGTGATAGTTTGTCGGGAATTATAAAGTGTAAACCTATGAGCACGATATCAACCAAAAGCGCTGCAACTAAGCCTTGAACTATACCGATTATGGTCGCTTGTTTACCGATGGCTTTGAGTTGAGCCAATCTAAATTCATTGCCCATTGAAAAGGCTATAAAGCCTAGTGCAATATCCGATAAAATTGTAAAGCTTTTTACTTGTTCGCTACTTAGCCCAATCCCTGGAAGATTTAACGCTCCTAAACAAAACGGACCGACTAAAATACCAGCAACTAGATACGCCGTGACTGCGGGAAGTTTTAATTTGCTCGCTAATCTAGTTAAAAGTAAGCCTGCTAATAAAGCGATGGATAGACTAAGTAATATTGTTGCCGTATTTGACATAACTATTTCCTTCTTATTTATTTTCGACTGATAGTTTAGCACTTTAAATTATGGTTGTCAAATGAAAATATCTACATATTTTCACAATTTAAAATTTAAGTCGCCTATCTATCTTTTCGCTTGCTTTTTTAACAATTTATGATATAATTTTATTAGGTGAATTATGGAAATATATAATAAAAATTTTACAGTAAAAATGAGCGATTGTGATTTTAGCGCAAAACTAACTGAACTTAGTATGTTTACCGCCTTTCTAGATTGCGCTACCGAGCACGGAAAGTTAATGAAAGTCGCTGCTCCAGATTTAGCAAAACACAATCTCTTTTGGGTAATAACAAAAAATAAATTCCGTTTTTATAGAAGACCTAATCTTCTAGAAGACTTTACCCTATCCACTTGGCCCATTAAACCACAACTTGTCCGTTCTAATAGGTTTTGTAAACTCTTCGATAATGACGGCGATTTTGCCTTTGCTAAATCCGAGTGGGTTATGCTTGATAAATCATCTTTTAGGGTTGCAAAACACTCGGTTGCGTATCCCGACTATTTAATTCACAGCGAAGAGACGATTTTAGACGAGCCTTGGCTAAAGATAACCGACGATTTTTCCACTTTTAACCGTGAGTTTTCATATAAGGTTAAATCTACCGACATTGATTTAAGCCACCATATGAACAATTTAGCATATCTAAGGGCTATGCTCTCTTGTCTATCCACTAAAGAACTTGAATCTTTAGATATTTTTGAGATTGAAATTCACTACGTTTCTCAGTGCTTTGAGGGCGACGACTTGTCTATTAGATTTATAGAAAAGGAAAATGGCTTTACGGTAGGAATACTAAAAGAGCAAAAATTATGCACTTTTATAAACGTTAAACTAAAATAAAAATCTAAAATAAAAACGGCTTTTTGTAAAGCCGTCTTTTTATTTTTCTAATATTATGGTAAAAGGTCCGTCGTTAATTTGCGATATCTTCATATCTGCCCCAAACACGCCCGTCTTTACCGTTAGTCCTTGTTTTATAAGCCCTTCTTTCACATATTCGTAAAGTTCGTTAGCCTTTTCGGGAACTTCTGCTTCTATAAAACTTGGGCGATTGCCGTGCGAAGAATCTGCGTATAAAGTAAACTGAGAAACTAATAAAATCTCTCCACCTACGTCTAGAATAGATTTATTTATCTTTCCATTTTCATCTTTAAAAATTCTAAGAGTTGGAATTTTTTTAATATAATAGTCGGCATCTAATTTAGTATCACCTTTCTTTACACCTAAAAAAACCACGTATCCTTTTTCAATTTTTGATATCAATTCACCATCTACTTTTAAGTTGGCGCTTAGCACCCTTTGAACTATCGCTTTCATAGTATTATCCTTAAAATTTTTTATCTATATAATTATACACTAAACTCACGAGGTTGACAAGCACTGGTAGATTAAAGTATAATATAATTACTAAAAAAGGAGAGTTTATATGGAAATTTTCGGCATGGAAAAACTATCTCTCGTCGATTACGACGGGTACGTTTCGGCTACCGTTTTTACCGGCAGTTGCAACTTTAGATGTGGTTTTTGTCATAACTCTCCCCTAGTTTTAGACTATAATAACTTACAAACTTTGCCAGAAGATGAAGTTCTATCCTACCTTAAAAAAAGAAAAGGTATTCTAGAGGGGCTTTGCATCACGGGTGGAGAACCTACCCTTTCAAGAGATTTGCCTGAATTTTGCGAAAAAGTAAAGGAAATTGGATACAAGGTTAAATTGGATACAAACGGAACTAATTTACCTATGGTTAAAACGCTTATAGAACATGGGCTTATCGATTATATCGCTATGGATATTAAAAACGACTTAGAAAGCTACGGCGATATTATAGGTATTAAAAACTACAATACCGAAAAAGTTAAAAATTCGGTAGATTTTTTACTTTCTAACACTTTTCCTTACGAGTTTAGAACGACTTTAATTAAGGAATACCATACTGCCGAAAATATTGAAAAAATAGGTCAATGGATAAAAGGTGCAAGGGCGTATTTTATGCAAAAATTTAAAGATGGAGAAAATTGTATAAGCGCAGGTTTAACCCCTATTGACGAAAAAACTGCAATAGAGTTTAGTGATATTGCTAAAAAATACGTTCAAAAGGTTAAATTGCGTGGATATGATTTGTAGAAATCTATTTAATTGCATTGACTTTAAGCCCGTTTTATGATATAGTTTAAATAAGTAAATAATAAATGTGGAGGCACATCATGAAACATATTGAAACCATCGAAACTCGTAATCTTTGTGAAAGCGCAAAAAACGGCGGTTGCGGCGAATGCCAAACTTCTTGCCAATCAGCTTGCAAAACAAGTTGTGGTATTGCTAACCAACAATGCGAAAATGCTGAAAAAGAAGACTAATTCGGCAAAAAACTGATGCCGCCTTTTTAGGCGGTATTTTTATTATTTTTTTTATTTTAGGCTTACTATTAGGAGAAATATGATTCATCAATATAAATTAGGTGGAAAAAATATCGTTATTGACGTTTGTTCCGGCTCAGTTCACGTCGTTGACGACGTTGCTTACGACGTAATAGAACTCTACGAAAAGTGTAAAAGACAAGAGATAATAGACAAACTTTCGGCTAAATATAAGGACGTTGAAGGTTTTTCTACTGGAGAACTTTGCGAGTGCTTTGAGCAAGTTGAATACTTAAAAGAAAAGGGCAAACTTTTTACTAAAGACTCGTTTATGCCTATGGCTGATACCCTAAAAAAGAAAACTGCAGGCGTTATCAAGGCTTTGTGCTTACATATTGCCCACACTTGCAATCTTAACTGCTCGTATTGTTTTGCAAGTCAAGGAAAATATCACGGCGAACGCGCTCTTATGTCTTTTGAAGTGGGCAAAAGAGCGTTAGATTTTCTCGTTGAAAACTCCGGAACTCGCCGTAATTTAGAAGTCGATTTCTTCGGTGGCGAGCCTCTAATGAATTTTGACGTTGTTAAAGACCTCGTTAAATATGCAAGAAGTATAGAAAAAGAAAAAGGAAAGAATTTCCGCTTTACCCTTACGACTAACGGCGTTCTTATCGACGACGACGTAATTGAATTTGCCAATAAAGAAATGAGCAACGTGGTTTTAAGTCTTGACGGCAGAAAAGACGTTCACGACCGTTTTCGTGTTGATTACGCAGGCAACGGCAGTTGGGAAAAAATCGTGCCTAAATTCCAAAAACTAGTTAAAGCGCGTAATGGTAAAAATTATTATATGCGTGGTACGTTTACGCACGCTAACTCCGATTTTTTAGAAGATATAAAAGTTATGCTCGATTTAGGGTTTAACGAACTTTCAATGGAACCCGTAGTTTGTGCTAACGGAGACCCATCCGAACTAACTGACGAAGATATTAAAGTAGTTTGTTCGCAATACGAACAACTTGCTAACTTAATGCTTGAAAAAGATAAAGAAGGAAACCCTTTTACCTTCTACCATTATATGATAGACTTAACTGGTGGCCCTTGTATTTATAAGCGTATTTCGGGCTGTGGCTCGGGCACTGAATATATGGCAGTCACCCCTTGGGGCGACCTATACCCCTGTCACCAATTCGTAGGCGACGACAAATATAAACTTGGCGACGTGTTTAACGGCGTAAATAATTTTGACGTTCAACAGGAATTTTTAACTTGCAACGTTTATTCTCGTAGCGAGTGTAGGGACTGCTGGGCAAAACTGTATTGCTCGGGTGGTTGCGCCGCTAACGCATATCACGCAACAGGCTCTGTTCGTGGCGTGTATGAAAAAGGTTGCGTATTATTTAAAAAGAGAATGGAGTGCGCAATAATGGTTGCTATAACCCGTGCTCTTAATGGAAAAAAATAATGGATACACCAATAAAGGATTTCACTAACAACTACGCAAAAGAAAATAAATTGCGTTTACACGTGCCCGGTCATAAAGGCAAGGATTTTACCGGTATAGAAGCGTTTGACCTTACCGAAATTGACGGCGCAGACTGTCTATATAATGCTAGTGGCATTATCAAATCAAGTCAACTTAACGCAAGTAATATTTTTAACGCTAACACCTTTTATTCTACGGAAGGCTCCTCTCTTTCTATAAGAGCGATGGTTTATCTTGCGCTTAAAAACAGCAAAACTGATGATAATCCATATATTCTTGCAGGGAGAAACGCACATAAATCTTTTATTTCTGCAGTAGGTCTTTTAGGATTAAACGTGGAGTGGCTTTATCCCGAAGATAATAATTATTTATCTTGCAATATTTCCCCATCTAACCTTGAAAAAGCATTAAATAATCGAACGACTTTGCCTATTGCCGTATATATTACCACACCCGATTACTTAGGTAATATGCTAGACGTTAAGGCACTATCAAGCATTTGCAAGAAATACGGCGTGATACTACTCGTTGACAACGCTCACGGTAGTTATCTAAAATTTTTAGAACAAAGTTTACACCCCATCGATTTAGGTGCAGATATGTGTTGCGATTCAGCGCATAAAACTCTTCCTGCTCTTACGGGGGCTTCATACTTACATTTATCTAAAAACTTACCATCTAAATTTGTAGAGCAAGCGCAAAACGCTTTATCTCTTTTTGCTTCGACAAGTCCATCGTATCTAATTTTACAATCACTTGACAATATAAACGCATATCTGTTTGACGGATATAAAAAGAAGTTAAATGATTTTATTTTTGAAGTTAATAACCTAAAAGAAAAACTTATCTTAAATGGTTATTCCTTAATTGGAAACGAGCCCTTAAAAATTACTCTCGACGCAAAATCTTACGGATATTTTGGCGAGCAACTAAGTAAAATATTAAACAATAACAATATAGTAGTAGAATTTTACGACAAAGATTACGTCGTTTTAATGCTAACCCCAGAACTAAGCAAAAGCGATTTATCTCACCTAACGAGCGTGCTTTTAGCTATAGAAAAGAAAGAAAAAATTATTCTTCTACCACCAAGCGTTATACGTAGCGAAAAAGTTTGCTCTATAAGAAAGGCTTTACTATCACCTACCGAAAAACTTGAAACTCGCCTTTGTGACGGAAAAATTTTAGGGGCTCTTTCTCTAAACTGCCCACCTGCCGTACCAATTTTAGTGTGTGGAGAAAAAGTAGACCAAAACGCAATCGAACGCTTACTATATTACGGAATTGAATATTGTGACGTTTTATGTGAATAACTTAACGTCCCCTATTAGAACAAAGGGTCGCAACCTCTTGGTTGCGCCCCTTTGTTATTTTATCAACTATTATTCTTCTACGCTAGTCATTGCGTATGGATCTAACACTTTATCTAGCGTTTCTTTGTTCATAATTTTTTCTTCTAATATTAAATCTTTTACTCGTCTATTTTCCTTCAATGCTCTCTTAGCAATTTCTGCCGACTTTTTATAGCCAATATACGGACATAACGCAGTAATAATACCTACGCTATCATATAGCAACTCTTCGCAATGCTCTTTATTTGCTATTATTCCGTCAATACAATTTTCTTTTAAGGTTTTTACCGCTCCGTCAAGACACTTTAGCGATTCAAACATCTTATAGAAAATCACCGGCTCGAAGGCGTTTAGTTCTAGTTGACCTGCTTCTACCGCCATGGCTATACTCATATCGTTTCCTATAACGGCAAACGCTACTTGAGAAACAACTTCCGGTATTACAGGATTAACTTTTCCCGGCATTATGGAAGAGCCGTTTTGCATTGCGGGAAGCACGATTTCTTCAAATCCTGTCTTTGGTCCACTAGACATAAGCCTTAAATCGTTGCACATTTTTGATAAGTTTACTGCTAAAGTTTTTAATGCTCCTGAAACTAAAACAAACCCGTCTAAATTTTGCGTTGCGTCTATTAAATCTTCGGCTTGCTTTAGGTCGTATCCCGTCACCTTCGACAAGTTTTCGGTAATATTATTAACGTACACTTTATTTGCATTAATCGTCGTGCCGATTGCCGTTCCGCCCATGTTGAGATAATACATTTGCTCTACGGCTCTCTCTAAAAATGTCAAACATCTTTTTATGCCCGATGAGTATGCAGAAAACTCTTGCCCCAATCTAATTGGAACTGCATCCTCTAGTTGAGTTCTACCCATTTTTATTATATCCTTAAACTCAATCGCCTTTTTATCTAAGGATTTCGTCAACTCGATTACGCTACTTTTAAGTTTATAAAATAAATCAATTATCGTTAATTTTCCAGCAGACGGAATTACGTCGTTAGTAGATTGCGAACAATTTACGTGGTCGTTTGGGTGGCAAATATACTCGCCCTTTTTTCCACCTAAAATCTCAGTTGCTCTATTTGCAATTACTTCGTTGACGTTCATATTAACGGTTGTACCTGCACCACCTTGTATCGCATCAGTTATAAAATCATTATCAAACTTTCCGTCTAACGCTTCATCACACGCTTTAACTATGGCGCTTTCCATCTTCTCGTCTATATTTTTTGCATATAGATTGGTTTTTGCACACGCTTTTTTAATTAAAACTATGTTCTTTATAAAGGTTTTATCCATCGTTTGCCCAGTAATTCTAAAGTTTTGATAACCCCTCAACGTTTGAACTCCGTAATATGCGTCGATTGGAACTTCTAAAGAACCTATTGAATCACTTTCTATTCTAAATTTTTCTTCCATTTTATTATCCCCTAAGTCTATAAAAATTATTGAAAAATACAAATAGTCCACGCAAAAAGCGTAGACTATTTCTTTTTATTCTTGCTCAAAAGCGTCTTTTCCTAATCCACAAATTGGACAAGTCCAATCTTCTGGAAGATCACTAAATTTAGTTCCTGGAGCAATTCCGTTTTCCTCATCACCCATTACTTCATCATAAACGTAGCCACATGGACATGTAAATTTCATAATTATATCTCCTTTTAATTTTCTAGACTTTCTAAATATAAACAAGCGTTGGTTGCCGCAATTCCGCCGTCTGCAACCGCAGTCACCACTTGTCTAACTGCTTTAGTTCTGCAATCACCCGCAACGTATAAGCCCTCAGTTTTAGTTTTGCAACTTTCATCTGCAATTATGTAGCCATCTTTATCTATATCTACTAAGTTTGCAAACGCTTTGTTATCTGGAACTTGACCAATTGCAACGAATACGGCTGGAATTTCGTGCGTTAAGATATTTCCGTCTTTATCCTTATATTCTATTGCAGCGAGTTCATCTTCACCTATAAAATCGCATACCGAAGTATTTGGTCTCCATTCGATATTTTCCTTTGAAGTGACTGCCTTAACTAGACTCTTATCCCCAAAGAATTTATCAAATAAGGTGTAAATATAAACCTTTTTACAATAACTTGCAAGTAGTAGTGAGTATTGTAGCGCAGTATTTGCGTCTCCTATAACGATAACTTCTCTTCCCTTATAGAACGCACCATCGCAGATTGCACAATAGTAAACGCCTTTTCCCACCAATCTTTCGCTATCCGATTTAGTGCGAAGATGTCTATGCTTTACTCCCGCTGCAATTATTACCGATTTTGCTTGGTATTCGTTATACTCGGTTTTAACGATAAAAGTTTTATCTTCTTGCTTGTTTATCTCAACTACCTTTTCAATCTCGAAGTCTGCGCCGTGATCTATTATTTGATTAAATAAGTTATCTGCAAATTGCTCTCCACTGATTTCTTTGATTGACGGATAGTTTTCAAGTCTTGGTGAATTGGCTATTTGTCCACCTAAACTCTCACTCTCTAAAACCAATACTTTTTTACTATTTCTTAAAGCGTAGAGCGCAGAGGTCATTCCCGCTGCGCCACCGCCTATTACAATTATATCGTACATTATTTTACGCTCTCAATATATTTTCTAATTTCACTCGCGTTGTCGTAAGCAAAAATCTTTCCCTCAACAGGAACTAAAAGAGTAGGCGCTTTCTTTACGCCGTATTTTAAGGTGGTTTCCTTATCTTCTTCTGCGTTGATTACGTCGTACTTTATGCCTGCTTTATCAAGCATCATCTTACTTGTTTTGCAGTTTGGACAACCGTTTCTCGTGAAGAGTACAGGTCCTACCAATTCTTGCTCTGCCTTTGCTTCTTGCTTGCAATCACAAACGGCTTTTGCTTTTGCTGTGAACTTAGAATTATCAATGTCGTAAACTTTTCTATTGTTGAATTCTGCTCTCTTACCGTCGTTCCAGTTTTGTACAGGACGATAGTAGCCGGTAATACGGCTATAAACTTCGGTAGTCTTTCCACAAATTGGGCACTCGTAAACTTCGCCTGAAATGTAGCCGTGGTCGGCACATACAGAGTAAGTTGGGCTCATAGTGTAATATGGCAACTTGTAGTTTTCAGCAATCTTTCTAACTAAGGTTGCAGCAGCCTTCCAATCAGGAAGTTTTTGTCCTAAGAAGGCGTGGAATACCGTTCCTGAAGTATATAAGGTTTGTAATTCGTCTTGAATATCAAGCGCCGAGAAAATATCTTCGGTAAATCCTACAGGCAAGTGTGAACTATTGGTGTAGTATGGAGTGTTTTCGTTATCGGTTGCACAAATAATATCAGGATATCTCTTTCTATCGTGTTTTGCTAGACGGAAAGAAGTTGACTCTGCTGGAGTTGCTTCTAAGTTGTATAAGTCGCCGTATAGTTCTTGATAGTCAGAGAGTTTGTTTCTCATAAAGTTGAGAACATTTTTAGTGAAGTTTTGCGCTTCTTTTTCGGTTAAATCTTTCTTTATCCAGTTTGCGTTTAAGCAAGCCTCGTTCATACCTACTAAGCCGATAGTCGAGAAGTGGTTGTTGAAAGTGCCTAAATATCTCTTGGTGTATGGATATAAGCCTGCTTCCATAAGTTTGCCGATAGTATCTCTCTTTACTTTGAGTGATCTTGCAGAGATGTCCATCAATCTCTTTAATCTATCGTAAAATTCCTCTTCAGTCTTTGATAGGTATGCAATTCTAGGCATATTGATTGTCACTACACCCACAGAACCCGTACTTTCACCCGAACCAAAGAAACCACCCGATTTTTTACGGAGTTCTCTTAGGTCAAGTCTTAATCTACAGCACATTGAACGAACGTCACTTGGTTCCATATCACTGTTGATATAGTTAGAGAAATATGGAGTGCCGTATTTAGCGGTCATTTCAAATAAAAGTTTATTGTTTTCCGTTTCAGACCAGTCGAAATCTCTGGTTATAGAATAAGTAGGAATAGGATATTGGAAGCCTCTGCCGTTAGCGTCACCCTCAATCATTATTTCAATAAAGGCTTTGTTAATCATTCTCATTTCTTCAACGCAGTCTTTATACTTGAAGTCCATTTCTTTTCCGCCAACGATAGCGTTCATTTCAGCAAGGTCGTTTGGAACAACCCAGTCTAAAGTGATATTGGTAAACGGTGATTGAGTACCCCATCTACTTGGAGTGTTTACGCCGTAAATAAACGATTGAATACATTGCTTAACTTCTTTATAGGTAAGGTTATCAACCTTAACGAAAGGCGCAAGATAGGTATCGAAAGAAGAGAACGCTTGTGCTCCCGCCCATTCGTTTTGCATAATTCCTAGGAAGTTTACCATTTGATTGCATAGGGTTGATAAGTGACCTGCAGGTGAAGAAGTGATTTTACCTGGAACACCACCTAAACCTTCTTTAATAAGTTGTCTAAGCGACCAACCTGCACAATAGCCGGTTAGCATAGAAAGGTCGTGAATATGAATATCTGCGTTTCTATGTGCTTCTGCAATCTCTTCGTCGTAAACTTCAGATAGCCAATAGTTAGCAGTGACTGCACCTGAGTTAGACAAAATAAGACCGCCTACTGAATAAGTGACGGTTGAGTTTTCCTTAACACGCCAGTCAGCAACCTTGAGATAGTCGTCTACAACCTTTTTGTAGTCAACGATGGTGTTAGAAATATTTCTAACTTTTTCTCTTTGTTTACGATATAAAATATAACTCTTTGCAACGTTTACGTAGCCTGCTTGTATAAGCACTACTTCCACGCTGTCTTGAATATCTTCTACAGATATTAAATTATTTTGAATTTTTTCTGAAAAATTTGCCGCTACACGAAGCGTTAACATATTCAAAATATCCGCCGTGTAGTCCACTTGGTTTGCATTGAAAGCCTTTGATAATGCCGTAGTAATCTTAGACATATCAAATTCTACAATCTTACCATCTCTCTTTTTTACCTGAAACATAACTATTCCCTTCCTCTTTTTTTCGTAGTGATACTATATTACCATTTTAGGTGCTCTTTGTCAATGCTTTTATCCAATATTTTGTAAAATTTTTTCAACAAACCACAAGATATTGTGTTTTTTGAATATTTTGCCCTTTTATTCAATTTTTGCCGAATTTTGCCAATTTTTATGCAAAAAAGATGGTAATTAAAGTAAAATTAAGGTTTTTACTTAACATAATAAAAAATAAAAAGGCGAAAAATTTTTTTCGCCTTTTTGATTTCTTATCTTATTTTACCTTTTAGTTTTTCTAAATATTCGTAAGGAACTACAAGGTCGCCCTTACCTACGCCTAGTTTTATATCGGGCTTATTTTTGCCGTGATAATCGCTCCCACCACTATATAAAAGAAAATATTTGTCGGCCAACTCTTTTGCTTTTAAGGTTTCGCCTATAGAGAAAGTAGAATAATTAGTTTCTAAAGCATTTAAACCTTGCTTTTTCATTTCCTCAATAAAATCTAATAACATTTGCCCTTCCAAATTTAAGAAAGGGTGGGCTAAAACGCTTACTGCCCCTATATCTCTTATATAACTTATAATTTCTTTTGCTTCAAGTCTTTGTGGCTCTACGTATAAGCCATATTCTTTAGATAAAACCCCGTCGAACGCTTGCTTTATAGACTTAACGTACCCTTTTTCCATAAGGGCGTTTGCAATTTGCACGCGATTTACGTTGTTTCTTGGAGTTGATTTTTTAATCTTTTCGTAGTCTATATCGTAGCCGAGTTTGCTTAGCCCGTCCACGAGCACTATATTGCTTTTTTCTTTATACTCGTCATGCTTAGCCAAAATAGAAGTGAGTTCGCTAAAATACTTTTCCTTTATAAATAGCGATACGACGTGAACTTCCTTCCCATTATAATCGGTGGAAAATTCTACTCCGTTTATCGTTTCTAAGCCAATTTCTTGCCCAGCACTACTAAATTCTAAAAGTCCCGCTATAGTGTTGTGGTCGGTTAACGCAACGGCTTTTAGCCCACTTTTACTCGCTTTACCTACAAGTTCGGTTGGAGTGTCTGCTCCGTCAGAGTATATTGAGTGGGTGTGTAAATCACATAGTTCCATTATAATTTACCCACCACGCTTTCTATTTCGGCAATCGCGTTATCAATTTTGCCTTGCGAGAAATTGTTTCTAAAGCCACCTTTTACTATTAAACTCTTTCTCATTTCACTAAAAATGCTTTCGGCTCTATTATCTAATGAAGATAAAATATATAAAATAGTTCCTGAATTTTCAGCCACTATTAAAACGGCTTTTCCCTTTTCTTGCAAGGTGTTTAAGGCAAATCTTATTTGGTCAAAATCGGCGTCTTTGGTCTTTGCAAAAATTAGATTTTCGCTCTCGCTTATTTGCAAGGCGCTTAAAACCATTTGATTTTTTAAGTCTTGAATTTCACCCTTTAACTTTTGATTTTCTTCCCTTAAAAGAGCGATTTTATCAAAAATACTTTCTTTATTTGCCGAAAAAATCTTCATTACTCCATTTAAAACGCTATCGGTTTTTTGCAAGTAATTTACTAAGTATTCCCCACAAACTAAAGTTATTCTCGTGCCTCCTCTATGTGAAGCAAAGTTCAAGATTTTAATATTTCCTACTTCGGCGGTAGATTTGACGTGTGGAGCGCAACAAGCGCATAAGTCGCAGTCTTTTATCTCTACTAGCCTTAAGCCCTCTTTAATAGCAATTTTACTTCTAAAATCAAGGTTTTCTTGCTCTTCGAGAGTTGGATAGTAGGCAATTATTTCCTTGTTTTTATAAACTATTTCGTTTGCAAGTTTTTCTGCGATAATTATTTGCTCTTCACTTAAAACGCCGTCCACGTCTAAGGTGACCAACTCTTCGCCCAAGTGAAAGCCCACGTTGTTAAAGCCAAAATTACTTTTTATAATTCCCGAAAGAATATGCTCACCCGTATGGTTTTGCATATAAGAAAATCTCTTTTCAAAATCTATCGCGCAATTTACAACCTTTCCTATTGGCAAATCTCCTAAGAGTTTATGAAAAATCTTATCTTCTTTTTCAACCACGTCGACTACGGCTAAATCTTCTATAAAACCACCGTCTGCCTTTTGTCCGCCACCCTCGGGAAAAAACGCGGTTTTGTCCAAAACCACGTTAAAATATTTTCCGTCAAACTGACTCTCTATAACTTTTGCGCTAAATTCTACTAAATAAGCATCTTCTAAAAATAATCTTTCGGTCATTTTTATTCCTTTATTGATTGAGATATTTGGTTAAAATTTGATTGATAACTTGTGGATCGCCGTTTCCACGAAGTTCACGCATTATCATACCAAACAAGAAGCCAACTGCTTTAGTTTTACCCTCTTTATAATCTTTTACGGCGTTAGGATTGTTGTCTATTACTTTCCTTACTATTTGCTCGATTAGTCCCGTATCTCCTTGCGAATCAAGACCTTGCTCTTTATAGTAAGCAATTGGATCAACGTCCTTTTCAATTACTGCTGAAAGTATCTTCTTTCCTGCCGACCTATTTACCGTATTTTCCTTAACTAAATTTATTATCGTTATTAGTTTTTCAGCCGAAATCTTAAGGTCTGCTAGGGTTTTACCAAGTCTTCTTAAAACACTCATGCAGTCGGTTAAAATCCAAGTTGCCCCCTCTTTTAAGTCGATTCCGTTTTCAACTAGTTTATCTAGTAGGTCGCAAACCTTTCTCTCAACGATAAGAGTATCCGCTTCACTCTCAAGCAATCCTTTTTCTAGATATTCTTGCTTTTTCTCTTGCGGTGTCATATACATCGACGCTCTAACTGATTCCACCCACTTTTCGTCTATAATTATGGGCATTAAGTTGGGATCTGGGAAGTATCTATAGTCTGCGGCAGTCTCTTTATTACGCATTGGGAAAGTTCTCTTTTTATCGTCGTCCCAACGTCTCGTGCCTTGCACCAATACTTCCGTTTGCCTTTCGTTTGCGTCGATATGACGGGCAATTTCAAATTCGATTGCCTTTTCAATTGCCGCAAAAGAACTCATATTTTTTATTTCCGTTCTAACGCCTAACTCGGTTGAGCCTTGTGGACGAACTGAAATATTTACGTCGCATCTCATTGCCCCTTCTTCGCACTCGGAAATGCCTGCAAATCTAAAGTTTGCCTTTAAAGTTTCTAGATAGGCTAAAACTTCCGCCGAACTTCTAAAGTCAGGCTTGGTGACGATTTCTATTAGTGGAACGCTAGTTCTATTGTAGTCGACGAGAGTCGTATCCGACCACTCGTCGTGCACTAGTTTACCTGCGTCTTCTTCCATGTGAATTTGCTTTATTCCAATGGTTCTCGTTCCGTCTTTAGTGGTCACCTCTACGCTACCTTCTACGCATATTGGGTGAAACCATTGGGTAATTTGGTATGCGCCTGGCAAATCGGGATAATAATAACTCTTTTTATCAAACGTCACGTATTCGTTTATTTTGCAATTGAGCATTAAGCCTGCCATTATTGCCTTTTCCACTGCTTTTTTATTGGTGACGGGAAGCATTCCCGGCATACCACAACAAGCAGGGCAAACGCAATCGTTTGGCTCTACGTGTTCGGAGTGTCCACCACATGAACAAAATATTTTTGATTTTGTATCTAATTCTACGTGGGTTTCTAACCCTATTACAACTTCGTATTTCATCGTTAATACCTATTTTTCTAATAATTTGGATACGCTAAGCAATGCGTTTTCATCAAAGTAATCGCCTATAAACTGAACACCGTCGCTAACTAATGCAGGTAGCCCCGTTATGCTTGCTAAAGCCGTATACTTGCTTTCGCTAAACACCTTTTCAAAGTGGTTTTCCTTAAAATCTTCTTCCGTATACTCTTTTCCTGAATAAACGGGAGTTAATATTAAATCGTATTTGTCAAAGATTTCTTTAGCAATTTTCTTTGCTATTCCACGAATTTTTAGCGATTTATCATAGCAATCTAAATACTTGCTCTTTGATAAAACGTAAGAGCCGTATACGATATTTTCCTTAGTTAAAAGCCCTAAACCTTCCGTTCTAGTGTTAACGTAAAGATCGTCTATATCAGTATAGTTTTCCGTTCTATATCCGTACTTAACTCCGTCGTATCTAGATAGGTTATTACAAGTTTCGGCACTCATTAAAATTTGCCAAGCAGTGGCAATTTCTTCAATTTCTTTTATGGAAACTTCTTCTACTACTACGCCCATTTTAGAAAGTTTTTCGATAGTTTTATCTAAACTTTCGTTTTTTAATTCGCTAATTACGGCAACCTTTTTAACTTCACCCTCAGCCTTAAAATCGTACTCTTTATTTAAACTAGTTCCGTCTTTTTTATCGTATCCAGCAACGCTAGATAAAATTTCTATCATACTATCGGTATCTTTTGCCGTAATTGAAACTGTTTCCCCTGAGCATGCGCAAGCGATAACGCCGTATCTTGAAATAACGCCGTAGGTTGCCTTAATATTCTTTACTCCAGAAATACAGGCGCCCCTTCTAGTAGCGCCGTTAAGGTCAACGCCTAGAGCCCCTTTAACTTCTCCCCTAGCAACTAGTTCCGCACTAGCACTAACTAGTTTTTCGTTAGATTTAGTAGCCCCAAAATATGAGTTTTCGCTTAAAAAACCTAAGCCAAACTCTCCAACGTTAGTTTTGCCCGAAATTGAATATCCTTTTTCTTCTAAACGACTTACGCATTCGGCAGAAAACAAAGGCTTGAAGTTATATAGCATTTTTGAGCCTGCCGTACACAATTCCCCTTTTACAAGCAAGGTGTCGTCTACGGCTATTTGTCCGTTTTGGTTGATTTTAGTTATATATTCCATATTTCCACCTACTTTACGAGTCTTGGCACTTGCCAACTATCTTCGCTCGCTTGCGGTGCGTTCTTTAGCAAATCTTCTCTAGAAAAATCTTGCACCCTTTCGTCTTCTCTCAAAACGTTATATATCGGCATTACGTATACTACCGATTCTTGATTTTGAGTATCGATTTTACTTAATTTTTGCTCTCTCTTTTCCATTTCGGCAAAAACGTTTAACACTTTTTCGCTTTCTTCACTATTAAATTTAAGTTGATTTACTTCTTCTAAACCTTTTAATTCAGTTATTTCCATCTATTTATCCTCTATTCTCTTACTGCAACGTTTGCTTCGAGAAGTTGTTGTTCGGTCACTTCACTTGGAGCGCCGAGCATTAAGTCTTGCGCGTTTCCGTTAAGTGGGAAGGCTATTACGTCTCTAATAGTTTCTTCACCAGCCAAGAACATTATAATTCTATCTACGCCAGGTGCCATACCTGCGTGTGGTGGAGCGCCGTAGTGGAACGCAGTATACATTGCGCCGAATCTTTTAGCAAGTTCTTCTTCAGTATATCCTGCAATTGCAAACGCCTTTTTCATAATTTCTGGATTGTGGTTTCTAACTGCACCAGACGCTAGTTCTACGCCGTTTAACACTAGATCGTATTGATATGCCAAAATTTCGGTTGGCTCTTTGTTTAGTAGCGCGTCCATTCCCCCTTGTGGCATTGAGAATGGATTGTGCGTAAAGATAATTTTATCCGTGCTTTCGTCTAGTTCGTACATTGGGAAGTCTACGATAAAGCAGAACTCAAAGCAATCGTCTTTAATTAAATCGAGTTTTTCGCCAAGCCAAGTTCTAATTTGACCTGCTTCACGATTGATTACGCTTAACTTATCGCAAATGAAGAATAAAGTTTCGCCCTCTTTAATGCCTGAAATTTCTTTTATTTCTTTTCTTTGTTCGTCAGTTAAGAACTTGTCGATTGGACCTTTGAACGCGTCCCCATTAAGAGTTAAATATCCTAGACCTTTCATACCTATACTCATTGCAAATTGAAGTGATTCTTCAAAGAATTTCTTTGATTTACCCGAGCAATTTGCAACTATTCCTCTAACTAGTTTTCCCTTAAATAGTGGGAATTCAACCTTGCTAAAGAATTCGGTTAAATCGATAATAGAAAGTGGGTTTCTAAGGTCTGGCTTATCCGTGCCGTACTTAGTCATAGCCTCTTTATAGGTTATCTTTCTAAACGGCTTATCGCTTATCTTTTTATCAGAGAAGGTCTTAAACACGTCGTAAACTACTTCTTCACAAACGTTCATAACTTCTTCTTGAGTAGAGAAAGCCATTTCAAAGTCTAATTGATAAAATTCACCAGGAGATCTATCTTGACGCGCGTCTTCATCTCTAAAGCAAGGCGCAATTTGGAAGTATTTATTAAAGCCAGAAACCATCAATAATTGCTTGAATTGTTGTGGCGCTTGTGGAAGAGCGTAAAACTTTCCTTTATGTTTTCTACTTGGAACTAAAAAGTCTCTTGCTCCCTCAGGTGACGATGCCGTTAAAATAGGAGTTTGAATTTCTAAAAAGTCTCTTTCTTCCATAAGTTTTCTCATGTGAGAAATTACCTTTGAACGAAGAACGATATTGTTATGAATAGACGGATTTCTTAAGTCTAAATATCTATATTTTAATCTAACGTCTTCTCTGGTTGCCTTGCTATCTTCAACGTCAAACGGAAGCATGTTTTTACAAGGTCCTAAAACTTCTAGGCTTTGAACAACTAGTTCGATTTTTCCCGTTGCGATTTTTTCGTTTACGGTATCTTCGTCTCTTCTATTTACTACGCCCTTAACAGAGATTACCGTTTCTCTATTTACGCCTGCCATTAGACTTTCGTCGTTAACTACGATTTGAGTCACGCCCTTTTCATCTCTTAAGTGCATAAAAATTACACCGCCGTGGTCTCTAATTGAGTCCACCCAGCCTGCAAGTTCTACAACGCTTCCAATGTTGCTTTCGTTTAGTTCATTACAACTATGAGTTCTGTACATATCTTTTCTCCTTGTACCTTTTTATCTTTAATTAAAAAATAAGTCCCGAGAATTCTACTTGAATTCTCGGGACGAGTTTACTTTACCCGTGGTGCCACCCGAATTGACGAAATTTTTTTCCGTCCACTTGAATATTCACGCTAATTTATACCGATAAGTGTTGCCTTAAATCTTTAATCTTAATATGCTTTCAGTCCACGGCATATATTCCCTGAAAAGATTATCGTTTTGACCTAAGGGTCTTACCTAATTACATTTTATGTTTTTTTATACTTTTTGTCAAGTATTTTTGCAAGGGCGCTAGTATTTTACCCCTTTTTTATCTCTTTTATTACGTGTTCGGCGTAAATTTTTGCAACGTTTACTTCGGTCACTTTTTCAATTTCTTCAAAAAAGGCGTTGGAATTTACTTCGCAAACTACCGGCGAGCCGTCTTTATCAATAAGTAAATCCACCCCACAATAATCTAAATCTAGAATTTCCGCGCACTTTTCCGCAGTTTTTTTAAACTCTTTGGAAAGTTCTATTCTCTTTCCCTTTCCTCCGTGTCCAACGTTTGAACGGAAATCGCTAGGGTTTTCTCTAAGCATTGAACAAACTGCTTTCTTGCCTACGACTATTACTCTTATGTCCGTACCTTTTTTATAGCCAATATATTCTTGATATATTCTAGGGCGAAGTTTTAGTTTTTTCTCTATCTCGATAAACTCTTGTTTAGTGTCTGCCTTGTGAACGCCGTAGCCCATTGACCCATAACTTTCTTTTACTATTATAGGAAGAGAAATTTTTTCTATAATCTCGTCAACATACTCTGTCGATATTTGGTTCTGCGCTCTAAAACACAAGGGGGCAAACATGGTTTTTGGCATGTTTACACCACCATTAATAAGCGCCAAGCAGGTTTCTCCCTTATCGTCGCAAACTCTTATTGCATCGTGTTTATTAAAAAGTTTTGCGCCTAAAAGAGTTAACTCTTGCGACAAGTATTTATCTTTATCTAAAAACACGATAAAATCTACGTCTTCTAGCGACGAATAAAGTTTATCTCCACTTAAAATGGTCTTTAAAAATGCGTTTTCTATTATATCTACGCTGACGCCTAGATTTAAGAATTCTTTTTTTAGCCTTTCTGCTTGCTTAACGCTATTTTCGGGATATTTATATGGGTTTATTATTATAATTCCTTTCATATTAACAAGCCTTTTTCCACGTTTTTGGCGAGAATAAAATTAACATTGGGAAAATCTCTAATCTTCCAACTAGCATTACTAGCGATAGCAATATTTTTGAGTATGGTGCATAGCCCGAATAGTTTAACGTTGGACCTACTAAATCAAAGCCAGGCCCTACGTTGCCTATACAAGAGATAGTTGTAGATATACAAGATATCATACCATTTTGTCCGCTTACAAACCCGTCAAGTGAAAGCAAGAGTGTAGATAAAACTAATATTATTGCCCAAATCAAAAAATACGCTTTTACGGAGTTTTCTTGCTCTTTTATTAAAGGTTTTCCCTCAAATCTAGGGGTGACAATTGCTCTAGGGTAAAATATTCTCTTTACGTCACAAAAAACACCTTTAACGAGCATAACTATTCTTGAAATTTTAAGCCCACCACCAGTTGAACCACCACAACCACCACATACCATCAAGAATAATAGTATCACTTTAGAGAAAGTTGGCCACGCGTCAAAATCCGTTGACATTGCGCCCGTAGTTGAAATGATTGACGTCGTTTGAAAGAAAGAATATCTTAACGCTTGCCAAAAGTTTTCACAAGTACTTAAAATATTTAACGCTATCAAAATAACTGCTGAAATCACGATTATAAAGTAGGCTCTTAACTCTTCGCTCCTAAAGGCTTTTGAGAAATTGCCTATTAAAATTAGGTAGAAAATATTAAAGTTTATGCCAAACAAGAACATAAACACGGCTATTACCATTTCTACGTAAACACTATTGTAGTGGGCAATACTATTATTATATCTACTAAAGCCACCCGTTCCCGCCGTGGAAAACGAATTTAATACGGCATCGTAAAATCCCATACCACTAAAGAGTAAAAGTATGATTTCTACTATGGTTAGCACCACGTAAATTAAATATAAAATTCTCGCAGTATATCTAATTTTACTAACGAGCTTGGTTGCTTCTGGTCCTGGCGCTTCGGCTCTAAAAATATGCATTGCGCCCGTATCACTCGGCAACACTGCTAGTACGAATACTATTACGCCCATACCACCTATGAAGTGAGTGAATACACGCCAAAACATATGAGATTTACTCATTATTTCCACGTTTTGCATTATGCTTGCGCCCGTGGTGGTAAACCCTGAAACCGTTTCAAAAAGAGCGTCGATATAGTTTGGAATTACGCCATCTATTACGAACGGCAACGCTCCAAATAAGGACATAACTATCCACACCAAAGATACGGTCACTAACCCTTCTTTAGTGTAAAATTGCCTATCTTTAGATTTTATCATTGATAAAGGTATTCCTATCAATAATAATGCCGTCGTTGGCAACAAAAAACTTAAATAAGTATTCTCTTTGTATATAACCCCGACAAGCATTGGAAGTAGCATAAATATGCCTTCTAACACCATCGCTTTGCCGACTAGGTTAATAACGATTCTCTTATTCATTACTAGTCTAAAATGTCCCTCAATTCGTTGATTTGTTCACCCTTTGAAACGACAATTACTCTATCGTTTTCTCTTAGGTCGGTATCACCTGTTGGCAATACGAATTCTTCCTCTCTTACTATTCCACCAATAAGGAAATTTTTCTTTACGTTTAGGCTCTTAAGTGGAATTCCCATTTTCTCAAAACTAGATTTTACCGTAAATTCTACCGCCTCTACGTCTTTAGTTAACATATATAAGTTATTTATGCCGTCTTTAACTTCGGTGGCTCTAACGTGTTTTACTATGTGGCTGGCTATTACTTTTCTCGGTGAAATTACCGTGTCTAGTCCAAATTGCGTGACCATTGATGATATTATACTTCTATCTACGTTGGTAACAACTTTGGATACGCCTTTCATTTTTGCAAATAGTGAAACGATAACGTTTTGCTCGTCCACACCCATTAAAGTCACGCAAGCGTCGGCGTTCTTTAGCCCCTCTTCTTCTAGAACGCTATGGTCCGTGCCGTCGCCAAGTAAAATGGTGGCTTTAGGCAATTCTTCGCTTAAGAAAGTTGCTCTCTCTTGGTCGTTTTCTAAAATCTTTACGTCTATTCCGTCTCTAATTAGGGCTTTAGCCAAATAATACGCAACCTTTCCCCCACCTATTATAAAGCACGATTTTGATCTCGGCTTAAAAATTTTAAGTTTTTTACTAAAATTAATTATGTCTAACTCCGCGCCGATTATATAAATTACGTCGCCCTTGTTTACCTTAGTGTCGCCCTTAGGAATTATTGCGCTCCCATCACGCTTAATTATGCCAAAAAGGACGTTGTTTTTATATTCTTTGCCAATTTCCATAATGGTTTTACCTATTATGGGGTTTCCCTCTAACACGTCAAATTCAACCATTAAGGCCTTGCCCGTTGCAAAACTTTCTATACTTTTTGCAGATGGAAATTTTATTAGCCTTTCAATTTCGATTGCCGTTTGACGCTCTGGGTTAAATGCTAAATCTAGGCCTATAATATCTCTAACGCTATCCATTTCGCTAAAATATTGTGGGTCTCTAACTCTGGCTATCGTGTGCTTTGCGCCTAGTTTTTTTGCTATAACACAACTTAGAATATTTACTTCGTCTTGCGAAGTGCAGGCAATCAAAAAGTCAGCCTCCTCAACGCCTGCTTCTAAAAGAGCAACCCTCTCTGCTCCTCCACCGATTACGCCGTTTATATCAAACCTATTAACTCTATCGGCTACAGCATCGGCATCAATATCTAATATAACTACGTCGTGCCCCTCATTTATAAAATTTTTAATTAAAGTTGCGCCTACTTTACCTGCGCCTATAATAATGATTTTCATATAATACATATTAATAACTTTTATTTAAATTGTCAAGTATTTTATGTTTAGTAGAAGTATGCTACCTTTTGAGAAATTTACAAAAATTTAATAGACAACGAAAAATTTTTTTGCTATAATAGTTTTCGGCTAAAAGATAATATTGCTTGGAGAGGTGTCAGAGTGGTCTAATGTGCACGCTTGGAAAGCGTGTATACCGCAAGGTATCGGAGGTTCGAATCCTCTCTTCTCCGCCAAATAAAGAAAGAGTGCCTGTTTTTAATTAATTTTATTAAAAATGAGCACTTTTTTATTATTTGTTTTACTGTATTTTATTATGCTTTATTCTATTTTGTGACATTTTTTTGTGACACGAAATTTTCAACACTTATATTATAATCTTTTTTTCTAAAAAAATCAAATAAAAAGGGACGGAAATCAATCCAGTCCCATTTAAAAAATTATAAACAAGGTTTATTTTTCTTTTTTATTTAATCTTATTGAATCATCCGAGTCTTTAAAGAAAAGAATCAATTCTTTAATCTCTTTATCTTCGTTATTTGGGAACAAATAACTTGCAATAATCCTAGGTAAAACTAATGTTGATGTAGTAATACTTGCTATACTAGATATTACAGATACTAATGCTCCAAATACTCCGTTGAGATATATACAGCCGAAAACACTAATTAATATACATCCAATAATTAAAGCAAATAATAGCCCAAAGCTTAACCACAAAAAACACTTTCTTAAAATAATATTTACTTTTGACTTATCAATATAATAGTCTTTATATGCATTAATTAATTTTGTATAACTTTCGTCCCTCTTGTCCAAAGTGCTCAATTTAGCATCTTCTTCACTTTTGACCTGCGCAACATCTTCTATTTCGTCATTTAAATTAAAATTATCCATTAGCCAACTTCCGTACCTTCTAAAACCTCGTCAATTCTGCGCATTGCTAAAATTTTTTCAATCTTGTATTTTCTTTGTAGTCGTTGAACAAAATACTCATCTTGCTTTAATATATCAGCAAAATTATGTTGATTATCTAATTTTAAATCATGTTTATATTCTTTAATATCGTTAATAATCTCATCAGTAGGAACAAGCATTGCCGCTGCCATATAGTCCATTTCCTGCTCCTCAACATCATCATGATATTCTTCATTATGGTCTCTAACTGCAAAAAGCAACTTAGCATCGTTTTCTACAAATTTTCTACTTATGTAATGGGCCAACTCATGTAGAAGTATAAAGCGAATCTCATAGTAATTGTATTTTTTGTTATAAATTATAACTTTATTACTATCAAACTTATCAAGTTTTTCAACATTTTCATTAACCAAAATCATGCCAGCTAGTTGTCTTTTAAACTGCGCGCTATACACATCAAACCCAATTTTATTTAATTCCTTAAATAAATCTTCTTTTGTATTAAAACCTGTTCCACGACAAAAATTATGGACAATTTCATCTAACTCTTTTCTTCTCTTTTGTGGCAACCTCATTAAATTATATCTACCTTTTATCAATTTCTTTTTCTACCAATATTATACCATTTTTTGCTTCAATGTCAATATTTTAGCAATCCTACTATATAAAATTTTGTAAAATTTTAGATTTATTTGTCTAAATTATAATTAAACGAACCAATAAAACTTATCATTTAATTAAATTTTAAAAAGCGAACAAATTTTCTGCTCGCTTTTTAATTATTAATAGCCACACTTTTCTAAAAGAAGTTTTTTCTGTTCTTTTGTTAGTGATGTTTTATTTATTGCGCTTTTAACAACGCCTTCGCCTTTGGTGTTCTTATACCCAAAGTAGCCCATAAGCATATATTTTTGCGCAGATGTTAATTTGCTGGCTTGCAAGTATCTTTGCACGGCTGTTTTCTTGTTTGTTGAGTTCTCGACCAGTAAAGGAACTTCTGCAAGTGCAAGAGCCATTTTCTCAATCGGAACTATTTGACCAAACAAATACAACTTACTATCTAAATCAACATTTAAGGCTTGATGTTGTGCTTCGTAGTAATAATAGCGATAAACATATTTTATAGCCTTTGCCTTTGCTTCGTCAGTTGCGATTTTATAACCATTGCTTGAAACAAGTTTATCAACGGTAGTAATTGCTCCACTATATGCTTTTCTAAACTTTTCTTGTTGTGGGCCAGTTAGTGAATGCTGAACTTCGTTTATAGTCACACTGCTTGGAACGGATTGTGGAAGAACATCAAACCCGGCAGAAAGAAGTCTATTTACTTCACTTCTCGTTGAACCGTTTTCAAAGTCGCCTACATTTTCGTCCATAATTAGACCAGCAATAGTAGCAATCATTGCTTCATCGTTATTCTTAATTGCTTTCTTCAAGTCAGAATTATAACTTTGTTTATAGAACACGTCGTCAATCTTATAGGCAGTTTCTGGGCTAACTCTTTTGGTTAAACCATAGAATATATTATAAACATTTCTAACTGGAATACCAAATAATTGACCGATAGCATAGGACATTTTTTTGATGTTTAATGCCATATCTCTTGAATCTGCGTTGCCAGAGAAAATATTCCCAGTTAAGTTTATTACATCTGAAACAGAATCAAGCAAGTCATTTATTGCGGAATACTGATATCCGTCAAAATCGTAGCCTTCTACAATTTTATTATAAATATCTTTGAATACAGGTAAACCACCGAAAAGATTACCGATTGCATCAACAACCATATTCTCCACAATATTATCTTCTTCGTCGTCTTTGTTGTAAAGTGTTCTAAAAGCTTGTGCAATTAAAGCCATAAACATTGCTGAAGCCACGAGTGCAGAAGTTGTTTTCGCTGCTTTTTTTCTTGCGGTATTAATTTTCTTGTCAAAAAGCATTTTTTCGTTTATATTTGTGGTTGCTTTTCTTCTTGCTTTTAAGATTGATAATTCACCATAAGAGTCTATAACTCTACCGACAACTTTCATTGAGTCAGACGTAAACATTGTTAATGTCTTCATGAGTTCGCTGTACGAACGCATTGCTTGTGAACGTTCTGTTGCCATTGTGTTTTGTTGCGTTTCAAGAATAACTTTTTGTAAAAGTTCGCCAGCCTTAACCTTGTTTTCTTCTGTGCCGATTTTTAGCCCAGTGTTCTTTTGAACTTGAACTTGGCAAGCACCAAACAATTTCTTTACCACAAGTCTGTCAGTCATACCGATAGGCTTCATTAAAACATTGCTAACCTTGTCAACCTTGTCAAGAACGCCTTGCGCAAGCGCTGCAGTATTGTCATTATTACGTAATTTTGCAAGCGAACAATATTTATCAACGTCATTTGTTTTTATAGCCAAACCTTTTATAACCGAACCATAATCAAGAATACTCGTTGAAGCAAAGAAAGAAGATAATTGAGTAAACCAAACCTTGGGATTTGCGCCAAGTTGGTATTTTGCATAACTACCACGTATAAACCCAAACGCACGACTACCTTCACCCCTTTTAACGCCTTGAATATCCGATATTAAATCTTGCAAATAGGTCTTGCCTTTCTCCCAAACATTTACGCTTTCGGAAGCAATGCTTTTTACACGGTTAGCATTACCACCTATATCCATATTATATATAATATTAAAATTATCAATAACAGTGGATAAATGGTAATACTGCGCAATTCCCCTTAAATGCCTTGAAAGAACAAGGTCAAGCGACTCAATAAATAATTCGTTCTTTGCACCTTTTACAGCAGACTTATTAAACGACAAATTACTTACACGGTCCATTTCAAATTGCAAACTGTCAACGTCAACACTTTGTGGTATATATGCCCTACGAATAGGAATATAATAATCGTCAACAACGTTTGAATAACCAAGTCTTGTTTTATCTCTTTCAGACTTCAACTTTTTACAGTCTTCGTTGAAAAGTTTTTCAGCAATCTTGATATATTCAAGTTCTGCTTCGGTAAATTGCTTTTCAAGTTCCGTCTGAACTTCGCTTGCAATAATTTTTATATCGTCCAAGGTTAAGTCTTCATTAGTTTCAAAACCAGAAACACGAACAGTCTTTCCTTTGTCGTCTCTATAACTAAAACCAGACCTTGCAAGCCCCATTAAAGCCTGTTCCCTATTAAGAGCCATGTACAAATATAAAGCCTTGTTAGCAGGGATTTCGACGTTATTATACTTAACCGTTTTAGCCTTCAAGTTCTTTAAGAACTTTTTGTGCTTGTCGTAAAATTCTTCAACACTTGCGTTTAATTCCATTTCAAGAATAGCAGAGTTAACTGCGCCTTCTCTAAACGATTCAAGTGTTTGGGTAAAGAAGCCGTCGCCATACTTATCCATATACCTTGCAACAGTCATTGGGTCATTAAATGTTTGCATATAGTTAAGTTTGGAATTGTTAAACAATTTGTCAAACACTTTACCAGCCCAACTAACTTTAAGGCTTTGAGTATCAGCAATCTTCTTAATATAGTCTTCTACAATCGGCTTCGCATAAACATACTTACCAGCACGGAAAATCTTGTTGTTGGTTTCAATAAAGTGCCTAAAATATGCCACCGCAGTAGCAAGCCCTTTAATTTCTTCTGCCGTAAGTTTGCCAGTTCCAGAAGATATTTTATTTAATATGTATGATATATCTTCAATAAACCTATCGCCAACGACAGGATTATCTTTACTATACCATTCATTTAACCCAGCAACTATGCTTCTCGTTCCAGATTTGTTAAGATCGCCACGGTGTTTAATTGCCGATAGTTTTTCTATTGAACCACGGAATAATAAGTTGTGTGATTGCGTAGAGTTCTGGAAGTCCCCAAAGTGAATATCACGAATTTTGCCCACTTCATAAAGAAGATTATTGATAGCGCTATTACGTTGTTTTTCTTCGTAGTAAAGGTCTTTCCAGACTTTCGCCCTTTCTTTTTGCTGTTCGATAATTTCTGCAAGTTTTGATTTTTTACCATTACTATCAAACGCACGAAGAATATCTTTTGCAATATCTTGACGAAGTTTATTTCTTTCTTCTTTACCAAGTGTATCTGCAAGGAATTTATCGCTTTTCTTTTTTAACGCCCTAACTGCTTCACGATAAGCACGGTCCATTTCAAAGAAAATATCTGCTTCGTTTTCAGCATCTATAAAGAAACCATTTTCTGCAAGTTCCATTGCGATTTGGTCAGCAGTTTGTCCGTCTTCGCCCTTTCTCTTACCCCAAAGAAGATAAACGCTATTATCGGTATCGTAGCGGTATTTTATTTCGCCCTTTAACGCCTTTAAGTCAACGCTGTGCAAATAGGGCTTTAAGAACGATATCGTTTCGGTATAAATTTGGTTTTCTTCTTCAAGATAAATGCTTTCAATTATTGTGTTGTCAATAATATAGTCTGCAATCTTTAATGAGATTCCAGTTCTCTTTCCAACATCTGCAGTATTCAATGTCTTCCAAAGAACGTCAATCGCTTCTGCTTTTGTTTTGCCAGAAATTCTAACCGAATAATCTTCAAGATTAAAATTAGTTTCAAGAATACTGTTTATAATGCTTTCGGCTTCTACTTTTGAATAAACCTTTAACTTTGTAAAGTTGGCAACTTTCTTTTTAACTTGTCCGTCACTTAAAGTATAAGTTGCATCACCTTTTAGTGAAAAACGGATATCAGAACTTGTTGTCGGATTTGTGTTTGTGGTTAATTTGACTTGATTAGAACTATTAAATACAAAACCTACAAACTCACCATTTTCTTCAAGAATAGCACCATCATACCCAAGGTCTTTCAGTTGTTGAATACCATATTTATCGTATTCTTCCCAAGTCGCAGGTTTCTTTATGTTTGCATAAAGTTCCATAATATTTATAGAATTACGATTTCTTATGCCGGGCGTTGACACATTTCCAGATAATAAATCTTCTTTGCTTGAAGCAAACCAAAATACACCTTGCGCATTTTTCTTAAAGTCTATCTTATTAAATACTGCATTTGTAGCGTGGTAAACAACTTGCAGTCTGCCTTGCTCGTCCCTAACCTTTGAATCCTTAAAGTATTCAATTTGTGCTTCTGTCAAGGTTCTATCTTGACTATCTTTGAGAGAGAAGCGAATGTCGGGATTTTCGGTCGGTTTTTTGTTTGTTGTTAATTTAATTTGCTCTGGGTAGAAAGCGACAATTTGGTCGCCACTTTCGTCCATTCTGGTATTCTTAACCCATATTCCGTCATAACCTTGTTTGATAAGTTTATTTCTAAACTTTTCAGCCGCTTCCCTTGCATTTGTAGATACGTAGTTTTCTCTACCATAGCCCCTTTCGTGATTGTGGGACGGATTTATCCATTCCATAAATTCGTCAAGGTCGTCAGCCATTTGCATAAAAGAATCGCCGTCTTCAAGCCTGCCGATTTCGGTATTGTTCTTTTCTATAATCTTTTTATTTTCAAGAACCTTTCTTGTTAATGAATACACTTCCTTGGCTTGTTCTTCCGTCATTTTGAACATTTTGACGTAGTATTCTTCGCCAACTCTATACCCCAAATCGTGTTCTGCATTATTAAAAAGACTATAACCGTCGTCAAAATACATAGAATAGTAAAATCTATCAACAATTTCACTCATTCTTTTACGATAGCCAGCATTTTCCTTTTTAATGTCTTCGTTCTTATCTTCAAGTGCTTTGATTTTTGAAGAATTATCTGCTGGCTCATAAATTTTAGGGTTAGTAATATTTAAATAAACCTTTCTAACTCTGCCTTTCTTTCCAAGATATTCATTTGAGTTAAACTCTGCAAAATATTCTGCTGTGGATTTTTTAGGCGTAAACCAAAAACCAAGATGTGATGTTCTATCATTGCTTGAACCAGTTTTTTCTAAATCGAAGATAGTAAAGTTTTCGCCAGTTCCGTGATACATCACAAGAAGATTGCCATTCTCGTCAAGAATTTTACTATCCTTAAAAAACTCTCTTTGAGAGAGTGAAAGCGAAGTCCCTGCAGAATCTTTTAGAGAGAATTTAACTTCTCTATTACTTCTTGCTCCGTCTTGCTTTCTTCCACTATTTTCACTACTTTTTCCAAGGCTTGCTCGGAAGTCGCTAAATCTGAAATCTTTTGAATAGTGGATTTTGAATAAGTTTGTAGTTTTTGTTGGAATACCGTTTTTTTCTTGTTCATACAATAACCCCAGTGCATTATCTAAATTACTTTCTTTTTTGCAATGAATTTCTACAATGTAATCAACTGAATAACTTGACTGCTTGCCGTTCGTGAAAACAACTTTGTTATAAACTTGATTTTTGCCAACGGGTATCATATATAATCCGTCAGCATTTTTTTCGTAAACTTCGCCCCTGCTTATGTTTCCGATTGCAGAATTTAACACGCCAAGTTCTTCTTTTGAGAGAAGATTATTTGCAACAGCCCAATAGTGATGCTTAAATTCTTTTTCAGTCACTGTTTTAGGGTCTCTTGCTTTATAAGAATACCTTATTTCGCCAGAATTGTCAAGTTCATTGCCGTCGTCAAGAACGTCGTCAGCAAAATCTTCTGCTTTATAACCTTTATCTTTAAGCCAGTTTTCTCTTTCGGCTTCTGGAAGTGCAAGGTATTCTTCTTTATCCTTTTTATACTTTTCAAGCGTTCTGCCTGCTTGCGTTCTAAATTCACCAAGTTCCGAACCGATAGCAGTTAAAGAGCGTGCGAAAAGTTTCTCTGCCTTTTTAAGTCTTTCAACTGTTGCTTTTTCTGCATTAGTTCCCTTAATAGCAGTGAGTATATCTCTAATTTTGTTATAGATTTTTCTTGCAAGCCCAGTATTGTTGCGTGACAATCTTTCAATACTTTTTTCATTGCCAAGCAATTCTTCTGTGACGTGGGCCACTAACTCTTGATAGCCCGACAATTCTTTTGCAGTGAGTTTTAAGCCTTGTTTGATTTTATTCAAAGCAGAACGAATATCGGCTTCGGTAAAACCATAATCGGTAGCCTTTACAATTTTTGCAACAGCCCTATTTACTGCTTCAACGTCTTCTGTTATAAACTCTGCGAAATGCTCAAATTCTCTTGTGTTTTCTGTAAAGTGAGAAACTTCGTGCGCAACTTGTTTCACCCAAGTTCCGTCAGCCAGATGTTCTTCACTTACATACATAGTATTGCCTTCTATAAAAGCGTTTGCATACTTATTTGTTTTTATAATAGCCAAATTAAGTCCCACGCCAGACTTTCTAATCCAAGTCTTGATTGAGTCAACCGTCATATAGTCGTTTATAGTAGGACCAAGATTGTTTGGGTCGTCTTTTTTGCCACCTTCACTTGTTAGGTCGTTAGGATATAATTCGGTAAGTTTCAATTTGACTGCTTGCCAATAACACTTGCGCTTGAACTTATCTTCTTTTTTTGCTTCTTTGTTTTTACGTTTTAAGGATTTGACTCTAATTTTTTCGCTTTTATAAGAAGTTTTATCTTTACAGTTCTTCTTGTCAAAGAAAATGGGCTTTTCTATCCTTTCTTACAAAAAAAGCACGGAATTTCCGTGCTTTTTTATAAATTAACCACTGCGTATATATCTGTTAAAGTTATTTTTTTATCTCGAAAATAGCGAGATAATTGCTTGAATTGTTGTTTATACCTTTCCACTCTACTGTCGCCCTTATCCAAAAGTTTTATACCTATTACCTCTTTATTGTCACACAACTCTTCTGCTTTTTCGTTAAACTTTAACAAACTCTTATCTGGTAATTGAACGACGTAAATTTCAACGTTAGGCAATTCTTTGCGTATTTTATGTATAATTTCCTTATATTTTGCCTGCGCTTTTTCTATATCCGTTTCATTTTCTCCAAAACACAAAAATACTTTGCTTGGCTTTATATCTAAAACAACAGGTTGTAATACTTCTCCAACTTCATCTAAAGTTAAGCCCTCCATACTACGATTGTAAACGGCGTGTTCAAGTCTGCATTTATTAACTAATTCGTAAAATGGAAAGTTTTTCATATACGTAGAGCCAAGTACTACAATTTCATTTTTTAACGTTATATCGTTTATTTCACTTATTTCCTTTACTAAGTTTTTGATCTCTTCTCTCATATATACTTCTCCTTGATCCTATTTGTTTATCAATTTTTCTCTATGCTTATTAACGTAAAACAGTATTAAATCTAAAGATACCACTACTAGATTAAAACAATAAAATATTAATACGTAGCTCGCTTCGTGATTTACTATTTTCCCTATAATTCCAGAAATATAGCCTACTATTATTGCATATATAAAAAATACACTCTTCCCTTTCGTTGTTTTAGACTTCACACTTTTATAAACGGATATTGGCCAAGATAGTCCAAAACACACTAGCATAAGAATTTCAAACACTTTCATACAAATCTCCTTTGTTTTCCTTTATTATACGCTTGACAAAAACAAAAGTAAAATATATAATTTTTATGATATTAATAGGTTTAGCCTATGATTTAAGGATTTTATTATGGATATTCAAAAGTTAAAATATTTTTATACAATTGCCAAACTTGAACACGTCACTCGTGCCGCTGAAGAAATACACATTTCTCAACCATCTTTAACGCAAGCAATGCACCTTTTAGAAAGAGAACTTGGCGTTCCCCTGTTTAGAAAGCAAGGTAGAGGAGTTGTTTTAACCGAGTTTGGTGTATTTTTAAAACAGCGTTTAGAAGTTTTACTACCAGAATTTGATAATTTACCGACAGAAATAAACCAAATAAAAAACGTTGTAAATAAAACGATTAAATTAAATATTCTCGCCGCTTCTACTTTTGTCGTAAACACCATTATGAAATATAAAAAAATAAATCCAGACGTTATTTTCGATTTCGAGCAAAATGATTTAACAAGCGATTGCGATATCCTTATTACTACGAACGGAATAAATTCTAAAACTCAAAAACACTACTTAA
This sequence comes from Clostridia bacterium, assembly GCA_017456055.1. Taxonomy (GTDB): domain Bacteria; phylum Bacillota; class Clostridia; order Christensenellales; family Borkfalkiaceae; genus UBA1259. The sequence continues at coordinate 21,075 of JAFTKC010000019.1, read as the reverse complement.
AACGCTGTATAAAAGAAGAACATATTTATCTTGCAGTACCTAAACAATCATCTTACGCACAAAAAAATTCTATATCGTTAAGCGAAGTTAAAGATGAAAATTTCATTATGCTTTCAAACTCAAGGCTTTTTGGAGTTATTTGTAATAAATTTTGCTCCATAGCCGGTTTTTCTCCCAAAATTTTATTTGAATCAGACTCTCCATCTGCCGTTCAAAATATAATAGGTATGGGCGCAGGCGTTTCTTTTTGGCCTGAATATTCTTGGGGAAAAATGAAGAATAAAAACATAGTTCTACTTCCAATCTCTTCACCTATTTGCCAAAGAGATTTAATTTTTGAACTACACGATAGACTACCAACTTCAAAATACGCAGAAGATTTTTACAATTATTTATTAAAGCAAATATAATAAGATACATCGCTACAAAAAAGGCATTATAAAACACCCTATGGTTTACATAGGGTGTTCTTTTTTTATCTTTTATTTATTTTATAAAATATTCTATTGCTTCCTTGTAGCCTAAAAAGCCTTTGCCGACTATTACCTTTTCGGCGTAGAGTGAAATATACGAGAAATTTCTAAACTCTTCTCTACTCTTAATATCGGTTAGGTGAACTTCTGCCGTTTTTATAGACGTGGCTTTTAGCGCGTCTAGTATTGCTACGCTAGTGTGGGTAAAAGCACCTGGATTTATGACAATTCCATCGTACTTACCTATCGCTTTTTGAATTTTCGTCACGATATCCCCTTCGTAATTTGATTGATAACAATCCACCTTTACGCCGAGTTCTTTGGCGCTTTCTTTTACGTACTTTACTAGCGCTTTATAATCTTGTTTTCCGTAAAGTTCAGGCTCGCGTATGCCGAGCATATTGAGATTAACTCCGTTGATAACAAGCAATTTCATACTCTTCTATCACTCCTTTTACTGCCGTTTCTAAATCTTTATTATTCTCTACCTTTCTATCAAAGGTGCTTTCGTATATATCTTTTCTCTTTTTAAAAAGTTCTTTTATACCGAACTTTTGAGACAACGGCCTATCTTTATCTACTAATTTTTCTACATCTCTTTCAATATAAACTATTATTCCGTTTTGCTTTAGGGCATTTACGTTTTGCTCTCTTAAAATACTGCCACCACCTAGACTTATTACCTTGCCACCTGTCTTTGATAATTCTAGCACCACTTCAGTTTCTATATTTCTAAACGTTTCTTCCCCTTCGCTTAAAATAATTTCGCTTGGCGACTTTCCATATTTTAACTCTATCCCTTTATCTACGTCATAAAAAGGAAGATTTAATATCTTAGCACACTCTTTTCCAATAGTTGTTTTACCAGAGCCTGCCATTCCCGAAAGAACTAGGTTGTTTTTGGTTTTGGTTAGTTCCACGAAAAGTTTTTCTATAATCTCGGGGTCTTTTTTTTCGCCAAGCCAAATCTCTTGACTTTTTACCCCTTGCATTATAAGCATTTTAAGTCCGCCCGAGCATTTTAGCCCCATCTTTTCAGCTTTTAAGATAAGTTTTGTTCTAATTGGATTATATATTAAATCAAAAACTGCCGTTAGTTTACTAAACCTTTCTATATCTATTGGAACGCCTTCTACATTTGGATACATTCCTACGGGCGTGGTGTTGATTATTACTTCAGTTTCCTTATAATTATAGCAATTTTCGTAGTTTACTTCGCCACTTCTAGATACAATTTTATAAGTTTTTGCGCCGTTCTTTTTACATAGGGCGATTGCCGTTAAACTCGCTCCTCCAGAACCTAAAATTAGCACATTTTTATCCTTTACGCTTGCGCCTGCGCATTCAATTTGATACTCTAACCCACTTACGTCCGTATTGTAGCCGACGAGTTTATTTCCCTCTCTTTTGACCGTGTTTACACTGCCCACTAGCCTTGCTAACGGGGAAATCTCGTCTAGATATTCCATCACTTGTTTCTTGTACGGTATAGTCACGTTAAAGCCGTCGTACGTAGAACTCTTAACGAAGTTTTCCACTTGGTCTTTATCTAGTTCAATTAAATCGTACTCAAGCCCGCACAAGTTGTGGATTATTTTAGAAAAACTATGACCTAGTTTTTCGCCTATCAATGCGTATTTCATTTTTATTCCTATAAAATCTCTTTATAACTTCCTAAGAATACGAATTTATCCGAGCCGTTTTCCAATTCCGAGATAACGTTTTTAACTTCTATATCCTTAACGTTTCCTTCAAAATCAAAGTAGAACATAAACTCAAACTCCGAGTTTGCTATTGGTCTTGATTCTATCTTGGTTAAGTTTAGTCCTAACGCTGAAAATCTTGCGAGTATTGCGTTTAAACTTCCTGGTTTATGCGAAAGCGAAGTCATTACGCTAATTCTATCTGCCCCACTAAAGATTTTAAGTTCTTTTGAAATGCAAATAAATCTAGTGAAGTTATTTAAATTATCTTGTACGCTCTTATCTAACACCTTAAGCCCATACGCTTCGGCACAATCGTACGAACAGATAGCAGCAACGGTCAAATCGTCGCCGTCGGCAACCTTTTTGCCTGCTACTGCAGTATTTTCACAAGACTCGGTTTCCACCTTTAGATTCTTTAGATAGTCTTGGCATTGTGAAAGGGCTTGTGAGTGTGAAATTACCTTTTTGATATTCTTAATATCCGCGCCCTCTTTTGCGCATAAACAATGGTCTATTCTCACTCTAATTGACCTAACGATATAGAAATTATGCTTTTTCATTAAATCGTAAACTTCCGAAACAGAACCTGCCGTACTATTTTCTATCGGCAACACTCCGTATTCGCAAAATCCCTTTTCTACGGCGTTAAATACTCCGTCGAAATCTCTAAAATATATAATGTCGCTTACGGGGAAAAGTTTATGCGTTGCCACGCCACTATTTGCGCCCTTTATCCCTTGACAAGCAACTGACGCAGTTATTGGGAAGTTTTCTAAGTCACCTTTCAATATTTCTTCCAACTTGTTTATGGTTTGACTGCTTTTACCAATTATGGTACTTTGATACGCTTTACCCGTATTAAATATTGTTGAATACAATTCCTTTAGGTAAAGTTTCATATTGTCGGGCAAATCTTTTGCTAGTCTATAAACTACTGCGTTTTCCCTTTCAATATCCGTCACGCCCTTGCCCGTTTGCTTTTTTTGATTTGCAACTTCTTCGGCAAGTCCCATTCTCTTTAAATATAGTTCTTTAATTTGATCGTCTACTTGGTCGATTTCTACTCTAATTTGTGATAAGTCTTTCATTTTTTCACCTTTATAAAATTTCATCTAATAACGCTATTGCTACTGCACTTTCTACTACCGGTACGGCTCTTGGAACGATACAACTATCGTGCCTACCTTGTATTTGTATTTTTACGTTCGTCTTATTAACTAAATCCACCGAGTCTTGCTCTTTGGATATAGATGGAGTTGGTCTAAACGTCACGGCAAGGGTTATGTCGTTGCCATTACTTATTCCACCGTTTATTCCACCTGAATTGTTGGTTTTGGTTTTTACCACTTGGTCTTCAAAATATAACGAGTCGTTAACCATTGAGCCTAAACTTTCGCTAAATTCTTCGCCAAGTCCAAACTCTACGCTCTTAACGGCTGGTATTGCATAGCATAAATAGGAAATCTTTCCTTCAAGCCCCGAAAACAAGTTGTCGCCGAGCCCTGCTTTTAAGCCGTTTACCACGCATTCAACCTTTCCACCTACCGAGTCGCCTTGAACTTTTGCATTGGTAATTTCTTCGATTATTTCTTGCTTTTTATCAAGTGATGGGAAATCCCCTACCCTTTCTCTTAAAACGTCTTCTACGGTGATTTTGGCGCTTTTATACGATTTTGCTTGAACTTTTCCCACCTTAGAAACGTACGCTTCGATTTTAATTCCTAAACTTTCTAGGTATTGCTTGGCAATTCCACCTGCTATACAAAATGGGGCTGTAAGTCTACCCGAAAATCTTCCACCACCGGAAAAATCTAGCACTCCGTCCTTTACGCTCCACGCGTAATCGGCATGTGATGGACGGGGCTTTCCGTATAGCGAATTATAGTCGTTTGAACGCTTGTTTGAGTTTATAATCTCGGCCGTAAAATCGCCGTCTATTTTATCTTGATTAAGCCCTAAAAATATTGGCAAATCGCTCTCAATTCTACTAGTTGAATACACGGCTTTTTTTGCCTGTCTTCTTTTTAAAAACTCAGCAAGATTTTCCATATTTATTTGCATTTTTGGATAGCCTTTAATCTTTACGCCTATTTTCTCTGCGTGCGATTCGCCGTAAATTTCTAAGGCTATTTTTTTGCCGTTAAATATCGACATCTACTTTACCCCCTAACGTAATAAGGTCTCTAAAGAAATCGGGATATGATTTATCAACTACTTGTGCTCCAATTATTTTAGACTCGCCAATTGCATAGGACGAAAGTATTGCGCTCGACATAACCGTTCTATGATCGTTTCCACCGTCAAATTCTCCGCCTTTTGCTAGTCCACCATAAATAATTAAATTGCTGTTTTCTAATTCTACTCTTATCCCTGCGATAGTTAGCATATCAATTATTGCCTTTATTCTATCGCTTTCTTTTAACTTTAATCTCTCCACGTTTTTTAGCGCCGTTTTACCCTCGGCAAAACTTGCTACTACCGATATGATTTGCACTAAATCAGGAATATCTTCACAATCGTATTCTATCCCTTTTAAGCCGTTGGCAGTGACCGTAATTTCATCATTTTCACAAGTGATTTTTGCACCGAATTTAGTTAAAACGTCTAAAATCTTTGCGTCACCTTGCGTAGATTTTTCGTTTAATCCACTTACGGTAATGCTATTTCTAATAGCGCCCGAAGAGAGCAAGAACGCTGCACCCGAAAAATCACCTTCTACCTTTATTTCACTTGGCAACACGTACTTTTGATTGCCCTTTATAAAGTAGCCGTAATCGGTTTTTTCTATTTCTATATTAAACTTTGATAAAACTTCGATAGTTATATCTAAATACCCTTTACTTACAGCGTTGCCTAACAAAATTATCTTGCTATCCCCATCTAAAATCGGCAATGCAAACATAAGCCCTGATATAAACTGCGAACTTATAGTCGCGTTAATTTTATATTCACCTGGCTTTAATTTCCCCGCAATTTTATGCCCTAAGATTTTTCCGCCGTTTTCATTTAATACGTCGGTCAATTCTTTAATTGGTCTTTCAAGCAGTCTGCCTTGTCCTGTAAACTCACACTCTAGTCCTAGTGCGCATGCTACGGGAATTAAAAATCTAAGCGTTGAGCCACTCTCAATACAATTTATTTTTTCGCTGTTTTTTCTATTTACCCTTTCTATCTCGCAAACGCCGTCACTTAGACTAGAATTTGCACCCATATCCCTTAATGCAGAAAGTGTTGCTAATACGTCTTTAGAATTTCCCACTCCGTCGATTACGCACTTTTTTCCCGACAAAAAGGCGGATATTATTATTCTATGGGCAAATGATTTAGAAGCGGGCGCTTTTATTTTTCCGCTTAATTGTGATGGGTTTATTCTTACGTTCATTATATTAACTCTTTTAATTCCTTAAACGTTAATTTTACTATTTTTGGTTTCTTTACGTCTTTTAAGAGTACGAAATCTACTCCGTCAAAACTACTTTTTTTATCGTTTTTAATTTTTTCTATTATTTTTTCACTATCAAAACTTTCCTTAGTAAATTCTCCACGTGAATACAATATTTTTTGCATTTTTTCTACTTTTTCATTTGACAACAAAAAGTATTTTTTAGAAACGTTAATCGCATATTCTATGCCCATTAACACACATTCGCCGTGAGATATTTTATAATTAGCCAAACTTTCTATTGCATGCCCTACTGTATGCCCTAAATTCAATAGTTTTCTAATAGAACTTTCTTTTTCGTCTTCTTCAACGATTTTTTGCTTTATTTTTAAGCATTTATAAACAAGTTCTTCGCTAATTTCACTCTCTAAATCTTTCGGCTCGATTTCGCCTTCTAAATATGCGTATTTAATAATCTCGCCGTATCCACTTTTTATTTCTCGCTCGGGCAAGGATTTTATAAAATCTAGATTTATGAATACTCCGTCAGGTTGATAAAAAGTGCCGAGCAAATTTTTCCCCGCAGGTAAATCTATCGCCGTCTTACCACCAACCGATGAATCTACCATTGACAAAATAGTGGTTGGAATAGCGATAAGCCTAATTCCACGCATATAGGTTGAAGCAACTAACGCTCCCATATCTCCTACTACTCCACCACCAAGTGAAATTACCGTATCGTGTCTAGTAAATTTGTTCTCGGCAAGAGTGTTTATTATTTTTATATAATTTTCGGCGTTTTTATTTTGTTCGCCGTGTGGAAAAACTATCTTTACTACGTTTTTTTCTTCTAAAAGAGAAATTATTTCGCTTGCATAGAGTTTATCTACAACGTCGTCGCAAATAACGGCAATTTTTTCACCTTTAATTAGCGAAAATATAAACTCCTTTAAGCCACTTAATCCCCTTTGAATTATTATATCGTAGTTTTTATTAGTTCCAACCGTTATCTTGGTCATTTTTGCTCCTTAAAACCCTTCGTGTCGATAGAAAGTTTTCTCTCGTTTCCCTCTTTAAGTAATTGATATAATCTTTCGTTATCTTCACTATCAATTGCTTTCTTATACTCGGTTAAGTTTAAAATAAACTCGTCTAGTTCACACTTAACCATTTCTCTATTTTCCATAATAAGTTCCGTCCACATAGTCGGCTCAAGTCTTGCAACCCTAGTTAAATCTTTATAACTACCTGCAGAGTATCCGTTGTGGCTTTGCGCTTGCTTATTCTTTATAAACGCATTGCTTACTATATGGCATAATTGCGAAGTGTAGGCTATCATACTATCGTGATTACTAGAAGTCGTTATAACGACTTGCGAAAATCCTACTTCTAGGTAAAACTTTTTTACCTTTTCCATTGTGAATATATCGGCGTTTACGTTGATTAAAATCATCGACGCTTTATCAAAGAGCGTAGTCGTTGATTTTTCTATACCCGAAAACTCTCTTCCTGCCATCGGATGTCCACCTATAAAAATTAGGTTTTCGTGTTTTTCTAGTAGAGAGCGCATTTGCTTTTCTACCTTTCTCTTTATTCCACAAAAATCACTGACGATTGCTCCATCTTTTAAAAAGGGAAGAAATTCACTAACGGCACTTTCAAAATATTTTGGATAGAGCGCACAAACTAGCATATCTATCTCTTTTGCATTTTCTTTTGTGAGTTTTTCGTGGTACGCTTTTATCATTTCACCTTTAAGCATTACCGATGGATTTATATCAAAGGCGTATACCTTGTGTTTGCCTTGCTTAACTAAAGTTCTTCCAAAAGAACCACCCATTAAGCCTAAGCCGATTATTCCAATATTCATAAAATTTTAGTTCCTCTTTTTGTCTACTAACGGTAGCATAACGTCTATGCTATCCACTATTTCCTTGAATTCTATAGGCTTTATTGATTGCTTGCCGTCACACAATGCGTGTATTGGATCGTTATGCACTTCTATCATAAGTCCGTGTGCTCCTGCTCCCACTGACGCTAGTGATAAAGGTTTAACTAATCTCGCTAGCCCCGATGCGTGCGACGGATCTACGATAACTGGAAGGTGAGTTAATTCCTTTAATAGTGGAATTGCCGAAAGGTCAAGCGTATTTCTCGTGTACGACTCGAAAGTTCTTATTCCCCTTTCACACAAAATTACGTTGTGGTTGCCTTCACTCATAATGTATTCGGCACTCATAAGCCACTCTTCTATGGTGTTTGCAAGACCTCTCTTTAATAAAACAGGCTTACCCGTTTTACCTACTTCTTTTAGAAGTTCAAAGTTTTGCATGTTTCTTGCACCTATTTGAATTAAATCTACGTCACGGAAAAGGTCTATATGAGATGCGCTCATAATTTCGGTGACGATTGGCATACCAGTTTCTTCCTTTGCCTTTAGAAGTAGTTTTAATCCGTTCTCCCTTAAACCTTGGAAAGCGTATGGTGAAGTTCTTGGTTTATACGCGCCTCCACGTAAAAATCCACCGCCGTACGCCTTAACTTCTTCTGCAATAGCAATAATTTGCTTTTCGCTCTCGATTGAGCAAGGCCCTGCAATAATGCTAAAGTTATCTCCACCAATTTTTCTACCAGCAATTTCAACTATAGTGTCTTCTGGATGGAATTTTCTGTTCGCTAGTTTATACGGCTCGCCTATTCTCTTTACGTTCTCTACAATATCGAGAGAACGAACTAGGTCTATGTCAATAACCGTAGTATCGCCAACTAATCCTAGAATAGTTGAATTTTCGCCAACAGAAAGGTCAACGCCCAAGCCTTGCCCCTTTATCCACTTAATGAGATTGTCAAGTTGTTTTTGCTCGTGATTTTGCTTTACTATTATAATCATCTCTTCACCTCAAAAAAAATGACCGATTAAATTCAATCGGTCATTAAATACATAAAAATAATTTTTTCAACGCAAAAAATAACCGCTATTAAATCAATATGGTCTAAAATAAAAATATCCAAAATAAAAGACAAAATTATTATTTTTCATTTTTTGCACCTACAATAAAATTTTAGTCTTATTTTCTTGCTTTGTCAATCAATTTTTTACAATTTACAAAAGATTTTTATTTTTTTTGCTCTTTATTAGTTATTTTAACAATTTTTCTACTATTTCAATAGGGTTTGCATTAGGAATATATTCTACTATTTGGCTAAACGCTTCTAATAAATTCTCCCTTTTTAACTCTACTCCGTTAAGGCTTTTTTCAAACTCTTCTATATCTTTTACCGTAAAAAAATCTCCGTTAATTTTAGCGTTTTCAATTCTTCCTTTAGTAAGGTCAAAATTAAGCGACAATATGCCGAAATCAAACTTTTCTATAAAGGTGATTTTCCCTTTTGGAGAACTACCCACGTTCCACTCGAAAGTTGAGTATTTTTGCTCTTTAAGTTTATTTATTTCCCTTAAGTCAATCTCGGTAAATTTATACTCTTCTAGGTCTTTTTTTAGGTAGTCTTTTAGCCCCGATATAAACTCGCCTATTGTTATAGGCTCTTTTAAATGCTCTTTAATATTGGTCACTCTAGCCCTAATTGACTTTATTCCCTTACTCTCGATTTTTAACTTGTTTTCTTTTAGCGCTTTAGTTAAGGCGTTCATATTGCTATCAAAAAGCAAAGTGCCGTGATGCAATATTCTATCTTTATATATCTTTTGGGCATTGCCTGAAATCTTTTTACCATCTATCGTTATATCGTTTCTTCCAGAAAACTCGGCGTTTACACCTAATTCTTTTAAATATTCTATAACGGGCTTGGTAAACTTTACATAATTATTTTCTTCTTCGTTAAAGGGCGCAATTATAGTATAACAAACGTTATTTAAATCGTGGTAAACTGCTCCGCCACCGGTAAGTCTTCTCGCCACTTTTACACCGTTTTTTTCGGTGTATTCTAGGTTAACTTCCTTTACCGCGTCTTGATTTACCCCTAGTATTACGCTGTTATCGTTTTGCCAAATATATATAAAGTACTCGTCCTTTTTTGTTAGAAGATATTCTTCGCTCGCCAAGTTAAAATAAGGATCAGTCTTTTCGTGAGTTAAAAAATAGTATTTTTCCATAATAAAAATTTTTCGGGGAACTTTCGCTCCCCGAAAATAAGTTTAGTTATTAAACACCTTTCTTTGCTTTTCTCATTTGTTCAGCATCTGAAGTGTTGATGGTGCTTACGTGTCCCTTAAGTGGCATAATCTTATCGTTGATATAATCGATAATCCATTGTGCTTGTGGGAAGAATTCTCCGTCAAATTCGTATGGAGGAGTAATCCAGTTTTGAGCGCCACATACAACAGGAGGAGCGTCGAGATAATCGAAGCAGAGTTCGGTGATGTTTCTTGCGAAGTCGTTGAGTATTGATCCTCTTGCGCAAGCGTCTGATGCAAGGATAATCTTGCCCGTCTTCTTAACTGATTCAACAACCTTTTCGTAGTTAAATGGAACAATACTTCTAGCGTCGATAATTTCTGCTTCTACGCCGTATTTTTCAGATAAAATCTTAGCAGCGTCCATTGCTCTATATAAGGTTGCGCCGATAGTTAAAATGGTCACGTCGCTACCTACTCTCTTAACGTCTGGTTCGCCGAGTGGGATTTCATAATATCCTGCAGGTACGCCTTCCTTATGGAATTCTTCACCCTTGTCGTAAATTCTTTGGCTTTCAAAGAAGATTACAGGGTCAGTTCCGTTGAGCGCTGCATTCATTAAACCCTTAGCGTCGTATGGAGTCACAGGGAAACATACTTTTAAGCCTGGAACGTGCGCAGGAAGTGCTACCCAGTCTTGTGAGTGTTGCGCGCCGTATTTTGAACCTACTGATACACGGAGCACTACAGGCATCTTTAGAATACCTGAACTCATTGCTTGCCATTTTGCTAATTGGTTAAAGATTTCGTCTCCCGCTCTACCCATGAAGTCTGCGTACATAAGTTCTACGATAACTCTACCACCGCATAAGCCGTAGCCTACTGCTGAAGATACGATTGCTGCTTCCGAAATTGGAGAGTTGAAGAGTCTGTGATATGGAAGCGCTTCGGTAAGTCCTTTATAAACTGCGAAAGCACCGCCCCAGTCACGAACGTCTTCACCGTAAGAAGTGAGCGTAGTATCTTTATAATATCTATCGATAATTGCTTCAAATAATCCGTCACGAATATTGTATCTCTTTAAGTTAGATACAGGTTGTCCCTTTTCGTCGAAAGCATAACGAGTTTTGCCTGCGATTTGCTTAACTCTTGGGTTTTCTTCCATTGCGTGATTTACGTCTCTGCCGATTTCTACCTTTCTATCACTCATACTTTCTACTGCGCCGTTAGAGAACATTAAGTCTTCTACGTAGTATGGATCTTTCTTGAAGTCGTGATATGGAGATTCAACAGGATCAGATGCAAGTTTGCAAAGTTTGAGCATTCTTTCTGAAATTGAACCGAGAATTTCATCAAACTTAGAATCTTTTTCAATCTTAGCGTCAACGAGCGCTTTTCTATAAGTGACGATTGGATCGTATTCTTTCCAAGCGGCAACTTCTTCAGGAGTACGATAACTCATTGAGTCTGATGGTGAGTGTCCACCATAACGATAAGTGACAACGTCCATCATTGCAGGACCTTCGCCCTTTAAGAGTAATTCTTTCTTTCTCTTCATTGCGTCGATAACTGCTAATGGATTGAATCCGTCTACTCTTTCTACGTGTAATTGTGATGGAGATACGCCTGCGCCTAGTCTTGCTAAGAAGTCGTAAGCCATAGTTTCACCACGAGTTTGTCCACCCATACCATAACTGTTGTTGAAGAAGTTAAATAGAATTGGAAGTCCACCCTTCTTCTCCCAAAGAGTTCTATATTGATCCATAGCGGCAAAGTTCATTGATTCATAAACAACACCACAACCAACTGAGCCGTCACCTACGTTAGAGATAACGATACCCGGCTTGTCGTTTAGCTTTTTATAAAGTGCTGCGCCGAGTGCTACTGGTGCTGCACCACCAACGATTGCGTTGTTTGGATAAATACCAAACGGCAAGAAGAATACGTGCATTGAGCCACCCATACCTCTGTGGAAACCAGTTCTACGAGCAAAAATTTCACTCATAAAGCCGTATAGCAAGAAGTCAACTGCTAAATCTTTAACGTCGCCAGTCTTGTTTAATTTTTCTACGGGAGCAAGAGTTTCGCCACCCATAAAGTCTTTCATAATTTGATATAACTTATCATCTGGAAGTTTATGAATTGAAGCAAGTCCTCTTGCTAAAACTTCGCTGTGGCTTCTGTGTGAGCCGAAAGTCATATCGTCTAAATCAAGAATATACGCTTGACCTACTGCAGCCGCTTCTTGACCAATTGAAAGGTGCGCAGGACCTGGATAGTTGGTCTTGAAGCCTTGATATTCTTGCTTAACCTTGATATCCATAATCATGCTTTCGAATTCTCTTAAAACTGCGATATCGTTGAATATTCTTACGAAATCGTCGTTAGTGAAATTCTTTGCTTTCTTTTCGTCTAAAATAGTTTTGTTATATTGGTTTACGGGAATATCTTCAAAGTGAATTGCTCCCGATGCCCTTAATTCTTTTGGGTCTACAAATAACTGTTTTGACATATTATTCTATCTCCTTAAATTTTTTATCTAAATTATATTTGGAAAATCGCTTCTCTAACGATTTCGCATACGGTTGGGTGTGGGAATACGAGTTTTTTGATGTTTTCGATATCCACTTCTAAGTCTATCATAGCAGATACGGTCACGATAAATTCGCCTGCGTACGAGCCGATGATATGCGCACCGATTAAGGTGTTGGTCTTATTGTTGATGATAAGTTTGCATATTCCGTCTAGTGCAGTGTTTTCTGCAACGTATCTACCAGAATAAGTCATTGGAATTGAAACCACTTTTACGTCGTAGCCCTTTGCTTTAGCGCTTTCTTCCGTTTCACCTACCGTTCCAATTTCAGGATTGGTGTAGATTACCGACGGAATTACGTTATATCTCATAACGTCCTTTTTACCAGTCATATTGTTGATTGCAACTTCTGCTTCTCTATACGCAGTGTGTGCAAGCATAATCTTTCCGTTTACGTCGCCTGCTGCGTATACGTTTGCAACGTTGGTTCTCATCTTATCGTCGGTGACGATTGCGCCTCTTTCCATATTAACGCCGATATTCTCTAAACCGATATTAGCAGTCACTGCTCTTCTACCGATTGAAAGTAAAATCTTATCTGCGTTTACCTTTTCTGCTTTGCCGTTTCTTTCAAATACTACGCCGTCTTTAGCAATTTCAGTCACCTTGCAACCTAGGTTGAAGATAATACCTTTCTTTTCTAAAGATTTTTGTAAAATTGAAGATATTTCCTTTTCAGTTGGTCCTGCAATCTTATCGAGCATTTCTACTACGATAACTTTGCTACCTACTGAAGAGAAATAACTTGCCATTTCTAAGCCGATTACACCACCGCCGATTACTACTAAAGTTTCAGGAATTTTGTCTAAATCAAGAATTTCTCTATTAGTTAAAACTAAGCCTGAAGCAATTCCTTCCTTTAGTCCCGTGATTGGTGGAACTACAGGCATTGAACCGGTTGCAATAAGCAATCTCTTTGCTAAATATTTTTCTTCACCTGCTTTTACTACGTAGCCGTCGGCATCTTTGCCTTCGATATACGCTTCGGCAGATTTCATAGTCACTTTGTTTTTCTTGAGTTGCGCTTTAATACCAGAAACTAGCATTTTTACAACGCCGTTCTTTCTTTCAACAACTTTCTTTTGGTCAACGGTAGCCTTGCCTTCTACGTTTACGCCATAATTTGCAGCGTGATTAGCGTAGTCTACTACCTTTGCCGAGTTTAAGAAGGTTTTACTTGGAACGCAACCTTCGTTTAAACATACGCCACCGAATTCTCTCTTTTCGATAACGAGCGTTTTTAACCCTGCGTGGCCGGCTCTTTCTGCTGCAAGATATCCTGCAGGGCCACCACCGATTACTACTAAATCAAAAGTTTCCATATTTTTTCTCCTTATTAAATGCACTTGCTATCAGCCAAAAGATTGAAACTGAAGTTTTCTAGATAATCTTTTAAATCTTTTAAGAATCTAGATGCAGGAGCGCCGTCTAACGCTCTGTGATCGTATGAAAGCGATAAACTCATTGCAGTATATGGAATAATTTCTCCGTTCTTGCCGAGTTTAACTCTAGTTTCTAAAGTGTTTACGCCTAAAATTCCCGTTTGTGGTGGATTTACTACTGGGGTGAAACTTTCAATTCCCATAGTACCAACGTTGCTTATGGTAAAGCTTCCACCAGTCAATAAGTCTGGAGAAAGTTTGCCGTTAATAGCGTCGCTAGAAAGCGCCTTTGATTTTGCGGCAATTTCAGATAAACTCATTAAGTCTGCGCCGAATAGAGTTGGAACTAAAAGTCCTTTTGGCGTATCGGTTGCAATACCGATATTTACGTGTTCAAAATATCTCATCGTGTCGCCGTTAATTAAGTTAGCGTTCAAATCTCTGTGATTTTTAATTACTCTTGAAACTGCGAATACGATAATATTGTTTATAGTGATTGGTGGAAGTTTTAAGGTTTCCGCATTGTCTTTTAGATATTTTCTAAACGCCATTACGTTGGTGCAATCAAAAGACAAAGTGTGAGTTAATTGAGCCATAGTAGATAAACTCAATACCATATTCTTTGCAATAACCTTTCTTATGCTTGACATCTTTTCGTCCTTGAACGCTTTAACGTCAACGCTAGCAAGTTTATCTTGTTTAACTTCTTGTGCTGGAACAGTAGTCTCAACAACAGCCTTTGGATTAACTGATGCTTCTCTTACGTCCTTTTCAATAATTCTGCCCTTAGGACCGGTTGCAGTGACCGTCTTTAAGTCAACGCCTAACTTATTTGCTAAATTCTTTGCTCTTGGCGATACGAAAATCTTTCCGTCGGTATTAGCAGGAGCAGTTGCAACAGGAGTTTCAACTTTCGCTTCTACCTTTGGTGTTTCAACCTTTACTTCTTCTGCAACGGGTGCGCTTGCGCCTTCTGGGGCAAAGAAAGAAACGTCGTCTCCCTTCTTACCTACTACGCAAACGTTAGTAAGTACGGGTACTTCGTCACCTTCTTCACAGAATAGCGCTAAAACTTCGCCGTCAAATTCACTTTCTTGGTCGAAAGCAGATTTATCAGTTTCGTATGAGAAAAGTACGTCGCCTTTCTTAACTTGATCTCCAACCTTAACTTTCCAAGCGGTTAGAATACAACTTTCAACGGTGATTCCTTGTTTTGGCATCATTACGCCGAAAGAAGTTTCAGGCTTTGCGCCTTTTTCCTTTTTAGGCGCTGGTTCTACGGGCTCTGCCTTAACTTCTTCTGCAACAGGCGCGCTTGCCCCTGCTGGTGCGAAAGAAGAAACGTCTTCACCCTTTGCTCCAACTACGCAAACGTTGGTGAGTACGGGAACTTCGTCACCTTCTTCGCAGAATAGTGCTAAAACTTCGCCGTCAACTTCACTTTCGTAGTCGAAAGAAGACTTGTCCGTTTCGTATGAGAAAAGCACGTCGCCTTTCTTTACCTTGTCTCCTACCTTTACGTTCCATTTGGTGAGAATACAACTCTCAACCGTTATGCCTTGTTTTGGCATAAATACAGCATTTGCCATTTCTATCTCCTTGATTTATTCAAATTATATTTTTTTTGCGTTGTTAAGTAGATACTTTTCGGCTTCGTCCGACCAAATTCCGTTGTTCTTGTCGCAGATGTCTGCTAAATCTTTGAAGAACGGATCGGTTTCACCGAGTTTTCTAAAGTCTGCAATTGCAGTCATTGGCATTGAAATTTGAGTATATACTAATTTCTTTGCGCCCTTGATGTTTGGTAAGTTCAAGGTGGTTTCTACTACTGAGTCTAATCCACCTACGTGTGAAATCATAATTGCAGGGTTGATTTTGCCTTCACTTGCTAATTGAACTGCTTCTCTTAAGTCGCTCTTGTTTCCACCTGAAGTTCCGGTAATTCTATGGAAAGCATAGTGAACGTCGTAGAAGTTGAATTTAGCAGAGAAGTCGCTCTTAAGTGGACCTGCAAAGAAGTTTAAGCAACCATATTCGCCGAGCAACGCGTCGCCTTGTTCAACGAGCGCAGCAACGGGCGCGTATACGAACACGTCGTCATATCCTTTGCCACCGTTTAACTCCTTCATATATTCAACGGGGTTTTCAATAGCCGTAGTGTTAACGTAAACGAGTTTTACGCCGTTTTTAGCAGCCTCTTCAACGGTTAAAAGCGATGCCGCTCTATCTAATCTCGCTTGGTCGATATCGGTGACAACCATAAGCGATGGCTTTCTATCGCAGTGAATACCATAGTCGATTGCGCCTAATCCCATAGGGCCTACGCCTGCTAGAATTGCTACTGCGCCACCCTCTTTAATACCCATTTCGTGCGAGTGGTTTTCGTATACTGAGTGATAGTTTTCGTGATATCCTGCAATAATGCAAGACATTGGTTCAGCAAGCGACGCTTTGAAATAACTTTCGCCGTAGTATGGAATTAAACAATCTTTTTCCATTACTTCGTTTGGAATAATTACGTAAGTTGCGTCTCCACCGATATATTTATAAGAATAACCCGGCGCGCCAAGACCGTTCATAACAGGCTTATAGTCGATTGCAGGTTGAATACCAAACTTTTCCCCCTCTTTGAATTTGCCTTGCCACTTTGCGCCTACCTTTACGATATCGCCACAAAATTCGTGACCAATGATAATAGGGTTTTCAGCAACGTCGTTTGGAACTCTCTTGTGATCTGCCCCTTGCTCTGCCGCCTTAAAACTAGACATACAAATACTATCAGATACTACTCTTGCAAGTATTTCGTCGTCCTTTATTTCGGGAAGTTCAAATTCCTCTAATCTTAAATCTTCTTTGCCGTAAAGTCTTACTGCTTTGGTTTTCATATCGTATATTTACCTCCATACTTTTCTAGAATATATTATACCATATATTTTCATTTTTGTTTATATTAAAAATTAAGTTGCAAAATAAATTTTTTTGTGATAAAATATAAGCACAAATGAACACAAATGAACAACTTAAACTGAAAAACAATGAAAAGTATTGAAAAAAGGTGAAAATTTTATGTTAACTTTAGAAAGGCAAGAAGAAATACTTGAAATTTTAAATAAAAATAAGTCTGCAACGGTGGAAGAACTTGCAAGCGAACTATTCGTTTCGGGGGCTACTATTAGGCGAGATTTAAGACAAATGGAAGAAAAGGGACTACTAAAACGCTCACACGGTGGGGCTATTGCTTTTAACTCTAGCACCGAAGAATCGGCTCTTGCTATAAGAGAGCAAGAAAACGTTTCGGCAAAAAAGTCGATAGCATCTCTAGCCATTAAACTTATTAAGAGTGGCAACTCAATTTTTATGGATTCAAGTTCCACTACGGGATACCTTATTCCCCTTATGAACAACCTAAAGTTTTTATCCGTGACGACTATTGGGCTTAAAAACGCGCTACTTTTATCACAAACTAATAATATTAAAATTTATATCGCCGGTGGACAAATTCAAAACCACTCTAACTCTATTAAGGGCTCTGACACCATTGACTTTATATCGAGATTTCACGCCGACGTGGCTTTAGTTTCTTGCTCGGGCGTAGATATTACGGCAGGTTTTACCGACGCGGATATCGAGCAAACTAAACTCAAAAGGCAAATGAGATTAAATTCTAAAAAACTAATTATGCTTTGCGACTCAACAAAGTTTGATAAGACCTTTATGTGTAGTGATTTTAGTTTTAATGAAATTGATTATTTGGTGACCGATAAACTCCCACCAAAAAAGTTTTTAGATATAATCGAAAAGACAAATTGTAAACTCATCTGTCCCGAAAACACCGATTATTAAAATTATAAACCATTACCTTTCCCCTTACTCTTTAAGGGGAATTTTTTTATAAAATGTGATTAAACGTAAATTAAAATCTAAAACAACAAAAACAACCCAACCTATAAATAAATTTTTTATACGTTAAGGGGAAACTCTTTTCCGTCCGTAAGGACTCCGTAGTGTACACGGAGGAGCAGTCGTCCCTTAACAATCCCCTTCACAAACTCCTCAAAACCCCTTTCTTTCCCCTTACTTTTTAAGGGGAAGTTTTATGTTAAAATTTATACATATTAGAAAGCGTTTGTAGGGGTGTGGGGAGAATCGCAACTCCCCACGTCTTTTTGTTTCTTTTTCTAGCCTAGAAAAAGAAAGTACTAAATTTATTCCACAACTTTTTACGCAGTAAAAAATATCACTTTATCCAAAGGATAAAATATTACTTTTCCCGTAGAGAAAAATAAAACTTTCACCAAGTGAAAATATAACTAAAAAGAGCGAGATTAAATCTCGCTCTTTTTACTTTACTATCCTTTATACCCCCAAACTACTGGGCGATTTGAAGAGTTCCAAGCACCGTTCCAACCACCAGGCTCGCTTTCTGCCTCGCAGTAGATTGTTAATTTACTGCATTCAAGGAACGCATAACAACCTATACTTGTCACACTATCAGGAATTACTATATTTGTTAATGAACTGCATAATTGCTAAATCCCCTTCCGAACTTATAAACGAGGGTTCTATCCTTCATCACTGCGTTGGAAATATGGGTTATGACCAAAAGGTTGTAGATGAAAAATCCCTTATATTTTTTATACGAACAAAAGACCAACCTGATACCCCTCTCGTTACTGTTGAATACTCTATGGATAATTTTTTATTGAGTGCAGATTTTACTTCTTCGAAGTTTGAAAAAGTAACCACACCGGGTTGTTGAGCCAATACTATTTCCAGATTTTTCATTTGCAACTCCTTTTCCCCTAAAAACCTATTTTCTTCTTTAAAGAATTATGGCTAAAGTCGATTTTTTCATCTGCAATGTAATCCTCAACGTCTTGTAAAATAATAATTTCGCTCAAATCATCTTCTGTACGTAAATTTTGATTCATTATTACCTGATCGAGGACATTTCTAACAGTTCTAGCGTTTGCAAAATTAGGTTCATTCCGATAATATTCTACAACGTCTAAAAACCTTATCATTGCATCTTCGGTTAAACTATATTTTCTTTTTTGAGCAAACAATTTCGTTATCTCACAAAGTTCATCTCTTGTATAATCAGGAAATTCTAAAGAAAATTGTATTCTTGATTCCATTCCGGGGTTGTATGCAAGCATTTCTTTCATTTCATTATAATAACCTGCAAAAACTACAACAAATTTACCTCTCAAATCTTCCATCTTCTTTAATAATGCGGAAATAGCCTCTTCACCATAACCAACAGATGTTCCATTTGCACCTCGTGTATCCGCTAACGCATAAGCCTCATCAATGAATAAAACACCACCTAATGCTTCTTGAATCTTTGCCTCTGTCTTTGGAGCTGTTTCACCAACATATTTACCGATTAAGCCGTGTGCATCCGTTTCAATGAGCTTTGCCTCACTCAAAATCCCCGCCTCATAAAGAATGCGAGATATAATCCTTGCAACCTCTGTTTTACCCGTTCCCGGATTACCATAAAAACACATATGCAAGTTAAAATTATAGTCATCCTTATTCCGTTTAGCATAAGCCTTAATTTTCTTAACAGTACGTTTTATACCTTGCAACCCTATTAGATTGTCCAGTTCTTCTTCTGCTGTTAAAATTTTTAAAGCTAAGCCCTCTCCACTTGTCGGTAAAACAATTTTCGCATCTTCAATATACTTATGAACGTCAATTAAACCTATCTCTGTATCTTGGTGTCCAGCCACACGAACATTTTGACACATTATAACTTGGTCCAATATGTTTCGTATCTCTCTAGCATTAGCAAAATTTGGTTCTTTCCTTTTTACATCTGTTATATCTAAAATCTTTTCTAACGCAGTATCACTAATGGTATATTGACGTTTATTTATCATTAATTGTGTTATTTCCTTAAGTTCAGGACGGCTATAATTGGGGAAGTCCAATTTAAATTGAATACGCGATTCAAAGCCGGGATTCGTTGCTATCATATTTTCCATTTGATTTTTATAACCAGCAAGAATTACACAGAACTTTCCCCTATAATCCTCCATCGCTTTAATCAGCGTTGCAACGGCTTCATTCCCATAATCAAAACCTGCATCCTTTGGGACCAAAGAATATGCCTCATCAATAAACAAAACTCCACCCATTGCTTCTTCGATTGCTTGCATTGTTTTGATAGGCGTTTCTCCTAAATATTGACTAACCAAGCCACTCCTATCAACTTCCACCACATTTTTTGTAGGCAGAATTTTATTTTCATATAATATCCCCGCAATAATACGAGCAACCTCAGTTTTACCCGTTCCCGGATTACCGTAAAAACACATATGAAGATTTAAGACATAGGCATCTTTATTTGCCAATGCATAAGCTTTAATCTTTTTTATACTATCTTTTATATTGGCAAGTCCAATTAATTCATTTAATTTCTTTTCGCTTTCGCCTATTTGAATAAGATTTGCTCCTGCCAATCCTAAAAAGTTAAATTCATCTAAATTAATAATATTATTGTAAATTTCAAAAAGCGACTCTTCAGCAATATCACATAAAAAAGAGGTTGCATTGACAGCAGTTTTTATTTCAAGATAATTCTCATCTACAATCTGTTTAATTTGTGAAAAAAAACTATCCTCTCCGTTAAAAGACTGTTCTTCTACCTTAAAGAAATATTCGCTTTTTAGAACATTCACTTGCATCAATACATAAAGTGCATTCCAAAGCGACAACTGCATTTCTTTAAGCTCAATATCCCCATCACTAAAAATATCTACAACGTATTTCTTATCAAGGATTTTTTCAACGTCTTCTAACCGTTTTTGCAGCTCATCAATTTCATTAAATTTATCAGGAATTTTATAAAGTTTATTGGGCTTTTGGCGATTAGGTGAACCAAATGCATTATTCTTTTTTATAAAATTCTTTATTTTCTCTACTAATAAAAGCAATTTGTCTATCAACTCATCAACAATAGACAACAATTTTTCGTCCGGAATTTCCTTATATAACAAAGTTGCCGAAGGGGCATAAAAACCCTTCGGCGGTTGTTTAATTTCAATATTTACAAGTGGCAATGCTTTATTTAAGACAGTATTAAAAGTATCAACTTTTTTGGTTAAAGGTTGATATTCTATATTATATTCTGCTTGAAAAGGAGTATGTAAATGCGTTTTTATTTTGTCTATCGACGTGTTTAATCTCTCTAAAAATTTTTCAGTTTTATCCGCACTGCAGACAAAATCTTGAATTTTATGAAACTTAGGGAAACGTTCATCTGCCTTATGCTTATCAACATAGATAAAAGAATGTTTATTTATCTCTATATCTAAAAGCTTTTCAAAAAACGTCTTTATTTCTTGCCTTAAAACAGTCTTTTTATCATAAGGCATTTCAAACATTTTATATCCG
>JAFTKC010000018.1 GCA_017456055.1 Clostridia bacterium | reverse complement strand
CTTTCTTGCCCTACGTGAAGTTGCAAAGTTTCAAATTTATAATTAGACATAATTTTTTCTCCTTTTTATATATTGTTTTTTAGTCTTTATAAAATAAATAGTATTAAAGGAGTATCACATTCGACCAAATCTGAAATTGCGACGAACAAGTTCTTCAAAAATGTTTTTCATAAAATCAACCTACCTATTTAGTATGTTATTAGTATTTTAGCACTTTTAACCTACTTTGTCAATAGGTTTTATGGGGGTAAATGCTTGATTTTTTAATTTTTTTTTGATATAATTGAGTCAAATATAAAAATAGGGAGCATAAATTATGATTTCAACTCGCGGTAGATACGCATTAAGGGTACTGATTGACATTGCCGAAAACAGTAACGGAAACTATATTCCGCTAAACGACATAGCAAGTCGCCAAGACATTTCGGAAAAGTATTTAGAAAGTATTTTAGTATTGCTCACGCATGGAAACCTTTTAAACGGACTTCGTGGAAAAGGCGGTGGATATAAACTCACCAAAGCGCCAGAAGAATATACTATGAAAAGTATTCTTACGATAACCGAAGGAACGCTTGCTCCCGTCGCTTGTCTTAAAGACGGTGCAGAGCCTTGCTTAAAATCGTCAAGTTGTAAAACTCTTCCCGTTTGGCAAGGATTAAACAAAGCGATAACTGATTATTTGGAAAGCGTTACACTTGCCGATATTATTGAAAAACCAGATAACTATTCAATTTAGTATTATTAAAATTTTTTCTAAAAAATGTCTTTTAACACTTGACAAAGCATAAACCTAGTAATATAATATGTAAAAATATTAAACCGTTGACGGAGAGTAAGTAAGTTTTATTTCCTTATCTCAAGAGAGTTGCAGATGGTGCGATTGCAACGTTAAGAGTAAAACTGAATGGACTCCTAAGGGCGAACGAAAGCGAAATTATTCGCAAGTAGCAATCGACGGGAACTGCACCCGTAAAAAGGCAGAGCGTATGTTGGTACGTGAAAATAAGTGGGCTTATTTTATAGTAAGTCAATTTGGGTGGCACCACGGTAAGAATTTATCGTCCCGAAGAGTAGATTTTTCTACTTTTCGGGATTTTTATTTATAAGGAATTTACTATGAACCAAAAAATTATATTTAGATGGCGGGATTTTCCCGCAAAAAATTATTCAATCTGCTTTTAATTACTAATATATAAAATAATAAGGAGAATAAAAAAATGAAAAACCAAATTCCATACAAAATTTATTTAAATGAAACTGAACTTCCTAAGAAATGGTTAAATCTTAGAGCGTTTATGAACAAAAAACCTGCGCCACTTCTTAACCCTGCAACCTTAAAACCTATGACCAAAGAAGAACTTTCAAGTGTTTTTTGTACTGAACTTGTAAACCAAGAGCTTGATGAAACCACCCCCTATATCGAAATTCCCAAAGAAATAAGAGAATTTTACAAAATGTATCGCCCTGCACCACTTGTTCGCGCGTATTGTTTGGAAAAGGCACTTGGCACGCCCGCCAAAATTTATTACAAATTTGAAGGAAACAACACTTCGGGCTCTCACAAACTCAATTCGGCAATAGCGCAAGCATATTACGCTAAAAAGCAAGGGCTTAAAGGCGTCACTACCGAAACGGGCGCCGGTCAATGGGGCACGGCTCTTTCTATGGCTTGTTCGTATTTCGGACTTGATTGCAAGGTCTTTATGGTAAAATGTTCTTACGAGCAAAAACCGTTTAGACGCGAAGTTATGAGAACTTACGGCGCTTTCGTTACTCCTTCGCCGTCAAACACTACCAACGTCGGCAGAAAGATTTTGGAAGAATTCCCCGAAACTACCGGCTCTCTCGGCTGCGCAATTTCCGAAGCCGTTGAAGCGGCGGTAACTTCCGACGGATACCGTTACGTTTTAGGCAGCGTGTTAAACCAAGTGCTTTTGCATCAATCGGTTATAGGCATTGAAACCAAAACCGCAATGGATAAATACGGAATTAAGCCCGATACGATTATAGGTTGCGCCGGTGGTGGATCTAACCTTGGCGGCTTAATTGCTCCGTTTATGGTAGAAAAACTGCAGGGTAAAGAAAATTATCAAATTATAGCAGTAGAGCCTGCGTCGTGTCCGTCGCTTACTCGCGGTAAATACGTATACGATTTCTGCGATACCGGCAAAGTTTGCCCTATGACAAAAATGTATACGCTCGGCTCTGGATTTATTCCATCAGCAAACCACGCGGGTGGACTTCGCTATCACGGTATGGCGTCTACACTTTCAGAACTTTACGACCAAGGACTTATGGAAGCGAGAGCGGTTGAACAAACTGAAGTGTTTAAGGCGGCAGAACAGTTTGCAAGAGTTGAAGGCATACTTCCCGCCCCCGAATCTTCACACGCGATTAGAGTTGCTATAGACGAAGCGTTAAAATGTAAAAAAACGGGCGAAGAAAAGACTATACTTTTCGGTTTAACGGGTACAGGATACTTTGATATGGTTGCTTACCAAAAATTCCACGACGGCGAAATGAGCGACTATATTCCTACCGACGAAGATTTACAAAAGGGTTTTGACGGAATACCTAAAATTAATTTATAACAACAAAAGAACGGACGGGCTTTTGCCTATCCGTTCTTTTTTATCCGCTATGTATTAAATTCTATCTCTAACAAGATCGCCCATTTTTTTGCAGCCTACTTTAATTTTACCTTCTTGCATAATATCGCCCGTGCGGTAACCGTCGTCAAGCGTTTTGTTTACAGCAAATTCTATTGCATCGGCTTCTTCTTTCATATCAAAAGAATAGCGTAGCATCATTGCAACGGATAAAATAGTTCCAAGTGGGTTAGCAATATCTAATCCTGCAATATCAGGGGCAGAACCGTGAATAGGCTCGTACATACCGAGAGTTGTTGAAGAAAGAGATGCTGACGGCATCATACCGATTGAACCCGTAAGCATTGAAGCTTCGTCCGATAAAATATCTCCAAACATATTTTCAGTAACCAAAACGTCAAACTGCGTTGGGTTTTTGATTAGTTGCATTGCCGTGTTATCAACCAAAATATCACTATATTCTACTTCGGGATATTCTTCAGCTAAACGGTGCATAACCTTTCGCCAAAGTCTTGAAGTTTCTAAAACGTTTGCTTTATCAACGGACGCAAGTTTTTTGTTCCTTTTCATAGCCGTTTCAAAAGCCACCCTGCCGATACGCTCAATTTCACTTTCAGAATAAGGCATTATATCGGTTGCTAATACTTCGCCGTTTATAACTTCAGTTTTCTTTTCGCCAAAATATACACCGCCGGTAAGTTCTCTAACTATCAAAAGGTCTATACCGTTACCTACGATTTCTTGTTTTAATGGTGACGCATTAGCAAGTTGTGGAAAGAGCTTTGTCGGGCGCAAGTTTGCAAAAAGCCCAAGTTCTTTTCTAACTGCAAGGAGTGCTTTTTCAGGGCGGATATTACTAGGACAATTATCCCATTTAGGTCCACCGACAGCACCTAATAAAACACTATCTGCATCTTTACATTTTTGCATGTTTTCGTCAGTTATAGGCACGCCGTATTTATCGATAGAGCAACCACCAATGTCTACGTAAGTATAATTAAAAGTATGCCCGAATTTTTCGCCAACTTTATCTAAAACTTTTATCGCTTCTCTAATAATTTCAGGACCTATTCCGTCACCCGATAAAACGGTAATGTTTTTATTCATAATTATTCTCCTTTTAAGGACGCTAACAGTCCACCTTTTCTAATAATGTTTTGAATAAATTCGGGGAAAGGTTGTGCTTTATAAGTTTTTCCCGTAGTAATATCGGTTATAAGACCGGTATCAAAGTCAACGCTAACTTCGTCGCCTGCGTTAATTTCTTCAGCCGCTTGTTCACATTCTAAAATAGGAAGTCCTATATTTATTGCGTTGCGATAAAAAATGCGTGCAAAACTTTTAGCGATAACGCAACCCGTTCCACAAGTTTTAATAACGAGTGGTGCGTGTTCACGGGAAGAACCGCAACCAAAATTCCAACCTGCAACCATAACGTCGCCCACACTTACTTTTTTAACGAACTCCGTGTCAATATCTTCCATACAATGAAGCGCAAGTTCTTTTGCGTTAGAAGTATTAAGATAACGAGCAGGAATTATAACGTCCGTATCTACGTTATCAGGATATTTAAAAACTTTACCTTTTACGTTCATTTTAGTTCTCCTTTGGATTTGTAATATATCCCGTAATAGCGCTTGCTGCCGCAGTTAACGGACTTGCAAGGTAAACTTCGCTCTTAACGTGTCCCATACGACCAACGAAATTTCTATTTGTCGTTGCGATACAGCGTTCGCCTTCTGCCAAAATTCCCATATATCCACCAAGACAAGGTCCACAAGTAGGGGTAGAAACTACTGCTCCTGCGTCAATAAACGCCGTAACGTAGCCCTTTTCCACGCACTCTTTATATATTTGCATAGTTGCAGGTATTATTATACAACGTATGCCGTCAGCAACCTTTTGACCTTTTAATACGTTATACGCCGCCGTCATGTCTTCCATTCTACCGTTAGTGCAACTGCCGATAACTACTTGGTCGATTTTAATATCACCTAATTCACTTGCAGGGTGAGTATTTTCGGGAAGATGTGGACAAGCAACCGTAGGAACGATTTTATTTAAATCAATATCTATAACTTTTTCGTATTCAGCATCTTCATCCGCAGAGAAAATGGCAGGTTTTCTTTCACTTCTGCCGTTTAAGTATTCAAGCGTTTTTTCATCTACGGGGAAAATACCGTTTTTAGCGCCTGCTTCTATTGCCATATTGCAAATACAAAGTCTATCGTCCATAGATAAACTGCTTACGCCATCGCCCGTAAATTCCATACTTTTATAGAGCGCGCCGTCAACACCTATCATACCTATAATTGTAAGTATAACGTCTTTACCACTACAATTTTTATTAAGTTTGCCCGAAAGGTTAAATTTTATTGCCGACGGAACCTTAAACCAAGCCGTTCCCGTTGCCATACCTGCCGCCATATCCGTACTGCCAACACCTGTGGAAAAAGCACCTAATGCACCGTAAGTACAAGTATGACTGTCTGCACCGATTATACAATCGCCCGCAGTTACAACGCCTTGTTCGGGAAGTAGTGCGTGTTCTATACCCATTTTGCCAACGTCGTAAAAATGGCTTACGCAATGTGAACAAGCAAATTCTCGACATTGTTTACTTTGTTCTGCCGCTTTAATATCTTTATTTGGGACAAAGTGGTCTAAAACTATTGCGATTTTATCTTTATCAAAAACCTTATCAAATCCCGCTTTTGTAAATTCATTTACCGCAACGGGAGTAG
Organism: Clostridia bacterium; assembly: GCA_017456055.1. Lineage (GTDB taxonomy): Bacteria > Bacillota > Clostridia > Christensenellales > Borkfalkiaceae > UBA1259. The sequence goes on along the minus strand of JAFTKC010000018.1, from coordinate 6,924 downwards.
TTATATCGTTGCCAAGAACTATATCAAGTTTAGCGCTGATAAGTTGTCCCGAAACGACTTTATCTAATCCTGCGTGAAAAGCAAGAATTTTTTGAGTCATAGTCATACCCATAACGTTATTCTCCTTTAATCAAATTATGATAAGCACTTAAGAGTGCGTTTATATTAGCCTTCATTACGTCAGTATCAGTGCCTGCGCCCCAATACATTTTGCCGTCAATTCTTTCAAGTCCTATGTATGATGCAGCCATACTTCTTGAACCATCGCCTTGCATACTGTGTTGAGTGTAAACTTGAAGAGTATATTCTTCGCCCGTAAATTCGTGGAGAGCATTATTTATTGCACTTAAAAATCCGTTACCTTCTGCTTCAATTTCAGTTTCTTCACCGTTTTTAACGAAAGAAACGTTGACTTTTACAACTTCATTTTCTCTTATGAAGTCAAAATCATTTATTTCTATTTCGCAAGGAACGTTAAGATATTTTTCAGTAAAAATATTCAAAACTTCGTTAGGTTTAAGTTCTTTGTGTTCGTGGTCGGAAACGTTTTTGCACGTATAACTAAAGTGTTCTCTCATTTTAGCAGGAAGATTATAGCCGAAAGTTTGTTCAAGCAAGTATCCGATTCCGCCTTTACCACTTTGAGAATTAACTCTAATCACGTCTGCGTCATAAGTTCTTCCAATATCTTTCGGGTCAATAGGAAGATACGGCACAGTCCACTCGTGCAGTTTATTTTTAACCCTATATTTCATACCTTTTGCAATAGCGTCTTGATGGCTACCAGAAAAGGCTGCAAATACTAGTGCACCAGCATACGGCGAACGCTCGTAAACGTGCATACGGGTACATTTTTCGTATTTTTCAACTAAATAGGTCATATCGGAAAAATCAAGTTTAGGGTCAACACCGTGCGAATACATATTCATTGCAAGAGTGATTATATCGACGTTACCCGTTCTTTCTCCGTTGCCGAAAAGTGTTCCTTCAACTCTATCTGCACCCGCAAGTAAAGCAAGTTCGGTATCGGCTACACCCGTACCTCTATCGTTATGTGGGTGAAGTGATAAGGTAACAAACTCACGATATTTTAAGTTTTCGCTCATATACTCAACTTGACTTGCGTAAACGTGCGGCAAACTCATTTCAACGGTTACGGGAAGATTGATTATAACGTTATTCGTTTCGCTTGGCTCTAATACGTCTAAAACAGCGTTGCAAACTTCCAAAGCGTATTCAGGTTCCGTTCCCGTAAAACTTTCGGGAGAATACTCAAAACGGAAGTTGCCTTCGTATTCATTTGCAAGTTGTTTAACGAGTTTTGCGCCGTCAACGGCAATCTTTTTAATTTCTTCTTTAGACTTTTTGAAAACTTGTTCACGTTGCGCAACGCTTACTGAATTATAAAAGTGAATTATAGCACTTGGCGCACCTTTACACGCTTCAAATGTTTTTCTAATAATATGTTCTCTACATTGCGTTAAGACTTGAACGGTAACGTCAGAAGGAATCATATTATTATCAATAAGCGTTCTTAAGAATTCGTATTCCGTTTCGCTTGCTGCTGGGAAACCTACTTCAATTTCCTTAAAACCAACTTTCAGTAAAACATTATAAAATTCGAGTTTTTCTTCTAAACTCATAGGTATAACTAGGCTTTGATTGCCGTCACGCATATCAACGCTACACCAAACGGGTGCTTTTTCGATATGGTCTTTTTCTACCCATTTAACGTGTTTTCCGGGTGCGGGATAATATCCCACGTTGTACTTTTTTGCATCCATCATAATAATACCTCAAAATTTTATTTTATAACTACTATGGATAAGCTTGAATAAGAGAAACAAAAAACCCGTCTCCAAGCTTTTTGCTTTGAGACGGGCATAAAATACTCGCGGTACCACTCAAATTATGGAAAAATTTCCATCACCTTATCGGAATCCAACAATTCCTATGCACTAACGTAGCAAACACGGGAAACGCCTACTTGTTATCTTTCGGGCTCCGGCTCGGAAGGGAGAAGTCTTAAAACCTTTTTATCGATTCACACCAACCATCGACTCTCTGAAAAATTAGTTAAAAGACGAATCTTCGTCACAGCTTTTATTTGACTAAATTATAGTCTTATGAAATTTGTTTGTCAATTAATTTTAAGATGATTTTTGAAATTTTTTGTGTTTTTATACCGTCTCATTTAGTAGTATATAAAATGAAAAAATTATAATTTTGTTTATATTCTAAACTATCGCAATGACTTCGACTTCTACGAGCGCACCTTTTGGCAAATCTTTTACCGCCACGCAAGAACGTGCAGGAGCGTTAGTAATATACTTTGCATAAACTTCGTTAAAAGCAGAGAAATCGTTTATATCCGCTAAAAAACAAGTGGTTTTAATAGCCTTATCAAGTGAAGTTCCCGCTGCTTTTAAAACTTCTGATAGATTTTTCATAACTTGTTCAGTTTGTTCCTTTATATCTTTTCCGACGATTACGCCACTTTCGGGATTTAATGGGATTTGTCCCGAAGTGTAAACCAAGCCGTTTACTACAATCGCTTGCGAATAAGGTCCTATAGCCTTTGGCGCTTTATCGGTGCTCACTTTTTTCATTTTCGTTTCTCCTTTAATTAACTATTTTAATACCAAAATCGGTAAGTGCTTTTTTGATTTTTTCTATATGTTCGTGATTTCTAGTTTCTAAGCTTAATCTTAAATAACAACCGTTTACGTCAGAGCCTTCATTACTGTGTTCGTGATGAACTGCCGTAACGTTTCCACCATGCTTAGCGATAATCTTTGAAACGTTTAGAAGTTGTCCCGGTTTGTCAACGAGTTCAATGTTAAGATGGCAACTTCTTCCACTCATTACAAGTCCTCTGGTTATAACACGTGAGAGTATAGTAACGTCGATGTTTCCACCCGATAAAATACATACCGCTTTTTTACCATCTATTGGGAGTTTACCAAACATAGCGGCAGCTACTGCAACTGCACCTGCGCCTTCAGTAACGAGTTTATGTTGTTCCATAAGTGCTAAAATTGCAGCCGACACTTCGTCGTCGGTAACGGTCACGATTTCATCAACGTATTTAGAACATATATCGTAAGTAAGTGAGCCCGGTTGTTTTACTGCAATGCCGTCTGCGATAGTAAACACCGAATCAAGTTTTTCAATATGCCCGTCGTGAATAGAGTTAGCCATTGACGGAGCGCCTTGCGCTTGAACACCGTAAACTTTTATATTCGGGTTTAGGCTCTTAATGGTGTACGCTATACCTGAAATAAGTCCACCGCCACCAATAGGAACGATAACCGCTTGCATATCGGGAATTTGCTCATAGAGTTCAAGAGCAATAGTTCCTTGTCCTGCGATTACGTCGGGGTCGTCGAAAGGATGAATAAAGGTGTATCCTTTTTCGTCACGAAGTGATAATGCTTTTTGATATGCGTCGTCGTAAACACCTTCTACCAAACAAATTTCCGCTCCGTAACTTTTAGTTGCTTCCACCTTTGAGATAGGGGCTGTGTCAGGTAGACATATAACTGATTTTATACCGTTTTTTTGTGCTGCGAGAGCAACGCCTTGCGCATGATTACCAGCAGAACAAGCAACTACGCCTTTCGCTTTTTCTTCGGGTGATAGTTGCGACATTTTGTAATATGCACCACGCACCTTAAAAGAGCCGGTTATTTGCAAATTTTCCGTTTTTAAATATAGGTCAACGCCTGCCTTAAGTTTTGGAGCATATAGAACGTCGGTTTCTCTAACTACGTTTTTTAATACGTAATTTGCTTTATACACGTTGTCAAGAGTTAATTTTTTCATTTTTTTACACCTATAATAGACTGTTAATAAATTGTTCCGCCGCTCTTGGTGAACGACTTCCTTTGCTTAAAGCAAACGCTTCGGCTTTAACTAATAAATCTTCGCTTGCGTTTATACCTGATTTTTGTGCAAGTATTTTTACGATATTTAAATAAAGTTCTTTGTTTGGTTTTTGGAAATATACCGTGAGACCAAATCTATCGGATAAAGATAAGAGTTCTTGCATAGTGTCGTTCCTATGAACGTCGTCAGTTGAGTTTCTATCAGCAAAACTTTCTTTAATTATATGTTTTCGGTTGCTCGTTGCGTAAATTACTGCGTTGTTTGCTTTTTTTGATGCAGAGCCTTCTAACGCTGCCTTTAACATACTGAACGAATCGTCGTTTTTATTGAAGGATAAATCGTCTATAAAAATAATAAATTTTAAGGGATTATCGGCGATTTTACCCATAACGGATGCAAGCGATAGAAGTTGGTCTTTTCTAATTTCTATAAGCCTTAAACCGTCTTTATAAAAATGGTTTACACACGCTTTTACCGTTGACGATTTTCCCGTACCTGCATCACCACAAAGCAAAACGTTTGCGGCGGGGCGACCTTCTAAAAGTGCTTTGGTGTTTTCTAAAACTTGTTTTCTTTCGTCTTCGTAGCCAACAAATGAATCTAATTTAATTTCATCTGCCGATTCAACGGGAATTATCTCGCCATCTACCACCTTAAACATTTCTGAAGAAGCAAAAATTCCATATCCGTATTTATCAACGTTTTTAATGCGCTTTTTATATTCAAAAACAAAATCTATTCTTTTGTTTTTGAATTTTGGCACGTATTCAAAAATTACGTCTTGAGTTAGCTCTTTTTCATCAAGTTCAGTCAAACTCGATAAAAGTTTCAACTCTTCTAGGGCGTTTTCTATAATACTAGAGTCTAACTTCTTCTTTTTTGCTACGCTAACTATGTAATAGTTTTCATCTTCAAAAATAGCACGGGATAAAAACTCAGAAAAAGAGTTTCCGTAACCCCCTAGAGAATAAACGAACTCGCCGTAAAGACTTGCTTTTTCAATCGCATCGTTTTCACTTTTTAGATAGTTTATTAAATTTTTAAGCGGAACTTCATTAATTAAGTTTCTAAATACGCTTAGCGTTAATAATTTTTTCGCTAAGTTTTTTTGTTCTTCTTTTTTCATTTTAACCTTCAAATTTGTTTATAATTGCGCCTTTATCGGCAGAACTAACTTGCATAGAATATCTTTTTAGTGCGCCTTTAATGCCTGTTTTTTGTTTTATAGCCATAGTTTTTTTACGATTTTCAATTTCTTCTTCGCTAACCTTCAATTCTATAGAATATTCGGGTATGTTAATAGAAATTAAATCGCCGTCACGAACGAAAGCAATTAAACCGCCACGAATTGCTTCGGGGGAAACGTGACCAATAGACGCACCCCTTGTAGCACCTGAAAATCTTCCGTCGGTGATAAGTGCCACGTCTTTATCTAAACCCATACCTGCAATGGCAGAAGTAGGACTCAGCATTTCTCTCATTCCCGGTCCACCTGCAGGACCTTCATAACGGATAACTACGACGTCGCCTTTAACGATTTTACCTGCATAAATTGCAGATATAGCGTCTTCTTCGCTATCAAAAACCTTTGCAGGTCCAACGTGCTTTAACATTTCGGGAGCAACTGCGCTTCGTTTTACCACACAGCCGTCGGGAGCAAGATTTCCACGAAGAACGGCAATACCACCTGTTTTGCTATAAGGATTATCTACCGTACGAATAACTTCGGGGTTTCTATTTACTGCGCTTTCAATGTTTTCGCCTAAAGTTTTACCCGTAACGGTCATTACTGAAGTATCAAGAGCGCCGATTTTAGTCAATTCTTTTAATACTGCGTAAACACCGCCTGCTTCATTTAAATCTTCCATATAAGTATTACCGGCAGGGGCAAGGTGGCAAAGATTTGGTGTTTTTTCACTTATTTCGTTAGCCATATCAAGATTTATTTCTACACCGCATTCGTTTGCGATTGCAGGAAGATGAAGCATACTGTTGGTTGAACAACCCAAAGCCATATCGGCAGTAAGAGCGTTTCTAAACGATGAAGCCGTCATAATATCTCTTGGGCAAATATTCTTTTTAACAAGTTCCATCACCCTCATACCTGCGTGCTTTGCAAGTTCAATTCTTTGTGAATAAACGGCAGGTATCGTTCCGTTACCTTTTAGTCCCATACCTAAAACTTCGGTTAAGCAGTTCATAGAGTTTGCCGTGTACATTCCCGAACAAGAGCCACAAGTAGGACAAGTATTTTCTTCGCAAACACATAATTGTTTTTCGTCTATTTTGCCTGCCGAATATGCGCCAACTGCTTCAAACATACTTGATAAACTCGTTTTCTTTCCGTTCACTCTGCCTGCTAGCATAGGACCACCGCTAACGAATACGGTAGGTATATTTACACGAGCAGCAGCCATAAGTAAGCCCGGAACGTTTTTATCACAGTTAGGAACCATAACGAGTCCGTCAAATCCGTGCGCCAAAACCATTGCTTCAGTAGAGTCTGCTATTAAATCACGAGTAATTAATGAATATTTCATACCAACGTGTCCCATAGCAATACCGTCACAAACGGCGATTGCGGGGAATACGATAGGTGTTCCGCCAGCCATAGCAACGCCAAGTTTTACAACGTCAACGATTTTATCTAAATTCATATGGCCGGGAACTATTTCGTTATATGAACTAACTATACCGATTAACGGTCTTTGTTGTTCTTCCTTAGTTAGTCCTAAAGCGTGATATAAACTTCTATGCGGAGCGTTATTAAATCCGTCCACGATTTTTTCTTTTACCATAATAGTTTACCTTTTAGTTATTGATAAGTTTGTCTTCGTCACTCCAACTGTAAAGTTTTCTTATTTCTCTGCCAACCTTTTCAGAAGGATGTTCGCTTGCAAGTTTTCTCATTGCGTTAAAGTGAACTTGCGAGCCTGCGTCCGACATATCAAGTAAGAAGTCTTTTGCAAAAGTTCCATCTTGAATATCAGCTAAAATTTTCTTCATTGCCTTTTTGGTTTCATCGGTTATAATCTT
>JAFTKC010000017.1 GCA_017456055.1 Clostridia bacterium | reverse complement strand
TTTTGCATAATATGTTCTCCTTTTATCTATAATTTTTAATATTTATTTTTCCATAATACTGCTTCCACGCTCTAAAGCAACTACACCCGTTCTACACATTTCTATAATTCCAAGTGGTTTCATTACTTTTATAAACGCATCTATTTTATTAGGTTCACCCGTGACTTCAACACACATAGTGTCCGTCGTGTAATCAATAATCTTTGCTCTATAAATATCTGCGGCTGCCATTATTTCATTACGATTTTCAGGGGTGTTTTTTACTTTAACAAGCATTAGTTCTCTTTCTACTGAAGAATCTTGCTTTAATAACTTAACTTGTTTTACGTTGTGCAATTTTTTTAATTGATTTATAAGTTGATTGCATACAAAGTCGTCACCATTTAACGAAATCGTAATCCTTGAAAACCTTTCGTCGTCCGTTTCTCTGCCTGTAAAAGAATCTATGTTAAATCCTTTTCGTAAAAACAAACCTGTAATACGAGCAACTACGCCATATTTATTTTCTACGTAAACTGATATTACTGATTTCATATTATTTTACCTCCTCTTTGGAAGTTATTATATCTTCCATTGCGCCACCCGGTGGGAGCATAGGGAGAACGAATTCATCCATATCTATAACGGTGTCAATTAAATAAGGTCCGTTATGTTTCATTGCTTTTTTGAAGGCGTTTTCAAAACCCTTAATGTCAGTTACCCTTTCTGCAGGTAAGCCAAAAGCGTCTGCAAGTTTAACGAAATCGGTTTTTCTATCTAATACGGTATTTGAATACCTTTTGCCGTAAAATAGCGTTTGCCATTGCCTTACCATACCTAAAACGCCGTTATTCATAATAACTATCACTACGGGAACGTTATAAGACACTGCCGTTGCGAGTTCGTTAAGATTCATTCCAAAACTTCCGTCACCTGTGATTAGAACTGTTTTTTCTTTGCTTCCAACCGAACAGCCTATTGCAGCACCCAAACCGTAACCCATAGTTCCAAGTCCACCGCTTGAAGCAAATCTTCTTGGTTTTTCAAATTCTACGTATTGAGCCGTCCACATTTGGTGTTGACCGACGTCGGTTGCAATACAAGTGTTTTTATCTTTAACTGCATTTATTACGTCAAAAATCTTTTTCGGTGTCATTGCGCCGTTTGATTTTCTTTCAGCGTCGTCTAAAATGCTTTTTTCCACCAACTTAAAGCCGTTTACTTTTTTCTGCCACTCTGGGTGAGACTGTTTTTCACATTTACTTAATATTTTAGAAAAAGCAGTTTGTATGTTGCCTACAACGCCAACGTCAACTTTAACGTTTTTGTTAATTTCGGATAAGTCGGCGTCAAGTTGAATAATTTTTAAGTTCTTAGAATATTTTTCAACGTTTCCCGTCGCTCTATCTGAAAAGCGAACGCCAATTCCTATCAAAAGGTCGGCTTCTTTATTAGCCATTGAAGATGAGTATCTTCCGTGCATACCTTGCATGCCTAAAAATCTTTCATAGGAATTAGGGATAGCAGATAATCCCATAAAAGTTGAACCGATAAACCCGTCTATTTTTTCAGCAAAAGCTATTATGTCTTCGGTCATACCGCGTCCTGCTGCGCCACCACCTATATAAATATAAGGGCGTTTTGCGTTGTTTATAAGTTCTACCGCTTTATCGATGTCTTCATCACTTGCTTCTTCTTGGGGGAAAGGCTCGACTATCGGTTTGGCGGTATATTCGCACTCGTTTATTTGTACGTCTTTAGGAACGTCAATCAAAACGGGACCGGGGCGACCTGATTTTGCTATCTTAAAGGCTTCTCTTATCGTGTCCGCTAAATCTTCAACCTTATTAACAAAATAATTGTGTTTGGTTATAGGAAGAGTTACGCCCGTAATGTTAATTTCCTGAAAACTATCCTTGCCAATAAGATTGGTTGAAACGTTGCCCGTTATCGCAACCATCGGAATTGAGTCAAGCATTGCCGTTGCTATACCCGTAACAAGATTTGTTGCTCCCGGACCGGAAGTTGCAATTACCACGCCGACTTTTCCCGTAACTCTTGAATAACCGTCGGCTGCGTGACTTGCGCCTTGTTCGTGTGCTGCAAGCACGTGATTAATTCGTCCTTTTGCCTTATATAGTTCGTCGTAAATGTTTAGAACTGCCCCGCCGGGATAACCGAAAACGTCTGTTACGCCTTGTTCTATAAGCGTTTCTATGATAATTTTTGCTCCATTAAGTTTGCCATTTTGTTGTGCTTGCATTTTAACCTCCTTTAGTTTTTGAAAAACAAAAAACCCGTCTCAAAGCTTTTTTGCTTTGAGACGGGTATAATTACTATACTCGCGGTACCACTCAAATTGTAGAAATAATATCCTACCACCTTCAGAGTCCATCAACTCCTATGCACTAACGTAGCATACACGAGAAACGCCTACTTGGGATAATTCCCTTTGGGGCTTCCGGCTCAGAAGTGATAAGTCCTTAAGAAATAATCATACCGATTCACACCAACCATCGGCTCTCTGAAATAATTTGTTTCTTGACCGTCTTCGTCATTGCCTTTTTGTTAATTTTCTTAAATTATATTCCTATGATTTTTATTTGTCAACGATTTTTTAGGGGTGTTTTAAAATTTTTTTGTTTTTTTATTTTAGAATTTAAACTGTTAAAAAATTTGTCATATTATGAAATAATCGCTTACTTTTACTGATAAAATAAGCAATATGTGTCATAAATAGTTGACAAATCGCTTACTTTTATATATAATTAAAGCGATTAAGAAAAGGGGTAAGGGATTATGCGTGAATTTAATTACAACTTCTTAAAAGAAAAACAATGGGATAAAGATATATTAGGATACATTGGGCTTATTCACGAGTTTAAGGGTAAGCAACAATTGTACTTAAAGCAAAAGCCTGCTGAACTTGATAGACTTGTTGAAATTGCAAAAGTCCAAAGCACGGAAAGTTCTAACGCTATTGAAGGTATCGTCACCACTAACCAACGCTTAAAACAATTAATGAGCGAAAAAACTGCTCCACGCAATAGGGACGAGCAAGAAATTTTAGGTTACAGAGCAGTTCTTGAAATGGTGCACGAAAGTTTTGAGTATTTGCCTATCACGGCAAACGTTATTTTACAACTTCACAAAAAGTTGTATTCTTATTTGCCAACGTCTTTTGGTGGCGTATTCAAAACCACTTCAAACGAGATTGATGAAATTAGACCTGACGGTACGGTTATAGTTAGATTTAAGCCGTTAGAACCATTTGAAACACCTGAAGCCGTTGAAAGACTTTGCGAAACGTATAATAAAATTATAGCCTCGGGAGAAGTTGACCCACTTGTAGTAATTCCCACGTTTATCCACGATTTTCTTTGTATTCATCCGTTTAACGACGGCAATGGTCGTATGAGTAGAATACTTACTACTTTACTTTTATATAAAAGTGGTTACGTCGTTGGTAAATATATTTCGCTTGAAAAGAAAATACACGACCACAAAAACGAATACTACGATGCTTTGCAGTTGGCGTCTGAAAATTGGCACGAAGGTAAAAACGACGACTCGGCTTTTACTAAATATATTCTTGGCGTTGTTCTGTCTGCTTATAGAGATTTTGAAGAACGTATTGAACTCGTATCCAATAAAAAATCAGCTAGGCAAATGGTTAAAGAAGCGTTTGGCTTAAAACTTGGCAAAATCACAAAGAGCGATATTATGGAATTGTGTCCATCGCTTAGCCGTTCTGCAATAGAAAAAGCGTTAAGGGAACTTATCGCAGAAGAATTTATTATAAAACACGGAAAAGGTCCTGCTACTTTTTACGTTATAAAGTAAGACCATTTTTAACAACAAACATTATATATTAATAAAGATAGGTTAGAACGGATTTGTTCTAACCCAAACTCTATAAAAAATGCAAAAATTCGTGCAACGACCTTTGGTCTTAACGTGTATTTATTTTTAATGACGGTTAGTTGTTTTTATTACAAAAACGTGCGATAATCATATAAAAATTTGTTCTAACCTACGGGTTTTGGCGTTTTGCAAAGATAAACAACGATAGGCATTGTTCTAACTTAAGGGCTTAAAAAGTGAAATTCTTAACCCCCTACGGAACCAAAGGTCAGGAGTTCGAATCTCTTACGGCGCGCCAAAAAAAGCAGGTAGGTTTTTCTACCTGCTTTTTTTATTGCAGTAAGAGAGAGAACTCGTTCGGCCGTCATATGACGGACTTACTATGATGGGCAAAGGTCAACCGAAGGTTTCCCTATTTATAGGGTTTCGGTTGTATCTCTTACGGCGCGCCAAAAAAGGACTAACCCTTATGGGCGTGCCCCTTAGGGATTTTAATTGAATAAATCATAAAACTCGTCTTTTAATAAGTCGAGTTTTCTTTTATCACGCAAAACAAATTGAATTAAATTTTATTTTATGTCATAATAAACTTGAATTAAATTTTATTTTATATTATAATAAACTAACCGATAAATAAGAATTTGTGTGCATTTATACTCG
>JAFTKC010000002.1 GCA_017456055.1 Clostridia bacterium | reverse complement strand
TTTTGGAAATTAAAAATTTAATTCAAAAAATTTATTAAAAAATTCAAAAAAATTACCTCAAAAAATTTTTTAAATCGTGAAAAAAACTTTTAAAATTTTGTTGACAAATGGAAAATATTGTATTATACTTTGTTCCCAATTGAAAAAATGTTTTAATTTATTTTTTAATTTTTCGACGCGAAAATTAATCAACTTAAATTTAAGACCTAAACGAAAAATTGATTGAAAATTTTGGAAAATAAAAAAATTATTTTTTAGCATTTTTTGAAAAAATTTAATAAAGGAAAAGGAACAAAATGAAATGGCGTAATAGGTTCTTAATTTCGCTGTTCGTGATTCCTCTTCTGCTACTCACTTGTTTGATGAGTCCGTTATCGAATAATATCGTTAAGGCTGAATCGAACGGGTACAACCAAAAAGTCATTGCAGTCGTTTACGACGACTCGGGTTCAATGACGACGGGTTCGAGAGTGGACTACGCAAAATACGCGATGCAAGTTTTAATGGCAACGTTAGACTACAAAGACGTACTTAAAGTGTTCCCACTAAACGCCGCCGACTTTGAAGTTGACTTATCGGCGAGTGACCGTAATAGTGAGATAGCAGACAAGATCACCAAGTTGAAGGCTAGCGGTGGAACACCACCAAACAAACTAGCCACAGCAATCAACTGGTTGTCGAGTTCTCAAGGCCTTAACAAGTACGAGATGGTCGAAGGCAAAGAGTATTGGTTGATAGTTGTTTCCGATGGTGAGTTCACAGGAGGTGGTAAAACCTCAGAACTTATTGGAAACCAAATCTCTGGATACGTTGGTCTTCAAACTGCATACTTTGGAATTTGTCTTGACGATACGAAGGCAGACATAGTTAAGATTGATAAACTTGTGAGCGAGAACTCAGCCGTGTCAGCATATTATACGGACGACGCAGAAGACATAGTTGATTCAATGCAGGAGATCACCAACAAGACGACGGGGCGTTATAAGATGACGACGGGCGTGAGTGCAAACGGAAACGTAGTAGACGTAGACCTAAGCACTTGTGGATTCTCGGTAGTCAGCGTATCAGTCCTAGCGCAAGGGGAAAACAGTAGCGTTAAATTAAGCGACGTACAATGTGCAACCACGGAACTCAATAAAATAAGAGAGTGTGAATTAAAATCTCCAAACGTTGGAATGTACGGCTATTCGGTAATGCTATCACCAAAGACCGACCAAGGCTACTTGAACGGAGACAAGATAAGGTTGATATTTGAAACCGAGCCGACCAGCGTATCGATTATGTTAGAGCCGGCGATCAAACTCGATTCCACCCTACAATATTATAATGGAACGGATTGGGTGGACACGACGGTAGAGGACGTAAACACTTCACTTAAGAAGGGAGCCGAACTTAGAGCGAGATATAGACTACTTGACTCTAACACAAACAAAGACTTGACTTCCATATTGACTGACGTTAACGCGACGGTATCGTATAACGGAAAGATTCTAGGCTACGACGAAAGTTTCAAACTTGAACTCGGGAAGAAAGAAGTAGCGTTATCGGTAATCGTAAACATAAGCGGATCAAAATACACCTTATATAATTCGTGGCTATGTGACATAGATGAAAACCCACAAAACTTTAGAATCATATCTAATATGACTGAAGGGGTGGGCGGAATCAAAGAGAAAATCAAAATCGACTACACTATATATTACGACGACGTGAAGGTTAGCAAAAGCGACCTAACGGGAAGTAGCGCGACACTCTCTTGGGAGTTAACCGAACTAACAGACCCTGCAGGAAACCAAGTGACGCCTGAGAGCGCCGAAGTAAACGATGATGGAACAATATCGGTAGTGTTTAGAACTAAACCGGGTGAGTACGGAGCGTACCTAGCAAAACTAAAAGTGGTACGCTTAGACAATAGAAGATTTAGAACGAGCACGGTGGACTTAAAGTATTACCCGTCGACCATATCGATTGAATCGGGCGATACAAAGGAAATAACCTTGTCGTCTAGTGAACTAAAGAAAAACACGAACAACTTTGAGTTCACGATAACGGCAAACGGATATCCGGTAAGTTTCAATTCGGGAGTAGTAGGGTACACTTTAAAGATCGATGGAATCGACGTGACGGGAAAAGCAACGATAGAGCAAAACAAGTTGACTTTTATCCCGGACGACGTGAGTATGACTGGGCAACTTCAAAACGTAGCCAACAGAAAGGTAGTTTTAGAAGTGTGGTCAATGCAAGATTCCACGATAAGAGCGAGTGAGACGTTAAAATTAAACGTAATAAAACCGACGTACGTAGTTCAGGTAATTGACGGAGAGAATACGACGGTTGACATATACGACCTAAAAAATAGTACGGCAAAGACCTACTTTAAGGTAAGTATAGACGGAAATTGGTTAACGAAAGAAGAACTTGCAGAGTGTATGGCAGACGGAACGATAAGATTAGACACTCATCCGTTTGGCTGGATTTTCTTACTTCCAACAAAAGTTAGCACGGAAATCGTAGAGATAAACGGCGACGCAATGGTGTGTTGTTCGGTAGGAACGGGGTGGTTTACTCCATTAGATTCACTCTTCGCATCATTTATCTTTACGGGTGAAAAGACTTTGACGCTTAATTGTGGCGATAGCTACGGCAATGGAATAATAACCTTAAATGACGTAGGCTTCGTTTCTAGGTTATGGCGCTGGATAGTAATAATTATCACCGTTTATATAATAGTGCATACGGTTTTATGGATTTTAGGATTCGTTATAGCGAAAGGCTTGCCTAAGGGCGCGATTATTCAAATAAAATTGAATCAAAACTTCATAAAGACTAACGTAAACGTAAGCAGTAAACTTATAAACGTAGATAAAAAAGCCATAATTATTTGGCACTTAAAGCGGTATATACCGTTTAAGGAGTTTAGAAATCAAGATTCGATTGGCGAATACGGAGTAGTATTACAAGTTTCTGAAGATAGAGATAGCGTAATGCTAAACAATAAAAAGAGAGTAGCCATTAAACTTGACCTAGACGACGACGAGGCGTCTGAAGCAATAAGAAAGTGGAAGAGAAATTGGCAAGGATATCAAGGTGCGGCAAAGCCGTCCTTAAAAATAACGACCAAGCAACTTAACTCTTTAATAGACGATACGGATAAAGAGATACAAGCGGGCACGATCGTTGGATTAAGCGAAAACTATTATGCAACTAAAAACGCAAAGGGCAAAATAGATTCGATAGTATTTTTTAAGTATATTGATTAGTAAAAAAGGAGAAAAGAGATATGAAAAACATTTTATTGATAGGTGTAGGTGGAACTGGTAGTAAAACTGTAGATACCTTGTTCCAAAAAGTAAAAGAATTAGGTCGTCAAAACGACAATAACATTTCTGCAATAGTATTCGATACTGACGCAGGCGATATTAAGAAGATTGAAAGCGCAACCCCAATTCCAATGGCGGACAACGCAAGCGTAGGTACTATTTGTGATAGAATCGGTACTGAACACATTAAAGAATGGTTCCCTTGTGGAGATAAGGCAATTCGTTCACAAGAAATGTTTAGAGGCGCTTCTCAATGGCGTAAAAAATCATACTTAGCATTCTTGAACTTAATGAATAAGCCAAAATATCGTTCAGCGTTCATCAGCACTTTGGAAAAAATGACCTTAGACCCAAGCGCTCCATGTGAAGTATACATTATTTCTTCAGTAGCAGGTGGTACCGGTTCTGGTTCATTTATTCCAATCGCATTATTTGCAAAGAGATATTTACGTAAAAACTTAGGCAAGAGCCCAATAATCAACGCAATGATCGCTCTTCCTGACATCTATTCAGAAAGTCAAACCCCTGAAAATAACACTAAGATTTATGCAAACGCATACGCAATTTTCAGAGAATTAAACGCAATCAACCTCGTTTCTCGTGGATATAATAAGGGTGAACAGTTAAAGAAAAAGAGTCCAATTAAACTAAAAATTGGTAATAACGACGAACCAAACGTTGGCGTATTATTCGATTCAATGGATAAGTCTTTCTGGACTCCAGAAGCAGCGCCTTTCACCCAAGTATTCGTACTTGACAAAATCCCAGGAGTGACTTCAGTCACCGCTCACAACATAGTACTTGCTAACTCATTATATAGTTTAATTTGTACTGATATCGGCGATAAGTTCGATAGTGAAATTTCTAACCACGAATTACTACACTCACAAAACAATGGTAGTGGAGCAATCTACGCAGGTATTTCAACTTCTGAAATTAGATTCCCTAAAGAAACCGTATTAGACTATATTGCTCATAAGAAAACCCTTATGGCTTGTGACGGCGAATGGTTAACCTTACATAACGCAGTAGAAGAAACCATTAAACAAAACGAAATTCAAGCAAAAGAAATGGGTAGAGCATACGTAATGGGTGACACAGGCTACGCAAAAATCGTTATGGAAGAACTTGAAAATGACGTTGAAAACAACGACAGCAAGATTAACGATATCGTAGACAGAGGAACTAGTATTTATGACGAAGACGGCGTAAAAGATACTTCAACTAATACTGCAGAAACCTATTTTGATAAGATTGATAAAATTCTTGCTAAAAAGATACCTTCAAATAGCCAAAAGCAAGAAACCATCATCACTTCTATTAATGAAAAAGCAGGTGCAAAAGCAACGGCTGACACGGTAATCGAGTGTGCTTCTGAAACTAGAGCACAAATTCTTGAATACTTTATCGAATGTGCAGAATCAATTAAGAGAATGAAAACTTCTTTAAGTGATTCAATCATTAGTTTAGATAGAAGAAAAGACTTTACTGCTAACAAAGAAATGTCGATGGTAAACGCTATCTTAATGGATAAAGGTAAGTATATCCACCCAGTAGCAGCAATGGCTCAACTTTGTAGATTAAAGATAAGAGTTGCAGGCGCAATCAAGAAGGAAAACGAAGAGTTCTCTAGAATGGTTAAGGCTCGTGAAATCGTTGATATTCCTGATTCATTCTTAAAGGTAGACGCTAAGATTGGCGCAGGCCAAGCAGAAAAAGGCAAGAAAAAGATTAACCTAAAGAAAAGTGCATATGTTAACAACGTAGAAGAAAAGGACGAGAGATTTATCAAAATCACCACCGATTCTGAGGCATATAAGGCAAGTAAGAAGACTGATACTGCAGCAGATTGCTACGCATTGAGAACGGACGCAATGACTATTCTTGACAACATTAAGAGAGAAGCAGTAAAACAATTAAGATTTATGATTTATACCAATTTGTCAAGAGTACTCGATATTCTAATTGCTAAATATCGTGCATTCTTCGTAAGATTCGGTAAAGAAAAGGTAAATCTTGAAGAAACAACCAAAGACGTTTTACGTAGAGATAGTGGAATAATTGATAGCGTAATCAACATTTACTCAACTCCTGCAGAAAAGGATAAGATTTTACAAGAAGTATTAGAAGCATCTGGCCCATCAACTCCTAAGGAAATCGCAGAAACCGACGACGTAGTAGGTAAGGGCGTATTTGCAAACGTGTTCGCATCAGCATGCGCAGAAGTAAATCAAGGACAAGAATTCAACGATAAAGACGCAGGCGCAATTCGTTCGTTGTTCGACAATATGATTAACGCTTACAAAGCAAGCGTAAAAGCAAGCGACGGTTTTGCAGAAATCAACAACTACAACGTAGTAGAAGCAATCAAGGCTTCTTGTGGCGATAACCAAGCAAAACTCATTGATAAGTTAAAGAACTTCTTTGCAACTGCTTGTGAAACTGCTAAACCTTCAATCAAAATTGACAATAGAGAAGATTTAGGCGACGTAGTTGCTCCATCAAACGTGACCGTATTCATGATGAGTGCAAACACCGGTAGATACATTAAGAGACACGCAGACGTATTCGACATTACTCTTCCTGCTGATCAAAGCAAAGAAGGCAAGATAATCGAAGCGTGCGCAGAACAATTTATTAGAGCATATTCTGGCGACGATACCGCAAGAGTAGCAGTAGTTTCTTCAATGCCTGATAACGTATTGTACTGCACGGGCGAAATTATGGATATTTCACCACTAAGAGTTGCTAAATTTAACGAGCTTGGCGAGGACAATCTATACTTCACTCACTATCAAAAGGCTATCTACAACTGGAAGCACTATGAAACTGAAATGTGGAACCCACACCTTGGCAACAACTTCCACTTACGCGGATTCTTACCATATATGAACGAAAAGATGGAAAAAATCGAAGACGATAAGATGGTTAAGGCGTTGTTCTACGGATTCTGGTTCAACCAAATCGTAGCGTCAAAGAGAATTGGTAGAAACACTACTAAAAACGTATTCTATCACATTGACGGTGAAGGAAGAAGAAATGCAATCAAAACTCCAGACGGAATGGATATCAATCTTGAAAATGCCGCTCAACTTATCAAGTGGTTAAGAAACCAAGACGATTTAATTGCTGAATGGAGCGCTAAATTCGACGACGAAATCAACGCGTTAAAGAATGCGCTTCCAAATATTCCAAGTGATTCACAATACGGCAAACTTGAACAAAAGATTACTGCATGCGAATTTATGGATTTACTCAATATGACCTTATTCAAGGAAGACACCTACATTGCTGAAGGCAAGATGGCAAACGTTCCTGCAAAGAAGAAAGGACCAAGCATTATCGAGTTTGCATATCTCGTTAAGACGAGTGAAGAATCGCTCCGTGACTGTGACGACGCAGAAAGAATTATCTCTGTAGCATACGATATCTTCCTAGATATTTGTACCTTCCGTGCAAATCCTGAATTATTCTTAGATAGATTTATCAAGATTTACAGATGGGAATTAAGCAAAGTGTTTGAAGGCGTTTTAACTACTAAGATGGTTCTAAGTGATCCAGCAGGTTGCAAGGCATACGTTGACCAATTCGCTTCATGGTTCAATAGTTCTAAGGTGTTCCAAGATATCTCAGACGCTAAGCCGTTAAATGAAGATGGAACGTTAAATATTAGCGATAAATTCAATTATGAAGACGCACAAAACGTTATGGCAATTATCAATAAGATGGCTCCTGTAAAAGCACCTACTACTGCTGCTGCACCTGAAGTTGCAACTCTGGTTGCCGCTGAAGAAGTTGCTCCAGTTGAAGAAGTGGCTGCAACTGAAGACGTTAGCGAAGGGACTCAAGAAGGTGAAGAACCTACCCAAGAACCAAAAAAGGGTAGAGGTAGACCTAAAAAATCTTAATCTATAATAAAAGATTATTGATTAAAAAATAATTAAGTTCAACCCCTTGCCTTAATCGGCAAGGGGGGAAGAGAACTTAAAAAAGGGAAAAGATATGAAACGCAATTTTTATACAATAGGAATAGGTGGATTTGGTATAAAATTAGCAGAAGAAACTTCTCGTAAAATGAGAGATGGTAAGTCTTCTGTTATTTCGCTTGCCATTGATACCGATCACTTTGAAATAAAAGACGCAGATTGCAATCATATCGTTGATATGTCATATCCCGATAAGTTAGGCAGTATTTTAGATTGCTTAAACGAAAAGGGAATAAGGATATTTTCGGAAGAAGAGATTTCCGATTTGGGATACGTATTAACACTTCCAATGGATAAAGGCGCAAACTTGTGGCGCATAAAGGCAATGGTATCCTTTATTGCCTATATGAGCGACAGGGAAAACAAGGAAAAGTTCGACAAAATTTTAGACGAAATCGCCTTGGAACTCGATACTGAACACGTCTTTTACGTAATGAGTTCACTAGCGGGCGGAACGGGTAGTGCTTTAACCCTTCCAATAACCTTATACATCAAAAAGTATTTGAGAGAAAAAGGTTTAGAAAAAACTAAATTTATATATTTTTCGGCTTGTCCAGACGTATTTGTTGAAGGCATGAACGCAGAGTTGAAATCTAAGTCATACGCCAACGCTTACGCATCATTACTTGAACTAAACACAGTAAACACCGTTGCTTTAAGAAGAGGAAAGTCGAGTTTTAATATTGGATTTGATGAAGAAAAAGCCTTTGGTGTTTTGTTCGACGGAGAAAATCCAGAGTGTCACTCTAAAAAGTATTTGCCGTTTGAAAAAGTGGTTATGTTTGATAGAATGCCAGGCATTTTTTCCACTGATTTCCACTTGAATTTACTTGCCGATTACGTAAATTTCTATTCGCAAGGATTGACGGCGAAAGAAGAGAAAGAAAAGTTTAATAGTCAAGGAATATTTAAGTCCTATTCTGTTGCAGAACTAGACTATTCTGTAGATAACATCATTGATTATATCGCTAAATATAGAGTTAATAACTCTCTAAAAAAAGAGTGGTTAAAGTTCTATAATGAAGTGGAGAATTACCAAACGACTAAAAGTTTAAGTCCAAAGTCAAAAGTTGCTTCAAGTGAAATAGAAGAGTATGCAAATAAGATTCAAAGTTTCTTTGAAACGCTAGATATTGGTAGGGGTGAAAAAACAGCTTACGCATTAGATAGACTAGACGCGGTAGAACTTGAATCTACTATAGACGACGAGTCTTGGCTAGATAAATACTTGATTGACTTATCTAACGGAATAATCGAAAAACTTCAAGATGAAAGTTATTTAGATTTAAGCCAAAAGTTTAAGTATAATGAAGAGAATAAAAAAGAAAAAATTAGTCTTGCAGACTTTAGTGAAAAGGTGGATTCACTTTATATAGATTTAACTAACTTCTATTTAGAAACCTTACAAAAAACCTATTCGTTTGACGACGAGAGTTTGTTTTTATCCACTGAAAAAGATTTGTTCTCGTTAATAACTCACGCTTTAAAAGACGGAAATGAATTTATTCATCCAACGCTAGCGCTAGTTAGATTAACTAGTCTTTACGTTAAACTAGTTAAGAGAGCAAAAAGATATTGCTCGTTAACGGAAGAAGAACTAGAAAAGAGTCAAAAAGAAAACAAACTTCCTGAAAAACTTTTGCTTTTATCCGCGCCAATTAGGGGACATAAAGGCTACGGAAGTCTAAAGGAAGATAGATTTAAGAGAATAGTTGCAAAAATCGAAAAGAAAGTAGACGTAAAATCCTTAAAATTCTTTGAAAAGAGAGCGTATCTAAAAGACAAAAAGAGATATGCGCTTAAAAATCCTAGCGTGGACGAAAAGTTCGTGCTTGCAGATTTTAATTCGATTTTAGAAGAAATAGTGCTAAACTTTAGGGGTTTATACGTTAAAAAACTTATCTCGCTAGTTGAAACGCTAATAAATTCATACAAAAAGATGATAAAGGACGTTTCTCTATATTCTTATCAATTTGGTTGCGAAGTAGAGGCCGCTGAAAAAGAAAGAATTTCACAAGGCGTTTATTACGGAGTTAACACTTCTAAAAAAGATAGAGAAAACGCCGTAAAAGAATACTTTGCTGAAGCAAGGCTAGGTGGATTTAACTACGAAGATAACTTTATGGGCAAACTTGCCTTTGAGTATTCTCTAGAGCAATCTAAAAAGCCGTATACCGATTCGTTAAAACCGATAGAGAGTTTTATAAACTCGTTGGTTAACGAAACCCTAACTAAAATCAAAGCAAGCGATTACTACGCAAAAATTAGTACTAAAAACGTTTTTTCTGCGGTAATCGAGCCTTTTGATAAGAAACCTGAAAAAAATTATCTCAAAACCGCTTTGATGTTAAAGGATAATTTCTTAACTGAAAATCCACAAGAACAAAGCCAAAGAAAAACCTTGTTCGTCTCGCCAAAAATTGCTGAATATATTCTAGAACATAAAAAGGAATTATTCGTTAGAGCAACCGAGAGTAAAGACGCTCTCGACGAGTTTATTGTTAACCTTGGCGAATATGAAACGGAAATAGAGTTTGTAGATGGGCTTTCGGATAGAAAAGCGTACGTGGTTTCGGAGAAAAACGGAATAACGTTTGAAAGCATAAGCAAGGCTAACGGAGAAAAATTCGTTTCAGTTTATAAAAACGAGTACGAAAAGTCGATAGATAACATAGAAAAGTATTCTACGCAAATGTGGAATCCACATCTATTTGATTTAAGAAATGGTATTGACTTAATTAGGTTGTAATGATATAATATATTATTATAGAAAAACAATCGATAAAATAAAGGGAAAAGCATGGTAACTTACGTAATAAACACGTCTGAAAACAAAACGTTTGACAGCGACCAATTGTTTAGATTAGTTGGATACAACAAAATTCAATGGTTAAACTGCAGTCTAGATAGAGTTGAAGATTGTGTAGATTTTATTAAGAATAAACAAGGTGCAATTGAAGCGGAAGAGTTTAGACTTGCCGTTTTAATTGACTTTTACGGATTTAATCGTATTCGCGCGCCTTATGGTAGACACGGCTATGGCAAGGACGAAGGTGTTGAATGTAGCCTTTATTTGCCATATATTGAAGCGTACCTTAAAGACAACTTGCTTTACGTTTTAGAAAAGCAAGAATATTACGCTGCCGAGTGCGACGTTTTCTATATTAAAAGTGGCGACTTTGAAGTAATCGACAACATAGACAACCTTGAAGATCAAGTAAATCAAATAATTTCACCGGTAGAATCGTCTTTAGTTGGTAAAAAGAAGACTTACGTAAGTGAAGAAGTAGACGTTTACATAGATAGCGACGGAAAAGTATACGCTGAAGAAGTATACTTAAAGGCTAAAAAAGAAATAGAAGAATTAAACGATCTATTAGCAGAAACGGAAACTAAGAAAGGCAAAGCCGAATTAGTGGAAAAAATCCAAGCAAAAATGGATTTTGTGGACAACGTGCGTCCAAGCAAAAAAATGGTTAGAAAGATGGTGGAGGAAGACGCCTACACTGCTTTCAGTTTATACTGTACGAGACAACTTTCACTAGAATATAGAGTGAAAGATTTCCCGTACGGAGTTGAAGAAAACGAGGGCGAGGGAGCATCTCAAAGCACCTTCTTTAGAGCATTTTGTGAAAGAGCAGGCAAAACGAGAAAAATTCGTCGTCACTTTTATCATACGAGCGTTGGTGGAAGCGTAGCGAGAGCGGCTTTTGATAATCTAGCGCTTTCTCTCCATTTAATTAGACTTTACGAGAGAGAAGATAGTATTAGAGAAGAGGGTGATATTGAAATTAGTGGAGTTGATCCAGACTCTTTGAAAAACCTTCTAATAACGGCTTGGAATAAAATAGTTTGCGCAAGAACTTTGGCTAAAGAAAATAAATCTTTATATTACTCGTTAAAGCAAATTTCTGAAAAAGAAATTAAGATTGACGTTAAAAAGCAATCCACTCCTGAAGAAGACTTCAAAAAAGAAAGAACTGCAGTAGTAGTTAAGGATTCTAAACTAAGAAATTCTATTGAAGATCAATATAAACTCATAATGAAGATGGGTAAACAAGGAGAGGGCGAATTTATCGACGAAGATAAAGAAGAATTCGACCGTATTTTAAGCGAATACTTATTTAAGCGTGACCAAATGAACGAAAAAGACGTTGACGATAGATTTGACGAACTTATCCGTTCTGATTCGCTTGCGACTACTAATATGTGCCCTTCAAAGCAAGAGTACGATTTCGTAATTAACGAAAAGTACGACGAAATTTCTAAACTTATGGGTGAAACCTTAAAGGCAGAATACGTAGTTAATAACTTTGAAGAAGAGCAAAAGAAAGCAGATAAGTATTATGAAAACTACCTAAAGGCAAAGAAAATACTCAATAGAAATATCGCAGGGGATATCATTTTCTTGCTAATAACGGTTGCTATAATGATAGTTCCTTTCATAATCTTAAAATCGGTTAGTGAATACAACTTCGGCACGATAATGGTGTACGTGTTGGCGTCGGCAATCTTTGCAGGATTATTCTTATTTTCACTATTCTTTACGTTGCTTCCAACGATAAGGAAACTAAATAAAGCCAAAAACGATATGCTAGAGTGTTATAAAGATTGTCTAGCGAAGAAAAAGGTTGCTCTAAAGCAACTCAAGAAAAGATACGAAGTAGATTTAATCAACATAGAAGAATTTAGATACGAGATAAGACAAATCACCTTATTATATCAAGCAAATCTTCTAAAAGATAAAAACGTTAACAAGCATAGAGTTATTCTAGAAGACGTAGAGAACTGCTTGAGCGGAATTCTAAACAATCTTGGAATTCACCCAACTATCGACGATTCGACTAGCGTAGACGGAGAATTTAACCTTCTAAGGTCTATTCGTTCGCCTGAGAACAAAGTTTATAAGATTTTTTCACTTGATGCAATCGAGTCTGTGCTCGTAGGAAAAGGTAGAGGAGGAGAATAATATGGATGCACTAAAATTCTTATTGATTTTATTGATAACCTTTATATTACTTTTCCCAATGATGCCTTTTGCTGCAAGGGCAAGAAAAGTTTCAACCATACATGCGTTAAGATACGACGAACCGCACAACAGAAAGAACGCTTGGTATATAATCCTTGCCGTTTTAGAGTGCGTTTTAATGATTGGATTAACTAGCGCAACTAGTAGTTTAGTAGATTGGGTTTTATCAATCGAATTTATTAGCAACTTGGTTGGCAAGGTTGATACTTCCGGTACTTTTGACTTCGTTTCTTTCGTAATTTTAGCCGTAATTGCAAACGTATTGATTATTTATTCATACGCAATCTTAAAGGGGTTATTGAAAAAATGTATTCTTGACCCAGCGTACGGATTTACCAAAAAACAAAAGAGAAAGAAAAGAAAAAACAAAAAGAATAAAAAGGGCGAAGAAAAGCCCGAAGAGCCTATCGAACAACCTGAACCTGAAGAAGATAAGAGAGTTTTAGTTAAGGAAGAAGGCAAGGAAGAAAAAGAAGAGAGCGACGACCAAATTAAAACGGTTAAGGAAGCCGCAACCAACGGATTTTGGTCAATTTTCTTTGATGGTCCAAACCTAGAGTATGCAAAGGGCTGGGCAATGCGTGTTGAAAGAGTATTGCAATGCTTTATTTACCTTGTAGAGATTCTCTACACCTTGCTCTTTATAGTTTTACTATACGCAATATTCTTTACTGCTCCAGAGTGGATGTACAATATACTGCTAAACGTATTTAAGGTGCAAGAGTGGTATATTTATCCGTTTATTTCGCTTATATTCTTGCAAGAAATTTGCAACGTATTACATACCAAAGTTAAAAAGGACGAAGAAAGGGAAGTTAAGCCTGAAGAAAAGACAGAAGAGGAAGAGGCTAAAGAGAGAGATGACAAACTTCGTGCTCTCCACTTAGAACTTCAAAGACGTTTTGACGCAGACCACAATCTTCGTTATTATCCTGAAGCGGGAAAAGATGCGGATATAGAATACGTATGTAGCAATCGTCCGTATGCAAGTTCGCTCGACTATATTCAAAATAAAATGAAAGAAAAGTCGGGAAGAATCGTTCAAAGTTATATGGAGTGCCTAGACGCTGCGTATAACAATAATCACGTGTATTTCTGCGCGTCTTTCTATTCGGAATTAGGCGAATACTTAATTCACTATACTTATACTAGATTGCTATCGGGTTCTAGAATGATATTTATTTTATCAGACCGTAGCAGAATGGTTGCATTAAGAAAATATATTGGCGACGCTTTGATAAAACTCACGGGAGCAAGTGAAGATTGTACTTGGCGTGTATATACTAGCGACGAGCGTTTAGACCAAGCAGATGTTTTAATTGCAACCCCAGAAGATTTCAAAGACGATAATATCGTAGAGAATTATCCTTCTTTCTTTGAAGAGGTATGCAACGCAGTATTTATCGACGCTGATAGAATAGTAGAACTTGAAAGTTATCTATGTCCCGTAATGGCTATAAGATTACAAAAGGCAACTTCTGAAAGGGTGCGCTTTATATTCTTATCACAAGCCGTACTTCGTGGTTTTGCATCTGCAAGTTTACCAAGATTCTTCTGTGTAGACGAAGTTTTGAGTTATTCAAGCGCAAATGAAAACGAAGCAGTTGAATTTACCTTGTGGAACAAGGAAAGCAAGAGAAACGTAGTATACAATAAGCACGGACAAACCTTAACCGGCTTAGAAACCATTATCGCAGAACAAGCGGTAGTACACGGGGTAGACGGTGTTAGAGTATTAACTTCATCACCACTAGATAGAGCCGATAAGGATATATTGACCGAGCATAATATAGAAATAAACCAATTCTATAAGCCAACTCCCGAAATAAACTACATGATTTATTCGGACGAAAAGTGTAACTTGGCTGCTGCTTTATATACTAGCACTAGATTTAGAGGCTCTAAGAAGTCAATCGTGCACATAATTAGTCATCCATATTTGTTGCGCGAATACTTTATGGATAGAATGCTTTCGGAAGAATATATCAACCGTTCGGCGTTTATTCAACCTAGAGTCACCGAGCATGCAGAAAGATCAAAACTAAGTTTCTTAAGAATTTTCTGTGACGCTACTTCGGGCGACGGAATGAGCATCTTCGAATTTGAAGATAGAATGAAAACGGTTATTTCGGTTGCTGAAAAGCGTGGGGACGCTCCACTATGCCCATATTGTGCGAAGGGAGTTAAACTAGGCGAATTCTCTGAAATTAACGTAGAGATTTTAGCGGGATACTTGCTCGCTGCGTTATGCGATAAATACGATACTCCAATTTCAAAGAGTATTGCTAAGAACGTAAAAGATTATTATCTAATCGTAGATTCTGCAGAGCAAGACGGCTTTACTATGGTTAGAGAAAAGAGAATAACCTTTAAGCGAGTTAAGGAAGTATTCGATAACGTATTCGAGTGCAACGAAAGGGTAAAACTTTGCATTAACGACGAAATTATTGGAGAATTAGATACCTTCCCATCAAGAGTAAATCTTGAATACGTGGTAGGACAAAGCATATTATTTAATAATACAGAATACGAAATCGGGCATATTTCGGAAGATAGAAAGATTATATTCTTAAGACACGAAAACGTGACTTTCAAAAATTGTCTTGACACGATTTTCTTGCGTAGGTATAAGGTTAACGACGAGAAAGTCGTTGGCGAAGACGGTGTGTTTAATAAGACACACGGTATGCTCGAAGAAATCAGGGTTAGCATGAGAAGTGCAGATTTCCGTGGTGAAACATATGGATTCTACACCTTGCTATCTAATTGTCAAACCTTAGATTTCGTTAAAGGGGCAGTAGGTAATCCACACTTATCTAAGAGCGTGGTTGAAGAAAATGCAAGAAACGTTAAAAACGGCAAGATTTTAAGAGTGACCTTGTCTACTCGTATGAAGTGCAACGACAATATGAGATTGTTGTTAAGCGCCGTATTTAACGAATTTATTCGCACGGTGTTCCCAAAAGCATATCGTCAAATAGCAATTTGTCCTGTTTTAGAAAAGCCGTTAGAATTTAACGATAAAAAAGAGCCTTCAAACTACATTGAAAGAGTAAAAGCGCTATATCCATATCTAATGGATGAAAGTGAAAAAGAAACCGACGAAAAGAAGATGCAATTCATATTCTTTAACGATTGTATCGAAGACGTAGGTGCTTTAGATTGGTTCTACGACAGATTGGGCCACTATATGCACGAATTCTTGGCAAACATTTACTCTTACTTAAACTGGTTAAAACTTCGTCCAAACCTAAAACACTATATATATTTTGGCGATGATAAATTGCCTGAATGTTTCGACGTTGAGAATTGCTGTAAATTACTAGAAGATTACAACATTATCTTAAGTGAAGACGGTGTTCAAGACTATGAAACTGCAGGTAGTGAGATTGCAAATGAAGAACCTAAACGTTGTTCGTTCTGTGGAAAGATACTAGAGAGTGGAAGATACGTTAAGTTTGAAGACGGTAGATTAGTCTGCGCAGAGTGTGATAAAACTAGTGTTAGAACTCAAGAAGAATTAGATGCAGCAGCAAGTACTGCAAGAGCATATTTAACTGAAAAGTATCCTGAAATTTTATTCGGCGTGGCAGAAGTTAAGTTTTTGGATGGAAAATTCAGTAATCAAGACTTCAGTAAGTCGGGTGTAGCGTATAGAGTAGACGTTGACAATAGAGTTATCTACGTACAACGAGAAACTCCTGCAAAGAGCATTGAAAGGGCGGTTATTAGAGCGACAATAGAGTTGTGGCAAAACGATAACGAACTCTTGATTGCACTTGCCGAAGCACAAGTTGAGTACGAAGAATTAAAATACTTAAATCACGTTGGATATACTGAAAAGGCAACAGAGGTTGAATCTAAACTTGAGGGCTACGTAATCGCCGATATCAATGGAATTAGAGCGTTCGTTGGTGAAGGAGCGGACGGAAAGGCAACTAGTTTCGAGTTTATGAGAAGTACCTTTGCCGGTATGTCTTCTCAAGGCGAACCTGAAGATCCAAGCGACGGAACTGATCCCGTAGAGTTATATGATCCAAACAAGATTCCAAGATTCTGGAAGAGATACTTAAGAGGTCAATCGGTGACTGAAGGTGAGGATAAATTATCTACCGACGAGAGAACTGAAGAAGATCCAGTAGAGTCTGTAGAAGAAGTTGCTTCGACTGAAGAACCTGAAAATTTAGATTAAGGAGGTAAGGATTGTGGGAAAAATTAAAAGTAATTTTAGAAAAAAAGACAATGAATCCGATGCTTCTTTAATCGAAAAAGAAAGGTATGAAATATTGCCTAAAGAAGAAGACGAAGATACTAATCCAAAAATTAAACTCTATAACGAAATGGTTAGAAGAGCAATGACGTACGAAACGGAATTTTTCCCAAGATACGGTGTTAATAACGACGACGATTTGGAAAGAATATTCAACTACGTACTAAACGATTATCCTGAAATCTTCTGGATTAACGGGTATTCTTGGACAGGTGATCAAGTTAAGTTTTCCTATAGGTGCGTTGATGAAAACGGAGTTTTAGACGTTAAGCAAATTGAGAGAAAAAGACAAGAACTAAAAAAACACGCTAAGTTTTTCACTCGTGGCATAACTAAAAGAACTAAGCCTTACGATGCGTTAATTACAATCTATCGTAGACTAATTTTAACTCTAGATTACGACGGAAAAGGGCTTGCGTCACACGTAGATAGCGACACGACTAAAGACGATAGATTGCGCTCTCTTTACAGCGCAATAGTAGAACATAAAGTTGTTTGCGCAGGATACGCTGCGGCAATGCAATATTTACTTCAATCGGTAGGTATAAGTTGTGGATACGTTTCGAGTAATAGAGTTGCCGGGGGCGGACACGCTTTCAATGCCTTAAAAATAGGTAAATATTGCTACTATCTAGACGCCACTTGGGGAGATAGGTCTAACACTAATACGGGTGAAACGGGTAAAAACGATATTAGATACGATTTCTGTTGCGTTCCACTAAAGGAATTTCAGTTAACCGATCAATCGCAAGTGCCTTACCATACGCCAAACGAAAAGTTCTATCCTGACTTAGAGGAATTTACTTCCACTAACCACGAATATTTCCGTTTTAGAAAGGCGTATTTATTAAGATACGACGAAGAGCAAATAGTAAACGTTTTTGCTCAAACGGCAATCAATTACGATCCTAAGGAGATGGGCTCTTTCACGGTTGGTTTTAGATGCTATAATCAAGAACTTGCAAAATATATCGTAAGTCAAATTTGTATTGATACCAACTATTATAGAATTATTAAAAAGGCCAAGGAAATCGTAAGAAAGAAAAAGCGTTCGGCGGTAAAATACTTAGAAAAAGACTTCGCTGGTATAGAACCATCTACGTCGGCAACCTTTTACGTATGTTTTAAGTAATAGTTATAAAAAATTAAACCTTTCGAGAACCTGCAATAGACATAGGGATTTTTAAAAACAATTAAACAAATAAGTATATTGCAGTTTTCAAGCGGTTAAAAAGAAAACAGGAACTTAGACGTAAAAATCTAAGTTCTTTTTTCTTTACCAAAAATATGATATGGGTTTCCCATATGCATAAAGTCAAAAGTGTCAGTTGTGGCACTTTTCTTTACCTGCTTCGGTTTCACCCCGTTTTGTGGCACTTTTAGTATTAAAATTAATCACAAAATAAGACAAGTTTCTCGTAAAAAACAAAACTATTTGCGAGAAACTTTTGCGTTTTAAGCATAAACCTATTGACTTTTCTCGTAAAAAGAATTATAATTTAGGAGAAATAAAAATAAAGAGGTGTATCTAATGAGAGATTTTAATTACTCCTTACTAAAAGACTTAAAATGGGATTCCGAAATAGTAAGTTATCTTACGGCTATTCACGAAGCAAAAGGAAAGCAAGAGCTTTACTTAAAGCAACAACCCGAAAAACTTAATAAACTTGTGGAAATTGCAAAAGTCCAAAGTACGGAATCGTCAAATGATATTGAAGGCATAAGAACAACGAATACAAGATTAAAGCAACTCTTGTCGGATAAGACTATGCCTAAAAATCGTGATGAAGAAGAAATTGCAGGTTATAGAGACGTACTTAACGTTATTCACGAAAGTTTTGAGTATATTCCTATGACCACAAACTATATTTTGCAACTTCATAAGATTTTGTATAGTCACTCAGGAAAAAGTATCGGTGGTAAATTCAAGAACGTGCAAAATTATATCACCTTAACTGAAAATGGAAAGGAAAGTATTCTCTTTACTCCCCCTGCGCCCTACGAAACCCCTGTAGCAATAGATAAGATTTGCAATGAGTTTAATATCGCTATTTCAAAGTGTGAAGTTGACCCACTTATTTTAATACCTATTTTTATTCACGATTTTTTGTGCATACATCCATTTTCAGATGGAAATGGTAGAGTGAGCAGATTACTCACAACGCTACTTTTATATAGAAATGGATATATGGTTGGTAAGTACATCTCACTTGAAAGTAAAATTGCGAAGAACAAGAACGCATATTACGACGCATTAGAAAAAGCACAAGCTGGTTGGGATGAAGGAAACGAAGACGTTGTTCCTTTTATCAAGTATTTGCTTAGCACTATTATTGCAGCATATAGAGATTTTGAAGATAGAATGGAACTTGTAAGTGAAAGCGATTCTGCACTTGATATGGTTAGAAAAGCAGTTGCTAATAAAATCGGTAAGTTTACCAAAATGGATATCGTTGCTATGTGTCCGTCGCTTAGTAATAGTTCTGTCGAAAGTTCGCTTAAAAAACTCGCTAAAGAAGGCTTTATAGAAAAGAAAGGTGCAAGCCGTGCAACTTATTACGTTAAAATTGATAAAATTTAATTTCTAAAACTGTTAAGTCTTGTTTTTTACGCTCCTATATAATGACACAAGGACCTAAACAGAAATTTTATAAAAACTTTTCAAAAAAGTGTTAAGTTCAAAAAATAAGGTTTCTATATAAAGGTACAAAACAAAAATAGGAGAATAAAAATGCAAGCAACAGTATTTTGTAAGACAACGGCAAAAGCAACCCAATCGTTTTTCGTAAAAGTAGGAGGAAAAGAATATTTCCTTTTCCAACAAGACTTTAGAAAAAGCAACAAAGAATTTTTCCGTAATGGCGTAGGCGTGCACGCTATCAATAATTATTCGAGCGTACATAGCACGGCAGTAAAAAAGACTTTAGACAAACTTCCTTCTTATATTCGTTATATTGAAAAAGAATACGACGTAGCTATCTACGAAAAGACCAAGAAGAAGTTAGAAACTAAAAAGAAAAATCCTTATAAACGCAACACCTTTAGATGGCGAGATTATGCTTGGGAGGTGGCGTAATGTATTAT
This sequence comes from Clostridia bacterium, assembly GCA_017456055.1. Taxonomy (GTDB): domain Bacteria; phylum Bacillota; class Clostridia; order Christensenellales; family Borkfalkiaceae; genus UBA1259. The sequence goes on along the minus strand of JAFTKC010000002.1, from coordinate 101,269 downwards.
AATATTAGAATCAGTTTTGACCACGATGGAGACGGATGTGCTTGGGTTGAAGAATACGTAAACGTTAATAGTCGTCAGGAAGCAGAAGAACGCATACCTCAAATTGCAAAAGATTATGAGCTTCCGAAAGAATATGATATTGATATTCAAGAAACTAACATTGATGAAATGATAGAATGCGAAAAAGAGGAACTTTGGTCCAAAATTCGTAATCATTATATTTTTAGAAACTATAATCGTGATACGATTACGATTCGACAATATGCAGACATTCAAAGAGAGCTCAAGAATAATAAAGAGAAACTCTATGAAATGCTTAAAGACGAAAGTCGATATATTAGAATTTGTGAGTTAGTAAAAAAGAAGATTGACAGCAGTAAAATTACCGTTTCAGAGTTTGAGCAAATTGTATTAGCGTTATATAATGCAAAATCAAACGAAGAATGCGAAAAGATATTTAAGGAAAGAATAAAGAAGGAGAATAAATAAAAAATGAAGATAGTATTTAGTGACCTTCCTATGAAGAAGGAATTACACGGTTTTAAGCATAAAGTAGATGGCAACGTAACGATTGAGTATGACGGCGAAACTATTTTCCCCGTTAACTCGGTGCTTGCGAAAACAATGAAGAAAGGTGAAAAAGTTAAAGTCGTTCTCCTTTCAAAAGTAGATATTGAAGGCAATAGCGCAATCAATGCCGGCAAGTTCCAAAAAGAACTCAATGATATTAATCGTTCTATCGGCGCTGATATCGAATATATCACACTTGCAACACCTTTTGAAGAAACTCGTGACGTGCACGAAACGTTGCTTCGTGATATGGTGGCAAAGCTTGAAGAGAACGCTGAAATTATTGGCGACGTTACTTATGGACCAAAGCCACTTCCTATCATTATGTTTGCCGTTATGAACTTTGCTGAAAAATTCTTTAAGGCAAAAATCAAAAACATTGTTTATGGTAAAGTAGATTTTGTTGATGACGGTAGCGGTATGGGTAAAACCAAGCCTGTAAACCCTGTTCTTTATGACTTGACCCCTCTTTACTATCTTAACAGCGTTACTAATTCTATGGAGTATAAATCTTCCGATGACGCAGTAAAAGCATTAGACACCTTGCTTGATTTATAAGAGGTGAAGAATGTTTACGAGAGAAGAATATGAAAACTTAATAAATAATTCTCCTCTCTTTGAAATCGACAAGGAGAGTTCGCCTGCACTCTACAAGACGGAAAGATATAACTTTTTAACAATTCTTACGGATTACTACCGCTTATATATTTATCCCAATAAGCCGTTAGATTCGTATAGTATGACTCTTATGGAAACGGCTATTGAGTGTATAAAATACTACAACAAAAGTAAAGGCGAGTTTTTGCATTTGTTTAATAGTTCTATGAAACGTGATTTACATATTGCAAAAGCCAAAGAAATTATAGAAGAAAAGAGACAAGGTATTAGAGTCGCAAGCGAGGATGACAAGCTAATCCGTAAAATTGTTGCACTTGCAAATAGCAAAGGCTTAGATATTAACGACTCCACCGTTCAAGAAAAAATTTCAAAAGCGCTTAATATTGAATTTACTAGATTACAAGAGTTGCTTCGTATAAACAACGACGCTATTGTTGTATCAAGCACCGTTACTAACGAAGACGGCGACGAGATAGAATTGTTTGATTTACAAGTAAGCCACGAAAAAACTGCGGAAGATAAAATGGCTGAGGAATCAGCCTTTGCAGCGCTTGTAGAAAGAATTGATGTTGTATTTGCATCCGTTCAAGAACGGCAAAAGAAATTACTTTCAATGCTTTTAACGGTAGAAGTTATCAAGGCTTGTGATGAAGATTTAGATAAAGCAAGACAAGTTTTAGAGAATAAAAAACTGTTTAACGAAGAAGCCTTTGATTATTACGTAAAAAACGGGGAATTGCCAACCGCAAAGCAAATTGGTGTGTTGTGTGGAGTATCTGAACAAAGTTTAAGTAGAACTTACAAAAATTTCAAAGAAAAATTGAAATAAAATGTTAAGTCTACGAAAAATCGCTTCTATATAATACCAAGAACGAAACGTTTCAATAAAATTAATGGAGAAGAGAATGCTGGAACTTAAATTAACCAAAGCAAATTATTTTAATGAACCAGAAAGAGAATTTGAAAAAGAAATTTTAGGTGTCATTGATGATGGTAAAAGTCATTTTGTAAAACTAACAACCAATATCCTAGATACACGATATGATAGAAAAGACCAAAGGCAACTTGTATCTATTAACGGGGTGAAAGTAGTTTATGAAATTCCTGGCGGTGGCTGTATTATTTTAATAGGTAATCTTGGTTGTTCTTTTAGAGCGCCATTTGGTGGAGAATTTTATGTAAAGAAAGTCGTTCATGAGGCGGGCTCTAATTTTAAGGATATAAACGGAGTAGATGCAGAAATCCTATTTACAAATTATCCTATGTCAATAGAACGAATGCAACTTACTCTTTCTGCTCTATCTCAAAGTCCTAATCTTGTTTTTAACCTTTCACAGTTTGATGAGTTTATGGAAATATTTGAATTCTATAAGGCTTTGTCAAGTGAATTAAACAACAATGCTCATTACCCTATTGAAAGCATATCAAGACCTTATTATTTTGTCCCTATTGACCAAAAAGATATTGAGGTTGAAGAAGAATACGCTATTAAAAACCAAAACGGTATCGTAATCGGCTACAAATTAGAAGATTATAAATTTGAAAATCTTTCCAACGATTTGCAAGATTGCGTTTTAAGGCTTATTGACGTAAAAATTAAAGCCGGCATTAAAGACATTAAGAAAATAAGAGGATTTTCAGATAACCTTTATTTAAGTGACGAAAGCGAAATCAACGAGAAAAACGATAGAAATCTTAACAGCTTTGATTTGAAAAATGTTTACACTGAAGAAGATTTTTTGATTTTGTCGGGTGAAGCGAAAACGATTGTAAGTAGTTCAAAATATTTACACCTTTACGATATGGGGCAAAAGGTGAAATTAGAATCGATTGACAATTCTCTTCGTCTTATTAATCAAGGAGCTTCGGGTGCTGCGGCTGAACTTTTAGAATACATAATCGGTGATAAACAAATGCCGTCTAATTGTTCAAGAAGAACATTTAACGATAAAAAAGACAAGTATATTGAACATTTAGATGAGTCTCAAAAACAAGCATTTTTAATGGCAACCGATGGCTCGCCTGTAAGTCTTATAAAAGGTCCTCCCGGAACAGGAAAAACCTACGTTATTAACGCTATTGTGCAGTATATAACCAAAGAATTAAAGCAAAAAGTTGTAATTTCTTCTCAAACGCACGTTGCGATTGATAACGTATTAGACGAAATAATGGAAAACTATGACTCCATTATTCCTAATCGTATTACGAATCGACGCAATAAATATTCTGGTCAAGAGATTGATACGACTATTTATAAAACGTGGGCGAAGAAGTTTAACGAGCATAATAGACGCGCTAGAAATGGAAGTTTAGCAAGTCAAGTCTTGCAAGATATGGCTAACTTTAGTGGAGAAAAGAAATTTAGATTTTCTGAAAGCGTAGAAATGTCTGATTATTCCGTAATTGGAGCAACCACAACAACTAGTGCTATCGGTGGTAAAAAAGGATTAGAACTTTTTGAAGGTTATGATTGGCTTATTATTGACGAAGTTTCTAAATGTCCGATAACCGAAGTTTTAAGATATCTTCCTTATGTTAGCAAAATTATTATGGTTGGCGATGATTACCAACTTGCTCCTCTTCTTGAATTCCAAAAAGAAGAAGTTGAAGAACTTACTGCATATAACGAGGATATGTTCGAGAAATTAAAGAAGACATACGAAGAGTCAGTATTTGCTAAAACGCTTGAAAAAGCAAAGAAAGTTGGCAGACTCGTTACTCTTAACGTTAATTATCGTTCGGTTGCTCCCGTGCTTAACGCTTATAACATCTTCTACAACAGGGAACTTATCGGTATGCGTGAAAAAGTAAAGCCTAGCAAAGTTCAGTTTAGTAATAAATATCAAATATTTAATGATAAAGACGTTTTCTTTGTAGACGTTAAAAACGGTAAAGAAGCAACCGAAGGAACATCACGTTATAACGTTGAAGAATTAAGAGCAACGAGAGAAATTCTACAAATGCTTTTAGAAAACACGTTGAATCCTGAAAAGGTTTCCGTATCAGCAATTTTCCCTTATGGCGCACAAATCGACAAATTCCAAAGAGAAAATAGAGAGCTTATTAATACGGCAAGAAAAACGTTTAAGAGTTTTGAAATTGATACTGTTGACGCTTTCCAAGGCAGAGAAACTGATATCGTTTTAGTTAATACGGTTGTAACCGATATGTCAAGAGGAAATTTCTTAAACGATTTTAGAAGAATTAACGTTTCTATGAGTAGAGCGCGCGACAAGCTTTTTATCTTCGGCAATCCTACTACTCTTTCCAATATCGATATGAAGGTATCTACGGGTGGGAAAAGAAGGTATTTCGCAGATATTATTGACGATATTAAGAGATTTGGACAAAGTATAACGTTTGATGGAGGTATTGATTATGAGTTTACAAGTAAGCCTAAAATTAAAATTATCTAAACAAATAAAGAAAATTAAAGTCAAATATAATACCTTTGAAAAAGCGACGTATGACGAATATTTAATTTGCAGTCTTGCTTTGAGAACCGCAAACGATAAGAATCAAGAAAAAACCGTGTTTGACTATATTGACGATGTTACGGGAGAAGGTAGCCTTAACAAACATTTTAGAAATATTTATGCAAGAGTGAAAACTTTTTCGGCAGAACAACTTTCTATGATTATGGCGAACTCTATGATTCCGACGCTTAAAATCGATGAAAAAAATCGTTATGAGTATTATCCGCAATTAAACGTATCGGTATATAACAAAAAGATTTATCAAGGTGATTTAGGTACATATAATAATCTCCCACAAATCATTATGATTAATGAAGAAATCATTGATATGAGCATCGAAACGGTTAAAGACGATACTAAGCCTGAGCAATATTCGGTAACTTTTGACGAAAAAGAAAACATTAAGGTTAGATTATTGAATGATTATTTACCTATTGATAATGAAATTTTTGAAGAATCTTTATGCTTAGATTTGGGCAATATAAATTCTTATCAAGGCAAAATTCACGACAACGTAGATGGAAATGGATGGAGAGTTCTTAACAATTCTGCGCTTAGTAATCTTTTTTCTAATCGCAACTATTATTATGATAATGGAGACCATTTCTTCATAAGAAATGATAGCGTTAGAAAGACCATTATTTCTAAAGTTCACGGATTATACATATATAAAGAAGATATCCTTTCATATCAAGGGAATGCGATTCTTTGCGATAAGGTTATTGATTTTCTTTTAGAGAACAAAACTATTGGAGAATTCAAACCAAAGTCGATATTGTTTATGCTAAAGTATGTATCCAATAAAAAAGCTCAAAAAGTTGTAAACAGTTTACTTCTCAAAAAAGAAGAAAAAGAAATTGCGCTTTACGGATTGGATTTAATGGAGCGTGGACTTGTTAACGGTTGGCTTGTTACTGTTACTAAAACATTCTTAAAGTACGCAAGCGGATATCAACTAAATTTGATATATCAAGCAAACGCTGAATTAAACTACACAATAGAACAGTTAATTCAAATCGATGCGGACTTGTTGCAGTTTGAACATAAAATGCAAGTAAAGAAATATAACGAAGATTTAGAAGCAAAAAGGAAAACAATTCGTGAGATTACAGGCGATATTACAACTAAAGGTTTACGTGAAAAAGCAAAAGCATTAGAGTCTGACGAAATAACTAAAAAGTTTTCTAAACTTTGTAACCGTCTAATAGGTCACGTTAACGAAGGATTAGATGATGTATCGCTTACAACATTAGAACAATGGCATAAGGATGCGTTAGAACTTAAAGAAATCAGTATATTGATACAAAGAAAATTAGAAAACAATTAAAAAACATTATAAAAACGCCGACATGTCCCAACTTTTGGACAGGTCGGCGTTGACTTTACCAAAAAGATATAGTATAATAGTGCCATAAAGCGAACATATGTTCTTATTTTACTGTCAATAAGAAGTTTGCTTTAATAAAATATCGGGCAAAGGGTTCCGTTGAACGCCAATGCTTACGTTCGCTAAAGAGTTGAATTTGACTGAAGCCGTATAAAGACGTTTATACGAAACTGCGAATCATTAAGAATTCGGCGAGCAGGTGTTACTCACTTAAGGTGGGTTTTATCTGCTCGCCTTTTTTTTATCCCCTGCGCCCGAAATAACTACAAGGAGAAGATTATGAATAGAACAAGAGACAAACCTTTATTGTAAAGTGTAGCCTACTACACTTTCTTGTGAAAGTGGTGGGTTCTGCGAAGCTAAATTTAACCACTCGGTGCGGTGCGCAATCTCAAAAATCCTAAGCAGGTTAAGAAAACCGCACCAAATGACAATTTCCCGCTTTTTGCAAGCAGGTAAAGGAAATTGCCAATATTGGCGATTTTGACTTACTTAAACAATCGGGAAACCCGATTTTATTCTTCTACCGAAATTAAAAATTCATCTCAAAAAAAGCTTGACAAATCCGTGTTAATACGATAAAATATTTTTACTAACGTATAAAGGAGAACAAGCAAATGAGACAACCGAGAGCGGTAACAGACAAAAGGTATGAAGAGAAACATAAGGAAGAAAGAAAAGCAAAGAGCTTGGTTTGGGGAACGAGTGTTCCGAGACAGTTTGCGGAAGAAATCAATGAGTTTCTCTCTCAATACGGTTTTACAAAAGTACAGTTAATCGAAGCAGGATATAAAGCATTGCTTGACGAAGCCGCTGAACACGATTTAGGTTTAGCGAAGATTATGGACGGCTACGACGACTTTTTTGAGAGCGAAAAGAAATAAAGTTCTCTAACCCTTTCTTCCTTATAGGACGAGTATCAATAACCGAAAGGCTACTCGACTTTCATATAAGGAGGATTATTATAGAAGAAAAAAGAAAGAACAACGATGAATTACAATTCGCAACGGGTAGAGTTTATCACCATTGCGATAAATACTTGAATTGCGTAAGAACCCGTGAGATTAAAATCGGGAATACGACTTACTGCATTATTTCAAGTCAAAAACCAAGCGCCAAGAGTTCGGCGTTTGATATAGCAAAAAGGCTTATCACAAATCAAGCGGAAAGTTTGATTGATGAGCCGACAACAACAGAATCGCTTGAAGATTGCAATTCGGGAGGTAAAAAACAATGAATTTGCAATCGAATAGAAAAATAAAACATTTAGAACAGCAGTACACAGCCCTTTATTGTCGTTTAAGTTCTGACGATGACCTTGAGGGCGATAGCAACAGTATCAAAAACCAAAAATTATTGCTTTCGGACTATGCGAAAGAAAACAAGTTTAGGAATATTCGTTTTTACATAGACGACGGTTATAGTGGTAGTAATTTTGAACGCCCTGCGTTTAAGCGTTTACTCAATGACGTGGAAAACGGCGAAATATCTACCGTAATCGTAAAAGATATGTCAAGATTTGGGCGTGACCATATCCTCGTGGGATATTACACCAAGTATTATTTCCCCGATGCGGACGTAAGATTTATAGCAATCTACGACCAAATGGATACGGAAACAAACCCCGATGACGACATTATCCCGTTTAAGAATATTCTAAACGAAATGTACGCAAAAGATTGTAGCCGTAAGATTAAAGCCGTTGTGAAAGCAAAAGGTAATTCGGGTAAACATATCTCATCTTTTCCGCCTTTAGGGTATATCAAAAGTCCTGAAGATAAAGAAAAATGGATTGTTGACGAAGAAGCCGCTTTAATCGTTAAAGAAATCTTTAACCTTTGCGTTAAAGGTTACGGTCCGTCTCAAATAGCACGAATACTTACTGAACGTGGAATAGAAACACCAACAATGTATTTCCATCGTAAAGGCATACCTACTCCCGGCAAGATAAAGCAAGATTCAGATATTTGGGCAATGCAATCAGTTGCACATATTCTCGAAAACGAAGAATATCTTGGGCATACGATAAACTTTAAGACGTATAGAAAGTCATACAAGTCAAAGAAGTTTTATACTAACCCAAGAGAAAATTGGGTTATCGTAGAAAATACGCAAGAAGCAATAATCGACCAAGAAACTTTTGATATTGTGCAAAACCTTCGCAAAGCCAAAAGGAGAATTTCCGATATGGGAACACCACATATTCTTTCGGGGATGCTCTATTGTGCTGATTGTGGCGAGAAGATGTATCTTTGTAGATGCACCACGATGAAACAAGCGGAATATTTCAACTGTTCTACCTATCGTAAGAAAAAGAAGAAGTATTGCACGTCGCATCAAATAACGGCACACGCTGTTATGGCGATGGTTAAAAACGACTTGCGCTATACCATTCAATTTGCAAACGATAACAAAGAAACTTTTATGAGTATTCTAAAAGAGCGTACCGAAGCGAAGAACAAACGTGAACTTGCTTCTGCTATCGAAGAAAAAGAAGTAGCAGAAAAACGTATTGTAGCACTTGATAAGATTATCCAAAGCCTTTACGAAGATAAAGTGTCGGGTAAACTCTCCGAAGAACGCTATATTAAAATGAGCGATAACTACGAAGCTGAGCAAAAGGAATTAACCGAAAAAGTTAAAACCTTAAAGGCTGAAATAGAAAAAGCCCAAACCAAGTATGACAACATACAAAAGTTTATGGCTATCGTGAAAAGATATAGTGACTTTGAAGAACTAACGCCCGAAATCTTACGAGCGTTCGTGGATAAGATAATTATCTACGAAAAGCAAAAGGTAAATGGACGTATAAGGCATACAATAGAAATCGTTTACAACTTTGTTGAAGCGATTGAACTACCTGACTTTGATAGTTGGGACAAATTTGATGATTAAAACTGAATACGAGAAAAGGCGTGGCATCACGCCACGCCTTAACTTGTTAATTTTAAACCCTGCGGTTTACCGTAAAAATCCCTATGACTATTACGGTAAATCGAGAGGTTTTTTTATGCAAAAAAGTAAAAATCTATCAAAATACCCCTTAAAAATCTTGCAATAAATAAATATTTATGCTAAAATAAACAGGTTAAAAAATTCACACCTGTGCTAAAGGGACTTTCGTGTTGTAGAAAAATTTTTCAATTTTACAATGTTGTCCTAAAAAATTTAGGCAGGGAGGAGAAACGGAGGAATATTTTTATGGCAGTTATCACAATGAAGCAACTCCTTGAAACGGGAGTACACTTTGGTCACCAAACTAGACGTTGGAATCCAAAGATGAAGAAGTACATTTTCGGTGAAAGAAACGGTATTCACATTATTAACCTTGAACAGACCGTAGAAATCATTGAAAACGAGGTTTATCCTTTCGTAGTTGAACAGGCTAAACAAGGCAAGAGCATTTTGTTCGTAGGAACTAAAAAGCAAGCACAAGACGCTGTTAAAGAAGAAGCAGAAAGATGCGGACAATTCTACGTAAACTCAAGATGGCTCGGCGGTATGCTCACCAACTTCAAAACCATTAGAACTAGAGTTGACAGATTAAACAGACTCAACAATATGGAAAAAATGGGTGAGTTCGATTTACTTCCAAAGAAAGAAGTTATCGGCTTAAAAGCAGAAAGAGACAAACTTGAAACCACTCTTGGTGGAATTAAGGATATGAGAAGTCTTCCTGGCGTAATGTTTATCGTTGACCCAGATCAAGAAGATATCGCAGTATTAGAAGCAAGAAAACTCAACATTCCTATTATCGCTATTACGGATACCAATTGTGATCCTGATTTAGTTGATTACGTTATCCCTGGTAATGACGACGCAATTCGTGCAGTTAAACTTATCGCATCAGTAATTGCAGACGCGGTTATCGAAGCAAACCAAGGCGAACAAATGGAAGTTGCAGTTGAAGAAGCACCTGCTGAAGAATCTACTGCTGAATAATATATAAAAGGAGAGAAGATATGTTTACAAGTAAAGACGTAATGGAACTTCGTAAAAAGACCGGTGCAGGCGTTGCAGATTGCCAAAAGGCATTAAAGCAAACTGACGGTGATATGGATAAGGCAGTTGACTTTTTAAGAGAAAAAGGTATTGCAACCGCAGCAAAGAAGGCATCTAGAATTGCTGCAGAAGGCGTAGTATTAGCAAAGGTTGAAGGAAATACCGGCGTATTAGTAGAAGTAAACTGTGAAACCGACTTCGTTGCTAAGGGCGATATGTATTTAGACTTCGTTAAAGAAGTTGCAGATTACGTATACGCTAACGACGTAAAAGATATCGACCAATTAGTAGCAGAAAAGAACGAAGCTACTATCAATGCAACTGCAAAAATCGGCGAAAAGATTTCTATTCGTAGATTTGCAAAATTTACTACCGAAACGGGTGTTGTCACCAGTTATATTCACATGGGTGGTAAGGTAGGCGTTTTAGTTGAACTTGAAGGATGCACTTGCGACGGTGCAAAAGAACTTGCACACGACGTTGCTCTTCAAATTGCAGCAAGCAAGCCTTTATATCTAAATTCAAGTGAAGTTCCTGCAGAAGTAATCGAAAAAGAAAAGGAAATTTTACTTGCTCAAATCGAAAACGATGAAAAACTTAAGAGCAAACCAGATATGGTTAAAGCAAAGATGGTTGAAGGTAGAATCGGTAAGTATTACGAAGAGAACTGCTTATTAAACCAAGCATTTGTTAAAGACCCATCTTTAAAGATTGAAAAGGTTATCGCAGACGCATCTGCAAAAATGGGCAGAGATTTATACGTTAAGCGTTTCGTACGTTTTGAAATGGGCGAAGGTCTAGAAAAGAGAAACGACGACTTTGCTGCAGAAGTTGCTGCTCAAATGGGCAAATAATTAAAATAAAAAATACACCGTTGAGTTTTCTTAACGGTGTTTTTTATGCTTTAAGAAAAAATTCTTTATTTACTTGTTGAAAAAGAATACAAACTATGTTATAATACTAGTAAATTTGATAATTGGAGAAATAAAATGGCAAAGTCAGTTTACAAAAGGGTAATAATAAAACTCTCGGGCGAAGCGCTTGCGGGGGAAAAAGGCAATGGTATCGACGAAAAGATTTTGGGCGAAATAACCAACCAAATTAAAGCCGTTAAGGATTTAGGCGTTGAAATTGGTATAGTCGTTGGAGGGGGCAATTTCTGGCGTGGTAGACAAGGAAAAGAGATGAATAGTAGTACTGCTGACCATATGGGAATGCTTGCAACGGTAATAAACGCGCTTGCAATTCAAGATGCTTTGGAAAGAAAAGGCGTTATAACGAGAGTTCAAACGGCGATAGACATAATAAAAGTTGCCGAGCCCTACATTATTAGAAAGGCTTTGTCGCATTTAGATAAGGGTAGAGTGGTAATATTTGCTTGTGGAACGGGCAACCCACACTTTACTACCGATACGGCGGCAGCACTTCGTGCGGCGGATATAAACGCAGAAGTTTTATTGCTTGCTAAAAACGTAGATGGAATTTATGATTCTGATCCAAGAGTAAATCCAGATGCTAAGAAACTTGACGTTGTCACTTATAAAGAATATATTGATAAAGAACTAAAGGCAATGGATACGACGGCTATTACTTTGTGTAAAGAAAACGACATAAAAGTTTTGGCTTTCGGATTGTTTGAAGAAGATGCATTAGTTCGCGCAGTTTCAGGCGAAAGAATAGGAACGCTTATTAAATAAAGTAAATAAAGGAGAATTGATTATGGCTATAGAAAACGAACAATTTGAAATGTTAATGATGGAAACTATTGAAAGAACGGACAAAACCGTTTCGGTATTAAATAGTGAATACGTGACTATTAGAGCAGGTAGAGCAAACCCACATATTTTAGACAAAGTATTAGTAGATTATTATGGGACGCCTACGCCAATCAATCAAGTGGGAAATATTTCCGTTTCAGAGGGTAGATGCCTAGTTATCGCCCCTTGGGACGCTAGTATGCTCAAGGTTATAGAAAAACAATTACTTGCCGATAATATTGGAATTACGCCTTCTAACGACGGCAAAGTTATTCGTTTAGTATTCCCAGCGCTAACCGAAGAGAGAAGAAAAGAATTGTCTAAGCAAGTTAAGAAGATGGCAGAAGATTCTAAAGTTGCAGTTAGAAATATCCGTCGTGACGCAATGGACGCGTTAAAAAAGATGAAAAACAACAAAGAATTGTCTGAAGACGAGCACGCAACTTGTGAAAAGGAAGTTGATAAAATAATTGCCGAAGCAATCGATAAAATCGAAAAACTATCGGTAGAAAAAGAAAAGGATATAATGTCGGTTTAATGGAAAAAACGCCAAATCATATTGGAATAATAATGGATGGAAACGGCAGATGGGCAAAACAACGAGGAAAGATTCGTTCTTTTGGGCATAAAGCTGGTTCGGATAACGTAGATAGAGTAGTTTCTTACGCTTTTAGTAAAGGCGTAAGAACTCTTTCTCTTTACGCGTTTTCTTCGGAAAATTGGGCGAGACCTAAAGAGGAAGTAGATGAACTTATGAGATTGCTTGAGGTCTATTTTAAGAAGTTTTTGAAAAAAGTTCTTAAAAACGATATCAGGCTTTTCGTTATGGGCGATATTTCGGCGTTATCAAGTAAACTTCAAAAGATAATAATAGATGCGATGGAAAAGAGTAAAAACAACACGTCGCACGTATTAAATATAGGCTTAAATTACGGGGCTAGAAAAGAAATAGTCACGGCAGTTAAAAAACTTATAAAAGAGAATAAAGAAATAACCGAACAGAGTATTTTAGAAAATCTATATACTGCGCCTTTCGGCGAGCCTGACTTGATTATAAGAACGGGTGGAGAGTTGAGGCTTTCTAACTTTATGCTATATCAAGGTGCGTATAGCGAACTTTATTTTACCGACGTTTTGTGGCCGGATTTTGATGAAGTGGAACTTGATAAGGCGTTAGAGAGTTTTTCTAAAAGGAAAAGAAGATTTGGAGCATTAGAGGAAGAATAGATGTTAACGAGAGTTATAAGTGGAGCAGTGTTTACTGCTATAATGGTGGCTTTCTTTTTACTAAGAGAGTTTGTAGACTATAGAATTTTTGCCCTTTTAATATGTTTTTTTTGCGCCGTTGGAACTTTTGAAGTGGTTAGGGCGTATAAAAATAGAACTTGTAAAATTGAAAGGGTATTAAATTTAATATTCGGTGTTTTAGCCGTTCCTTTTTACGCCGTTAGCAAATACGTTTTCGAATATAGATTTTCTCTTCCACTAACTATTACTTTTTCAGTGGCGTTCGTAGTTTTAACAATATTGTTGGTTTTAATATTTTCTAAGAAGAAAGACGTTAATTTATTAGGATTTTTCTATCCGTCAATTTTATTGTTTTTTATATTGGAGTGCAACTCTTTTATGGTGGAAAAAGGGTTTATAGCCTTACTTTTAATATTCGTACTTTCACCATTAACTGATACGTTTGCGTATTTCGTTGGCTTTATATACAATAAAATAAGAAAGGGAAAAGCAAAAAAACTTTGCCCAAACCTTAGCCCTAAAAAGACTATTGCAGGTGCAATTGGAGGTCTTATCGGTGGAGTTGTGGGTGGAATACTCGTTTACTTTATTTTCACTAATAAAGTTGCAACGTTAAAACTTAAGAACGGCTTAGTATTCTTTATTATAATTTGCGTTTTAGGAAGTATAATTTCTCAACTTGGCGATTTGTTTGAAAGTTTTGTTAAGCGTAGCGTGGGTATAAAGGATATGGGCAAGATTATGCCTGGTCACGGCGGAGTTATGGATAGAATTGACGGAATAACTTTTGCTGGCGCATTTATTTACGCAGTTTTTGCATTTATTTAATATAGTATGAAGAAGATAGCAATAATCGGCAGTACGGGTTCTATTGGCAGACAAGCATTAGAAGTCGTTCGTCGATATCCTGACAAACTTAAAGTTGTGGCTTTGTCCGCAGGAAATAACTCGCAACTATTTTTAGAGCAAGTTAGAGAGTTTAAGCCTCAAATTGCAACCTTATCTAAGGAAATTGAGATAAATAGAGAGCAATATAAGGGGGTTGACTTTTATTTTGGAGAAAACGCCTTTACTAATGCCATAGGCGATTTTTTAGATATGGCGCTAGTATCACTAGTTGGCTACAAAGGGATTTTAGCTGTTTTAGACTGTGTGGGAAAAGGCGTAGATATTGCTCTTGCAAATAAAGAAAGTCTAGTTGTCGGTGGCGATATCGTTATAAAAAAAGCAAGAGAAAAGGGCGTAAAAATTTACCCCGTAGATAGTGAACACTCAGCAATTTGGCAAGCGCTTAGCTTTGATTTTGATAGAGATTTTAAGAGAATAATTTTAACGGCAAGTGGGGGAGCGTTTAGAGATTTTAGCATTGAGCAATTAAAGTCTGTAAAGGCAAAGGACGCGTTAAAGCACCCTAACTGGAGCATGGGGAATAAAATCACGGTAGATTGCGCAACATTAGTAAATAAAGCCTTTGAAGTAATAGAAGCAAAATGGCTTTATAATACCACTTTTGATAAAATTGACGTAATAATTCATAAAGAAAGTATCATACACTCTATGGTAGAGTATTGTGATGGTTCTACGATGGCTCAATTGAGTTATCCAACTATGGAATTACCTATTCAATTAGCCCTTTTATATCCGGAAAGAGTTCCATTTGATAAGCCGTCTATTGATTTTAGTTTGCTTAATAATTTATCTTTTTCAAAGTTAGATGAAGATAGATTTCCTTGTTTTAATCTAGTGGTGGAATCTTGTAAAAGGGGTGGCTGTTATCCTGCCGTAGTAAACGGTGCTAACGATTGTTTAGTTGATTTATTTTTGAAGGATAAAATTGCGTTCACCGATATGTACAAAGGAATATTAGAGTGCGTAAACGCATTTAAGGGCGAATATAGGGGCGACTTTGAGAGTTTAGATAACGCCAATAAATTCGCAGTAGAATATATAAAACAACGTTTTGGAGGTTAAAATTGCTCCTTTCATCATTTGGTGAAATTACCAATTACATTTTTTATATTCTAATAGCCTTACTAATACTGCTTGTGATGATTATGGTGCACGAGTTAGGGCACTATATAGCAGGCAAGATATTTGGTTTTGGGATAGAAGAGTTTTCAATAGGTTTTGGACCTAAGATATTTAGTAGAAAGAAGAAGGACGGGGAAGTTTTTTCCGTTCGTCTTTTACCATTAGGTGGCTTTTGCTCGTTTAAGGGTGAAGATACCGATGACGACGATCCAAAAGCGTTT
Source organism: Clostridia bacterium (assembly GCA_017456055.1). Taxonomy (GTDB): domain Bacteria; phylum Bacillota; class Clostridia; order Christensenellales; family Borkfalkiaceae; genus UBA1259. Next base: position 85,959 of record JAFTKC010000002.1, on the reverse strand, counting down.
AACAATAAAAAGCCTTGGCAGAGAATAATCGTGCTCGTTTCGGGCGCTTTGATGAATTATATTTTATCTTTGCTAGTAATAGGACTTATGTTTACTTGCTACGGACACTCTGCCGTAATGACTTACGAACTTCAATCCCCTAGTGAAATACAATCAACTTTTGAATTTAGCGAAAGAGATATAATTATAAAGGCAGAGGGGAAAAACGTCTATTTAATAACCGACGTTATGGATGCGATCAACGGCAAAAATAAAGGAGATAGCGTAGAGTTTACGATAATTCGCAATAGAAAGGTGGAAAATCTATCCGTTATACTAAAAGAAGACGCCGATTTTTCTAACGTGGAAGACGTGGAACAATTATGTAAAGTTATAGGCGTTCGCTACGAGAAGAATTTGGAAACGGGCGAACTAGTAAGCACAGGGTTTAGAACCACGGGAGTAAAATTAGGATTCTTTTCTACGGTAGGAAGAACTTTTGAATATTCTTTTAGAGTTGCAGGCTCGATATTTACCGTGCTTGGTCAATTATTTAACGGAAGTTTAGGAATAAATTCGGTTGGTGGAACGATTACCACGATATCGGTGACGGCTCAAGCCGTAAAAACGGGTGGTTTTTGGAGTTTTCTAAATATAACTTCATTTATAGGCGTAAACCTTGCCGTGTTTAATTTGTTGCCAATACCCGCTTTGGATGGCTCAAGAGTAATCTTTACGTTAATTGAATGGATTAGAACAAAACCGCTTAATAGAAGACTAGAGGGAATTATTCATACCGTTGGACTAGTCGTTATCTTCTTATTTGCGATTATAGTAGATTTAAATCATTGTTTCTAAGAAAAAATTTCAAAAAAGTTAGAATTTTTATAAAAAATATTTTTTAATTTTTACGTTATGTGATAAAATAAGTAGGAAAGACTATGGAGGATAAGATTATGGCAATTAAGAATGCATACTTATTAGATTTATTAGAAAGAACCAAAAAAAGAAATCCAGGTGAACCTGAATTTATTCAAGCGGTGACGGAAGTGTTCACTTCATTAGAGCCTGTAGTTGAAAAAAGACAAGACTTAGTTGATGCAGGAGTGCTTGAGAGAATAGTTGAGCCGGAAAGACAAATTATGTTTAGAGTTCCTTGGGTGGACGATAATGGTAAAATGCACGTAAATAGAGGATTTAGAGTGCAATTTAACTCTGCGATCGGTCCATACAAGGGTGGAATTAGATTGCACCCATCAGTTTATCTTGGAATTATTAAATTCTTAGGTTTTGAACAAGTATTCAAGAATAGTTTAACCACGTTACCAATGGGTGGCGCAAAAGGTGGTTCGGACTTTGATCCTAAGGGCAAGTCGGATAATGAAATTATGAATTTCTGTCAAAGTTTTATGAACGAAATGTATAGACACATCGGTGCTGATTGTGACGTTCCTGCAGGCGATATTGGAACGGGTGCTAGAGAAGTTGGATACATGTTTGGTCAATATAAAAGACTACGCAACGAGTGGGTAGGAGTGTTCACTGGTAAAGGTTTACAATATGGTGGCTCACTCGCAAGAAAAGAGGCAACCGGCTTTGGACTTTGCTACTTCACTAAAGAAATGCTACAAGCAAACGACATGAGTTTTGAAGGAAAGACCGTTTTAGTATCGGGCTCTGGAAACGTTGCTATCTACGCTTGTCAAAAAGCAACTGAGTTCGGCGCAAAAGTAGTTGCAATGTCTGATAGTAATGGTTATATCTATGATAAAAACGGAATTGATTTAGATGCCGTTAAGCAAATAAAGGAAGTAGAGAGAAAGAGAATTAAAGAATATCTAAACTATCATCCTGAAGCAGAATATCACGAAGGTTGTTCGGGTATTTGGACTATTCCGTGCGATATCGCATTACCTTGCGCAACGCAAAACGAAATTAATGGCGAATCTGCAAAAATTCTCGCTAAAAACGGCTGTAAGGTTGTTTCAGAGGGTGCAAATATGCCTTCAACGCCAGAAGCAATCGACGAATACTTTAATAACGGTATTATTTATGGACCTGCTAAGGCTGCAAACGCAGGTGGCGTTGCAACTAGTGGTTTGGAAATGAGCCAAAATAGTTTAAGACTTTCTTGGTCTTTTGAAGAAGTGGACGAAAAGCTAAAGGGGATCATGAAGAGTATCTTTAAGGCTTGTGACGAGGCAAGTAAAGAATACGGCATGGAGGGCAACTATATGGCAGGTGCAAATATTGCAGGCTTTATAAAAGTTGCTGAAGCAATGAAAGCACAAGGAAACGTTTAATAAGATGAAAACCCAAACTTAAGTTTGGGTTTTTCTATTTTAAATTTTTGGAAATTACAACTCTATATTGACATGATATGGGAATAAATGATATAATAAAATAACTAAAAAATTTCAAGGGAATATTGATGAAAAGAATAGTAGCGACAATGCTTGTAATAATGTTTTCGTTTACCTTTTTATTTGCTACGGCGTGTGGTGAAGAAGAGGCTCAAACAGAAAACGTTTCAATAAATATTGCAGTGCAAGAGGACAGTTATGATATATTGTACCTCAATGACGTCGCGTACGAATTTGCTGAAAAATATTCGCAAAAACAATATTCCTATCAAAAAAAGGGCGTATATGTAGATATTTGTTTAGTTTCAAAACGCGATTTTATGCTCGATTTTCAAGAGTATGAAGAGTACGATATATATCTAACCAACCAAACCATAGGGCATCATATGTATAAATGGGCTAACAGGGGTTGGCTACTTAGTATGGACGACTTGTTTTATTCTAAAACAACCGACGAGTACGGAATAGAACGCACTTTTGAGGATAGGCTCGACGAGTATGCTTTAGAAGGATATAAGGGGGACAACCTTGAATATTTTGCTCTTCCACACACTTCGGAGATTCTTGGAATAAGTTATGATGGAAATTCCTTTAATAACAATGGATTTTATTTTGCAAAAGATACTTTAGATGCCGTTAGTTTTGTGTCTAAAATTACGGGCGAAACCTATTATTTTACTAAACCTACTGGCGCAAATAATATTGAAACTGAAAATAAATCTGCGGGGCTTGACGGGATTTATAATACTGCCGATGATGGACTTCCTAAAACTTTATGCGAGTTTATAGCGATGTGCGAATATATTAAAGAGCACGATATTTATCCATTTATGGTGGCAGGTAGTGAAACTTATAAAGCCGATTATCTTGCTCAAGTTCTTATGACTTCGCTTTTGGGGTATGACCAAGCGAGAGCATATATGGATATGTACGGCGAAATGGAAATTGTCACGGGATTTACGAACGAGCCTTTATTTAGTGGAAATGAGTTAAATCTAGTTGATATTTATAAGCCTAAGACGACGAAAGTTAACATAACTGAAGAAACGGGTTATTATACTTCTTGGTCGCTTGCAAAATATTACGCAGAAGTATTTATGGATATTTCGGTAAAATTGGATTGGTGGGCAGATATAACTAATAGCCCGAACAAAGACCAAGTAGACGCTATGTGGGATTTTGTTTTTTCAGGGTACGATGTTAACGGAATTCAACAATCGGCAATGCTTATAGATACTTCTTCTTGGTATAGAGAATTAGAAGATACGGTTATCTTAGATAGATACAATAAGCAATATAATTACGATGGTCAAAACGAGCGTAAACTTTTGTGGATGGCTCTGCCGAACTCGTTTAACGGGGAAAGAGAGAGTAAGGAAAGAGCATTACTACAAGTAAATCCGTCCTATTTTGTCCTAGCAAACAAACTATGGAAAGAACCGGACGTTGCCGAGGCGTGTAGAGATTTTCTAAATTATATATCTAGCGAAGAGGGGTGCACTTATTACACTCAACAAACGGGATATTTTAAGGACTTAGATTACTACCTTTCAAGTGGTAGCTTTTATGGGCTTGACGCGTATTATCCATCTCTCTTTGAAAATGTTTACGATGCAAGAAGGATATATTTATCGGCAAAGAATTTAACTTATAGAAAGAGTCCTGAATATTTTGAGGGTGGAAAATACGATGATAGATGGTATTATGGTAGGAAGATTTTTGGGTATGACGACGTCACTAACGAACCGATATTCATTGAGTTTAATACCATATACGATTGTTTTAAGTACGTGCCGAATTCGACGGTTAAAGAGGCGTTTTTGAATAGGCTTTTAGATAAATACGATTGGCAAAATTACTACGGGGGTTATCTAGAAGTTGCAGAGGGAATGGATATTTTCGGCAATAAAATTGAATTTATGAAGTAGAAAAAAGCCTTGAAACAGAAGTTTCAAGGCTTTAATGTTTTAAATATTTACTTAATTACTCTAACTTTAATGATGTCTTCAACCTTATTAATGTGTTCAATTGCCTTGTCTGAAACATCTGAGTCAACGTCTACGATAGTGACTGCGTATTCGCCTTTACTCTTGTTTGCAAGGTTAGAAATATTTATTCCGTCGTTTCCAATAGTCGTGGTGATTTGAGCAAGAATATTGTTAACGTTTTTGTGTAATATAACTAATCTAACGGCAGTTGATCTTGGCATTGAGCAGTTAGGGTAGTTAACGGAGTTAACGATATTTCCATTTTCAATGTATTCAATTAATTGTTTAGACGCCATAATAGCGCAGTTATCTTCGGCTTCTTCAGTAGACGCTCCTAAGTGTGGTATACAAATAATATTCTTTTGGTCAATTAGTTCGTCTGCAGGGAAGTCAACGAAATACTTTTTAATTTTGCCAGATTCAACAGCCTTAATAACGTCTTGATTGTTAACGATTTCACCTCTAGCGCAGTTAATTAATACCACGTTGTCTTTCATTTTTCTAATTAGACCTGCGTTAATTAAGCCTTTGTTTTCACTTTCGATATATGGAATATGAATAGTGATGTAATCACTCTTTTTGCATAAATCGTTTAATTCGTTAACGATTTTAATTTGTGAAGATAGTTTTAGTGCGTTGTTAACTGATAAGAACGGATCATATCCAACGACGTTCATACCTAAATCGATTGCCGAGTTAGCGACTAAAGCACCGATAGCACCCAAACCGATAACGCCTAAAGTTTTTCCTTTAATTTCAACTCCTGCAAAGTTTGATTTGCCTTTTTCAACGAGTTTAGCAACTTCGTCGCCTTTTCCTTTAAGAGTTTTTACCCAGTCGTTTGCAGCCATAATATGTCTAGACGAAATGAGAAGAGCACTTAGAACGAGTTCCTTAACGGCGTTGGCGTTTGCGCCAGGTGTATTAAATACTACCACGCCTTGTTTTGCATATTTGTCAATAGGAATATTATTAACACCCGCACCTGCTCTTGCAATAGCGATTGTTTCTTCTGCTAAATCGTAATCGTGCATTTTAAAAGAGCGAAGTAAAATACCAACTGGCTTTTCAACGTCATTGCCTATATTGTAAGTATTATTAAATACGTCGTCAATCTTTCTGCTTATGGAATTTAGGGTAAGAATATTTTTCATTATTTATTCTCCATTTCGAATTTTTTCATAAATTCAACTAATTTTTTAACGCCTTCTATCGGCATCGCATTATAAATGGACGCTCTCATACCGCCAACGATTCTATGTCCCTTTAGAGAAACTAATCCGTTTGCAGCCGCTTCTTTTATAAATTTAGCGTCTAGTTCTTCGCTTGGTGAAACGAACGGAACGTTCATGAGAGAACGATCTTTTTTATTAACGTTGTTCTTGTAGAAGGAAGAGTTATCGATAAAATCGTAAAGGATTTTAGCCTTTTCTTCGTTAATTTTTTGCATTGCGGGAACACCGCCTAGTTCCTTTAGCCATCTAAATACGAGCATTGCAACGTAGATAGAGAAGCAAGGAGGGGTGTTGTATAAACTATCGTTTTTATCTTGAATAGCGTAGTTAAGCATGGTAGGGCAAATAGGAGAAGCCTTGCCAAGTAAATCTTTTTTCACGATAACGATAGTCACGCCGGCAGGAGCGATATTCTTTTGAGCACCTGCGTAGATTAAACCAAACTTTTTCACGTCAACTACTTCACTTAAAATATTTGAACTCATATCGGTGACAAGAGTTGCGTCGGTTTTAGGAAGTTCAGTAAATCTAGAACCAAAAATAGTGTTGTTATAAGTCATGTGAACGTAGTCGATATTGTCTCTAAATTTCATATCGTTTACGTCTGGAATAAAGGTGTATTTAGCGTCCTTAGAAGATGCTGCAACAGCCATATCGCCGTATTTTAAGCCTTCTTCATATGCTTTTTGAGCGAAGTTGCCAGTTAAAATATAATCGGCTTTTCCTTTTTGTAATAGGTTTAGTGGAACGGCTGCGAATTGTTGGGATGCGCCCCCTTGAACGAATAAAACTGAATAGTCTTCAGGGATATTCATGAGTTCACGAAGAAGGGCGTTAGCCTCATCGTTTACAGCCATAAAAGGTTTACCACGATGGCTCATTTCGGTAATCGACATACCTGTTCCTTGATAATCAAGTAATTCCTTTTGTGTAATTTCTAAAACCGGAACTGGAAGGGTTGAAGGACCTGCTGCAAAGTTAAACACGCGCATAAATATACTCCTCTAAAATTTTTTACGAAATATTAGTTTTAATTATACCCTTTTACGACTTTTTTTTCAAGTAAATTAACCCCTTTAAGTCAAAATATTTATTGCGAATATTTATTTCGTTTACTTTTTTTTCTAAAAAGTGTATAATTGTAATAAGAAATGAAAATTTATCACTTTTAGTGATTTCAAGGAGTATATATTGAAAGATAATAAAAACAAAAAAACTACTGGTGGAAAGAAGAAATCGGTAAAGATGGGAAAGGATATTAAACCAAAGGAAGTAAAAGTAAAAAAAGTTTCCACTAAGAAAAATAAAAAGGCAAAAAGCGTAAATAATAGACAACAAAGTGTTAAAGTAAAATCAACTGAAATAAAAAAGGTGAAAACCCCCAAAGATATCAAAACCTTAAAGGTAAGATTTTTAGGTGGTGTCGGTGAGATTGGAAAAAATATGACCGTGCTTGAGTACGGCAAGGATATAATTGTAATCGACGCGGGCATAACCTTTCCTAGCGATAGTATGCCGGGGGTAGATCTAGTAATTCCAGACTTTTCGTTTTTAGAGAAAAATAAAACCAAAATTAGAGGTCTAGTAATCACTCACGGACACGAAGATCATATCGGCAGTGTTCCGTATTTATTAAAGACATTAAACGTTCCTATATACGGCACAAAACTAACTTTAACTTTAATTGAAAATAAAATTAAAGAGCATAAAATAAATAATGCTATATTGAATTGCGTAAAGCCTAGTTCAACTATTAAACTAGGTGGCTTTTCGATAGAATTTATCAACGTGAATCACTCTATTGCAGGGGCAGTTGGGCTTGCTATAAAAACTCCAATCGGCACAGTTTTTCACTCTGGCGACTTTAAGATAGATTTTTCTCCCGTTAATGGTGAAACAATGGATTTACCTAGAATTTCGGAATTAGGTAAAGAAGGCGTGCTACTATTGATGGCAGACTCGACCAATATTGAAATCGACGGAACTACTATGAGTGAATCGGTGGTTAAAGATACCTTAGACCACGTTTTTAGCGACAATGAAAAAAGAAGACTAATTATTGCAACGTTTGCGTCTAACGTTCATAGATTACAACAAATTTTAGATTTAGCCGAAAAGCATAAAAGGAAGGTTGCTTTTTCGGGTAGAAGTATGATAAACATTGCCGAATCTGCTTCTAAAATCGGTGAACTCACCGTTAAAAGTGGACTTATCGTAGATATAGATAAGATAAAAAATTATCGTGATAATGAGATAATTATAGTTTCTACGGGTACTCAAGGCGAGCCAATGAGTGCGCTAACTCGTATGGCGAGTGGAGAGTTTAATAGAGTAAAAATAGGTGAAAACGATACGGTTGTTATTAGTGCTTCGGTAATTCCTGGCAACGAGAGAATGATTTATAGTGTTATCAACAATTTGTATAGGCTAGGAGCGGAAGTAATTTATTCTTCGTTAGAGCCGATTCACGTTTCAGGGCACGCTTGTAGGGACGAGTTAAAAGTTTTGCACTCTCTAGTTAAGCCAAAATTCTTCGTTCCCGTGCACGGCGAGTATAGACACCTTAAAAAACATCAAAAGCTAGCAGAAAGCCTTGGTATGAGAAGTGGAAATATACTCATTGCCGATATTGGCGATACTATAGAATTAACGTCTAACTCTATTAAGTTTGGTGAAAAATTCCCAGCAGGCTCAAGGTTTGTTGACGGCATGGGAATTGACGATACTGATAGTTTGGTTATTAGAGATAGAATACATTTAGCAGAAGACGGATTGATTGTTGCAAGCGTAGGTATTTCTGCTAGAAGTGGACAAGTTAAGTCTATAGAGATTTTAACTAAAGGGCTAGTATTATCTGACGCAATGATTATTGAAACTAAAAAGAATTTAGCCCACCTTTTAGACCAAATTGATTTAAGAAAGGTGGAGGGGCAAGGTGAACTTTCAAACTATATTAGTAGGGCGCTTAAAAATCACCTTAGCAAGGCCTTAAAGAAGAATCCAATGATAATACCAATGGTGGTGGAAATCTAGTGTTAGAAGAAATCATAAGAAGAAGAGAAGAGGCAAAACTTCAAGGAGAGCCTATACTTAGAGATAAATCATTTGAACTTTTGCTTTCCGTAATAGAAAAAAGGCAACCTAAAAGTATACTTGAGATAGGTGTAAATCTTGGGCTTTCGGGGATAGCAATGTTGCTTAAATTAAAAAAAGCCAGTCTATCTGGTATAGAGATTGACGAGGAAAAAGCAAAACTTGCAAAAGAAAACTATAAGTTTTTTGGAGTGGAAGAAAGGGCTAAGATATTTTTAGGCGATGCGGGAGAAATAATCCCCATACTATCGGGAAAATATGATTTTATATTTTTAGATGGTCCAAAAGGGCACTACTATGAATTTGTGCAAAACCTTATTCCACTATTAAATAAAGGTGGGGTGCTGTTTGCAGATAACGTTTTGTTTAGGGGCTACGTTGATGGAAGAGTAAAAACACCACGTCGATTTAACACTACTAAACATAGCATGGAAAACTTTTTAGAATACATTACTACGAAAGATAACCTAAAAACTGAAATACACGATTTGGAGGACGGGGTTAGTATAACCGAAAAACTCTATGAATAAAGTTGAATTATTGTCGCCTGCAGGCGATATGAATAAATTAAAAACTGCATTTTATTATGGGGCGGACGCCGTATATATAGGTGGTAAAAGTTTAAGTTTGCGTGCCTTAGCAGGCAATTTTTCGGATGAAGAAATTATAGAGGCTGTAAAATATTCTCACGCTTTAGGGAAAAAAGTATACGTGACGGTAAATATTCTTGCGAGAAATTACGACCTAAATATTGCTAGAGAATACCTTAAATTTTTAGAAAGCGTCAACGTGGACGGTGCTATAATTTCGGACGTAGGATTAATTTCTCTAGCAAGAGAAGTTGCACCAAACTTAAAAATAAATATTTCCACACAGGCGAACACTCTAAATTATAAAGCCGTAGAATTTTGGAAAAATTACGGCGTAAAAAGGGTTATTTTGGCAAGAGAATTGTCGTTAGACGAAATAGCCGAGATTAAAGATAAAGTGCCAGAAATTGAAATTGAAACCTTTATTCACGGCGCTATGTGTATATCTTATAGTGGAAGATGCTTGCTGTCTGATTATAAAACGGGTAGAAGTAGTAATCGTGGCGCTTGCGTTCAAGCGTGTAGATGGAATTTTGAGATAAGAGAAAAAGGTAGCGACGGCGCTTATATGGAAATGCAAGAAGACGAGCGTGGGACGTATATCTTAAATAGTAAAGACCTTAATTTAATAGACTATATAGGCGAACTCGTAGATGCGGGCGTGTGTTCTTTTAAGATAGAGGGAAGAATGAAGAGCGAATACTATTTAGCGACGGTAGTAAATGCGTATAGGCGTGCAATCGACGAGTATTATAGAGTGGGTAAAAAGTATAAAGAAAACGCCGAGTATAGTGAAGAACTTGAAAAGACGGCGCATAGAGAATTTACCACTGCGTATCTTTTAGGTGAAAACGATAGAACGGAAAACTTTGATGATAGTCAAAGTAAGGGTACGTATAAATTTATTGCAAACGTTCTTGAGGATAGTGACGGAGAAAGTATTTTAATTGAAATGAGAAATCGCTTCAAAAAAGGCGACACTCTTCAAGTTTTATCACCTTTTGAAACCTTCAATAAGGATATCAAGGTAGAAAAGATGCTTGATGAAAAGGGAAATGAAATCGAAGATGCTAAGATAGTTCAACAAAAAATTAAGTTGTTTACTAAATTGCCACTTAAAAAAGGCGATATATTAAGAGCCAAAGTGTAAAAATACAATATAAAAAACCATTGGAATTTCCAATGGTTTTTAATTTTTTTTAGGTTTTGTTCGGTAGTATGTTTGAACGCTCTTAAATCCTGCCGAGAATAAAAGAGTAGTGATATTCTGTTTAGGATTTTTTTTCAATTCTTCGTTTATATAATCGTGTCTTAATCCATTAACGTAGTTGGGTAAACTAGACTTTACGTACCTATTAAAAACTCTCGATAAGTGTTCAACGGAATAGCCGAACTTTTTTGCTAGCATTTTTAAGTTAATATCCGTCTTAAAATTCTCGTTAACGTATATTAACAATTGTTTAGCGAGTGCGGTTTCGTCATTTGTTCCACTATCTACGTATGTTAAGTAGGGTTCAAGTAAATATAAGGCTAGCGCACCTGCCGATGCTTTTAGGTTGGCGCCGTTTTCTTTTGGCTTGACGAAATTTACTACGATATCGTAGAGTTTTTGACAAAGTTCTGGATTAGAGATAATGGGAGATGCTAACTGCTTTCCATCTTTTCTCGAAAAAAACTCGGGCGCTACCTTAGGTGGAATAATTATAGCAATACCTTTAACGTCGCCGTTTTTATGTTCGTACGAGTGAATATCGTAGCAATCAAAAATTATAATATCTCCACTATTTAGGTTATAAGAAACACCGTTTCTCGTCACGGTATAAGTGCCTTCAACAAGCATAAAAATCTCTATTTTTTGATGGAAATGGGGAAGGATAAAAAATTCAGGTCCAGAAGAAATTGCCACTTTTTTATTATAATCTTGTTGAAGTTCAAAATAGCCTTTCATATTAATTGAATAAATCTTTAATAATTTTAATAACCATATCCTTCATAACGATATAGTCAATGTATTCGTGTTTATCGAAAACGTATTCGTGGGAAAAAGATTGAATTATATCCATAGCAAAATGAATTTTTTCCACGGCATTTTCAACGTTAACTCCAAGGTGAGTAAACTTTTCGGCGATTTTAAGTGTAATATCGTCTTCTAAGGCGATAAACTGAGCGCTAACGGCCTCGTCTGAACTAGCGAGAGAATGCAAAGCCTCGTGAATTTTACGATTATTTTTATGTGTAGAAATCGCTTGATTGATGATTTTTGGTATAACTGTGTCAAAGTCAATAGGCTCAGTTAGTTTGTCAAAAATCTTAAAAAACGGGTCGAAAGCCTTGTTGATGTAAATTTCCAAAACGCAAATTAAAATATCTCTTTTGTCTTGGAAATATCCGTAAACGATTCCCGTGGATACGCCTGCACGTTTAGCAATCTCTTTAGTGTTTGTGCCGTAATATCCCACTTCGGAAAAGAGTTGGTATCCCGCCTCTATTATTTTATTTTTCTTTTCAATTGAACGCTCTTGTCGAGGTTGTCTAACTTCGTTTTTCATATTATAAACATTATATAACAAACTCAATTAAAAATCAAGAGAAAAAATTCGTAAAAAAATTAAAAAATATGAAAAAAGTTTCATATTTTGCTTGACAAGGAAATAAAATGGTGGTAATATTGTTCTAGAATATGAAACAAGTTTCACATTTTAGAAGGAGAAGTTATGCCGATAGCATTAGCGCCCGTAGGGCAAACCTTAAAAGTATTAAAAGTGACTGCAGATGAAAATACTAAGAGACACCTTGAAGATATTGGGATAACCGTTAATTCGGAAATTCAAGTTATATCTAGAAGTGGCAGAACGAGTATATGTTTAGTTAAAAACTCAAGGTTAGCGTTAGACGGTAATCTTTCTATGAAGATTTTAGTTGCATAAAATAAAAAAGGAGACATAGTAATGAAGAAATTGAGCGAATTTTCTATAGGTGAAAGTGGCGTTATAAAAAGCATAGTGTGTGAGGGGCGTATTAAAAGACGTCTTTTCGATATGGGTGTGACGCCTGGTGCAGAAGTGTACTTGCGCAAAAAAGCCCCTTTAGGCGATCCTATAGAAGTGACTATTAGAGGGTACGAATTAACGCTTCGTAAAACTGAAGCAGAATGCGTAAATTTGGAGGTAAAAGATTAATGAAAAGATTTGCTTTAGCGGGAAATCCAAACTGTGGAAAAACCACTCTTTTTAACGCGTTAACCGGTTCAACGGCTCATGTTGGAAACTGGCCGGGAGTGACGGTTGATAAGAAAGAGGGCGTTTATAAAAAGGGAAGCGAGCCAATTTCTATAATTGACCTTCCTGGTATTTATTCACTTTCTCCATACACGCCGGAAGAAGTTGTATCTAGAAACTACATATTAGATGAGAAGCCCGATTGTGTTATCAATATTGTAGACGCAACCAATTTAGAACGTAATTTATATCTCACTACTCAAGTGATGGAGATGGACGTTCCAATAGTAATCGCTCTAAATATGATGGATGCTCTTGAAAAACAAGGGGATAAAATAGACGAAAAGGAATTAACTAAGCGCTTGGGTGTTCCCGTAGTAAAGATTTCCGCATTAAAGGGAACGGGTATTCAAGAGCTTATGGAAAAAGCGATAGAAAGTAGCAACGAGATTAGAAAGGGTAAAACGGTTTTAGAAGGTTGCGAAATTTGGCACTTAATTAACGACGTAAGAATTGCTCTTGATGGTCAAGACATAGAAAATCCACTCTTTCACGCAATTAAGCTCGTAGAAAACGACGAAATTGAAGTGGCTATGCATCAAAACACCATAAAAATGGTGGAAGAGTTCAAAAAGACTTTTGAAAATGAACTTTTTGGCACGGACTTCGAGGCTTTAGTTGCAGATGCGAGATATAAATACATATCAAAATACTACTCGCCTTTAATGAGTAAAAAAGATAAAGGCGTAAAATTGTCGAAGTCAGACAAGGCAGATAAAGTGTTGACGAATAAATGGGTAGGTATTCCAATATTTTTAGCCATTTTATTTGCGATATTCCACTTGACTTTCTCGGAAAACTTCTTGTTTTTAGGTGGGGTATTAAACGACGAGTGGGTTTCTCTTTCTGGTACTGCTTTTGAAGGGCTATTTGGCTCGGGTGAAGGCTTAGCGTCGCCAGGTGTGATATTATTTAATTTGATGGACGTTATAACGGCTACGATATCTGGTTGGCTTGGTGCAGGGTTAGAATCAATAACTTCTACGCCTTGGGTTTTAGGACTTGTTAACGACGGAATTTTGGCAGGACTTTGTGGGGTGCTAAGTTTTGTTCCACAAATCATATTCTTATTGCTTTGTCTTTCAATATTAGAAGATACGGGATATATGGCGAGAGTGGCCTTTATTCTTGATAGAATTTTTAGAAGATTTGGCGTTTCGGGTAGAGCGTTTATACCTATGATTATGGGTTTTGGTTGCTCAATTCCCGCAATGGTTAATACTAGAACTCTTGCCGACGAGAGAGAAAGAACTCTTACTATAAGAGCCATACCTTTCTTTACTTGCGGTGCAAAATTGCCTATACTTGCCGCAGTCACGGGGGCAATGGCTATGGCGTTCAATATTGGTAGCGCTGATCTTATTACGTATGCTTTATACGTAGTTGGCATGGCAGTTGCCGTAATAACTATTTTAATAATGAGAGGAACTACTCAACGTGGTGAAATCGCTCCTTTTATTATGGAACTTCCAGCATATCACGCACCAGGATTCAAGGGGTTAATGATTCACCTTTGGGATAAAACAAAGCACTACGTAAAGAAAGTGTTTACTATTATTCTAGCATCAACCATTATTATTTGGTTTGTTTCTAACTTCCGTTGGGATTGGACGTTGATTAGCGATCCGAGTCAAATGAACGAATCGATTTTAGCGTCGGTAGGAAAGTTTATGCAACCTATATTTACTCCGCTTGGATTTGGTAGTCAATTAGGTGGTTTAGGCTGGGTGTTTGCAGTTGCTGCAATTTTAGGCTTAATTGCAAAGGAAAATGTTATAGCAGGATTTTTAACTCTCGCTTCGGTAATTCTTGCAATGTTTACCGTTCAACCAGATATACTTGTTAATGCGGGCGTATTAAGTCCTGAAATCCTAAGTCAAATTGAGGCTTTAATTGCATCTGGAGAGTTTGGTGAAGAGGGATATGAAGTTGTGGCAATGATAGCGGCAACAGGTATTGAGTGGCCAGGTCTAATATCGTTTATCGTGTTTAATATGACTACTATTCCATGTTTTGCAGCAGTTGCAACTGCTAAGGGCGAATTAGGAAAAGGCAAGATTAAATGGACTTTGCTTTTCTGGATAGCAACTTCATTTATCGCAAGCGCAATTACTTACGTGTTCTGCACTATGTTTGCAACCTGGTCTACTTGGTCGATAATAGTTTCAATAGTTATAATTGCATTGATGGTTTTTGCGATATTGGGAATTAGGGCATATAACGAAAAGCGCCCGTTAAAGAGTAAATAGGTTTATTATGGTAGACGTAATTATTGGTGTATTAGTGGGACTTGTTGTGGTTGCCGTAATCGTGGTGGCTATCATAAATAAGAAAAAGGGCAAAACATCGTGTTGCTCGGATTGTAGTAGTTGTAAATATTGCTCAAATTGTGGCAGTAAAAAAGAAGAAGATATTACTAAATAACCATTTTTTCATTAAAACTTGCTTTCCGTTTTTATGGGAGGCAAGTTTTATTTGAATTTAATCAAAATGAGTGGTATAATGATTAAAGGTGAATTATGAAAGAAAATTTTCAAATTGAAGGTATGTCTTGTTCCGCTTGTTCGCAAGCAATCGAAAAGAGAGTAGGTAAACTAGACGGAGTTATAAAGGTTAGCGTTTCTCTATTAGATAAAAGTATGCGCGTTATTTTTGACGAAAATCTTTTAAACTCGCAAGATATTTGCCTTGCAGTTAATTCTATTGGGTATAAGGCAACCGTTTCAAACGGCGAAATAAAGGTTGAGAATACAGAAAGCGATAGACTAAGAAAACGCTTTTTGATATCATTAATCTTTTTGCTTCCACTTTTGTATTTTTCTATGGGTGAAATGATCGGGTTGCCCGTTTTTTCCATTAGAATAAATATAATATTGCAGTTTGTTTTCGCTTTAATAATCATAGCAATAAACTTTAAGTTCTATATAGTAGGTGTTAAGGCGTTAAAGAATTTATCGCCAAACATGGACACCTTAGTTTCTTTAGGCTCTTTTTCGGCGTTTGCTTTTAGTGTTGTTCAAGCAGTTTTAGTTTTTACTTCTAATTACTCGGGGCATTTGTTTTTTGAATCCTCTGCAATGGTTTTAGTATTGGTGACTTTGGGAAAATGGCTAGAAGAACTATCAAAACGAAAAACGGGCAAAGAAATAGAAAAGTTATCTTCGCTTTTGCCAGATGATGTTTTAATACTTGTAGATGGAAAGGAAAAAAGAGTAAAGAGTAGCGAGATTAAAAAGGGCGATATAGTTATTTTAAGAGTTGGAGACTTTGCCTGTGTAGACGGAGAGGTTGTAGAGGGGTTAGGTTCGCTTGATAAATCGGCTATAACGGGGGAAAGTATCCCAATTGAAGTTTTTGTTGGCTCTAAAATTATTTCTGGTAGTATATTAAAGAGTGGATACGTTTGCTATAGAGCAACTAGCGAAAAGATAGAATCTTATTTTTCAAAGATTATTCAAATAGTAAAAGAAGCGCAGTCAAGTAAAGCGCCTGCTCAAAAACTTGCAGATAAAATCTCGGGGATATTTGTTCCTGTAGTGACGGCTATTGCGATTATAACTTTTATTGCTTGGATCTTAATTTCTAAAGACGTTTATTTGGCGTTTAAGTATGCTATAAGTGTTTTGGTAGTATCTTGTCCGTGTGCGCTAGGTTTGGCGACTCCTGTTGCCGTTATGACGGCTACGGGTAAGTCTGCGTCGTTAGGGGTGCTATATAAAGATGCCGAAAGTTTGCAAAAACTATCTAACGTTAAAAAGATTTTTTTAGATAAAACGGCAACGCTAACCGAGGGGAAACCCAAAGTGGTTAACTTTATAAACTACTCAAAACTTCCCGACGAAGAAGTTAAAAAAATCGTATATTCGCTTGAGAGTAAATCTAACCATCCACTTGCCGATTGTATAAAGGAATTTTGCATTGAATCAAGTTACGAAGTTAATGAGTTTGAGTATATAATAGGGAAAGGTATAAAGGCAAAAGTAAAAGATACCGTTTATTATCTTGGTAATTTTGTAAAAATTGATAACGATAGTATTTTACAAGGAAAAACTATGGTTATTATGTCTAACATAAAGGGCGAAACGCTAGCAATTTTCGGCATTTTCGATTGTTTAAAAGAAGATAGTATTAAAGCGATAGATGAGTTAAATTCAATTGGTGTTGACTCTTATATGATTACTGGAGATAACGAAAATTCTGCTAAGAAAATATATGAAAATTTATGCTTAAAAGGATATTTTTCTCAAGTATTGCCTGAGCAAAAAGCACAAATTATTTTAGATAACAAAGGTGATAATTTAACGGCTTTCGTCGGTGACGGAATAAATGATAGCCCTGCGTTAAAAACGGCAGATGTCGGTATTGCTATGGGTACGGGCACGGATATTGCGATAGAGAGTGCAGACGTAGTTTTAGTTAACGGTAAGCCCTCTTCTATAGTTGACGCTATTAAAATTAGTAAAAAGGCGAACGGCATTATTAAGGGCAATTTGTTTTGGGCTTTTATTTATAATTTGCTTGCAATTCCAATAGCAGGTGGGGTTTTGTCTTTCGTTAATATAACTTTAACGCCAACTATTGCGTCAATTTGCATGTGTCTTTCTTCATTGTTTGTCGTTCAAAATGCGCTTAGAATTAGAAATTATAAAAAATTTGATTATAGAAAAGGAGAAATTATGAAGTTAAAAATAGAAGGTATGATGTGTAATCATTGTGCAGGAAGAGTGAAAGAAATTTTATCTTCAATTTATGGAGTTAAGAGTGTTGAGATTCTTTTAAAGAAAAAACTTGCGATAGTTGAAGGAGAGTTTGATGTTGAAGTTGCAAAAAAACTTATCGACGAGGCTGGATATAAGTTTATCGGTGTAAAATAGAATACGCCTCTCAAAATTTACGCGTCCTTGAATAAAATTTTAAAATGCTTAAAAAATAAGTATTGTAAAATTTTACCTTAAGGGCGTTTTTATTTTATAAAAAAGCAAAAAAATTGTGTTTACTGCTTGAAAAAAAACACAATATATAGTAAAATAGATGGGTAAGTTAACCTTTTAAGGTTTTTGGAGGCACAATGGCTAAAACTAATTACAATGCGGAAGATATTAAAATTATAGAAGGGCTTGACGCGGTTAGACTTCGTCCTGGTATGTATATTGGAACGACTAGCGTTAAAGGTCTTCATCATATATTATGGGAAATAGTTGATAATGCTGTGGACGAAGCGTCTAACGGCTTTGCTAATAGAGTAGAAGTTAAACTTTATAAAGACGGCTCTGCTTCAGTTGAGGATAACGGACGTGGTATTCCAACCGACATTCACTCTAAAGCAGGGGTTTCTGGTGTGCAAGTAGTATTTACTCAACTTCACGCTGGTGGTAAATTCGACTCGGAAAATTATAATTTTTCGGGTGGACTTCATGGGGTTGGTGCGTCTGTCACCAACGCTCTTTCCGAGTGGCTCAAGGTTGAAGTTTATAAAAACACCGTTTATTCTATGGAGTTTCATAGTTATCTTGATGAAAAAAGTGGCAAAATTAAATCGGGCGTTCCCGTTGCTCCACTTAAAGATACTAAGGTGAAAACTAAGAAAAAAGGTACTTTCGTTAGATTTTTACCCGATAAAAGAGTATTTGAAACCACTCAATTCTCAGTTGAAACTATTCTTAAAAGACTTAGAGAAATTGCCTTCTTAAATAAAGGTTTAGAAATAGATTTTTACGACGAAAACACCGATTTTCATAGGGTTTATAAGTACGAAGGGGGCTTAATAAACTTCGTTAAATACCTAAATGAAGGTAAGACCACTCTTTACGACGAGCCTTTATATGCTTGCACTGAAAAAGATGGAATTATGGTTGAATTTGCCGTTCAACATACCGACGCATACGTTGAGAGTATATATTCGTACGTAAATAATATTCCTACTGGCGAAGGTGGTATGCACGAAACGGGCTTCCGTTCGGGTGTCACAAGAGTGTTAAACGACTTTGCGAGAACTAAAAATATTCTAAAAGATAAAGATGAAAACTTGCTTGGCGACGATTTTAAGGAAGGATTGACGGCTATTTTGTCTATCAAAATGAAAAACGTTCAGTTTGAAGGTCAAACAAAAACTAAACTCGGCAATCCGGAAGCAAGACCTGCCGTTGAGTACGTGACAGTCAACGAACTCTCAGCGTTAATGAATAACAAAAAGTTAGTTAAGATTTTTGAAATCATAATAAATAAAGCCTTAAACGCTGCCAAGGTTAGATTGGCTGCAAAAAAGGCTAAAGAAATTGCTAGAGCGTCAAAGAGTATTGAGTCTCAAAATTTGGTTGGTAAACTTGCCGCTTGTTCGGGCAGAAAAGCTGAGCTCAATGAACTATTTATAGTTGAGGGTGATTCTGCAGGTGGTAGTGCTAAGCAAGCTAGAATGCGCCAATTTCAGGCTATATTACCACTCCGTGGTAAACCTTTGAATGTTGAGAAGAAGAAACTCGACCATATCTTGCAAAACACCGAAATTAGAACGATAATAAGCGCTCTAGGAACGGGCATTGCGTCGGAATTCGATTTGTCTGGCTTAAAGTTTCATAAAGTAATAATTTTATCAGATGCTGACCAAGATGGAGCGCACATTAAGGCGATACTCTTGACGTTTTTCTTTAGGTATATGCGTGAACTTATAAACGCAGGGCACGTTTATATGGGTATTCCACCACTTTATAAAGTGTATAAAGGCAACGTAGAAGAATACGCCTATGACGATAAGGAATTAAAAGAAAAGATTGAAAAGGTGGGTAAAGGGTATCAAATTCAAAGATATAAAGGTCTTGGCGAAATGGATCCAGGACAACTTTGGGAAACCACTATGAATCCAAAAACTAGAACGCTTATGCAAGTGACTATCGACGACGCAGCCGAGGCAGATAGACTTATAACCGTCTTGATGGGAGATGAAGTTGGCGAAAGAAAGAAATATATATTTGAACACGCAGACTTTAATAAAGAAGACACTTTTGCAAAAATTAAAAGGTAGAGGGAAGTATGGAAAAGGAAAACAACGTAATCGTAAGTTCAATTGACGAAGTGCTAAAAAATTCTATGATTCCCTATGCGGAAAACGTTATTCTTGATAGAGCGCTTCCTAGGGTAGAAGACGGATTAAAACCCGTTCAAAGAAGAATTCTATACGCAATGCACGAAATGGGGCTAACGCCTGATAAACCACACAAAAAATGTGCAAAAATCGTCGGTGAAGTTTTGGGTAAATACCATCCACACGGAGATAGTTCGGTATATGGTGCGTTAGTTCACTTAGCGCAAGATTTTAATATGAGAACTACGCTTGTCGACGGACACGGAAACTTTGGTACGGTGGACGGAGACTCTGCTGCAGCGTATAGATATACTGAAGCGAGATTAAATTCTCTAGCCCTAGAATTACTTAGAGATATTGATAAGGATACGGTTAACTTTAACCTTAACTTTGACGATACTTGTATGGAGCCGGAAACTCTTCCAGGAAGATACCCAAATCTTCTAGTTAACGGCGCAACGGGTATTGCAGTAGGTCTAGCGACCAATATTCCAACGCATAACTTAGGCGAAGTGGTTAACGGCACTATCGCATATATTGATAACCCTAAGATTTCATTAAAAGAAATGATGAAATATATTCCTGCACCTGATTTTCCAACGGGTGGGCATATTATTGCGGGCGAAGAACTCATCGAGGCATATAAAACGGGTAGAGGCAAAATAAAAATTAAGGCTAGAGTCACTATCGAAAAGGACACAGGAGATAAGCAAAATTTAGTTATTTCGGAATTACCATACCAAGTAAACAAAGCAGAACTTCTAATGAAGATTTCTAACCTAAAAGATGAAAAAAAGGATATTTTAGGTGGAATTGCCGACGTTGTTGACGAGTCTGATAGAAACGGCATGAGAGCCGTTATTAAACTAAGAAAAGACGCCGATGCGAATAAAATTTTGAAATATTTATATAAAACGACGGCATTAGAGAGTTCGTTTGGTATAAATATGGTTGCAATTGCTGATGGAAAACCTTGCCAACTAGGTCTATTAGAAATCATTTCTTACTATGTAAACTATCAAAGAGAAGTGGTTTTAAGAAGATGCAAATTTGAACTAGAAAGAGCAAAGGAAAGAGCTCATATAATTGAAGGTTTAATCGTTGCAGTAAAAAATATCGACGAAGTGGTTAAGATTATAAAGAATGCGGAAAATACTGCCGATGCAAGACAAAAGTTAAGAGAAAGATTTACTTTAAGCGAAGTTCAAGCCAACGCTATTTTAGACTTAAGACTTGCAAGACTTACCAAACTAGAAGTAAATAAACTCGAACAAGAACTTAAAGAGTTGAAAGAAAAAATTGAATATTTAACGAGTATAATTGCTAGCAAAGCAAAGCAAATGGACGTCGTAAAGAAAGAACTTCTTGAGGTTAAAAAGAAATTCAAAGATGCTAGAAGAAGTACGATAATCGTTGGTGGTGTAGAGCAAGAAAGCGAAGATAAAGATATAGAAGCAGAATTAAAGCCTATTGAAGATTTTACGCTAATATTTACGCACGGAAAAATCTTTAAGAAGATTCCTGAGCGCAACTTTAATAATAGCGATAGAAACGTTAAGGATAACGCAACTGCTGAAGACTTTATTTCCGTTTGTGCAAAGGCTAAGAGCAATTACGTTCTATATGCGTTTACTAATCTAGGAAATTGTTGTAGGATTAACGTTGAAGACATGCCCGAATGCAGATATAGAGATAAGGGCATTAAGTTTAGCGAAATAGCTTTAGAGTGCGCAAGAAACGAATATCCCGTTGCTTTCTTCACGGCAGAGAGAGGGACTACTCCTGAGGGTAATATTTTATTCTATACTAAAGACGGCTTGATTAAAAAGACCGAGTGGAAAGAATATAATCTAATAAAGCCATACTATCAAGCGGTCAAACTAAAAGACGGCGACGAACTAATAAGCGTAGAGCAAGACTTAAGTGAAACGACAATTGTATTCGTCACTGAAAAAGGTGCTGTGCTTAATGCTAAAAAAGATGATATTCCATTGCAAGGAAGAGTTGCTGGAGGGGTAAAGGGCATCAATCTCAATAAGGGCGACAGGATAATTCTAATAACTCAAGTTGACGAAGAGGGAGAATTCTTGCTTGTGACCGATACAGGCTACTATAAGAGAGTTATCGTTTCGGAAATCGAACCACAAGGTCGAAACGGAAAGGGCGTTAAGATTTGCGAACTTGGAAAGGTTAATAAAATAGTCTTTGCAAAGATAGTAAAAGAGCCTGAAAATATAGCCGTAATAGATAACTTTGGCGTAGCATTTACCGTAAATAGTGACGATATTTCTATAGAAAGTAGAACGTCAAAGGGTAAAACCTTAAAGAACGAAAACAAAAAACGTTTACCAGAAAAAGTGTTTAGACTTTACTAAAAAGAAAAAGGATGGCAAAAATGCTATCCTTTTTCATATTTTTTTAATTTCTAAACGTTAAATCTAAATAAGACAACGTCGCTATCTTTCATAACGTATTCTTTGCCTTCCGACCTAACTTTACCTTTTTCTTTCGCAGCGTTAAACGAGCCTAACTCAACTAAAATATCGTAGTCAACGATTTCGGCTCTAATAAAACCTTTTTCAAAATCCGAGTGAATTTTACCTGCTGCTTGTGGTGCTTTCGTGCCGTTTTCAATGGTCCACGCTCTAACTTCTTTTTCGCCGGCAGTTAGATAACTGATAAGCCCTAAAACTCTATAAGAAACCTTAACTAATTTATCTAGACCACTTTCTTTAATACCAAGTTCTTCTAAGAATATTTGCTTTTCGTCGTCTTCTAGGGAAGATAACTCTTCTTCAGTTTTAGCAGAAATCACCATATATTCGGCGTTTTCTTTTTTTGCGTAGTCGATAACTAGTTTTGCTAGTGGGATATCTTCATCATTTTTATCCATATCTTTTTCACTAATATTTGCCGTGTAAATAACGGGTTTAGAAGTGATTAAAAATAGGTCTTTAAGGTATTCTTTTTCTTCTTCAGTACAGGGAAGACTTCTAGCCGGCTTAAACTCGTTTAAGTGATCTAAAAGCCTTTGTAAGAAATCGGCTTCAATTTTATACTTTTTATCGCCCGTTTTAATCATATTGAAGGCTTTATCAAAACGCTTTTTAATTGCTTCTAAATCGGCAAAAATTAGTTCCATATTGATAGTTTCAATATCTCTTAATGGATCTACTTGATTGTCTACGTGGGTGACGTTTTCATCTTCAAAACATCTAACCACGTGAACTATAGCGTCCGTTTCTCTAATGTTTGCTAAAAATTTATTCCCTAAGCCTTCGCCTTTGCTAGCGCCCTTAACTAAGCCTGCAATATCAACGAATTCAACTACCGCAGGAGTAATTTTTTTTGTATTATACATTTTTGCTAGAACGTTTAAGCGTTCGTCTGGAACGGCTACGACGCCAACGTTTGGTTCGATAGTGCAGAAAGGGTAGTTAGCGCACTCAGCGCCTGCTTT
Organism: Clostridia bacterium; assembly: GCA_017456055.1. Classification (GTDB taxonomy): domain Bacteria; phylum Bacillota; class Clostridia; order Christensenellales; family Borkfalkiaceae; genus UBA1259. The sequence continues at coordinate 62,895 of JAFTKC010000002.1, read as the reverse complement.
TGTTATTGCGTTAAATAAAGTTGATTTTCCTACGTTAGGTAAGCCTACGACTCCAAGTTTCATTAAAATTTCCTCTCGAATTGTTTAAGTATATATAATTATAAATTAAAAAAAATAAAATTACAACTTTTTATGTTGCATTTTTAATAAATTTTATGTTATTATAATTAAAATAAAAGGAAAAGATTATGAATTACAAGAATCACATTGCAAAAAAATTAAATATCGACTCGGTTGACACGCCTACTTTAGAAAGTTATATTGAAATTCCACCTAATCTAGAAATGGGGGACTACGCATTGCCTTGCTTTAAGCTTTCTAAGATTTTGCGTTCATCACCAATTAAGATTGCTGAAGACCTAAAGGCAGGTTTTGTTTTAGACGAATATATTTCGGAGTGTAGCGCAGTTAACGGCTACCTTAATTTTAAGGTTAATAGAATTTCGCTTGCGAACGAAGTACTTTCAAAAGTTCTAAACGAAAAAGAGAACTACGGAAGTTCAACCATTGGTAAGGGAAAGACTATTTGTATTGACTATTCGTCGATAAATATTGCAAAGCCATTTCATATCGGACATTTAAGCACCACCGTTATAGGTAGCGCTCTTTGTAAAATTTTTAAATTTTTGGGTTATGAAGTAGTAGGTATAAATCACCTTGGAGATTACGGAACGCAATTTGGTAAACTTATAGTTGCGTTTAAAAAGTGGAGTAGTTTTGAGGCTGTAAAAGAAGGTAGGCTCAAAGAACTAACTAGAATTTACGTTAAATTTCACGACGAGGCTAAGTTAAATCCATCTTTAGACGACGAGGCGAGACGTTATTTTAAGTTGATAGAAGATGGTGACGAAGAAAGCAATAAACTCTTTAATCTTTTTAAAGAAATCACATTAGAAGAAGTTGATAAAATTTATAAACTACTAAACGTATCTTTTGATTCGTATGCTGGCGAGAGTTTTTATAACGACAAAATGGCTCCCGTAGTTGAAGAATTAAAAGAAAAGGGATTAATTAAGATTTCGGACGGAGCGTCAATCGTAGATTTAGAAGAGTACGGAATGCCACCTTGCTTAATCTTGAAGTCAGATGGCTCAACGTTATATGCAACTCGTGATATTGCCGCTGCAATGTATAGAAAGAAAACCTACGATTTTGATAAGTGCTTATACGTAGTTGCTTATCAACAAAATCTACACTTTAAGCAATTCTTCAAGGTTGTGGAACTAATGGGTAGAGAGTGGGCGAAAGACTTAGTTCACGTAGCGTATGGTATGGTTTCACTAGAGTCGGGCTCAATGAGTACTAGATCTGGAAACGTCGTATTACTTGAAGACGTTATAAATAAAACCATAGAAAAGGCTTATAAAGTCATTGAAGAAAAGAATCCTAACATAAAAGATAAAGACCACACGGCAAAAGCAGTTGGAACGGGCGCAGTAATTTTCGGTGCTCTTTGCAACAATAAAATAAAGGATATCGTTTTTAGTTATGATAGAGTATTGAGTTTTGAGGGGGAAACTTGCCCCTACGTTCAATATACGGTTGCACGTTGCAATAGCGTATTGAATAAAGTTGGTGAGCCTAGTCAATATACTATAAGTGAACTTGCTGAAGAAGAGTACGACGTAGTATCAACCTTATCTAAATTTGGTGAAATCGTTCAATCTGCATCAAAAAATTACGAGCCGTCTTTAATTACGAGATACGCACTAGAACTTTCGGGTGTATTTAACAAATTCTATATGAATTGCAAGATTGCTTGTGATGACGATAATGCTAAAAACCTAAGACTTGCGTTAACAAAGAGTGTAAAAATCACCCTAACTAACGCGTTAAATCTTTTAGGAATTGAAACCGTAGAGGAAATGTAATGGGCAAACTTGCTATATTCGACTTAGACGGAACGCTTATTGATTCACTTCCAGATATTGAGTATTACGTCAACCAAACTTTAGAAAAATTCGGCTATAAAAAAAGAAGTTATAGTGACGTTAGAAAGTTTATTGGAAACGGCGCTAGAAATCTTGTAAAAGATTGTATTGGCGAAGAAATTTCAAGTGAACTTTTGGACGAAAGGCTTGCTTATTATAATAGAGTCTACACAAGTTCAGGCAGTCCAAGAACTAAAGTATACGACGGAGTGAAAGAACTCCTATATACTCTAAAGGGAAAGGGCTTTAAGATAGCCGTTTTAACTAATAAACCACAAGAAACTACCGATAACGTTATGCAAAATTATTTTGGCGACGTTGAGTTTGATATGGTGGTGGGCTACGCCGAGGGTAGAAAGCGTAAGCCAGATAAAACGGAAACGTTAAATATCATAAGTAAATTAAATTCCACGATAGAGGAAACCTATTTTATAGGTGACGGAGAAACCGACTGTTTGACGGCTAAAAACGCAGGCGTTAAGTCAATTTCGGTATTGTGGGGTTATAGAGATAAAGAATTTTTACAATCTTTCGGGGCGAAAGTGTTTGCTTGTAGCCCAAACGACCTTTTAGATTTAATCAAATAAAATCGGGTTGTAGTTTTTAATTACAAAAGTTAATATTTTGTAAATTCAAATTTTTGTGGATTCCCACGTTTTTAAGGAGTAAAAATTGAATAAGATTTATCAAGTTGCCATTATTGGCGGAGGTGCTTCTGGGCTACTTAGTGCCGTGGAGTTGCTTTCTGGTAATAATGCCTTATCAGGTGAAGAAGTAGTTATTCTTGAGCGAAACGATAGGGTAGGTAAAAAACTTGTTGCTACGGGTAATGGGCAAGGAAATTTGACTAACGAGCAAATTTCTAGAGAAAATTATCACGGCAACAAGGGCTTTATTACTGCCTTTTTTCCCCTTTTAAATGAAATTGATATTAGAAAATATCTAGAAAAGTTAGGAATTTTTACTTTTGTTCAAGAAGACGGCAAAATTTTTCCTATTTCTCTGCAGGCAAATTCAGTTTTGGACAATTTAAGATATTTTTTAGATGCTAAAAAATGCCAACTTCAAACTAATTTTTACGTAGACATAGTTGAAAAAAAGGACGATTGCTTTTTAATATATAGTGAAAATAAGGTTGTAAAGGCAAAATACGTAGTGTGTGCGTTTGGTGGTTCGGCGGGAAAACAATATGGAACGGACGGCTCGTCGTATCGTCTATTAGAAAATTTTGGGCACAAATTAACTAATCTTTCGCCTGCACTCGTTCAAATTAAAGCAGAATTAAAAGAGTATAAGGGGCTAAAGGGAGTTAAGGAAAAAGCCAAAGTATATGCATTAGACGGCGAGCAAGTTTTATCAAACGTTGAAGGTGATTTGCTCTTTACTGAATACGGGCTATCGGGCTCTTCAATTTTTAAGTTGGTAGGACTACAAAATGCAAAAAATCCAAAGGTTAGAGTAGAACTTTTGCCTTGGTTATCATTAGAAGAATTGTTAAATATAATTAAGACTAGAAAAGAACTCAAGATATTTCCTAATGAAGACTTGCTTCTCGGTATAGTTAATAAGCAATTAGGTAGAATAATTTGTAAAAAATATTTTAGAGAAGAAGATATTGCGTTTGCAGTTAAAAATCTAGAGTTTAAGGTGACGGGAAATCTTGGATTTAATTACGCTCAAGTGACAAAGGGTGGAATTGATACTAATAACGTAAATCCGTTCACAATGCAAAGTAAATTGGTGAAAAATCTCTACTTAACGGGCGAACTTCTTGACGTTGACGGAGATTGTGGTGGATTCAATTTAACTTTTGCATTTGTTAGTGGAATTTTATCCGCTAGAAGCATTAAAGAAAAAAAGGGAGAATAATATGGCAAAATTTATTACTTTTACTAAAGAAATTCTAAGCGAGCAAGTAATTGGTACGCTTAGAGAAATTGGCAGAGTAATTGGCGTTAAGTCGCCTAGTACTCAAAATAAAGAAGAACTTATTGAAGCCATTATGGATGTTCAGCAAAATAAGGTTGCTCCCGTTTGGGGCACTAAGGGTGCGCGTGTAAAAACTAAAATCAATTTATCTGCGTTCATAGTAGACGACGAAGAAGATGAAAGTAAGGCTAATGAAGAGAAGAAAGAAGATAAGCCTATTGATCCTGATAAAATTCCATATTCGGAATACGTCAAAAACTTTGGCTCTTCCGAGTACGTTTTTAGAGATTCTCAAGTATTGTTTCCCGTTGAAGGTATTTTTGAACAATTAGAAGCAGGCTACGGCTTTATTCGAACAAAAAATTACGAAATGTCATCAAACGACGTTCACGTTTCGGGACACGTTATAAAAAAATATCAATTAAAAAGTGGCGATAAAGTTAAGGCAAGGGCTAAAGTTATAAAAGAAGGTAGCGCACCGTCAGCGTTTGTTGTCACTGAGATAAACGACGCTTTTCCAGATTATATTTTAGGTAGGGACGATTTTGACTCTTTAATTCCTTGCTATCCAAAGCGTAGATTTAACTTTGGCTTGTCTGAAGATTTATCACTTCGTTGTATTGACCTTTTTGCGCCTATTGGAAAGGGACAACGTGGTCTTATCGTCGCTCCTCCAAAGGCTGGTAAAACTACCCTTGTTAAAAAACTCGCTAAGTGTATTGAAAAGAAAAATCCAGAAGTAAATCTATTCGTCTTGCTTATTGACGAGCGTCCTGAAGAAGTGACTGATATTATTGAAAACGTAGACGCAGAGGTTGTATATTCTACCTTTGACCAAAAGCCCGAACATCATATTAGGGCTGCAGAACTAGTGATAGAGAGAGCAAAGCGTATGGCTGAATTTGGGGCAAGCGTAGTAATATTGCTAGATTCTATTACGAGATTGACAAAGGCTTATAACAATACGATAGAATCTTCGGGAAAAACGTTAACCGGTGGTATTGATCCCGTTGCATTACAAATGGCTAAAAAGTTATTTGGTTCGGCGAGAAATACTAAAGGCAACGGAAATATCACTATTTTAGCAACTGCAATGGTCGATACGGGTAGTAAGATGGACGACGTTATATACGAAGAGTTTAAGAGTACGGGGAATATGGAAATTCACTTGTCTAGAGAATTAAGCGAGAGAAGAATATTTCCTGCAATCGATCTAAAAAAGACAGGAACGAGAAACGAAGAATTGTTGCTTAGTGAAGAAGAATTAGACGCCGTTTATAGAATAAGAAAATTATTGGGTGGTAGTGCTGATCAAACTAGCGCTCTACTTGAAATGCTTAAAAAAACTAAGGACAATAGCGAACTTTTATCCAAATCGGAAGCTTGGACAAAACTTTTAGATAAATAACTATGAAAGCGAAAAGAAATAAAACAATTGATTTTCAAATTGAAGATTCTCCTGAGTATTTAAGTAGGTGCGTAAAGGCTAAAGACCTAAAAAAAGGGCAAAATTGTGTGACCGTTTTAGGCGATTTTTTTGAGGCTATTGAAAATATTTTAGATAAATCGATAGATTTACTAATCGTTGATCCACCTTATAATTTAACTAAAGATTTTCACGGCAACGAATTTAAGGAAACTAATACCGAAGAGTATATTTCTTATCTAGAAAGTTGGATAGAAAAGGTTAAGCCCAAACTAAAGGAAACGGCAAGTGTTTACGTTTGCTGTGATTGGAAAACGGCTATTCCACTTGGCGTCGTATTAGAAAAGCATTTTACGATTAGAAATAGAATTACTTGGGAAAGAGAAAAAGGCAGAGGGGCAAAAGATAATTGGAAGAATTCAATGGAAGATATTTTCTATTGTACAGTTGGCAAAAACTTTACCTTTAATTTAGAGCAAGTAAAGCAAAGAAAAAAAGTAATTGCGCCTTATAAAGAAAACGGAAAGCCAAAGGATTGGGAGCAAACGGAAGACGGAAAGTTTAGATATACTTGTCCATCAAATTTTTGGGGAGATATCTCCGTTCCTTATTGGTCTATGGCAGAAAATACTGCTCACCCAACCCAAAAGCCCGAAAAACTTATTGCTAAACTAATTTTAGCAAGTTCTAACCCAAACGATTTAGTTCTCGATATTTTTGCTGGTAGTGGAACAACCGGCGTAGTTGCAAAAAAACTATCGAGAAGATATATAAATATCGAGCAAAATCCACTCTATTGTGCGTGGGGTGAGTATAGACTTGAAAAATGCGAAGAAGATAATTCTATTCAAGGATATAAAGACGGCGTATTTTGGGAAAGAAATAGTCTATAACTCACGCTTAGTAAAAATCCCAACTTAAAAAAAGACCGAAAAATTCGGTCTTTTTTGCGTGCTTGAAACTAATGTTTAAAAATTCTCACGGCTAGAGCCGTCATGTCGTCAAGGTGATTTCCGTTGGATAAAGATATTGCTTTAGATAGTATTTGGTTTGTTAGAACTTGTGGGTTTTTTGCGGGGATAGTTCTTAGAAAATCTATAACTTCACTAGAAGAGCCAAATGCGTCGGAAATGCCGTCGGTTAGTAGCAATATCATATCTCCGTCATTAATTTGCGTTTGGGCGACAGAAGGGGATAGTTCTTCTAAAATTCCAAGTGGAAGAGTGTTTCCCTCAACTATTTTAACTGCTCCGTCGTTGATGATAAATCCGTAGGGAGCACCGTATTTAATAAAGTCGGCAGTTTTTTCCTTTAAGTTTATAACAGTCACGTCAAGTGCGGTGAAAGAATCTTCAGTATTTACGGATAAAAGGTTGTTTACCGTGCTTAATATAAGTTTACTATTCATACCCGCTTTGTAAAAACTTTCAATCAAGGATAGGGAAACGGAAGAAATAGAATTTGCGTCGACGCCACTTCCCATGCCGTCGGATAAGGCAACCAAGAATTTTTCGTCGCTGATTCTAGTTATGGAGTGAGTATCGCCCGACACTATAGAGCCGTCTTTAATTGATTTTGAAACGCCAAATACGGCATCGTATTCCACTTTTTTCTTAAAAGATAAGTACACTTTTTCTTGCGTAATATTGTTTTTTTCACATAGAATCATATTGTTTTTTAGGCATTTACTTATTGCTGTGGTCAGTTCTTCTAAAGAAAACTCTTTCATGGTTAAAATTAGACCGACGCTTAGTCTATCCTGTTCGCCGTAAATCAATATTTCACTTACTAAAAAGCCCTTTTTTAAAAGTTCTTCGCTTAAACTTTTTTCTAGGCGATTTTGGTATTTTAAGAGCGTGCCGGATTCTAACGCTAAACCTTTTAATATTTCGGCAACGCCTTCGGTTTCTTTAGAAATTAACGCCCTGCTTGATGAAATATTCATGCTAGAAACCCTATAACTTTTATATTCGGCAATAAATTTATTTAGAGCGTAAATAATATCGTTTGGGTGGATGCAAACCTTGCTAATTTCATTTGGCAAGTCAATTAAAGAAACTTTTTCCTTTGCTAAACCAATATCTAAAAGTTTATTTATGCCTATATTTTTAGTTTTTTCTTTACTTTGGCACTTTTGATAAGATTCACAATTTTTGCACACGTTTTCTTTTATGCTTTTACATGTGGTTTCCTTGATTTTCTCAAGTGATAATTCATTTTTTTTGAAATAATTAAACGCTTCTGCCATTTCTAAAAACACGCCCGATAGTTCGTATAATTTATTAGAAAGCGTCAGTCTGTTGCTATTTATTGCTTGGCGAATTATTTGCTTTTCTCTAAATAGCGAAATTTTGTCTTTTAATTTTTCAAGTGCTTTAGTTGGTACAATACAAAAAGATAGTAAACCGATTAAATCGGGGAGATAATCATAGACAAAAGAAAAAGAGTAAAGGTTAAATATTAAATTTAATAAAAAGTCGGCTATAAAAATACTTAATGCAGATAAATATCTAGAAGTACTTAAAAAACATTGAGAAACTAGTCCCCAAACAAGAAAAATTGAAATATAATTAATGCTTCCGTAGTAAATTGATAAACTTATTCCTAGACAAGAAGCAATCACTAAACTTACCCCGAATTTGAATAAATATATACTGCAAAGGATTATAAATATTGAAATTGCCTTCCAAACTAAAGGTGAAAAGAGATTTGATAGCCCCAGTCCAAAAAGAGTCAAGCAAATTAAAAGGCTAAGGTATTCTTCAGTTGACATTTTATATTTTAACCCCTTTCTTTCTAGAGCATTAAAAGAGATTATAAATGCGAGCGAAATTAATGTCGTGATTAAAGATGATAGTATTCTTTTTTCTATTATAATTTCAATTGAAGTATCGCCTAAAAATATAAAACCAATCGTGCAAATTGCCGTATAAAAAACGTATTCAAACTTGTTTTTCGTGGGGAATTTTAGTTTTATTAGGTTTATTAAAAGCATTATTCCAATGGTAATGCCTGCACTTGCAATTAAACCTGGAGCAGATAAAATTATAAAGGATATCAAATATAAAAAGGAAGTCATAAAAAACGAGCACCCTACGAACACGTACGAAACGTAGAGAGAAGTAGAGTAAGGCAAAACTTCATTTTCTATAGAATTTATTAGTAAAAAAGAAAAGAGTATGAACAAATACTTAAAAACGTTATTATAGTCTAAAACTTTAGATTTTCTTTTCATAGTTAACTCCACTGAAAAAATATATAGTTAAATTACAAGAGAAATTTTAATTAACTATCAAAAGAGTAATTTGTAAATGTTTGACTGATTTTAAGAAAAAAGAGAAAATTTATAAAAATATATCAAAAATGACTTTGAAAAAATATTATTAGTGTAGTAAAATATAAATAAAAATAATATTGGAGAATTGTTATGATAAACGTAGGTATAGTTGGATATGGTAATCTTGGAAAAGGCGTTAGCCTAGCCATAGAAAAGGCAAGCGATATAAACTGCTTAGGAATTTTTACTAGAAGAAATCCAGAATCAATAAGACCACTTATAAATACTAATGTTTACGAGATTTCAAAACTAGTAGAATTTAAGGATAAAATCGACGTTTTGTTGCTTTGTGGTGGAAGCGCTACCGATTTGCCAAAGACTACTGCAAATTATCTAAAAGAGTTTAATACGGTAGATTCTTTCGATACTCACGCAAAGATTCCCGAATATGAAAAGGCGTTAAAGGACGTTGCTATAAAATCAAAAAAAGTATGCGCCATAAGTATTGGTTGGGATCCTGGTATTTTTTCTATTTCGAGACTATTGTTTTCAAGCGTGTTGCCAGATGGAAAGGACTATACGTTTTGGGGTAAGGGCGTTTCGCAAGGACATAGCGACGCTATAAGAAGAATAAAGGGCGTTAAAAATGCCATTCAATATACTATTCCAAAGGAAGATGCTCTTAAGGAAGTTAGAGGTGGTAAAAATCCAAGTTTAACCACTAGAGAAAAGCATCTTAGAGAATGTTTCGTCGTTATAGAGGACGGAGCAGATAAAGAGAAAATTGAAAGCGAAATTAAAAATATGCCCAATTACTTTGCCGATTACGATACTATCGTTAATTTCGTTTCGCAAGAAGAGTTAGATAAAAACCACTCGAAGTTGCCACACGGGGGTTTTGTTATAAGAACGGGAAAAACGTCTATTGAAAACAATCAAGTGCTTGAATTGTCTCTCAAACTTGATTCAAATCCTGAGTTTACTGGCAGTGTTTTACTCTCTTACGCAAGGGCTGTTTATAGACTTTCTAAAAAGGGCGAGAGTGGGGTTTTTACGGTGTTTGATATTCCACTAAAGTATTTATCTCCATTAGCGGAAGAAGAACTAAAAGCAACGCTTTTATAGGTATAAAATGAATAATATTAAAAGAACTTTATTATTACTTTTCACTTTAATAATTAGCATTTCTTGTGGACTTTTCGGTTGTGATTTATCCACCATTTTAGGTGACCTAAATGGCGACGACAATGGTAAAGGAAACGAGCAAATAAACGGAGAGTTATCTTTCCATTTTATGTTTTTAGGGAACGACGCTGCTGGAGATTGCACGTACATCAAGGCAGGAGATAACGATATTTTAATTGATGGTGGAAGTAATTATGATAGCATTGACGAAATTTCCAACTACGTCAATAGATTCTGTTCAGACGGAATATTAGAATACGTAATCGTCACTCACGGAGATTTAGATCATATTGCTTGCTGGGCGGGAAAGGCAAATGAAGATAGCCTTTTCGATATGTACGAAGTCGGTACGATTATAGATTTTCCACGCACTAGCAAAACATCAAAAGTTTATCAAAGATACGTTAGTGAAAGACAAGCAGAAGTTGACGACGGAAATACTAATCACTTTACGGCTCTAGATTGTTATAATAATGCTAACGGCGGAAAAAGAGAATATCTTTTATCTAACGACGGCAGTATTAAAATGGAAATTTTATATAATTATTATTACGAACACAAAGCCACTAAAGAAAACGATTATTCCGTTTGCGTAATGTTTTATCACGGAACTAGACAATTTTTGTTTACCGGTGATTTAGAAGAAAAAGGTGAGGATAAACTCATTGAAAAGTATAATTTTACTCAAGTAGAATTGTTTAAGTTAGGACATCACGGCTCGCCGACCTCTTCAAATCCACAACTGCTAAGTAAAATTAAACCAAAGATTTGTATTGCTCCTGCTTGTGCTGGTAGCGTAGAATATACGAGCAATTTAGATAACACTTTTCCAGCGCAAGAAGTAATAACGGACGTCGCTGAATATACTGACCAAATCTTTTGTCCTTCAACGGTGAAAATCGTTCAAGACGGTGTTGATGAAGATGGAAATCCTAAGTATAAAAACACGGGAGAGCCGATACTTCTTAACGGAGATATTAAGGTTATATCAAAGTCGGGAATACCCGTTTACGTAGAATGCTCTAATAACAATACAATTCTAAAAGAAACCGAGTGGTTTAAGCAATATAGAAATTGGATAAGTTAAATTAAAAAAGTCCGTATAAAAATACGGGCTTTTCTTATACTATTTCTAGGAAGGTAAGTAATATGCAATCAACGGGAATAGTTAGAAGAATAGACGATTTAGGAAGGGTAGTTATTCCTAAAGAAATTAGAAAAACTTTAAGAATAAAAGAAGGAGATCCTTTAGAAATATACACGAATAAAGAAGAGTTAGTGTTTAAAAAATTTTCACCAATAGCGACCTTGTCACTTGGGGTAAAGCAAATTGCAGAAGAATTATCTTTGGCGTTAAATAGACCTTGCGTTATATGCGATACGGATAAAATTTTATGTGTTTCAAAATGTAAAAACAAGGTTTTTGTAGACGAGTTGATTTCTAAAGACGTACAAAAAATATTAAACGATAGAAAAACTTTTCTTGCTAGTGAGTTTGACGGGGAAAAACCAATTAAAATATATATTGGCGACGAAAACGAATACGCTAATCAACTAATAGTTCCAATAATTTCAAACGTAGATTGTTTTGGTGCTGTGATAGTATTCGATTTCGAAAAGGATAATAGGTTTAATTCAAGTGATGAAAAATTAGTTAAGTTTAGCGCATCTTTTTTATCTTGTCAATTTGAAATATAAAAGAAATTAAAAGCCACGAATTTCGTGGCTTTTAGTAAATACATATGAAAGAGAAAAAATCTCTAACTAAAAATGCTTTTTATTTAGGCTTTGGCACGTTTATTGCAAAACTATTAGGGGCTATTTATAGAGTTCCGTTAACTAATATTATCGGTGGATATGGTTTAGGATTATACCAAATGGTTTTTCCCGTATACTGCCTACTATTAGATTTATCGGGGGCGGGATTACCAAGTGCGCTGTCTAAAATTATTGCTTCAAAGAGTGATAGCAATGAAGCGATAAGATATCTTAGGACGAGCATCAAGTTATATTCAATAATAGGTATACTTTTAACGCTATTTATGGGTATTTTTTCAAAATCTATAAGCAATTTGCAAGGTGATAAAAATGCTTTTTTATCCTATTTAACTCTTTCGCCGTCCATATTTTTAGTATGTTTAATATCTTCGTTTAGGGGATATTTTCAAGGCCAATTAAATATGAAACCAACTGCCGTTTCGCAAATCTTAGAGCAAGTAGTTAAACTTATTTTAGGGTTAACTCTATGCAAAATTTTTATGCCAAACGTAGTTTTAGCCGTAGCAAGCGCAACTTTTGCAATTTCCGTTTCGGAAGTGGTTGCGTTATTGTTTTTATATTTTGTTTACAAAAGGAAAAATGAAAATAAACTTTTTTTGAGAAAAAAAGGGTTTGAGGGGGCAAGAGAGATAATAAAGTTATCAATTCCAATAACGCTTATAGGAATTGTTTTGCCACTTTCTCAAGTAGTGGATAGTTTTTTAATAGTGAATTTACTAAAAAAGTATACTGAAAACGCCACTTCGCTTTATGGCTTATATTCAGGTGTGGCGCTAACCGTAATAAACTTGCCCGTTTCTATTTGTTACGGAATTTCAACTTCGCTAATTCCTGCTGTTTCTGGTGCAAAATCTAGTAAAGATAAGGAAAAAAGTATAAAACAAGGGCTAATTTTAACTTTTTTATTATCAATGTTTGCTTTTATATTTTGCTTTTTCTTCTCAAAGGATATAATTAAAATTCTATTTAGAAGTTTAACGGAAGAGCAGTTAGTCGTATCAAATAGATTACTAAAAATATGTTCCTCTGGGATATTATTTTTATCACTATTGCAATCTATAAACGGAATCTTGATAGGAAAGGGAAAAACTTACTCAATATTAACGGGTATGGTTTTTGGCGCAATAGTAAAGGTAATTCTAAATATAATTTTATTAAAAAATCCAAAAATAAATATTTTTGGTGCGGGGGTATCTTTAATTGCTTGCTATTTTTTCTCAGTTTTGATAAACTTAATTATAGTGATTAGAAAGGATAAAATCAATGCAGTTAAAGAGTTTACAAATAGGCAAAACTAAAACTGAAAACAACGTATTTTTAGCCCCTATGGCAGGATATACGGACTTTTCGTTTAGGAAGTTAGCCTTAGAGTTGGGCTATGGCCTTGTCTCTACTGAACTCGTAAGTGCTAAGGGATTAGAATATAAAAGTAAAGGTTCAAACCTATTATTGCGTACTGACGATTATAATAAAACTCAGGCGCAAATATTTGGTTCTGAGCCTTATTTTATGCGCAAAGCGTGCGAAGGGGAGTATCTAAAAGATTTTAATATAGTAGATATAAACATGGGGTGTCCCGTGCCTAAAGTGTATAAAAATGGAGAAGGTAGCGCGCTACTAAACGATATTAAATTATCTAGTGAAATTATTAAAGAGTGCGTTAAAAGTGGCAAGGATATAACCATTAAAATAAGAATAGGGCTAAAAGAGGGTGACGATATTGCTCTAGATTTTGCCAAAATGGCAGAAGATTGCGGTGCAAAACTGATTACTATTCACGGCAGAGTTAGAGAAAAATATTACTCTGGAGAGCCCAACTATAACGCAATTTACAAGGCTAAAAAAGCCGTTAGTATTCCCGTGATTGCAAACGGTGGGATATTCTCGGTTGAAGATGCTAATAAAATGATGGAAAATACGGGAGCAGATGGAGTTATGCTTGCTCGTGGCGCTTTTGAAAATCCTTTTTTAATTTGCTCGCTACTTAGTAAGAATTCACCTTGCGAATTAAAAGAATTTATGATATTGCACCTAAAGGGGCTAGTTGAAAACTATGGTGAAAAGAGAGCGACTTTAGAATATAGAAAGTTTGTTGGTGGATACTTAAAGGGAATACCCAATATTAAAGAGCAAAAGATAAAACTTCTAACTTCTAATTCAATAGAAGAAATTATAGAAACTATCGACAATATTTTTTAACAAACTAGACTTCTAAAAAATATAATAATATAAAGTGTTTTTTAGGAGAAAGAAATGAAAGTTTGCTTTGTTTCGTCTAGTAGTCTTAATGGTGTTTGGCAAGATAATTTAACTAAACTAAGCGGGCACGATTTAATCGTGTTCGGGTTTAATGGCTTAGGGCTTGTTAGTTATAAAAAAGAACTAGGTGGCGAAACTGAATATTTTCAAGACGTGGCGAAACTATCTAAGCAATTATCTTCAGTTGTGATATGTGGGTGCGATACGGATACTTATGGAGTGTTTAGGCACTCGGCTGTGGTTGCAGAAAAAGGAAGGATTTTAGGTGTTTCCGATATGGCACACGCCATAGATAATAGTGAGTTTGTTGCAGGAGGAAACTTTAGGGTTTACGACACCTCGATTGGAAAGGTCGGTGTTATATTGGCAGAAGATTTATTTTTTCCCGAATCTTCTAGAGTGTTAGCCCTTTGCGACGCAGATATTATAGTTTGCATTTATAAAAAAATAGATAGTCCAATGCCACAAGTTATGATTAGGGCAGGCGCGTTTTCTAACGGAGTGACAATGGCGCTTTGCGCTAAAAATTACGTTGCCGTTTCAAATATTAAGGGCGAAATTTTAATGGCAAGCGCGCAAGATATAGTGTACAATAATATTGAAATAGAAAAAGATTTTCATCTTATAAGTTCTAGAAGAAGAGGCCTTTATAGAGATTTTAATTCAGGATACTAAAGGAGGTAATAATGGCTATTAACGTTGTTTTAGTTGAACCGGAAATTCCGCAAAACGCAGGTAATATTGCAAGAACCTGCGCTGTCACGGGCAGTGTTTTGCACATGGTTAAACCACTTGGTTTTGAAGTTTCGGACAAGTACTTAAAAAGAGCGGGGCTTGATTATTGGCAATACCTAGATATTATATATTACGATAGTATTGAAGAACTTATGGACAAGTATTATACAGGGGATAATTTTTATTTTTATTCGACTAAGGCTAAAAAAATCTACTCAGAACCTCAATACAAAGACGGAGATTTTATAGTTTTTGGTAAAGAAACAAAAGGGCTTCCCGAGAAACTTATTAACGAGCATTACGAAGAGTCTGTTAGAATACCAATGAAAGGAAAACTACGCTCTCTTAATTTATCAAATTCAGTATGCGTTGGAGTGTACGAAGCCCTTCGCCATATTGGGTTTGACGAACTTAATACAGAAGGGGAATTAACTCAATATTAATTTAAAATATTGGCTATAAAGTATTTGACACGATTGCAAAAAATAAGTTAAAATATATGTAAACTGAATATAGCCTAATTACTTAAGGAGAAAAGATATATATGGAAATGGTTTGGAATTTATTCTTCATGTTCGGTGGCGTTGCCGCAATGATGGTCGGTATGAAAACGCTAGGAGCTGCGTTAGAGCACGTTGCCGGTGGGGGAATGAAGAAATTACTAAGCAAGGTGACTACGAATAGATTTTCAGGGATTGGCGTAGGTCTTGCAGTCACTAGTATTATTCAAAGTTCAACGGCAACTACGGTAATGCTTGTTGGTTTTGTTAACGTAGGATTGATGACTTTAGTACAAGCAACTAACGTTATTATGGGTGCAAATATCGGCACTACCGTGACTGCACATATTGTTTCACTATCAGGTATCGGCTCGGTTGATATAGGCGCAATTGCCGCAGTAATCGGCTTTATCGGTATAATGATGGCAATGCTTATAAATAACGAAAAAATTAAAAATATCGGCAATATTTTGGCAGGGTTAGGCTTGATTTTCGTTGGCTTAGAATTTATTTCAACCTATGCAAAGCTAATAATGTTCCTTGATGGAAATCCTCGTGATTGGGTTAGTTTAATTTTCCAAAGAGACCATTTCCCACTACTTTTAATATTAATTGGCATAGTGTTAACTGCATTAGTACATAGTTCTTCAACCATTACTAGTTTGATGGTAGTTTTAGCATCGATAGGCGTACTCAGTTTCCCTAACGCATTATTCTTAGCACTAGGCTCTAATATCGGTACTTGTATAACTTCAATTATGTCGTCTGTAGGTACTAACGTTAACGCTAAGAGAACGGCGTTTGCTCACTTGTTCTTCAACTTGTTTGGTTGCTTAATTTTTATTGCTCCACTATGGGTTTGGCAAAATCAAATTACAAATCTTTTTGCAAGTATGTCTAATGACGTTGGACAACAAATTGCAATATTCCACACTTTATTTAACGTTTGCACTACTATCGTGTTATTACCGTTTACAAAGTACATTGTTAAACTTATGTGCTTAATAGTTAAAGATAAGGAAATGTCTGATGAAGACGGGGCTAAATTTAAGTATATTGACGATAGATTATTCTCAAGCCCTGCGGTTGCCGCCGGCAATATTAAAAAAGAAATTATTAGAATGTCAGAGTTTTCTCTTTCAAACATTAAAATGTCGGTAGAAATGCTACTAAATTCTAACGTTGATAAGGAAAAAGAGATTAGAAAGAATGAAGAAGTAATAAATAAACTTAACAAAAATATTACGACTTATTTAACAAAGCTCATTGGTAAGGATTTGACTGGGGAAGACGATAAGAAAATCGGTTCTTATTATCACGTAGTTTCAGACGTGGAAAGAGTTGGCGATTACGCAGAAAACATTTTAGAATACGTATTAAAATTGAGAGATGACGGAGTAGAAATCTCTGGTGATGCTAAGAGCGAAATTGATAAACTTTGCAAGATGGTTGAAGATTTGTACGATGCATCCATTAAAGCGTTCGACGAAAGAAATACCGAACTTTTGACTGCCGTAGACGAAATTGAAGACCAAGTTGATATCTTCAGTCGTGAACTTGAAAATAAACATATTGAGAGAGTTAAGGCTGGAATGTGTGTTGCAGAACTAGGCTCGGTATATTTGCAAACTGTTTCTAACCTTGAAAGAGTGGGCGACCACATTACGAACGTAGCGTTTAGTATTATGCACTATCGTCACGTTGACAACAAGGTAAAGAAATAGAATATAATATTATTCAAAAAAATTATACCCTTTATAACAAAATAAGTAATTGAAAAAGTTAAAACGGCTGTTTATTTGTTGACAAATAGCCGTTTTTTTTATATACTTTTAGTGATAAAAAAGGTAAATTTTGTCAATATTAACGTGTAAAGAAAAACGGAGGATTTTTTATGAATAAAATGTCGATTAAAGACGTAAACGTCAAAAGTAAAAAATGTTTGGTTAGAGTGGACTTTAACGTTCCTATGAAAGAGGGCGTTATCACCGACGAAACTAGAATTAACGGTGCTCTTCCAACCATCAAATATTTAGTGGATAAC
Organism: Clostridia bacterium; assembly: GCA_017456055.1. Taxonomy (GTDB): domain Bacteria; phylum Bacillota; class Clostridia; order Christensenellales; family Borkfalkiaceae; genus UBA1259. The sequence continues at coordinate 45,830 of JAFTKC010000002.1, read as the reverse complement.
GGCGCAAAGGTTATTCTTTGTTCGCATATGGGTAAACCACACAACATCTTCACCGATGGTTTTGGCTTAACTAAAAAAGAGAAGAAAGCAGTTGAAAAACTTCCAGAAAGCGAAAGAGATGCTGCTAAAGCAGAATATCTAAAGAAAGCGTTAAAGGACAAGGAAAAATTCACTCTTCGTCCAGTTGCTGAAAGACTTTCTGAAAAACTTGGACAAAAAGTTGTTTTTGCTGAAGACGTAGTTGGTCCACAAGCCGACAAAGCAGTGAGCGAAATTAAAGATGGAGAAGTAGTTTTACTTGAAAATACTCGTTTTGAAGCGGGTGAAGAAAAGAGAGACGAAGCACTTTGCAAAAAACTTGCATCTTATTGTGATATTTACGTTAACGACGCATTTGGAACGGCTCACCGTTCACACGCAACTACGGCTGCAATCGTTGAATACGGATTTGTTAAAACTGCAGTTTGTGGTTTCTTAATTGAAAAGGAATTGTCAGTAATGGCAAATGCTTTAGAAAATCCCGTTAGACCTTTCGTTGCTATTTTGGGTGGCGCTAAGGTTGCTGATAAATTAAAAGTTATTGATAATTTACTAGAAAAATGCGATACTCTCATCATCGGTGGTGGTATGGCATACACCTTCTTAAAAGCAAAGGGATATGAAGTTGGAAATTCACTTGTAGATACCGAACAAATCGATTACTGCTTAGGCATGATGAAAAAGGCTGAAGATCTTGGTAAAAACTTATATCTTCCTGTAGACGTTGTGTCTGCTAAAAACTTCCCAGATCCAATTGACGCAGTTATAGAAACGACTGTTTACGATATTGAAAATATTCCTGCAGACGTTGAAGCGTTAGATATTGGACCAAAAACTGCAGAAATGTACGCAGAAGCAGTTGCAAGTGCAAAGACGGTTATTTGGAACGGACCTATGGGTGTTTCTGAAAACCCATGTTTTGCAGATGGAACTATTTCAGTAGCAAAGGCTCTTGCTGAAACTACTGCAACCACTATCATTGGTGGTGGTGATTCTGCTGCGGCAGTCACCAACTTAGGATTCGCAGATAAAATGACTCATATATCAACTGGTGGTGGCGCATCTTTAGAACTTTTCGAAGGTAAAAAACTTCCAGGCATCGAGTGTTTAAACAATAAATAATTAAAGGAGATTTTTATTATGAGAAAACCAATTATCGCAGGCAACTGGAAAATGAACAAAACTGCAAAAGAAGCAGTTGAACTTATCAACGAGTTAAAACCTCTCGTTGCTAAATCAAAACCTGAAGTAGTAGTATGTGTTCCATATACTGACTTATGGGTTGTCGCAGAAGCAATCAAGGGTAGCAAAATTAAACTAGGCGCAGAGAACGTTGCTTGGGCAGATAACGGCGCTTTCACCGGTGAAATTTCTGCAGATATGCTTAAAGAAATCGGCGTTGAATACGTTATTATTGGACATAGTGAAAGAAGACAATACTTTGGTGAAACCGATGAGAGCGTAAACGCAAGACTAGTTCAAGCACTTAAGAAAGATTTAAAACCTATCGTTTGCGTTGGCGAAACCTTATTAGAAAGAGAAAAGAACAAAACCAAAAAGGTATTAAAGAAACAGGTTTTAGAAGGATTTAAGGGTATTACTGCAGAAGATTTTGCAAATATCGTAATCGCTTATGAACCTGTTTGGGCAATCGGTACGGGCAAGACTGCTACTGCTGAAGACGCTAATAAAACTATCGGTTATATTAGAAGTTTAGTTAAAAAGACTTGGGGTGCTGAGGTCGCTAAATCTCTCCGTATTCAATATGGTGGAAGCATGAAACCAGGTAATGCAAAAGAACTTATGGCTATGAGAAATATCGACGGTGGTTTAATTGGTGGTGCAGCCCTAAAGGCAACTGACTTCGCTGGTATCGTTAACTACAAAGGTTAATAAAAAATTTAAGGCTCTCTGTGAGGGCCTTTTTTTTATAAAAAGTAAATACAAAAGTAAAAAAGAGGTTTATTTTCTTGCTTTTAATGAGAAAAATTTATATAATATATTGGAAAATATAAAGGAAGTAATTTTTATGAAAAAACCTAATTGTTTAATTATAATGGACGGATATGGAATAAATGCTAATCAACGTGGAAACGCCATATTTGCCGCAGACAGTAAAAACGTTAAGGGATTAATGGATAAATATCCATCAACTTTTATCGGCGCAAGTGGAATGGACGTTGGTCTTCCCGATGGTCAAATGGGCAACTCGGAAGTTGGACACTTAAACATGGGTGCTGGTAGAATAGTATATCAAGAACTCACTAGAATTACTAAGTCTATAAACGACGGAGATTTCTTTGAAAACGAAGAATTTAACTACGTTATAGATAAAGTAAAGGAAAATAATACTAAATTGCACGTTTACGGCTTATTGTCTGATGGTGGTGTTCATAGTCACATCAATCATGTTTACGCGCTAATTGAACTAGCAAAGAAAAAGGGACTAGATAACGTTTACGTACATTGTTTCTTAGACGGACGTGACGTTTCTCCAACAAGTGGTGCAGATTATATATCTAAACTTCAAGACAAGTTAAGCGAACTTAATTTTGGTGAAATTGCGTCAGTGGGTGGAAGATACTACGTAATGGATAGAGATAATCGTTGGGAAAGAGTTCAAAAAGCATATGATATGATGACTGCGGGTATTGGCGAAAAGACTACTGATGCAGTTGAATACGTTAAAAATTCTTATCTTGCTAACGTGACGGATGAATTTGTCCTTCCTGCAAACGTTGTTAAGGATGGGAAACCCGTTGCACTAATTGAAGAAAACGATGGAATAATTTTCTTTAACTTCCGTCCCGATAGAGCAAGACAAATTACTAGAGCAATGACTGAAAAAGACTTTGACGGATTTGAAAGAAAGACGGGCTTTTTAAATCCAACCTACGTTTGCTTTACACGATATGACGATAGTTTAACCAACGTTAGAATTGCATTTAAACCACAAGTGTTAAAAAATACCTTGGGTGAATATCTCGCTTCTTTAGGCTTAAAACAACTTAGAATTGCTGAAACCGAAAAGTACGCTCACGTGACTTTCTTCTTTAATGGTGGAGAAGAAACGCCTAATAAAAATGAAGATAGAGTACTTATTCCGTCACCAAAGGTTGCAACTTACGATCTTAAGCCGGAAATGAGTGCTTATGAAGTGACTGAAAAAGTTATTGAAAAACTTGACGAGCAAGTATACGACGTTGTAATTCTAAATTTTGCCAACTGCGATATGGTAGGGCATACCGGTGTTTTTGACGCTACCGTTAAAACTGTAAAAACCGTTGACGTGTGTGTTAAGAAAGTCGTTGATAAGATATTAGAATTGGGTGGAAACGCTATTATAACTGCCGATCACGGCAATGCGGACAAAATGTTTGATGAAAACGGCAAGCCGTTTACTGCACACACCACTAATCTCGTTCCTTTTATCGTCGTAGGCGAAGAATTTATTGGAAGAGAATTAAAAGAAGGTGGAAAACTTTGTGACGTTGCACCAACCTTGCTTGAAATAATGAACGTAGATATTCCAAAAGAAATGACTGGAAAATCACTTTTAAAATAAAAAGGTTAAAAATTGACAAAAAAATAGTTGAAATATTGCATTTAGTGTGATATAATTAAACTACTTTTTGAGAAAACTTAAATAAATTAGGAGATAAATATGGATAAATTGAACATGATAATGGCCGCTTCTGTTGGTGGATTTTGGGACGCTTGGCCGATTATAAAAATAGTTTTATTGGCAATAATGACTTTGTGTGCATTATTCGTTATTTTAGTTGTCATGTTTCAACCGGGTAATTCATCCGGTGTAAGCGCTCTTGGTGGACAGAGTGAAACGTTTTTAACAAAGAACAAGAGCAAAACTTTTGAGCATAAGATGAGGGTTTTAACCGTTATCAGCGCTGTGATTTTTGCAGTTTTATGCTTAGTTTTTGCTATCGTAGCTTCTTTAGCTTAGTTTTTGTTTAAAATTCAGGTTCTGTTCTTTTGAGCAGAACCTTATTTTTTTGTTTAGATTATGAAAAGAGTTGTTATAGAAGGAAAACTTCAAGGAAACGCAAGGGGATATGCTTTTTTAATTCCCACAGAAGAGGGTGAAGATTATTTCATACCACATAGTGACCTTAGAGGCGCTATGCACGGCGACTACGTTCTTGCCGAGAAGACTGATGGTACGGGTGAACGCACTACGGCTAGAGTTCTTAAGATTTTAGAGCGTGGTATAAAAGAAGTAGTCGGCACTTATTATTCGTATAGAAACGGAGGTTTCGTCACGCCTGACGACGATAAGTATTTTACGGATATTTTCGTTCCGTCGGGGAAAGGTGTTAGAGCGAAGACTGGAGATAAAGTCGTTTGTAAAATTTTATCCTACCCAAAAAAGAAATGTCCCGAAGGGTTAATTTCTAAAATTTTAGGTCGTCAATTTGAGAAAAACGCCGAACTAAAAAGTATTTTATATTCATATAAACTCAATGAACGTTTTAATGAAAACACCTTAAAAGACGCGGAAAATTTGCCGTCTAAAATCTCTAGTGAAGAAATTAAAAATCGTTTGGATTTGATAGATGATTTGACTTTTACTATTGACGGGGAAACTGCAAAAGATTTTGACGATGCCGTTTCAGTAAAAAGATTAAAGGACGGGTATAGATTGGGCGTTCATATTGCAGACGTTTCGCACTACGTTAAACAAGGTGGTTTCATCGACGCTGAAGCGTTTAATAGGGGAACGAGTGTGTATTTTCCCGAGAGTGTTATTCCAATGCTACCAGAACGTTTATGTAATGATTTATGTTCTCTTAAGCCAAATGAAGATAGACTGACGCTTTCTTGTATAGTTGACCTAGACAAGAAAGGCAATGTAATTGATAGTCAAATCGTCGCTTCAATAATAAGAAGTAAATATCGTTTGACTTATCGTGAAGTTCAAGAAATATTAGACGGGAATTATGTAAGTCAATATCCTAAATCACTTGTTGATTCGCTTAAGATTATGGACGAACTAACAGATATTTTAATAGCAAAACGCGACGACAAGGGGAATATTGATTTAGACGTTAAAGAGAGCGAAATTTATATAAATAACGGCGATATTCAAGTGGAAAACCGAAAGAGATTAAAATCTCATAAAATTATAGAAGAATTTATGATTTTAGCAAATACTACTGTGGCTGAATATTTTTATTATTTAGATTTGCCTTTCGTGTATAGGGTTCACGGAAAACCGAGCGAAGATAGACTTCAAAATTTTTACGCTTTTCTAGACGGATTAGGGGTGACCTATAAAAGAAGAAAAGACGAGATTTTTTCTAAGGATTTTCAAACTATTCTAAAAAATGTTGACCAAAAGATTTCTCCCCTTGTTAATAGAGTTATGCTACGTTCAATGCAAAAGGCGAAGTATACCCCCGATTGTCAAGGACACTTTGGCTTAAGCGAAAAATTTTATTGTCATTTTACTTCGCCAATTAGAAGATATCCAGATCTTGTAATTCATAGAATTATTAAAGATTTTTTAAGAAATGGTACGGAAAAATTAGAGCAAAAATATAGAGAGTTCGTAGAAGAGGCTTCAATTCAATCTTCATTAAGAGAAAGAGTGGCTCAAGACGCAGAAATTGACGTGGATAAATTTTATAAACTTCTCTATATAAAAGATAAAGTTGGAGAAGAGTTTGACGGAGTTATAAGTGGGGTTATGAATTTTGGAATTTTCGTCGAACTTGAGAACGGCGTTGAGGGGTTGGTTAGAGTGGAAACGCTAAGGGGTAAAGGCTATGAATACGATAAAAATAAATTTAGTTTATCTAACGGCAATATCTCTTATAAACTTGGTCAAAACGTGAGAATTCAAGTAGCGGATATAAACCTAAACGAAAAGCGAGCAGAATTTGTTTTAATAGAGGAAAATATATAATAATTATTTTATAACTATTGCAAATTTTAAGGAAAAGTAGTAAAATATAAACTAGGGAATTATGGACGATAAAAACATTTGTGTTAATCGTGTTGCAACGCACGAATACTTTATTTTAGAAAGAATAGAAGCCGGCATTGTTTTAGAGGGTGCAGAGGTTAAATCTTTAAGAATTGGCGCTTGCAATCTTAAAGATAGTTTTTGCGTGGTTTATCATGGAGAAGTTTTTATCAAAAACATGCATATCCCACTATACGATAAATCCGGCGCGTTTAATTCTAGAGACGCTAGAAGAGATAGAAAACTTCTATTAAATAAAAGTGAGATTTTGAAAATTTCACAAAAAGTAGAGCAAAAAGGTTTAACGGTTGTACCACTTAGACTTTACCTAAAGCAAGCGCTTATAAAAATGGAATTAGGTATTTGTCAAGGTAAACATACTTACGATAAAAAGCGCGATAAGATGGAAAAAGACCTTAATAGACTAAAAGAAAGAGAAATAAAAAACTATAGATAAAATCTTATGAAAAGGAGATAATTTATGTCCGACAAAAAAAGAATAGAAACAATATGCGTTCAAGGAGGCTACACTCCAAAAAACGGTGAACCAAGACAAATCCCCGTTTATCAAAGCACGACCTTTAAGTATGATACTAGCGAGTATATGGGCAAACTTTTTGACCTTGAAGCGTCAGGATATTTTTATACAAGACTTCAAAATCCAACCAACGATTACGTTGCTGCAAAACTTTGCGAGTTAGAGGGTGGAACTGCTGCTATGCTTACTTCATCAGGTCAAGCAGCAAACTTCTATTCAATTTTTAATATTGCAAATTGTGGTGACCACGTTATCGCTATGACGACTATTTACGGAGGTACTTTCAATCTTTTCGACGTGACTATGAGAAAGATGGGTATTGAATTTACTTTTGTTAAGCCCGATATTACCGAAGAAGAACTAGATAAATTGTTCCGTCCTAATACCAAGGCAGTTTTTGGTGAAACTATTGCAAATCCTGCGTGCGTTGTTTTAGATATTGAGTTTTTTGCAAAGGTGGCACATAAACACGGCGTTCCACTAATTATTGATAATACTTTTGCTACGCCAGTTAATTGTAGACCGATAGAGTGGGGCGCAGATATCGTCACTCACTCAACGACAAAATACATTGACGGACATGGAGTCAGTGTAGGTGGTGCTATTATTGATGGCGGTAAGTTTGATTGGAATAAATACGAAGATAAGTATCCTGGATTAACTACGCCAGACGATAGTTATCACGGAGTCGTTTATACAGAAAGATTTGGGCTTGGCGGTGCATTTATTACAAAGGCGACTGCACAACTGATGAGAGATTTTGGCTCAATTCAATCTCCACAACATGCTTTCTATATCAATCTAGGTTTAGAAAGTTTGCACGTAAGAATGAAACGTCATTGTGAAAATGGCTTAGCAGTCGCAAAATTTTTGAAAAATCACCCTAAGGTTAAGTGCGTCACTTATTGTGGCTTAGAGGGTGATGCAGGCTACGAATTAGGTAAAAAATATTTGCCAAACGGCTCTTGTGGTGTATTGTGTTTTGAAGTAAAAGGCACTAGAAAAGATGCTGAAACTCTAATGAAAAATCTAAAGGTTGCAGCGATAGAAACGCATGTTGCCGACGCAAGAACTTGTTGTTTACACCCTGCAAGCGCAACTCATAGACAAATGAACGACGAGCAACTTATTGCTTGTGGAATTACACCTACTTTAATTAGGTATTCATGTGGTATTGAAAACGCACAAGATTTAATTGATGATTTAAGTCAAGCATTAGATAAAATCTAGAAAAAGGAGGTTTTGGTTATGCCTATAATCGTGCCAAAAGACATACCTGCTGCAAAAATTTTGCAGTCGGAAAATATATTCATAATGAACGAAAAAAGAGCAATGACGCAAGATATTCGTCCTTTAGAAATTGCAATAATCAATTTGATGCCGACTAAAGTCGTGACTGAAACCCAATTGATGAGATTACTTAGCAACTCTCCATTGCAAGTAAATATTACTTTGATTTCTACTGAAACTTACGTTGGAAAAAACACTTCGCTTGAGCATCTTCAAAGGTTTTATAAGTCCTTTTCGGAAGTAAAAAATAAGAAATTCGATGGTATGATTATCACGGGTGCGCCCGTTGAAGAAATCGAGTTTGAAGAAGTTAAGTATTGGGATGAACTTAAAGAAATTTTTGAGTTTGCAAGAAAGAACGTCACCAGCACGCTATTTATTTGTTGGGGGGCGCAAGCAGGCTTATACTACTATTACGGCATAGAAAAACACCCACTTCCAAAGAAACTTTTCGGCGTGTATAAGCATAGAAAATTAGTAGATTACGAAAGACTTCTTAAAGGTACTGACGATAGATTTTATATGCCTCACTCTAGGCATACTACCGTGTATGAAGATGATATTAAGAAGTGTCCCGATTTAGTGCTTATATCTGCATCAAAAGAGGCGGGGGCAAGTATAATAAGAAGTAAAGACAATAAATTTATTTTTATAACAGGTCACGCAGAGTACGATAGAAATACTCTTGAACTTGAGTATAAAAGAGATTTAGATAAAGGATTAGATATTGATCCACCTGAAAATTATTACATTTCGGGCAATAGTGGAGAGATAAAGATGAGTTGGGTTTCTACGGCTAACCTAATTTATATGAATTGGCTAAACCACTACGTTTACCAGTTAACGCCGTACGATATAGAAAACGTAAAATAATTCACGGCGTTGCCGTGAATATATGGGGGTGTTTTAGATTCGATTGGGCGACCGAGATAAGATGTAAGCATACCGAAGATTCTGCTTCGTTAAAAAGAAAAATTAAATTTAAATGCTAAACCTCAAGTATTAGCATACGCTGCTTAATTTAAGCGTACGCTCTACCTTTTCTCTCCCGTTGGAAGAGGCTAGAGTGTCATTTTAGACGGGGTACTATTATTGAGTTTTGACAGCGACTCTCTAACGGATTTTAGTTGTCATGGTTATAGTTTTGGTCGCTGACGACCGTGCTATTTCCGAGATTAATCGTCGGATAAGTATGTAGAAGATTTTATTTAAGCGTTCAAGACCGGAGTGCAAATCTCCGCATCTCCACCAAAAAAATACGCGAAAAAGGGAATTAGTAATAACCTTATTCGCGTTTTCTTTTATTGACTTTTATTTGTTATATGTGGTAAAATTTAGAAAAAAATAATCAAGGAGAGAATTAGATGGAAAATAAAAATCCTATCGTCACGTTTATAATAAACGGAAAAACTATTAAGGCAGAACTTTATCCTAGCGTAGCGCCTATCACCGTTAATAACTTTATTTCGCTTATAAATAAAGGTTTTTACAACGGATTAACTTTTCATAGAATTATTGAAGGTTTTATGATTCAAGGTGGTTGTCCAAAAGGAAACGGAACGGGTGGGCCTGGATATTCAATTAAGGGTGAATTTACTTCTAATGGATTTAATAATGACCTAAAACACGACAAGGGTGTTTTATCTATGGCAAGGTCAATGTATCCTGATTCTGCAGGCTCGCAGTTTTTTATTATGCACGAAAAATCTCCACACCTAGACGGACAATACGCTTCTTTCGGTAAAGTTATCGAGGGGTTAGAAGTTGTTGATGAAATTGCAACTACTAGAACTGACTATTACGATAGGCCGTTTGACGCAGTTATTATTGAAAGCGTGACAGTGGAAACGTTTGGCGTTGAATACGAAGAGCCGGAAAAAATTTAAAAATAAAAAAGGACTTAAAAACTTAAGTCCTTTTATTATGCAAAAAAACCGTGCATCTTTAATTGAAAAATTTTGCCGAAGCGGTAGCATAACAGGTGACTCCGTTAAAGCAACCTTATGGCACACGAAACGGTCTGTTTAGTGCTGCTGTATTCCTACTCTGACACGGTTCGCAGTGATTCGTTGCATAAGACCTTAACATCAACATTCCTTATTAAGCGCAGCCTTCCACAAAATAGTCCGCAAAAAGCATTCTGCTCCACTAAGCGAATTGTGGACGACAGGGCATCGCTAACTCCCCGCATAGCACGGTGATACTATTTTAGCCTAAATAAAATATTAAATCAAGTTATTTCGTTAAAAAAGTAAAAAAAGTTGAAATTAACTTTACAAATATTGCTATTTAAATTATAATATGTAGGTAAAAAATTATAATAGGCGTATTATAGGAGAAAGATAATATGTACAAGAAAGTAGATACCTCGTTAAATTTTTTAGACAGGGAAAAAGAAGTACTAAAGTTTTGGAAAGAAAATAAAATTTTCGAGAAAAATATTGAAGAAAATAGTGGCAGTGAAGAGTTCACTTTTTATGATGGACCACCAACTGCTAACGGAAAACCACATATTGGACATATTTTAACTAGAGTTATTAAGGATATAATTCCACGTTATCAAGTTATGAAAGGCAAGCATTGTCTTCGTAAAGCGGGGTGGGATACTCACGGCTTGCCCGTTGAATTAGAAGTTGAAAAACTTTTAGGAATCGACGGAAAACAAGAGATTGAAAACTACGGAATAGAGCCATTTATCAAAAAATGTAAAGAAAGCGTTTGGAAATATAAGGGCGAGTGGGAAAAAATGAGTGATCGCGTAGGTTATTGGGCAGATATGGAAGAGCCTTATATTACTTACGACGATAACTATATCGAGTCAGTGTGGTGGGCTATTAAAACCATCAATGAAAAGGGACTTTTATATAAGGGCTATAAAATCGTTCCATATTGCCCTAGATGTGGAACTGCGTTATCTTCTCACGAAGTAGCGCAAGGATACAAAGACGTAAAGGAAGTTTCAGTAGTTATTAGATTTAAGATTAAGGATAGAGAAAACGCATATTTCCTTGCTTGGACTACTACGCCTTGGACGTTGCCTTCAAACGTTTGTCTATGTATGAATCCTAGCGAAGATTACGCTGAAATTCAACTTGAAGACGGCACTGTATACGTTCTCGCAAAAGCGCTTGTTGATAAATATTTTGAAAATTACACGACTTTAAGCGTTAAGAAAGGTTTAGATTATCAGTTTGCTGAATACGAGCCACTCTTTGATTTTACGGCTAAGGCTATTGAAAAGAATAAAAAGGCTTTCGTTGTTATTACCGATAACTACGTCACTATGGAAGATGGTACGGGTATCGTTCACAACGCGCCTGCTTTTGGTGAAGACGACGCAAGAGTTTGCCAAAAATACGATATTGGCTTTGTTAATCTAGTTGACGCGCGTGGTAATATGACCGAAGAGACCGAAAAGTTTAAGGGTTTATTCGTTAAAGACGCAGATAAGGAAATTATTAAAGACTTAAGAGAAAGAAAATTACTTTTTGCAGAAGTTCCATTTGAACATAGTTATCCTTTCTGTTGGCGTTGCGATACACCACTTATTTACTATGCTAGACAAAGTTGGTTTATCAAAATGACTGCAGTTAAAGACAAACTCTTGGAGGCTAATAATTCGGTTAACTGGATGCCTGAAACCATTAAAAACGGTAGAATGGGCAACTTCCTTGAAAACGTTATCGATTGGGGTATTTCTCGTGAAAGATATTGTGGTACGCCACTTCCTGTATGGGTATGTAATAAATGTGGAAAAATCCACGTTATCGGTAGCAAAAAGGAATTAAAAGACCTTTGCAAAATTGATGGAGATATAGAACTTCACCGTCCTTATATCGACGATTGTACTTTCGATTGCGATTGTGGTGGCAAATTCGTTCGTGAAAAAGAAGTTATCGACTGTTGGTTTGACTCAGGCTCAATGCCTTTTGCTCAATACCACTATCCATTTGAAAATAAAGAATTATTTGAAAGTCATTTCCCAGCAGATTTTATTAGTGAAGCAATTGACCAAACTAGAGGTTGGTTCTACACCTTGCTTGCTATTTCAACTTTGTTATTTGAGAAAGCGCCTTTCAAAAATTGTATCGTTCTAGGTCACGTAAACGACAAAAACGGTATTAAAATGAGTAAACACAAAGGCAACGTCGTTGACCCTTGGACCATTTTGGATAAACAAGGGGCAGATGCTGTTAGATGGTATTTCTACACAGGTTCTGCGCCATGGCTACCTTCAAGATTCTATGAGGAAGCAGTTAGTGAGGCTCAAAGAAAGTTTATGGGTACGCTTTGGAATACCTACGCTTTCTTCGTTCTATACGCTGATATTGATAAATATAATCCTGCAAATTACAAACTTGAAGATTGTAATTTATCCTTGATAGATAAATGGATATTATCAAAACTCAATACTTTAATAAAGACCGTGGATAAAGGACTTGGAGAATACGACATATTTGATAGTGCAAGAGCATTACAAAGTTTTGTTGACGACCTTTCTAATTGGTACGTTCGTCGTGGTAGAGAAAGATATTGGGGACACGATATGAGTGAAGACAAGATTGCCGCTTATACTACTCTCTACACTGTTTTAGTGACGATGGCAAAACTATCGGCTCCGTTCACTCCGTTTATGGCTGAAGCGATCTACCAAAACTTAGTTCCATCTTTCTATAATGATGCGCCTATTTCCGTTCACTTGTGTTCTTTCCCAAGTTGCGACGAAAAGGCTATAGATAAAGAACTAGAAGAGGGTATGCAAGACGTATTGGATATCGTAGTATTGGGAAGAAGTTGTAGAAACACTTCAAACATGAAGAATAGACAACCACTTTCTAAAGTATACGTTTGCGCTGAAAACAAAAAGCCTCTATCTAGTGAACTTCTAGAAATTGCTAAAGAAGAATTAAACGTTAAAGCCATTGAATACTTAAAAGATTCTGGCAGATTCGTCTCTTATAAATTAAAACCACAACTAAAAACCTTAGGACCAAAATATGGCTCAAAACTAGGTAAAATTAGAAAATATTTTGAAGTTTGTGATGCTAACGCAATTGTTGAAATGGTTAAGAACGGACAAACTTATAAAGCCGATTTTGAGGGTGATACTTTTGAATTTACTTTAGACGATTTGTTGATTTCAAGCGAAAGTGCCGAAGGATTTATTTCTTCAAGCGACAAGGGTGTGACGGTTGTATTAGATACTAACCTAACCGATGAACTTATTGCTGAGGGTGTTGAAAGAGAACTTGTTTCTAAAATTCAATCAATGAGAAAGGACGCTGGCTTTGAAGTTGTTGATAGGATTACGATTAACTACTTGACGGATAACGAATTGATTAAGAAAGCATTTACCTGTGGAGAAATTGCAACCGTTGTTTTAGCAGATTCAATTGTAAACGAAGATGTTGAAGGATTTAGAAAGGAATTAGACATTAACGGAGCATCTTGCGAAGTAATTATTAACAAGGTAATTAAATAAATGAGAACTGCCGAATGGAAAGATTATTCGGTTATTGCTACTAGTGATGGCTATAAACTTGAAAGATGGGGGGATGTTGTTTTGCTTCGTCCCGATCCTCAAGTAATATGGTCGGGCAAAAACCTAGATAATCAAAAGGGGATATCAGCAAAATATATTCGCAGTGAAACTGGTGGTGGAAAATGGCTTTATAAAACCAAAATGCCTGAAGAGTGGGTTATTGGATATAATGACTTAAAATTCAAGGTTAAACCTATGGGATTTAAGCATACGGGCTTATTTCCAGAACAAGCAGTTAACTGGGATTTAATGATAGACTTAATTAAAAAAAGCAATAGAGAAATAAACGTATTAAATTTATTCGCTTATACGGGTGGAGCAACGGTTGCTTGTGCGAGTGCAGGCGCTAGCGTATGCCACGTAGACTCTTCTAAAGGTATGGTGGAAAGAGCGGGCGAAAACGTTAGATTGTCGGGCTTAAAAGATGCAAAAGTTAGATATATAATAGACGATTGCAAAAAGTTTGTAGAGCGTGAAATTCGACGTGGTAGAAAGTACGACGCCGTTATTATGGATCCACCTAGTTATGGGAGAGGACCTAACGGGGAAATGTGGAAACTTGAAACGGAATTGTTTCCTTTTGTAAAACTTTGCGAGCAAGTATTGAGTGATAACCCATTATTTTTCTTAATAAATAGTTATACTACTGGTTTGCAACCACAAGTTCTAAAAAACATTTTGGAATTAACCGTTGCAAAGGGAAGAGAAGGCAAGGTTGAGGCTTACGAAATAGGGTTAAAAACACAAGAAGAAGGTGTGCTATTGCCTTGTGGAAATAGTGGAATTTGGATAAATGAGTAATATTATGGAAGAGTTAAATATACTTTATGAAGACAATCATATAATCGTAGTGCTAAAGCCACAAAACGTTCCTTCTTGTGAAGATTCAAGTAAGGATTTAGATTTGTTTACTATGATTAAGGAATATATTAGAGAAAAGTATCAAAAACCAGGAAACGTTTATTTAGGTCTTGTTCATAGACTAGATAGGCCAACTGGTGGCGTTATGGTTTACGCTAAAAGTAGTAAAGCAGCATCTAGACTTTCTGAGCAAATGAAAGACGGCGACTTCGAAAAAAGATACTATTCTATAAACGTAGGTACTCCAAAGGAAGAGAAAGGGGTGCTTAAACATTACCTAAAGAAAAATGCCATAAATAACATGGTTTACGCGTGCGCACCTACTGAAAACGGGGCAAAATACGCAGAAGCCGAGTATAAAACTTTGCAAGTAATCGGTGATTTATCACTTAACGAAGTTAGACTTCATACGGGTAGAAGTCACCAAATTCGCGTACAAATGAACGCTATTGGTTGTCCCGTATTCGGCGATATGAGATATGGTGGAGAAAAGGCAAAAAAGGGTTATCTTTCTCTTTGGGCGTATTATCTATCGTTTAGTCATCCGGTTAGCAAAGAAAGGTTGGTGTTTAGAGTTCAACCACCTAAGGACATTACTCCTTGGAATTTATTTGATACAGAACAATCGGTCACTATAATTAAACCGACTCTATAAATTTTTTTTGTGAAATATAAGTTATGAAAAGATTAAAAAATTTGTTTTATCTATTTTTAATAATGTTCAAGATCGGGCTATTCACCTTTGGTGGTGGTTATGCCATGATTGCCATTATCGAAAGAGAATTGGTGGAAAAGAAAAACTTATTATCTCACGAAGAATTTATTAATATTATTGCAATTGCTGAATCTACTCCAGGTCCAATAGCTGTTAACTCTGCAACGTATATTGGGTATAAGAAAAATGGGGTATTGGGTTCGCTTTTTGCTACGCTTGGCGTTGTTTTACCATCATTTATAGTAATTTATATAATTTCATTGTTTTTTGAGCAATTTTTAGCGTTAGAATACGTTAATTACGCTTTTCGTGGAATTCAAGTTTGCGTTGCGTTTTTAATTATTTCTGCTGGAATTAAGATGCTAAAGAAATTAAAAAAATCAGCATTTAACATAATAATGGTTATAATATTTACGCTTGCTTTTCTAGCCGTAGAATTACTAGCCGTTTCATTTTCTACCATATTTTTTATATTAATCGGTGCGCTTGTTGGACTAGTTGTTTACCTTATTGGATATTTTAAGAATACGTCTAAAAAGGAGGAAAAATAAATGCCTCTTTTACTAGATTTATTCTTAACTTTTCTAAAAATAGGTGCAGTTTCGTTTGGCGGTGGATACGCAATGATTCCCATAATTTCAGACGAAGTGATTTCACATGGTTGGATGACTCAAAGTGAAGTTATGAACTTTATTGCAGTTGCTGAATCTACGCCAGGTCCTGTTGCGATAAATATTGCAACTTTTATAGGTGCGGCCCAAGGGGGATTTTTAGGTTCTCTTTTAGCAACGTTAGGTGTCGTTTTACCTTCCTTTATAATCATTTTAATCGTAGCGTCAATCTTGAAAAATTTAATTAAGTATGCTGGGGTTCAAGGTGTTTTAAAAGGAATTAGGCCAGTAGTCGTTTCCTTAATAACCGTCACTGGAATTTTAATGCTTTTGAATTGCGTTTTGGCGGTTGAAAAAATAGGTGATAGCGTTCAATTTAACTGGAAGAGCCTTGTGATTTTCACTATAATTGCTTCTGCTCATTTTGGTTATAAAAAAATAACGAAAGAAGCCCCGTCGGCAATTTTATTAATACTAATTTCTGCGGGACTTGGAATACTTTTCTTTGGTGTAATATAGACTAGTATTACCCAAAAACGCAGGTGTAGTTCATCGGTAGAATGCGAGCTTCCCAAGCTTGAGAGGTGGGTTCGATTCCCATCACCTGCTCCACTAATTAAAATGCGAACTTTTATCGTGTCGATAATGTTCGCATTTTTTATTTTTTTGCAAAAAACTAAATAATTTCTATATAAATTTAAGATTATAACTCTTAAAAATTTGACTTATCAGGTTTAAATATATATAATATATTTATAATAAAATTAGGAGAATTGTTTTTTATGAATAAGATTACTGAAAACACTTTAATATTTGAAGCATTAGAAATTAATCCAAACGCTGCTGAAATTTTAATGAAGTACGGCATGCATTGTTTAGGTTGTGCGCTTGCTCACGGAGAAACGGTTGGTGAGGCTGCAGGCGTTCACGGTATTGATTTAGAGAAAATGCTAGAAGAACTAAATAAAATCGACTAGTCTTTTGCTTTGGGTAATTAAAAATTAATTAAAATCAATTGATTTTGCTATTTACAAACCAAAAAAGATGTAGTATAATAAACAAGTTAGAAATTCAACGAAGAAAACACTCTTATTTGGAGGAAAAAATGAAGAAAGGGCAATCCATTACTTTACTATCAATAATGAGCGTACTTTTGGCTTTATTGATGGTATTAACTTTTGCGCGTTTCAGTGTTGGCGTAAACGATTTTAACGGTGTATTAGGCGCAATAGAACTTGACTATGATATCGCAGGTGGTCAAGCCTTTGAAATTAGTCTTTCAGACGATAATATCAAAGAAGTTGGCGACGATATAGACGAAGTTGTTAAAACTATCGATTCAAGATTATCTCAATTAGGCTATGGCGCACACTCTGTTAAGGCAGTTAAGCCAGTTGATAAAGACGTTCTTGACTACGATATAATTATCGAGGCTAAAGCGCCTGTAGACGATAATAATAGACCAGACAACACTACTTTATCGGCAGATATTCAAGCGGCTATCGCTTATGGCGAAGTGAAGTTCTACGGTGACGTTGCTGCCGATCCAGGCGATGATAAGCAAATATTGACCGACGGAAAGGTTATTTCAGGGGCGAAGGTTTTAGATCCTGTACTCGATGCGGAAGATAACGTATACTATCAAGTTTCTATTGACTTCACCGACTACGGCTTTGATACGCTTTCAAACTTAATAAAGGATAATAACGATAAATACTATCTCAAAATAAAACTTGGTGATTCGGTAATTTTCGATGCAGGCTCGGAAGAGTATAGCCTTTCATCGTCACACTTTACTGGAAAGTCGTTATATATTTCAACTACGAACGAGGCTTTGGCAAAACAAACTGCGCTTCAAATAAGTTCGGGTGGACTTGCGTATAAGTATGAAGTCGTTGATAACTACGCTGTTAAAGCACCTTTAGGTGAAAACTTCCCAATGCTTGCTACCATTGCTATTAGTGCTTTAATCGTTTTAATTATGGTTGCATTAATAGTTGTTTATAGAGCGTACGGCGTGGCGTTTAGTTTATCACTTCTTGCTTTTGCATTGCTTGAAACCTTAATGCTTATTGCCGTTCCTGGTATTACGTTATCTCTCGGTGGCATAATTGGTATTGTGTTGGCAACTATCGTTTGCGCTGATGGCTTTATCGTGACCATTAAGAGAATTAAAGAAGAATTCGTAATGGGTAAGACACTTAAGTCTGCAGTTAAGGTTGGTTATAAACGTTCACTCGTTCCTGTAATTTCAGTTTCAGTTATTTGTGGTGTTGTTGCTCTTGCAATCTTTTCGTTTGCAAGTGGTTCATTACAATGCTTTGGAATTACATTTGGTATAGGTGCTGTATTATCTGTAATTACCAACTTACTATTAACTAGACTTTTCGGTGCGATAATGTTAACCTTAACTAAATACAGCGAAAAATCTATTAACTTTAACAGAGAGGAGAAATAATTATGAAATGTTGTGTTTTTAGGAATTTAAAATTATTTCTAATCATTGTTTTATCGTTAATCGTTGCAGGCATGGTTGTTTTAGGAATATTTGGCTTCAATAAGTCTGTAGATAATAAGTTAAACTACGAAGTGACCGTTGGCGTTGACCAAGACTTAAACGATTCGGCTCTAAATGTGAAAAATAAAACTGAAGAATATTTTGCAGAAAAAGGCTTAAAATACTTTGATTCTAGAAGTATTAAAGACGGCAAATACGTTGTTTACACCTTTACTGAAAATGTTGTTGACGTTGAAGATTTAGAGCAAGTGTTAAAGGGTGTAGTTGGTCAAGAAACCATTGCTAGCGCAACCTTAAACCAAGTAAAAGCAAGTAATGAAGCGCAAGTTCTAAATATGGTTTATGCACTTGCTATTGCAGGAGTAATAGTATTAGTTTATTTGTTGATTATGGAAAAGCCCGCATCGGCATTTACGTCAATTATAAACGCAATATTCTCGGTAATTTTATTTGTTGCTTTGGTTGCTTTAACTAGAATTCCCGTTGCATCAAGTTTAAGTATTTTCGTTGTGATTAGTTTTATCTTATCTCTAATTTTATCGGCTGTTTTAGTTAGAAGATTTAAGGAAATTAAAGCAATAGTTGATAACGAAAAATTAACTTCAAAAGAAGTAGTTGAAAAAGGAATTAAAGATAGTGCGTTTAGATTTATCGCATATCTAATCTTAATTGTTCTTTTAGCAGTTGTAATTGCTGTTGCGTTTAAGCCGTATTTAATTTACACTGGCGTTTATGCGTTGATTGCAGGGGTTGTTGCATTAGTTTCAACCGTTATTGGTTCGGCAATCTTATGGCCGGCTCTAAAGAGCAGTAAAAAATAAATTAAATAAAAAAATATAGGGTAATAAGGCGGGCTTGCTCCGCCTTATTATGTTAAAAAATGAAAATTGTTTACGGAAAAACTCTAAGCTCGATGGAAGAATCCATCGTAAATAATGTTGCCTTAGAATGTGGTATCTTATTTGATACCGCAAGAGTTTTGTATTACCGTAATATAGACTCAGTCCAAAAAGCAAAGGAGTTTTTGCGCCCTGGTAAAAGTAAATTCTTAGATCCGTTTTTATTTAACGATATGGAAAACGTGGTTGAGAGAATTAACGTTGCAAGAGAAAATGAAGAGACGGTTTTAATTTGTGGTGACTACGATGCGGACGGAATTTGCGCTACAACCATTTTGTATAAAGTACTTAATGAAATGGGAATAAACGCTTTAACTTTAATACCTGAAAGAGATGATGGGTATGGATTGAATCTTGAAAAAATTGAAGAGATTTGCAACCAATCGATAGTAGATTTAATAATAACCGTAGACTGTGGTATTTCCGAACGTGAAAAGATATCGGAACTTATGGATTTAGGAATTGACGTTATAGTTTCAGATCATCACGAGCCACCTGAAATTTTACCAGATTGCTTGATTATCAATCCAAAAGTAAAAGACTCAGGATATACTTTCGATGGGATATGTGGGGCGGGAGTGGCTTATAAAATCGGCTACGCACTAATAGGAGAAAAGGCTAATAAATATTTAGACTACGTTGCATTGGCTACCGTTGCTGATAGCATGGATTTAGTTAGTGAAAATAGGTCGCTTGTATTTGAGGGATTAAAACTTTTTAACAATAAACTTCGTACATCGTTTAAGTATTTGATTGGCGACAATAATAGAGAAATTACTTCTCAAACTCTCGCTTATAATATTGGACCGAGGGTTAACGCCGGCGGTAGAATGGGCGACGCAAATTCGGCGCTAAAACTATTTCTTAGCGATGATGAAAATGAAATTTTTGATCTAGCGGTTAAACTTAATGAATATAATATAAATCGTCAAGCAGGTGTTGATGAAATTTATAGACAAGCGTTAGAAATTATTCGCGAAAATAAACTTAATGAAAAGAACGTTATTTTGGTGAAAAATGCAAGTTGGAACGTGGGATTTATTGGAATCGTGGCGTCTAAACTTGTGGAAAAATTTAATAAACCGACAATTGTTTTTGCTGGACAAGATGGTTTTTTGAAAGGTTCTGCTAGAAGTGTTGACGGAATTAACATATATAATGCTATTGCTTCTGCAAAAAATTATTTGATAGATTTTGGTGGACATTCTCAAGCGGCAGGTGTTTCCGTTTCTATTGAAAATTTTGATGATTTTTATCAAGCAATTTCAAATTATTTATACGAAAATACTGAGGAAAAACAACATAAAGAAATTTACGTTGAATGGAAAATTGAAGATGAATTTTCGGTTGAATTTGCTAGGGAACTTGACCTATTAGAGCCGTTTGGAACGGGTAATAGAAAACCTATTTTTTTAGTTGAAACTGAAAATGTTTTATCTACGCCAATTAAAAAAGATTCACCACATTATTCCATTAAAACGAGAGAAATTGAGTTGCTTGATTTTAATGGACAAAACAACGTTTTGACCTTAAGTTTACCACTTAAAAAAGCATTAATTTTTGAGCCTAATTATTCGGTTTTTAGAGATAAACGCCAAGTAAAAGGCTATCTTAAAAACATATTAATTTTAGAAGAAAATTTTTCTAAACTCGAGATATATTTTTTAAGAAACGAACTTATAAAAATTAAGGAATTATCAAGTGATATAACATATCAAACAATAAAAAAATTTGATAATATTTCATCGGGTTTTGGAACGATATACGTTGCGTCTAATTATAGCATTTTATCTAATTATAATATTGGTGATAACGTTGAGATTTTTGCTTTTAATATGGATAAAAACAATGGTAAAAACGCCGTTATTATATCGCCGAGAACAATACCTGATAACTACTCTAAAATTGTTTATCTAGATAAACCGTTGTCAATTTTTAATACGGAAAAAAACACGTTTATTTGTAATAAAATTGCTTATTTATTTGCTTCGCTTTCAACTGATAGAAGTGTATTTACTGAAATTTATTCTTATTTAATTTCACTTGAAGGGAAATATTTTGAAAATCCAATAGAATATATAAAATCTAAAAGCGTTCCTTTTGATGATAATCAATTTATTTTCGTTTATGAAGTGTTTTTTGAGTTGGGAATATTCTACGTTGAAAATGGCGTGTTAAAAAGAAATAAAAATATTAAAAGCGCATTGACGAATTCTAAGATTTATAATAGAATTTGTGCTATATCGGAGGAAGTATGATCGATATTTTAAAGCGTTTAGAGAGTGCGTATAAAGGAAAGGATTTAGAACTTTGCTATAAGGCTTACGATTTTTCAAAAAAGGCGCACGAAAATCAAAAAAGGGCGTCGGGGGAAGATTATTTTATTCACCCGTGTTTTGTTGCGAAAATTTTAGTAGATTTAGGGCTTGACGCGGCAACCATTGCCGCAGCGTTTTTACACGATGTAATTGAAGATACTCAAGTTTCCGAAGGTGATATTAAAAAAGAATTCGGCGATGAAGTTTTAGAACTTGTTTTGGGTGTCACCAAGTTAGAAAAAATAGAATTTAACTCTAAGGAAGAAGAGCAAGCGGAAAACTTTAGAAAACTTTTCGTTGCTATGGCAAAAGATATTAGAGTAATAATAATCAAACTTGCCGATAGGCTTCACAATATGCGTTCGCTCAACTTTTTATCGGTAGAAAGACAACAACGTATGGCTAGAGAAACGCTTGAAGTTTACGCGCCGATTGCTAGTAGACTAGGTATTTCTCAAGTTAAGTGTGAATTAGAAGATTTATGTTTAAAATATCTTCAACCAGACGTTTACGAGTATTTATCCACGGCTTTAGAAGAGAGATTAAAAGAGGGTGGGGATTTTATTGAACACGTCGTTAACGATGTTCAAGAAATGCTAAAAGAATCTAAAATTTCTGGTGAAGTTTTCGGGCGTAAAAAACACCTTTACAGCATTTATAGAAAGATGAAAACTCGTAATAAAACCTTTGACCAAATCTACGATATCGTTGCTATTAGAGTTATCGTAAATTCAGTTGACGAGTGCTATGAAATTTTCGGTAAAATTCACTATAAATGGAAACCTGTGCCAGGTAGAATAAAGGACTACATTGCTACGCCAAAAGCAAACCTTTATAGGTCTTTACACACTACCGTTGTCACTAATTTTGGTAGAGCATTTGAAATTCAAATTAGAACGTATGAAATGAACCATGCCGCCGAATACGGTATCGCTGCACATTGGAAGTATAAAGAAAATAAAGCAGATGCTGAAGAGTTTGATACTAGACTTTCGTGGATTAGAGAAGTTATGGAGTGGCAAGGTGGATTAAAGGATAGTAAAGAATTCTTAAATTCTCTTAAAGGCGATTTATATTCTTCGGAAGTTTTAGTTTTCACTCCTAACGGAGACGTTAAGAGTTTGCCAAAAGATGCAACTCCTATAGATTTTGCGTACAGTATTCACTCTCAAGTTGGAAATAGTTGCGTTGGTGCAAAAGTCAATTCTAAAATGGTGCCACTTAATACCACTCTACAAGTTGGCGACGTTGTTGAAATAATTACTTCTGCAAACTCAAAAGGTCCGTCTTGGGATTGGCTTAAAATCGTAAAAAGTTCTTCGGTTAGAGTTAAAATTAGGCAGTTCTTCAAAAAGGCAATGAAGGACGAAAATATCAAAATTGGTAAGACGATGCTTGATGAAGAGGCTAAGCATAGAAATTATAGTTTAACCGAACTTCTTAACGAAGAATCTTTCTTGATGCTTTCAACTAAAATGAGTTTTAATAGCATGGAAGAAATGTACGCCTCAATTGGCTACGGAGCAGTTGGAGTTAATCAAGTTATAGTTAAACTCATTGATTTTTATCGTAAAAAACAACCGAAGCAAGAAGTAGTAAAATATTATTCTACTAAAAATAGTCACGCAAGTGCCGTGACCGTGAAGGGAATGACTGGTATTTTAGTGCATTTTGCTGGATGTTGTACGCCCGTGCCTGGTGACGATATCGTAGGCTTTATTTCTAGAGGACACGGCGTCACCGTTCATAGAAAAAATTGTCCTAACTTAAAGCAAGCAAGTCAAGATAGGCTTATTGAAGTAAGTTGGGTAGATAATGGTAGAGAATTTTATAATGTTTCTATAAGAGTTGTCGGCAAGCAACAAACAGACATTTTATCCTCTGTTGTTGCCGTTGTTGCCACTTTAAAATTAGACATAATTTCTACTAATGGAAGAACAGATACCAAGACTCATCAAGTAGTAGTTGATTTCAATATTAGATTAAATTCAAAAGACGATTTAACTAATTTGCTTTCAAAAATTAAACAAGATTCTAAAATAATTGACGCATTTAGGACGACATACTAATGAAACTATATTGTTTATCTTCAGGTCCACTCAAAGTTAATACTTATTTTTTGGTTAATGAACTAACTAAAACTGCTATAGTTATTGATAGTGCTGAAAATTATAAACTTATTAAAAACACCGAAAAGAATTACGGGTTTACCATTAAGTACGTTCTTTTAACTCACGCGCATTTTGACCACGCGGGAAACGTTAAAAAACTTCAAGACGACGGAGTGGAAATATACGTTAGCAAATTAGATGCTCCAAAGTTATTAAACGACCTTAACTTAAGTTTAGATTTTGGTAGAAAATTTGATTATTGTGTTGCCGACTACGAATTTAGCGACAACGAAGAACTTGTGCTTGAAGATATAAAAATTAAGGTTATTTATACGCCGGGGCATACTGACGGATCTGTCACTTTTTTAGTGGAAGATATGCTTTTTACGGGAGATACGTTGTTTTTAGAAAGTGTTGGGCGAACGGACTTTCCCACGGGGAATAAAGAGCAGTTGATTGAGTCTGTAAAGGGGCTTTTTGCTCTAGATGGGGACTATAAGGTTTATCCAGGTCACCAGGAATTTACGACTCTTTCACATGAAAGAAAATATAACGCTTTTGTTGATTATGATTGATACTGAACTAAAACATTTAGAAAACGATATTTTAGAAGTTGTAAATCTTTTTACTACGGCAGATAATATAAATCTACGCCATAGATTTTCGTTTACTGAAAATAAAATTGTAAACACCATTACGATAAATGGTAGCGTTTATGCGTATGGTAATTTATTGACCTTGCCTAAATATGAAATCGTTAGAAAAAGATTGATAAAAAGATATACGAAACTTTCGGTTTATAAAGCCTTGTGCAAAGTTTTTAATAAGGAAATGCCTTGGGGTGCTTTGACGGGGATAAGACCTACCAAACTTGCGTATTTAGAGCTTGAAGAGAAAGGTGAATTTGAAGATTTTTTTATAAACACTATGAAAGTTAGCGAAGAGAAAACTTCGCTAGTAAAAAAGATTATAAATTCACAAAAAGAAATCTATGAAAAAAACGACCAAAATACCGATTTTTTCGTATTTATTCCATTTTGTCCGTCAAGATGTAAGTATTGTTCGTTTATAACGGCAGATATTAGGCATAACGACTTGTACGTGGACGCTTACGTTGATGCCTTGATAAAGGAAATTGAGGACAGTAAGCAGTATATTAGGACCTTAAAAAGCATATATGTTGGTGGTGGCACGCCGGTTGCACTTGACGATAAAAATTTGGATAGGGTTTTATCTGCAATCGATTCTATAAATAGTGGTGTAGAATACACGGTTGAGGCGGGAAGACCTGATAGGATAACTAAGGAAAATCTTAAGATTCTTAAAGATCATGGAGTTTCGAGAATTTGTATAAATCCACAAACGTTTAACGATAGTACTTTGGAAATTTTAGGTAGAAATCACAAGGCTAGTGAAATAGAAGAAAAGTTTAATCTTGCCAAAGGTTTGTTCGATATAAATATGGATTTAATAGCGGGGCTTCCAGGTGAGAGTTTTGAAGATTTTAAGTATAGTTTAGATAAAACTATATCCTTAAATCCTGAGGATATAACCGTTCATACACTATGCGTAAAGAAAGGCTCGTACCTTGCGCAAGAAGAAAACAGGGTAAAGTGCAAAGAAATCGAAAAAATGATTGATTATTCTAGTAAAGCCCTTGAAAAATTCTCTTATATGCCTTATTATATGTATAGGCAAAAATATATGGCTGGTAATCTTGAAAACGTTGGTTATGCAAAGAGTGGTAAGGTTTGCGTTTACAACGTTAATACTATGGAAGAAATCTCTAATACAGTGGCTTGTGGAGCAAATGCTATAAGCAAGAGAGTTTTTTTAAGTGAAAATAGAATTGAAAGATTGGCATCGCCAAAAGATATAAAAACCTATTTATCGAAGATTGACGAAATCCTAGATAACAAAAAAATTTTTTTTAATTAGGGGTATAAAATGGACGATAAAAAAATTAGAGCATTAGAAGTATTAGACACTTATTTTCCAACTTTTGACGGACCTACTACTCTGGTTTCCAATTACGGAAAATCTATGAAAAAGAGAAATGATATGGACGTTGAAGTATTAGTTCCAGAATTTAAGGGATACAAGGATGATCCAACTTTTAAGGTAAATAGAATAAAATCTGTTGGAGCACAAGAAAACTATCGTTGTGCGTTGCCATTTCTAAATAGTAAAGCAAAGAAGATTATTGGTAGAAAAGAAGAGCCTTTTGATATTATTCACGCACACTCTCCTTTTTTACTTGGAAGATACGCAATAAAGAAAGCAAAAAAGTATAAAATTCCTTCGGTAATAACTTTACATACTTGTTATCACGAAGAGTTTGATAGATTACTTAAATGTAAAGCACTAAGAAGATTTATGATGAAATTTATCATGAAGTCTTTCAATCGTGCCGATTACGTAATTTGTGTTTCCGATCAAACGGTGGATACGTTAAAAGGTTATGGATATAAGGGTAAAGCGTACGTTATAAGAAACGGCACCGATTTGGTTTATCCTGAAAATAGTTTAGAACTAATTGAAAGGGTAAACGAAAAAGAAAATCTAAAAGACGAAGAAAACGTATTCTTATCAGTTGGAAGAATTGTAGAAAATAAGAAATTAGACCTTTGTTTAGATGCGTTAAAAGTTCTAAAAGATAAGGGCGTAAAATTTAAGTACGTAATAGTTGGCTCTGGTAGTTGGGAAGACAATTTAAAGAAAAAAGTTAAAGATTATGAAATGGAAGATTACGTAATCTTTACAGGCAAGATAATGGATAGGCAACTTCTTGCGGGATATTATTTAAGAAGTGACTTATTTTTATTCCCATCGACCTTTGATACGGCAAGTTTAGCGCCAATTGAGGCTTCGGCGTTGAAATTACCTACGTTAATGACAAAAGGTTGCTCTACAGCTGAAATCATAACCGACGATCAAAACGGTTTCTTAGAAATAGGTGATTCAAATGCATGGGCGGAAAAGATTTTAAATATTATTTCCGATAAGCAAAAACTTTTAGAAGTAAAAGAAAAGGCTCATACGGAAGTTTATAAAACTTGGGATCAAGTTGTAGACGAAATGAGAAAATTCTATATTTTTGCAATAGAAGATTATAATTCTAAAAATAAAAAGTAAAAACAACTTAAAATAAGTTTACAAATAGTAAAATTTTTGTTATAATACTTAGGCTTAGTGCTTTGTGACAAGGTTTTGTGGTTCTCCACCCTTTGCTTTGTTCAAAGTGAATTAATCCAGAATATAGGAGGTAAAATTAAAATGGATAAAGCAAGAAAGATAGAAATTATTTCAAAATTCGCTCGTCACGAAGGTGACACAGGTTCAGCAGAAGTTCAAATCGCTCTTTTGACTGAAAGAATTAACCACTTAAACGAACACTTAAAGGCTAATAAAAACGACAATCACTCTCGTCGTGGTCTTTTAAAGATGGTTGGTGAAAGACGTGGTCTTTTGAAATATTTACAACAAATCGATATCGAAAGATATAGAAAAATTATTGCTGACTTGGATTTAAGAAAATAATTGCACAAAAAAGGGCGACATATACTTTTGTCGCCCCATTTTTCTTTTTTTTGTAAGATATGCATCGCCGTGGGACGACGATGTTTCATATAAAAGAGTTTAGATATAGGAGAAAAGTAAAAAATGACAGAAAAGTACAGAGAATTTAAGACGTTTGTCGGCGGTAGAGAGCTTATCGTTGAAACTGGCAAGTATGCAGAACAAACTAACGGCTCGTGCGTTATCCGTTGTGGCGAAACCGCAGTTATGGTTAACGTGACTATGGCTGAAAAACCAAGAGACGGTATGGATTATTTTCCACTAGGTGTTGACTTTGAAGAAAAAATGTATTCAATCGGCTCAATTCCAGGTGGTTTTAAGAAGAGAGAGGGTAGAGCATCTGATAAGGCTATTTTAACTAGTAGACTAATTGATAGACCTATTCGTCCACTATTTCCTAAGGGATTATTCAACGACGTTGTAGTTATTGCAACTGCTCTTTCAGTTGAACCTGATATTCAACCAGAACCACTTGCAATGCTAGGTAGTTCTATTGCAATCAGTATTTCGGATATTCCTTTTGCTGGTCCAACCGGTAGCGTTGTAGTTGGAATCGTTGATGGCGAATACGTTATCAACCCAGACTGCGCTCAAAGAGAAAAGAGTACTTTAACTCTTAATCTTGCAGGTACTAAAGACGCAATCATGATGGTTGAAGCAGGCGCTAAAGAAATTAGTGACGACGAAATGGTTGGCGCAATCTTATTTGGTCACGAAGAAATCAAAAAATTATGCGCTTTTCAAGAAGAAATTATTGCTGAAATTGGCAAGCCAAAAAAGGAAATGGAATTATACACTATTCCTGAAGATATCGACAACGCAGTTAGAGAGTTTGCAAGTGAAAAACTCGATAAGGCTTTAGATACCTTTGATAGAAGTGTTCGTCAAGCAGGACAAGACGCTGTGGAAAAGGAATGCTTAGAGCATTTTGCTGAAATTTTCCCTGATAAAGAAAGAGAAATCAAAGATTCACTCTATTATTTAACCAAGGAAAAGGTTAGAGCGAAGATTACTAACACGGGTATTCGTCCTGACGGAAGAAAGCTAACCGAAGTTAGACCTATTTGGTGTGAAGCAGGCGTTCTTCCAAGAGTACACGGCTCAGGCGTGTTCACTAGAGGACAAACTCAAGTTATGTCAACTTGTACCTTAGGTATGCTTTCAGAGGCTCAAAAACTTGAAGGTCTTGATGGAGAATCAACCAAAAGATATATGCACCAATACAATATGCCTGGATATGCGTCAGGAGAAGCTAGACCTCTAAAGAGTCCTGGCCGTCGTGAAATCGGTCACGGTGCCTTGGCTGAAAGAGCATTAGAACCAGTTATTCCATCTGAAGAAGATTTCCCATACGCCATTAGAATCGTTTCTGAAGTTTTATCTTCAAACGGCTCTACATCACAAGGTAGTGTTTGTGGTTCAACTTTAGCATTGATGGACGCAGGTGTTCCAATTAAAGCACCAGTTGCAGGTATTGCAATGGGCTTAATTAAAGATACCGAATCTGGCAAGGTTTCAATTTTAACCGATATTCAAGGTTTAGAAGACTTCCTTGGCGATATGGACTTTAAGGTAGCAGGTACTGAAAAGGGTATTACCGCTATTCAAATGGATATTAAGATCAAGGGTATTGACGAAAATATTTTAAGACAAGCAATTGCTCAAGCAAACGTTGGTAGACAACATATCTTAGGAAAGATGCTTGAAGTTATCGATAAACCTAGAGCAGACCTTTCTAAGTATGCTCCAAGAATTATCTCTTTCTATATTGATCCTGAAAAGATTGGTGACGTAGTTGGTAAACAAGGTAAAGTAATCAATAAGATTATCGAAGAAACGGGCGTTAAGATTGATATTAGTGACGACGGCTTAGTAAATATCGCATCAAGTGGAGATACTGCTCAATGCGAAAGAGCAAAAGCAATTATTATGTCGATTGCACGTGATCCGGAAGTTGGCGATATGTTTATAACCGAAGTTGCTAGAATTTTATCAAAGACCGGCGCTTTCTGTGAATTTGCTCCTGGTAAATCAGGTTTAATTTACATTAAGAAAATCGGCGATTACTTTGGAAAGAGAATTGAAAACGTTGAAGACGTATTAAATATCGGCGACAAAGTTAAGGTAGAAATTATTAAGATCGGCGAAAAAGGAATTGACTTAAAACTTCTAGACGTTATTAAGGACTAATTAAAAATCACAAAATAAAAAAGCAAGGTTAACCGCCTTGCTTTTTTTGTAATTAAAATAGTTTGTTCTTCATAGTATTAAAAAGGGGAACAGACGTGAAAAAAGTTAAGAAAATTTCAATAATTACAAATATTATCTTGATGTTAGTCGTAGTGGTTGTGGGTATGGTCAGTTTTATACCTGAAAGTATTTCGCCAATCTACGGTGGCAGTTCTATTTCTGCAATATATAATGGAAATAGAGAAAATAAAAACGTTTCTTTAATGTTCAACGTTTACGAAAATACAGATATCGTTAATTCAATTATCGACACTCTTGAACTTTACGGCGTTAAAGCCACGTTTTTTGTTGGTGGTTGTTGGGCAGATGATAACGGAGAAACGCTTGAAAGAATTGTAAAAACGGGAAATGAAATTGCTAATCACGGCTATTTTCACAAAGATCACGCAAAACTTTCTTACGAGAAAAATAAAGAAGAGATATATCTAACTGAAAAAATTATTCAAGCGTTATGCGGGGTTAAAACAAATTTATTTGCTCCACCATCTGGTAGTTTTTCTAATACTACGTTAGAGGCATCGTTTGATTTAGGATATAAGACAATTATGTGGTCAAAAGATACTATAGATTGGAGAGATAAAAGTAAAGATTTAGTTTATAAAAGGGCAACTAAGAACATTCAAAATGGAGATTTAATTTTAATGCACCCAAAAGAACACACTTTGCTTGCACTTTCATCTATTTTAGAGTATTATATAAATAACGGATTTAACGTGGTGACCGTGAGCGAAAATATTGGCTAATAGATTTTATATTTTTACTCATAATAACGTAGGAGAAGATAAATGAATTTCTATAAGGAATATGATAACGGATTAAGACTTATAATAAATAAAATGGATAGCGTTTACTCGGTTAGTTGTGGCGTTATGGTTAAAACGGGTAGCGCTTTTGAAAATGCAGATAACAACGGCATATCTCACTTTGTAGAGCATTGTATGTTTAAGGGGACGGTAAAGAGAACAGCCTTTGAGATTTCCGATTCTATTGATAGAATAGGCGCGCAAATTAACGCTTATACGTCAAAGGAAGCAACTTGTTATTACACCAAGTCTACGTCAGAGCATTTTTACGATTCTCTTGAAATTTTATCGGATATTTTCTTTAATTCAAAGTTTGACCAAGCCGAACTTGATAAGGAAAAGGGTGTTGTTATTGAAGAGATAAATATGTGTGAAGATACCCCTGAAGATATTTGTTTAGACCTACTTGCCGAGAGTTATTATGGTAAAAACGGGCTAGGACAAACCATTTTAGGGCCGATTGATAACATTAAAAAATTCACTAGAGATGATTTGATAAAATATATTGGCGATTACTATACGCCAAACAACATTGTGATTGCTGTTGCTGGAAACGTTGATGAAGTAAAAGCACAAGAATTTGTTAAAAATCTCTTTGCCGATAAATTTACTTGTAAAAGTAAGATTACTAGTTATAATTCTAGCCAAAACGGGTGCAAAAACTTGTTTAAGAAGAAGGATATAGAGCAGTCGCATATTGGAATTTGCATGCCGTCGCTTTCCATTAGAGACGATAGATGCGACGCGTTAAGCATTGCCAACATCATTTTTGGTGGAGGAATGAGTAGTAGATTGTTTCAAAAAATTAGAGAAGAATTGGGGCTTTGTTATACGATTTATTCTTATCAATCGCCTTATCTAGATAGTGGCATTTTGGAAATTTATAGTGGTGTAAATAATCAGTCAAGAGATTTAGCGTTTAGTGAAATCTTGAAAGAAATTGATAAATTTAACCGTGACGGAGTGACGAAAAACGAATTTATAAGGGGTAAAGAGCAAATTAAAAGTTCCTTTATAATGGGGCAAGAGAGTACGGCTTCGCAAATGCTATTATACGCTAGAAATTTACTATATTTAGATAGACAATTTGATTTCAAAAAGAGAATTGCTCAAATAGAGTCGGTCACTTTTGAAGATGTTAACGAGATAATAAAAGAAATTTTTAAGGTAGATAATTTATCCGTTTCTACGGTAGGTAAAAGCGATAAGCCATTAAATTTATAATAATAAAATGATAAAAGGACGAAATTATTCGTCCTTTTTTTACTCCGTCTTTTTTTATTATTTTATGAATATACTTGTACTATGAAATTTAAGATTATATTATCTATTTTACTTTCCGTTTGCATTATATTTACCTTTACGTTCGGCAATAAAAAAATTAACGAAAAAAAGGGGTTGATAGAACTTGAAAGTGTTAGTGAAATACTAACGCTTTGGCACGTTGATACTTTTGAGGGTGGGACGGGTTCTAGAAAGCAATTTTTATCAAAAGTAGTTAGAGAGTTTGAGAAAAAATATAAGAGCGTTTTAATATACGTTGTGGAAAAAACGCCCGAAAGTATAAAGGAAGATTTCTCTAAAAATATCTATCCCGATATGCTGTCTTTTGGCAACGGAATAAGCGTGAATAATTTGGTAGAACTAGACGTAAAACTAGATTATAATTTTACAAAATTTGGAGATAAAGTTTTGGCTGTTCCTTGGTGCAGGGGTGGATATTGTTTAATTGAAAATCCAAACTTTAATAAAAAACAGGGTGGGAATATTTGTAGTGTTTCCCAAGGAAAGTTTAATTTGCCGTTATGCAACGTGCTTGATAGTAATTTAGAGATAAAGATTAATTCTCAGTTTAACGCATATTTAGAGTTTGTCAACTTAAAGAGTAGATATTTACTAGGCACGCAAAGAGATATCGTAAGATTAACTAATAGAAATTTTTCTTTTACTTGCACCCCACTTGAATATTTTAACGATTTATATCAATACGTTTCGGTGATAGATAGTGGGAAGAGTAAAACTAAAATTTCAAAACTTTTCGTCGATTTCTTATTGAGTGAAAAAATTCAAAAAAGATTAACTGAGATAGATATGATTTCTTGTTTTTTTGATTTAGAATATCAAAACGAGAATATGAAAAATCTTCAAAAAATTAAAAATCTTAAAAGCGTTTCTTTTTTAACCGAGCCTAAAATTTTGCTTGAATTACAAGCACTTTCTCTAAAGGCTGCAAATAAAGACCAAAGTAGTATTTTAAATTTAAAAAAGTTTATTATATAGTCTTGTAAAAAAATAAAAATTATAGTAAAATATAAAAGGAGATTTATGGCTCTAAACGACTTGCTTGCTTTTGAATCCTTAAAGTTTGATTTTAATGCTTCCAAATTGTTTTCATTTAAAACGGGTGGAAGGGTAAAAGGATATTTTGAAACAAGTTCCTTAAAAGAACTTCGTGACTTTATTGAACTCTTAGAAGAAAATTGTCTTAAATATAAAATAATAGGCAATGGCAGTAATATTTTGCTTTCAGATAATGGTTTTGACGGCTATTTGATATCTCTAAAAAGACTTTCTTCAATAACGCAAATTAGTGACTTAGAAGTTAAAGTCGGCGCAGGGGTGCTTTTAAACAGCCTTATTTCATATCTTACTAATCATAGTTTGTCTGGGCTTGAAGAACTTGTTAATATTCCTGCAACTATTGGCGGTGCACTTTATATGAACGCAGGCGCATTTAATAGAGAGATTTCAAACAATTTAACTTGCGTAGAAATATTAAAAAAGGGCAAAATTATTAAGTTAGACCCTTTTGATTGTGCTTTTTTTTATAGAAAAAGTAATTTTAGTAAAGACGAAGTTATAATTTCGGCAAACTTTATTTTTAAAAAAGAACAAAAAGAGACGATTTTGTCTAAACAAAATGATATAATTAAACTTAGAATCGCTACCCAACCTAAAGGTAGGACCTGTGGCTCGGTATTTAAAAACCTAAAAAATATTCACGTTGCAAAACTTATTGATGAGGCGGGACTTAAAGGTTATAAAATTGGTGGGGCGATAGTTTCAAATAAGCATGCAAATTTTATAATTGCGGAAGACGGTTGTACGTCTTACGATATTTTTGAACTAATATTACATATTAAAAAGAAGATTTTTGAAAAATACAAAATTAACTTAGTAGAAGAGATTGAATATCTTGGAGAATTTTAGATGTTTCTAACGGCGGATTATCACACTCATACAACTTTTACACACGGTAAGGATAGGGTTATGGACAACGCGTTTTCTGCAAAGGAAAAGGGCTTAAAGGAATTAGGCATTGCAGAACACGGTTTTTCTCATCCTGTTTTTGGGCTTAATAGAAATAAACTCGTTAAGTTTAGAAAAGAGTGTGAAGAGGCGACAAAAGAAACGGGTATACCCGTTAAAATGGGGATAGAATCAAATATTATTGGCGTTGACGGGAGTGTGGATTTAAAAGAAAAGGACTACGATAAATTCGATACATTTTTTGCTGGTATTCATAAATTTATTCTCTATAAGCCAAAAACGTGTTTTTCTCTCTTTATTCCAAACTTTGTAAACAGCACGTTAAAAAGAAAGGAAGTTTCAAAAAGGCTAATAAATGAAAACACTAAAACCTTTATTAACGTTATAAAAAATAATCCCGTAGACATGATTACGCACTTAAATTTTTGCTGTTTTGCCGATTCTTTAGAAGTTGCGAAAGTTGCTAGTGATTACGGCACTTATATTGAATTAAATTCTAAAAAAACTCATTTAACTGATGAAGAATTAAACGAGATTGCGATAAAAACAAAAGTTAATTTTTTAATAAGTTCGGATGCGCATTCTAAAGATAGAGTTGCTGAAATTTCACTAGTTGAAAAATTATTAAGTAGAGTAGAAATTGATAAAGAAAGAATTCACAATATTGACGGAAGATTGCCAAACTTTAGATTTACTGCTTTTAAGGAAGGTAAATAGTTATGAGTTTTGGCGATCAAATTAAACAAGAATTACTTTCAAAAAACATAAAGGAATCTCATTGTAGAAAAGCCTTTTTAGCCGGCTTAATTAGGGGCACGGGCACGCTTTTTGAAAGAGACGAAGAAGTTTGCTTATCGTTTATTTTGCCAAGTGACGAGTTGCTTAATACCGTTTCGGCTTACTTAAGAAGTCTATTTAATTATGAAGTAAGGGAAGTTTCTTTTTATAAAGATAAAAAGACGGACAAGGATAAATTCGAGTTGGTAATATCGGGAGAGATGGGGCTAAAAGTTTTACTTGAACTTGATATTTTTGTCGAAGACCAAGGCGATTATATCGTTAACTTTGATTTTTACGGAAAACTTACCGAAAAAGAGTGTTGCTTAAAATCTTTTTTGAAAGGTTTATTTATTACGTCGGGCGTTTGTATAGTGCCTGATGAACAGGGTAAGGGAAGAAATAAAAAATATCATTTAGAAATTGCCTTTTCTCATTATGAGCCGGCTATGGCGACTAATGGAAAACTTATAGAAAAGGGTATATTTGGTAAAGTCACTAATAGAAGAAAGAAATATTTTTTATACATTAAGAGCGTTGAAAGTATTAAAGATTTTATTGCATATTTAAATGCAAACGTGTCTGTTCTTAAGTTGACTGATTTAATAATAAATAGAGAACTGATTAACGATACGAATAGACGTATGAATTGTGATTTGGGCAACGTTAATAAGCAAATTAACGCCTCGCAAAAACAACTTGAGGCAATAGAAATTATTGAAAATAAGATCGGGCTTGACGAGTTAAAAGATAACGAAAAAATAGTGTGTGTTGCAAGAAAAGAATATCCTGAAGACACGCTAAGTGAGCTTGCCGAAAGATTAAATCTTTCAAAGAGTTGTCTTAATCATAGACTAAGAAAAATTATTGAAATTGCTAATGAACTAAAAGGGGAATAATATGGCTGAATTCGTGCATTTACACGTTCATACCGAATATAGTTTGCTAGACGGAGCAACTAGATTAGATAAAGTGTTTAAGGCTTGCCTTTCAAAAAACATGTCTGCAATCGCTATAACCGACCATGGAAACATGTTCGGTTCATTGTATTTTGCAGAAGGTGCAAAAAAGGCGGGAGTACAAGGGATTGTAGGTTGTGAATTATATGCGTGTGACGATTACACTAAACAAGAAAGAGGATACGATCACATAGTTTTATTATGCAAAAATAAAAAAGGCTATAAGAATCTTATTAAACTTAATTCTATTGCTTTCGTAGACGGCTTATATTATAAACCGAGAATTGACTATAAACTTTTAAGTGAGCATACCGAAGGGTTAGTTTGTCTTTCAGGTTGCTTGCAAGGTAGAGTGACTAAACTTTTACTAAACGGCGATATTGAAGGGGCAAAAAATGCTGCTATAATGCTTAAAGAAATGTTCGGTGAGGATTTCTATTTGGAAATTCAAGACCATGGTATGCCCGAACAAAAAAGAGTTAATCCCTTAATTATTAAGTTGGGAAAGGAATTAGGCATAGGCATAGTTGCCACTAACGACGTTCACTATATTGAAAAAGAAGATTCGGAAGTTCAAGACGTAGTTGCTTGTATTAGCACTAAGTCTACTATTGACGATCCTACTAGATTTAAGATGGAAACCGACCAAGCCTACCTAAAAACTCCTGAAGAAATGGAGGCTCTATTTTCTTATGTACCAGAAGCCATTACCAATACCGTTGAAATTGCTAAAAAATGCAATGAAGAACCAGTATTTGATTTAAATGAAAAATGCGAGCCTATAAGAGATAATTCACTTATACCGGGATATGTTCCAGATAACGGACAAACTCCATACGAGTTTTTAAAAGGACTAGCCGAAAAAGGTTTAAGAGAACGCTACTCGGAAATTACGAAAGAAATTCAAGATAGATTTGACTATGAATTAAATACTATTCATAGTATGGGATACGTAGAATACTATCTTATCGTATGGGATTTTATTAACTATGCAAAAAATATAGGCATTTCAGTTGGAGCAGGTCGTGGTAGTGGTGTTTCGAGTATTATTGCATACTCGGTTGGTATTACCGACGTTGATCCTTTAAAATATGACCTAGTATTTGAGAGATTTTTAAATATTGAACGTGTTAGTATGCCCGACTTTGATATAGACTTCCAAGACGATAGGCGTGAAGAAGTAGTTGAATACGTTAGAAAGAAATACGGCGCAGATAAAGTTGCTCAAATCGTCACTTTTGGTACGCTTGCTGGACGTGCTGCTATAAAAGACGTAGGTAGAGTGTATAGAGTTCCTTATGCTGAAACTGACAAAATCACCAAACTTATGGATGGAAAGGCGTCGATAAGTGAAACTTTTGGCTTTAAAAAAAACAAAGACGGAGAGGACGTTTCAGTTAAAGAGTTAAAAGATATGTACGCCACAGACGAAACCGTTAGAAAGATAGTTGATATGGCGATACGTGTTGAAGATATGCCGAGACAAACGGGTATGCATGCGGCGGGCGTTGTAATTTGCGCAAAGCCAATTGCAGATAACGTTCCATTACAAAGAAGTGGCGACGACGTGACCACTCAATTTAATATGAAACAAGTTGAGCAACTTGGTATGCTCAAAATGGACTTTTTGGGACTTAGAACGTTAACCGATATTTCTAAGGCTATGCAATACATTAAAGAAGATTTTGGCGTTGAATTAGATTTCCATAAACTAGGTTATGAAGATGCAAACGTGTATAAATTAATTGGAGACGGGGAAACGGACGCTGTATTCCAACTTGAAAGTCCAGGTATGAAGAGGTTTATGAAAGACTTAAAGCCTTCTACTTTTGAAGATATTATTGCTGGAATTTCAATGTATAGACCAGGACCTATGGATTCAATTCCTACTTACGTTAAATTCAAGCATAATCCCGAAACGATTACTTATAAACATCCTCTTTTAGAACCTATATTAAAAAACACTTACGGCGTTTTAATATATCAAGAACAAGTTATGCAAATTTGTCAAAAACTAGGTGGATTTTCACTTGGTCAATCTGATATAGTTCGTAGGGCAATGGGTAAGAAGAACGTTGACGAAATGAATAGACAAAAACAAATTTTTATCAACGGCGGTATAAGTGAAAAGGGAACGGAAATCGTAGGTGCAGTTGCTAACGGCGTTCCAGAAAATATTGCTACTGAAGTTTTTGATGAAATGGCGGGTTTTGCTAAATACGCGTTTAATAAATCTCACGCCGCCGCCTATGCGGTTTTATCCTATCAAACGGCTTATTTAAAAAATTATTATCCAATAGAATTCTTTACTTCAATTCTAAACAATAGATTTGATAAAATTGAAGAAACTTCTAAGTATTTGACCTACTTAAAGAGTAAAAATATAACCGTATATCCACCTGATATTAACAAGAGTTTTGCCTTCTTTAAGTGTGAAAACGGCGGTATAAGATTCGGTCTTGTAGGGCTTAAAAACGTAGGTTTAGGCGTAGTAAATCAAATTGTCGAAGAGAGAGAAAAACACGGCGAATACTCTTCATTTGCCGACTTTATTAATCGTACTATTTCTTTTGGTATAAACAAACGTTTGGTGGAAAGTTTAATACTTGCAGGTGCGTTCGATTCGTTTAATATAACTAGAAGTTCACTTAACGAAGTTTACGCCGACTATATGGATAGAATTTCTGAAGCGAATAAAAAGAAAAACGATTTCCAAATAAGTTTATTCGGCACGATTTTAAAAGAAGACGAAGGTTTAGAATTAGAAATACCGAGCCTTCCAGAATATTCGTCTAAAGAAAAACTTATAATGGAAAAAACGGTTGTGGGAATTTATTTATCGGGACATCCTTTGTCCGACTATAAGGAAAAATTCGATAAATTTTCCTTTAACACGGGAGTTTTAGATTATTTTGTCGAAGATGAAGACGGAACTAAAACTTTTACCGAAGTAAAAGACGGCGATTTTGTCACTATGGGTGGAATAATTTCCGAATATAAAAACCTTTCAACGCGTGGTGGCTCTACTATGACTTTTGCTAAAGTTGAAGACCTTTACGGGCAAATTGAAGTTATAGTTTTTCCTAAAGTTTACGACAAGACTAGAACCGTTATAAATAAGGAAGAAATAGTTAAGGTATCGGGTAAAATTCAAATAAAAGACAACGTTGTTCAAATAATTGCAGATAACTTAGAAAAAATTCAAGTAAAAGAAACACCCGTCGCAGTAGATAAAGAATGCTTAGGACTTATCGTCGATAAGGTAATAGAGGATAAAGTAGACGAGATTTTAGACTTGCTTACAGATTATCCTGGAGATATTGCCGTAATATTAGCTATTGGCAATAAAAAATACAACACGCATTGTTCTATAAGATGGTGCGAGGGGTTAAAGAGTGAATTGCTACAATACTTTAACGAAAAAGATATGATATTTTTTAGAAAAAAGGTATAAAATAGCAGGTAAAATAATTGATTAAATTTAACATATTTGTTAAAATATATTTGTTAATAACTTTGTGATAAAAAGGATGAGAAAATTATGGATAGAATTGCTGTTTTAACTAGTGGTGGCGACGCTCCCGGCATGAACGCTTGTATAAGAGCAGTCGTTCGTACGGCTCTTAACAACAAAATGGATATTTACGGCGTTGAAAGAGGATATGCAGGTTTAGTTAATGGGGAAATTACTAGACTTGGAACTCGTTCAGTTTCCGATATGATTCATAAAGGTGGTACTTTTTTAAAGACTGCAAGATGCCCTGAGTTTAAGGATATTGAAGTTCAAAGAAAGGCCGTTGAATCGCTTTCTGCTTACGGCATTGAAGGTCTTGTTGTTATCGGTGGTGATGGAACTTTCCGTGGAGCAAAAGACTTAGTTGATAATTTTGGAATAAAGGTTGTAGGTATACCTGGAACTATTGATAACGATTTATCTTACACCGATTACACCGTTGGTTTTGATACGGCAGTAAACACGGTTTTATGGGCTATAAACAATCTTCGTGACACTATGCACTCTCACGATAGAGTTTGCCTTTTGGAAGTTATGGGACGTCATTGTGGCGACATTGCTTTATATGCAGGTGTAGCAGGTGGTGCAGAGTACGTTTTAGTTCCTGAAATTCCATACGATTTAGATGAAATTTCATCTAAAATTAAAAAGAGTTATCTAAGAGGCAAAACTTCTAACATGATTATCTTAGCAGAAGGTGCTGGTAATCGTGATGAAATTGCTAGTTATATTCACCAAAAGAGTGGAATGGGTGTAAAAGTCACCAATTTTGGATATATTCAAAGGGGTGGCTCTCCAAACATGCAAGATAGAATTTTAGCTGCTAAATTTGGATATAAGGCTGTTGAACTACTTCGTGACGATGCTGAAAGTTGCGCAATTGGTATTATAGACAATAAGATTAAAACCGTTCCATTTAGCGACGTTTCTAAGAGAAAGAGAGAGTTTGATAAAGACTTGTACGAAATTGCTCACGTGTTGAGTTTATAATATTATTTATTTGTAAAAGGAGAAACACATGAAAAACTTGAAAGGCGCGCTTATTTTTGCGCAATCTGGTGGTCCAACTTCCGTTATTAACGCAAGTGCCGCCGGTGTATTTATCGAAGGCTTAAAATCTGAGCAAATTACCGCAGTTTACGGCGCTGCTCACGGCATTAGAGGTATATTAAACGAAGAAATGTACGATATCTCTAAAGAAGATGAAAAGGAATTATTACTTCTAAAAAATACTCCTTCTTCTGCTTTAGGCTCGGTTAGATATAAGTTAAAAGATGCCGACGTAGACGACACTGATTATAAGAAATTACTTGAAGTATTCAAAAAATACGATGTTCGTTATTTCTTCTATAACGGTGGAAACGACAGTATGGATACTTGTAATAAAATCAGTAAATTTATGGCAAAATCTGGCTATGATATGAACGTTATTGGCGTTCCAAAAACTATTGATAACGACCTTTTTGGTACTGATCACTGCCCAGGCTTTGCATCTGCCGCTAAATATATTGCGACTTCTATTATGGAAATCAATCTTGATGCAAAGGTTTACGATACTCCAATGATTTGCGTTATTGAAGTTATGGGCAGAAACGCAGGTTGGTTAACTGCCGCTGCTCAACTTGCAAACGCTAAGGGTTTAGGCGCAGATTTAATTTATTTGCCTGAAATTCCATTTGACGTTAATAAGTTTATTGCCGACGTTAAAGACGTTATGGCTAAAAACAACAACAAGTGTATTGCAGTTGTTTCTGAAGGTATTAAAAACGCCGACGGCGTACTAGTTTGCGAAGCGTTAGGTCAAGCAGGCGCTAGAGATAGTTTTGGTCACGCTCAATTAGGTGGCGTTGCAGCAACCCTTTCTAATATCATTAAGGCTGAAACTGGTTCTAAAGTTAGAGCAGTTGAACTTTCACTTATGCAAAGATGCGCTGCACACTGTGCTAGTAAAACTGATATTGAAGAAACTTTTGAAGCAGGTAAGCAAGCAGTTAGAGCCGCAGTTAACGGAGAAACGGATAAAATGGTTTGCTATGCAAGAAAGGAAGGGGATAAGTACGAATGCGAATATAAATTATTGCCTTTAGAACTTGCTGCAAATACCGAAAAAACCGTTCCACTTGAGTGGATTATCAATAACGGTACGGGTATTTCAGACGAGTTCGTTAAATACGCACTTCCACTAATTCAAGGTGAACCTGATATGCTTAAGGAAGACGGACTTCCAAGGTTTGCTAAACTTAAAAAAGTTTTAGTTGAAAAGAAATAATTAAAAAAAAAAGAGTACGCATAGTCGCTCTTCCCATAGGGAATTGCGACAACTAAATAAATCCTTACGGATTTGTTATATTCGCTAAAAGCGAGTGATATTGCTACGCAGTTATATTTGCCTAACGGCAAGTTAAGGATTTATTTTATATAACTTTGACTAAAAGTCAAAATATAACTTTTAGACTTGTCCAAAAATATAACTGTTTGCAACGCAAACAATATCACTTTACTTAAAACTTTTAATATGATATAATAAATTTATGAGTGAAAGTATTTTAAGAGAAAGAGCAAAAGAATTTGCTAAAAGCATTGTTTTTGTTACAAGAGAAATTAAGTCGACTAATAAAGAAAGTGTGTTAACTAATCAACTTCTTCGTTCAGGGACAAGTATTGGGGCAAATATCCACGAAGCGCAATATGCACAAGGAACGGCTGACTTTATTTCTAAACTTGAAATTGCCTTAAAAGAGTGCTTTGAAAGTGAATATTGGTTGGAATTGCTTTTTGAAACAGGGTATTTAGAAGAAAAGCAATATAAAAAACTTACCAATGATTGTGGTGCAATACGAAAGATGTTAATTTCTTCGTGTAAAACGCTTAAAGAGAAAAAATAATAAAGACTCGACTTTTTATAAGTCGAGTCTTTCTTGTGTAAACAATAAACCCCCAGACTATCTGGGGGTTTATTGTTTACACAATTAAAAAGTATAGCACACTATACTTTCAAAAGAAAGTCGTGTGTTTTGCAAAGCAAAAAAGAAAAAGGATGGCAAAATTTTTGCCATCCTTTTATGTTTCTAAAAAATCCCTATGGAGAACGCCCATAAGCGTACTCTTTTTTTATTTAAAATTTTTGTTTATTTTGAAAATAACTCACATAGTGATCTAAACGCCGCATCTGCAATTTGATAGTAGCCTGCAGTAGATGGGTGAACTCCGTTAGTTCCAATAACTTCAGTAGTGTTGTTTCTATTGTTTACGGGCTTATTTGTAGACGGCATATTATAATCGGTATCAAATTGACCTGCAACGTCAACGTATTTTACGAAGTTTTTATATTTTGTTGAATTGCAAAGCGCTTCTAAAGTTGCGTTATAATTCATAGCTGAAACGAGCATTCCATAATCGTTGCTATAGCCACCACTTGCTCCGTAATTTGCCCCCATACCACCAATTTGAGAGGGTATTTGAATTCCCATGCAACGAATAATTGCATTTGGATACTCTGCGTGTATTTTGTCTAGAATTTCTTGTGCATATACGAAATGTCCTTTATCAAAAGAGTAATCGGTTTTATAGGGTGTACCTTGCCCGTTCCAAGTGAGTAGAATATATACTACGCCAATATCACTAAATCCGTTTTTAGTGCAATAGGATTTAAAACTAATATCGCTAATTGATTGATCGTAAAACGGGCTTGCCGAACTGCAGAATTTTTCCCAAGTCCAACCGCCGTATCCTTCACAAGGGATCTTTTCGCCGGCAATTGTATTTATTTTAGTTCCAATAAGGTTTAGGTAGTTAAGCCCTAAACCTTCGGGTGATCCACCCGTTTTAGTAAATCTTCTTCTGGCTTCGTAAACCCAAGTTCCATCGGTGGTTAAACTATCTCCAATACACAAAACGTTTTGCGTTTCATTAGTTGTTTTTGGAGCGCATACGTTTAAGGTTGTTGTGTCGCTTCCAAGAAGATTACCATTATCGTCAAAAACTTTTAGGGTAAATTTGTGTGTACCAATATCACTTTCAGTTGGAGTCCACTCGAAATATCTAGGATATTCTTTACCTTTTGAACAGGTGACAACTATATCGTAGTTGTATGGGTTTACTGCTTGAACTACTCCACGATAGAAGAGTTGGAAGTTGTCGTTTACTGCTAAATCGTATCTATCTGGTAAGAACACGTTAATATTTTTGCTCTCGGTAAATGCCGTATCCTTAAATTCTAACGTGTCTTGCACTACGCCAAGTAAAGCGTAAATATATTTTGCGGGTTTTCCGTATGAGTCGGTCATTTTTGATGGAGAATCTAAAAGTTTTCCGTTCGTCGTGTAGGTCATTGACGCTTGATAATGGCTAGAGGAGATATCTGCGCTTGCACCCGTATTTGAGTATAAGTCACAAAATTGGTTGCAATTATACGTTAAATATAGGGAGTCGGTGTTGTTAACAAGTTTTTTAGGCACTTTCCAAACGATATCTGCTTCTTGATTTGCAGGAACGTTTACGTCAAGAGTTTCACTCATAACAACTTCGCCGTTTTTATCGTTTTTATTTAAGAAAAATTTAATTTGCGTTATTGCAGTTGCTCTTGCTCTAATTTTTATTGCAACAGCCTCTAAAGTTTGGGGCATGCCGATACTGCCACCCCAACCAGAAAAAGTTGAAGTTGTATAGTACCAACTTGGATTTTCTAACGTTTTACTTTGGCTAATAAATTGGTCTTTTTTAATTTCAAAAACGCTTTCTATTAAGTCTTGCAAATAATAGTCGGCTTGTTCTACGTTTCCAACGTTAACGGGATTGTCTAGGTCACTTGTGTAGGTAATCCAAAATTCGCCGTCGATTATCTCAACTTTCTCAATTCCACGCCCGTCTTTTCCATTTTCGCCGTCCTTTCCGTGCGCTTTTGCGTTAAGAGATGCCCAACTTTCGCCTTCGTCGTAGGAGATTTCCCAATATCCCTTAGTATTTATTCTAAGTTCGGGGGATGTGCCGTCAATTTTAATATGCGAATCATCTACGTTATTATCGTCGTTAGTCTCGCCACAACCGACTAGAGAAAAGGTGAATATAAATATTAATAAAAAAATAAAAAATTTTTTCATCTATATTTCCTCCAAAGTTTAACTATTTATAATTTTAGCATAAAATTTATAGTATTTCAATATTGAAACAAAAAAAGAGTTTACGCAGAATCTAACGATTCAACATATACTCTTTTGGTGCGAATATTGGGACTTGCTCCGTTCGTTTCGCTCACTATCGCGCCTGGGTAGTAAAAGGTGGGTGACCACCTTTTATCGTCAACCAAGATATAATAATTAGTTTGCAGGTTGCCGATTCCTACCCGTTCAAGTCCCTTACGTTAATCATAAAAAAAGACTTAAACAAACCTAACGGTCTATTTAAGTCCTTTTGGTGCGGATAAAGGGACTTGAACCCCCACGGTCGCCCACTAGATCCTAAGTCTAGCGCGTCTGCCAATTCCGCCATATCCGCTTGACGATTTATATTATAACACAAATTTTCACAAAGTCAAAAGATTTTTCACTAATTTTTAATTATCTTTTTTTTGTTATTGATTTTTATTGTTTATCGTGCTATAATTTACTAGAACGATTTTTTATATGAGGAGAAACTATGAGTTATCTTAGAGACGATTTTTTACTAAAAAATGAATCGGCAAAAAAGTTATATTTTAACTACGCTGAGAAGATGCCTATCTTCGATTATCACTGCCATTTACCAGAAAAGCAAATT
This sequence comes from Clostridia bacterium, assembly GCA_017456055.1. Lineage (GTDB taxonomy): Bacteria > Bacillota > Clostridia > Christensenellales > Borkfalkiaceae > UBA1259. The sequence continues at coordinate 1,496 of JAFTKC010000002.1, read as the reverse complement.
TTAGAAAATAATACGTTTAACGATATTTTTGAAATTTGGCTAGCAGGAGATCACTACAAGTGGCGTTTAATGAGAAATTACGGCGTTGACGAAGAGTGTATTACCGGCGCAAAATCTAATAAAGAAAAGTTTATGGCTTACTGCAAAACCTTATCAACAGCTTTCGGTAATCCATTATACCATTGGTCACAAGTGGAACTAAAAGAATTCTTTAACTGCGAACTTGAAATTAACGAAGAAAACGCTGAGCAAATTTGGGATTGGTGCAATGAATTTATCAAAATTAACAACATTACTCCACAAAGTTTGATTGAAAGTTCTAACGTTAAATTTATTTTCACCACTAACGAAGTGTTTGACGATTTAACCACTTTCGTTAAGATTGCTGCGAAAGACTACAAGTTTAAAGTTATCCCTGCGTTTAGAGCAGATAAAATAATGAACATTGAGGCAGAAAAGTACAACGATTTCGTTGGACAACTTGAGGCTTTAACCTTTAAGATTGACTCGTTATCAAAACTTGAAGAGGCGTTAGAAGTTAGACTTAATGAGTTTATTAAAGTTGGCACTAAGGCTGCAGATATCGCTTTAGAAAGAGTTTGTCCAATCGCATCAAAAGAAGACGCTGAAAAAGTGTTCTTTTTAAGAAGAAGTGGAAAGTCAGTTTCAATTGAAGAAAGTGAAATTTTTAAAGGCTATTTAACTTACTTCTTAATGAAGTTATACGCTAAATACGATATTAGATGCGAAGTTCACGTTGGAGCAATGAGAAATAACAACACCGTTATGCTTAACAAGTTAGGCTTAGATACTGGTTTTGATAGTATTTCAGAAGATAACAGCATTAAGTACATGTCGAGATTATTTGATAAACTTAATATAGAAAACATGCTACCAAAGACTATCGTATTTAACCTTAATCCAAAAATGAACTCGGAAATTGTCACCTTAATCGGTTCGTTCCAAGATAGTAGTGCCAAAGGTAAAATTCAATATGGACCTGCTTGGTGGTTCTTAGATAATAAACCAGGTATGGAAAAACATTTGGTTGATTTAACCGCTACTGGACATTTAGCAACCTTCGTTGGTATGCTTACCGATAGCCGTTCACTCTTATCTTACCTAAGACACCATTATTTTAGAAGAATCTTATGTAATTATCTCGGCACATTAATGGAAGATGGGGAAATTACTTCGAATATCGAATTAGTAGGTAAGGTTGTAGAGGATATCTCCTATAACAACTCAATCAATTACTTTGACGTTAAATAATGTAAAAAAAGGCGAAACGTTTAGTTTCGTCTTTACTATTTATAAAAAAAGTAAATCCGAACCAATTATGGCTCGGATAATTACTTGGTGCCGGAGACCGGACTTGAACCGGTACGGTGTTGCCACCGAGGGATTTTAAGTCCCTTGCGTCTGCCTATTCCGCCACTTCGGCATTGGAGGCGCCACCCAGATTCGGACTGGGGGTAAAGGTTTTGCAGACCCGT
>JAFTKC010000016.1 GCA_017456055.1 Clostridia bacterium | reverse complement strand
TGCCGAAATGTCCTCTCTTTTTATGTTGGTATAAAGTGATATTCTTTGCTGACGCAAAGAGTGATATTGTCGCACAGCGACAGTGATATTAAAGCCTTGCGGCTTCAGTGATATTCTATTCGCCCTAAGCTTGCGTAGCAAATATCACTCGGCGTAAGCCGAATATCACTGCGTAGCAATAGAACTCGCCGAAGGCGAATAGAGTTGCGTGATACTCCGCTTGGAGTATCACGCTAACGACCTGTCTTTTTTCTTTTAAATCAAGTTCAAGAATTTTGGCATAGGCAATTATTTGTTGTAGTAGATAAAAGCGCTAAAAGCAATAAAAGTTGAGTAGTAGAAATCGTATTATTGTTTACTAGCAAAAAGAGTAGTGCGACAAACGCGATATTGTTTGAGTTCATTTTTTAACCTCCTAAAAAAACGCTATTTTTGTATTTTATGCGATAAAATTAAATAAAATTCCCTAATTGTTAAAAGTTATAATATATGTACAATCATTATTTTCGGGGGTGTTTTATGGAAATATTACTAGATAAAAGGTTGCAAGGGTTAGTGGCAGAATACGTTCCGTCGGGAGAAATATTAGATGATTTAGTAGGTTTTTTCTCTATTTTTGCCGACTATACTAGATTAAAGATGATTTCGGCGCTTGCGATTTCTGAAATGTGCGTTTCCGACCTTTCAACGCTACTAGGCTTAAATCAAACGACAGTTTCTCATCAATTAAGATTACTCAAAAACCTAAATGCAGTAAAAACAAAAAGACAAGGCAAGGTAGTTTTTTATTCTCTAAGAAACGAAACCCTAAACGAGATACTCTTAAAAGGGGTAGAATTTTTGGGCTATTAGTCGTAAAGGCGATAAAATGCTTTTATAGACTTTACTAAAAGTGAAAAAAAGTATATAATATATTTATGAACGAACTTAGCGAAAAGTTAAAACTTTTGCCTACAAATCCGGGCGTATACGTTATGCTTGATAGTCAAAATCAAGTAATTTACGTAGGCAAGGCAAAAAACCTAAAAAACAGAGTTAGGCAATACTTTTTTAGTGGAGTAAAAACGGAAAAAGTTATGGCAATGGTAAGCCATATTGCCGATTTTTACTATATAATTACGCCCTCTGAAATAGACGCACTTTCGCTAGAAAACAACCTAATAAAAAAGCATAAGCCAAAATACAATATTTTGCTTAAAGACGATAAAACTTACCCATACTTAAAGATAGACCTAAAGAGCGATTATCCTAATTTTACTATCACTAGAAAGTTAAAAAAGGACGGGGCTAAATATTTCGGTCCTTTTATGGGTGGAATTAGCGTTAACGAAGTTTTATCGCTTGTTAACGGAGTATTTAAACTTCGCCCTTGCGATAAAAAATTAAACAAGGTTAAACCCTTAAAGCCTTGCTTAAATTATCACTTAAAAAACTGTTTAGCCCCTTGCGCTTTTTTAGTTTCTAAAGAAGAGTATAGAGAAAGGGTAGATAAGGCAATAGCCTTTCTTTCTGGCGAAGTGGAAGAAACTGAAAAACTCTTAAAAGAAGAAATGCTACTTAGGGCAGAGAGAGAAGAGTTTGAAAGGGCTCTTAAATGCAAGGAACTTCTCTCTTCGCTTGAGAAAATAAAACTAAAGAGAATTACTTCTCTAAACAAGTTTATCGACGCAGACGTAATTTTTCATAAAACTAACGGCATATATTCGGTTATCAATCTATTGGTTGTTAGAAAGGGAAGGATGCTCGGCTCTAAAAACTTTTCAATGAACGCACTCTTAACCGAAGATAGCCAAGTAATTTCGCAGTTTATTTCTGGATATTATAGGGAAAATTCGGATATTCCCGAAGAAATTATTTTGCCTTGCGAACTAGAAGATTCTTCGCTTTTAGAAGATTATTTTAAGAAAATTATAAAAGTAAACGTCAATATACTTCACGCAAAGCAAGGGGTTAGAAAGCAACTATTAGATATGGCTGAAATTAACGCCGAAGAACATCTATCCGTTGCAGTTGATAGAATTAAACATAAAGAAGATATGACTGTTAAGGCGTGCGAACATCTTCAAAAGCGCTTAGGCCTTAAAAACTATCCAAAGCGAATGGAATGCTACGATATAAGCAATATTTCGGGTGTAGATAAAGTGGGCTCTATGGTCGTGTTTATCGACGGAGAGAAAGAGCCTAACGAATATCGTAGATTTAAGATTACTTCTTTTGATGGGCCTGATGATTTTAGAAGTTTAAGAGAAGTTTTAACTAGAAGATTTAATAAACTTAGTGAAGACGACGAGAAATTTCCTAAGCCCGATTTAATAGTAATTGACGGCGGAAAAGGGCAACTTTCCACTATAGTAGAAGTCTTTAAGGAATTTAATGTAGAGGATATAGATTTAATTTCGCTTGCCGAAAGAGAAGAAGAAGTATTTTTGCCAAACCGTAGCGAGCCCGTAATTTTTGAGAGAAGAGATTACGCCTTAAGAATGCTACAGCGTATTCGTGACGAAGCGCATAGGTTTGCTATAACTTATCATAGAACGCTAAGGGGTAAAAGAGCATTATCTAGCGTTTTAGATGAGATAGAGGGTCTTGGCAAGGTAAAAGTTAAAGCCTTACTTGAAGAGTTTAAGGATATTTCCGGCATAGCAAACGCCAAAAAAGAAGAACTTATAAAAGTAAAAGGCATAGGCGAAAAACAAGCTGAAAACATAATACGAAAGTTAAAAGAAAAAGGACTAAAATGAAATACGATTTATTTATAAGCGATTTTGACTGGACGCTAGGGCTTGCTCCCGATAAAATTGAACCAGAAACGGTTAAGGCAATAAAGGAATACGAGAAAAAGGGTGGAATATTCGTTATATGTACGGGAAGATCGTATTGCTCTATAAAAGCCGTTTGCGATAAATACGGCTTAGGTGGGCTAATCGTGTGCTTTCAAGGGGCGCTTGGCGTAGACACCCGTTCAAATTCTACAATTTTTAGTGGGGGAATGAGTAAAACCGACACGATTGATATGCTAACAGACCTACTATCTTTCGGCGTAGAAACGGGCGTTTATATTGACGACCTATTTCACTATGAAAGCAGTGGTTTCGGCATAAAAGAATACGAAAGGCTAGTGGGATTTAACGGCAAAAAGGTAGATAATTTAATAGAATTCGTCAAAAACACCCCACTTCAAGTTAGAAAATGTCTAGCCATAATGGATAGCGAAAAGAAAAAAGAAGTAATGCAAATACTTTCTAAAAAGTATGAAGGTAGACTAATAGTAAACTCAAGTTCAACCTACTTTTTAGAAGTGGTTAACCCCGAGTGGTCTAAAGGGAAGGCAGTAAAAAGAATAGCAGAATACTTTAATATTCCACTATCAAAAGTTATAGCGGTTGGAGATTCGCTAAACGACAAGGAACTAGTTGAAGGTGAGTGGCACGGAGTAGTGACTGGAGACGGCATGGAAGAAGTTAAGCCGTTTGCAAAGGAAATAACGGTTGACTTTAAGGATCAACCTGTTAAAACTCTATTAGAAAAATATTGCTTATAAATATACATAAGAAAAGGTGAAAAATGCAAGAAGAATTAAACTTAGAAAAACTAGAAGAACAAAAAGAGTTGCCAGTTATTGCGCTTAGGGGCAAGGTCTTTTTTCCACATACTTTTTTGAATTTTGACGTAGGCAGACCTATGTCTATAACGGCAGTTGACGTAGCGGCGTCAAGCCAATCGGAAATATTTATTGCGCCACAAAACAGCGTGTTTATCGACACGCCTAAAAAGAGCGATATATGCCCATACGGCGTAGTTGCTAAGATTAAGCAAATAGTTAGACTTCCGCAAAACACCATTAAACTCAACGTAGAAGGCTTATATAGAGCCAAAATCGTGGAATTTAAGGAAACAAAAAACTATTTTTCGGCAATAGTAAAAAAAGCGGAATATCTTCCTATAGAAGATAAAAACGAAGAGTTAGCGTATTTTAGGCTAATTTCATCCACCTTTAATAAGTACGCAATTTCGGCAAAAAGGATATCAAAAGACATGCTCGCAATAATTAGCCAATTAAACGATATTAACGTTTATATGGATAACGTTATGAGCATAGTTAACCTAAAAGAAGACGACCTTATAAACTTTATAAAAATCGACTCTACCTTAGATAGAGCCGAACGTTTTGATAGTTTATTAAAGCGTGAAATTGCCGTCGTTGACATTGAAAAGAAAATTTCAAACAAAGTTAAAACGAGTATAGAAAAAAGCCAAAAAGAGTTCTATTTAAGAGAACAAATAAAGGCTATCAAAGACGAACTTGGCGAGGGTGACGAAGACGGCGAAAACTTAATTAAAAAGATTAAGGATAAAAACCTTCCAAAAGATATCGAAGAAAAGGCTATAAAAGAAGTAAAAAGGCTAGAAAAACTCAATCCGTCTTCACCAGATTATTCAATAATTTTAAATTATCTAGATTGGCTTTTAGAACTTCCGTTTAATGAAAAAACGGTTGACACAGAAGACCTATCTATCGCAAAAGAGATATTGGATAGCGACCATTTTGGGCTAGAAAAAGTAAAAGAGAGAATTTTAGAGTACCTAGCAGTATTGCATTTAACTAAAGAGATTAGAGGCCCTATTTTATGTTTCGTCGGGCCACCGGGAGTGGGTAAAACTTCAATCGCCTCGTCAATTGCAAGGGCGTTAAATAGAAAATTCGTTAGAATGAGTTTAGGTGGGGTAAAGGACGAATCGGAAATTCGTGGACACAGAAAAACCTACGTGGGAGCAATGCCTGGTAGAATTATTTTCGGGCTTAAAAACGCAGGCTCTAATAACCCCGTGTTTCTACTTGACGAAATTGATAAACTATCTTCGGATATTCACGGCGATCCGTCTAGCGCATTACTTGAAGTGCTTGATCCCGAGCAAAACTCTACCTTTAGAGATAGATTTTTAGAAGTTCCGTTTGATCTTTCAAACGTTATGTTTATAACTACTGCAAACTCAGTAGATACTATTCCATACCCACTTTTAGACCGTATGGAAATAATCGAAATCAACGGATATACCGACCAAGAAAAGTTAGAGATTGCAAAGAGGTATTTAGTTCCAAAGCAAGTTAAACTCAACGGATTAACGGACAAAAAAGTTGAGATAACCGATGATGGAATTAAGGCTGTTATTGAAAACTACACTATGGAAGCAGGCGTTAGAAATCTTGAAAGAGAACTTGCTAGCATTGTTAGAAAGGTGGCTACAAAAGTAGCAATCGGCAAGCGTGTTAAAAAACAGGTTGTAGATAGAGAAAACGTAGATAAATATCTCGGCGTTAAAAAGTATATTAAAGACCAATTTGTTGAGAGTGACCAAGTTGGAGCAGTAAACGGACTTGCTTGGACTTCGGTTGGTGGAGTATCACTCACCATAGAAGTCACCTTAATGAGTGGCAAGGGCGAAATTCTACTCACGGGTAAACTTGGCGACGTTATGAAAGAGTCTGCAAGGGCTGCGATAAGTTATATTCGCTCGCACGCAAGCAAATACGGAATAGATGAAGAGAGATTTGAAAAGACGGATATTCATATCCACGTCCCAGAGGGCGCAACTCCAAAGGACGGACCTAGCGCAGGTATAACTATGGCTACGGCAATACTTTCAGCCTTTACTAATAAGGCAGTTCGAGGCGACGTTGCTATGACGGGCGAAATTACCCTTCGTGGAAAAGTTTTGGCAATTGGTGGACTTAAAGAAAAAGCGCTTGCAGGGTATAGAAATGGAATTAAGACTATAATTATTCCTAAAGCGAACGTAAAGGACTTAGAAGAAATTCCACAAGAGATTAAAAAGCAAATTAAGTTTATCCCCGTCGAGCAAGTGGACGAAGTGTTTAAAAATGCTGTGAGGTGGTAAAATGAAAATAAAAAACGCAACCTTTATAACGAGCGTAGCAAGTAGGAATAATTTTTATTTTACCGATAAGCCGTTGATTGCCGTTGCAGGTAAATCAAACGTCGGCAAGAGTTCAATTATAAATATGCTTGCAGGACAAAATAAACTTGCTAGAACTTCGGTGACGCCAGGTAGAACAAGGCTAGTTAACTACTTTGATTTTGGCGAGTTCGTGCTAGCAGATCTTCCAGGCTATGGATTTGCCAAAGTTAGTAAGGAAGAAAAACTCAAGTGGGCAGAACTAATGGAAGAGTTTTTAAGAACTCAACCCATAAAACTAGTAATTTCACTAGTAGATATTCGTCATAACCCAACTGAGGACGATAAAATGATGATAAACTATTTATATCACTATGCAATTCCATTTTCCATAGTGGCAACTAAGGCTGATAAACTTTCAAAGTCAAAAATCAAGCCACAACTTATGGAAATTGCAAAGGACTTAAGAGTGGGCATTGGTGATATGACGGCTTCAAGCGCACAAACGGGTTTGGGAAAAGAAGCCATTTTAGGCTTAATTGAAAACGCTCTAAATAGCGAACAATAATAAATTTATAAAAAGAAAAACGCTTTACCAAAAAGTAAAGCGTTTTTTTAACGTTAGTCGTCTTTTTTGCCGTAGAGTTTTTCTCTCATACGAGGGAGTGCCGTTTGCGCCGAGCCTAGTGGCATTTTAGCGTTTCTATAATCGTGTTTACTGCAAAAAACGTCGATTTCTTCTTTTATGCGAGTAAAGTTTTTCTTTTGAACGTTATAAAGAGCCTCTGCATAGTCGTTTTTAATTCCACCAGCATAGGCTGTGTACTTAAGAAGTTCGGCGTAGTGGTGCATACAAAAGCCTTTAGAAGTCATCAATAGTTTTATAAACTCTGCCTCTCTACTAAAAAGTTGAGCCACCGTTTTGTAGTATTTTTCCATACTATCTTTAGTGTAGTTGCAAATAATACAGGTAGAAGAGAGTTTATCTAGGGCTTGCGCTTGTTTTTTAGCCCCACTCGAATTTTTAACGGGTGTTAAAAACTTATTGATATAGTCCGTTCTCGTTTGAATTTGCAAGGCAACGGACAACTTGTTCGGTCTAAAGAAGAGTTTATCAAAATGCGCACTGCAAAAGCCGTATTTATTTACTTTCTCTCTAGTGGAATCTTCCATAACTGCGTCGTTAAGGAATTCGTGCAAGAATTGTTCTTCCACGATAGATTGAATGGCGCAGAGAGGGCATTCGCTATTTTCTTTAAATTTTTGGATTATTAGTCCTGTATCAACGTGATATCTCATACTTTTATTTTACCAAAAAAAGTTATAAAACACAACAAAAGAAGTTAAGATTATTGAAAAAGAAAAAATGGTGTGATATAATAAAAAATAGGAGGCAGTTATGCAAATAGATAGAGTAGACTTATATAAGTATTTTGGCAAGGAAAGAAAGGGCAATCAACAAGGTTATTTAAACGTATATATTGCAGAAGAGCCCTGCACTTTTGACGGAAAAGATAGAGAGCGTCCCGCAATGCTAGTTATTGCAGGTGGTGGATATCAAGGGGTTAGCAAAAGAGAAAAAGAACCTGTTGCTCTTGAATATTTGAGAAAGGGCTTTAATGCGTTCACTCTAGAGTATAGTATAGATGCCGACTGCGTATATCCAACTGCGCTATTAGAGGGATGTATGGCAATGTGTTATATTCGTGAAAACGCCGAAAAGTTATTTGTTAAAAAGGATAAAATCGCTTGCATAGGTTTTTCTGCAGGCGGGCACTTAACGGCAATGATTCATTGTTTATATAACGAACAAGTGGTCAAAGATTACTTGGGCGAAAGAGCAAAACTCACCCGTCCAGACGCTGTTATCTTAAGTTATGCCGTTATAACTAGTGGAAAGAGTTCTCACGCAGGAAGTATTAAAACGATTTCTGGTGGAAATGAAGAGATAGCAAAATTTTTATCAATGGAAAAGAGAGTTCACAAAAAAGTTTGCCCTGCATTTATTTGGACGACTTTTGGGGACGGCGCAGTTCCAATGGAAAACTCACTCTTATACGCAATGGCAATGAGAAAGAAGAAAGTTCCTTTTGAACTTATGGTGTTTGAAAAAGGTCAACACGGCTTATCGGTCGCAAGTGAAATAACTGCGCATAGCAAGGTGGCAGTAGTGGATAGAGTATCTATGTGGGTAGACCTTTCTATAGGTTGGCTAAGAGAAAGGGGCTTTATGATGAATTGTGTAAACGGAGAATAAAATTTTAAAATATAAGCGTTTTTTGTTGCGAAATCTTGTTTTTTATGCTATTATAGTTTAGCGTCAAAACAAGGTTTTGCACGAAATACTTTGTGTGGCTCAGTTGGGGCGACGCGTTAAATAAAATTTAATAATAGAGCGCTGGTGTGGCTCAGTCGGTAGAGCAGCTGATTCGTAATCAGCAGGTCGCAGGTTCGAATCCCGTCACCAGCTCCAAAAAATATCGCCACCCAAAAGGGTGGAGATTTTTTTGCTGGTGTTTCGGGAGAACCTATCAAAAACCTTGCTTATTTTGAAGATTTATGCTAAAATAAATTGTCAAAAGTGGTGAAAAGGAGTTGACTTGTCAAAATGTTTGAGTATAATCGTTTAGACAGACAGACAGACAGAC
>JAFTKC010000015.1 GCA_017456055.1 Clostridia bacterium | reverse complement strand
GGCTTTGTAATACACGTCTAAGAACGCAAAGTGGAGCATCTTTTGGTTGTACTTTTTAGGAACTTTTCCTTGCGCTTCAAGGCGCTTAACTTCTTCAAGTTCAGATAGAATACAAGCCTGATAATAATCCTCTTGCGCTGACTTAGGTGGAGCCATCGGTACGTTATCAAAGACAAAGGCACAAACGGCTTTAATAAAGCGTCCAATCTCTTCGTCTTTGGCGTTTTTGATTACGTTCCAATACATATCGTAGAACGTAAATCGAGTTAATTTTTTCTCCATTTTAATCTCCTTTTAATTTATTTGCAGAACGTTTATAGGCGCATCTGCATTGCCTTTTAAGTTAGCCCATAGGCATCACCTCCTTAAAGTTTTTTTATTTTAGTCCTCACTTATCCAAGGACACGAAAATTAAAAATATAGGGTGTTTCTAAAAACTTTTTTTACCCCTCACTATTAATGGACATTTGCTCCCGTATTTATGGGGATGTTTTGTTATTTGCTTCAATAATTCTTCGAAAATTTTTTATCCCCTCAAGTGGTAGCCGTTGAAAACGGCAAAAACTTAACCTTTTCTAAAAAATATTTTAGCCTTTCACTTAAAGGGGTTAATTCTAAGCAAAACCGCACCCCATAAGTTAAAAATTGTTTTGCTTCCCATATAAAAGGGCTTTTTTATGCAAAAGTAAACCCCCTTAAATCTTAAAAATTTTCACTCTCTATATAAAGGGGCGATTTTTGGGCAAAAGTTTAGGTTAAAACTAAAAATTCTTTTAATTCTTTTTTAATCAACCGCTTCTACTATGGTATTGGTATAAAAAAATTCTTTTTGGTCGGAAATCTTTTTTATAAACACCCTTCACTTAAAGGGGCTTTTTTTAGCCACTTAGGGGGTCAGTTTTCTTATTTTTATTAAAAGAATTTTTCCTTACACTTATCCAAGGACAGAAAAAAGGAAAAGTACACGGTTTATACCAAAATTTTCTTCCACACTTATCCAAGGACACATTTTTTGAAAACGTGACGCTTTTTGATAGAAAATTTTTTTACCCCTTCACTTAAAGGGGCTTTTTTAAGGCAAAACGTGGCGGTCTATCTTGTAAAAAAATTATCCCCTCAATAGGTAGGCAGCGAAAAAGCCTAAAACTTAACCTTTCTCAGAAAATTTTTCATCTCTCACTTAAAAGGGCTTTAGGTGAGAAAAAAGCAAGGTAAAAATTTAAATTTCTATAAAAATTTTTCTCTCCCCATATAAAGGGGCTTTTTTAAGGAAAAACTTGGCGGTCTATCCTATAAAAATTTATCCCCTCAAGTGGTAGCCAACGAAAACGGCAAAAATATGCCATTTTTGAAAAAATTTTTCTCTGGCACTATATATCCCTGACTTTTTTGCATTTTTCAACCACCTTCACTATTCTATTGCTCAATTTTTTGGCAAGTGGCTCATAAAAAATGGGGGAAGAGAATATAACTCTTCACTTATCCAAGGACAGATTTTTTCAAAAGTTCGGGGTGTAAGTAAAAATTCTCTCTATATACCCAAGGACACGAAAACTAAAAATACAACCCCAAAACTTAAAAAATATCTTTAAAAAAGTAAAAAGTCGCTGATAAAATTACCACCGACCTAATGGGATAAAAAAATCCGCACGAATCAAAACACGCTTAAAGCGTTTCTACTCTGCACGGATTTAATATCCGAATATGAAGTTGTAAGAGTGTAGTACCTAAAAATTTGTACCACAAAATCGTTTACGATTATCTAAATGCTATAAACACCCTATATAGTGGATAGAACAAAATTGATACTGAAATTAGAGAGCAAATTACTTGCGGTATCATAAATGGAATAGACGCCATAAAATAGAGCTTTGCAGATTTTTGCCCGTATCCGTACCAAATAGGAGTGATTACGTTATCTAACATAGTAAACATAGCCGTACACACGCAAGAAACTAAAACGATAAGTGGCAACAACTTTAACGGATTCTTTATTTTACTACCTAAAAACCCAAAAATAAACGTTAATAGTGGAAAATAAAAGAGATAGAGAATAAGCACCGTTGGTGCAAAACCGAAAACCAACTGCCTTAAAAGGGTAAAAGCAATAGCGGAAATTACACCACGTTTTATTCCCATAACAAAAGAAAACGTAACGAATAAAACGGTTACTAGTTCAACGCCAGGCACAAAAGAAAGAGCAAACTGCACAGCGATAAGTATGGCTACGAAAACGGCGACGTAGGCACACTCTTTTGCCGACTGCATACTCGCTTTTTTAGTTTTTGCCTGTAACAATTCTTTATCTTTCATTTTTTACCACGTATACTCGTAATACTCAAAAACCCAAACGTATAATTCACCGGACTTTACGGCAAGTGAACTTGCGCCGAAAGCCGATTGCCCGCAAGTTATTCCGTTTATTTCAATGCTCTTTTCTTCGTAGGCATTTTCCATATCCGACGTATATAACATCCACGAATAGCCTTTACTTGAAGTTAACGTAGATTCTATCACGTATTCTGCTTTACCATTGATTGACGTAATATAAGCACCATAAGAACTTTCTACATAATCAAAAGAAATTAAATCTTGATTTCTCAATGATTTAAGCGCATCAAAAGCGGTGGCTTTGCCGTCAGTTTCTTCAATAGACATAACAATTTGTGTTTCGGTTACAGACTCAATTTTTGCCGTCGTTTCGCCGTTTTTACAAGCGACTGAAAAAGCCGTTATAAAACATAATAAAAACGCAAATAAAAGTGTTGTAAATTTTTTCATATTTTTCTCCTTGTAAATGAAAAAACGTGCCACTCGGGCACGCTTAAATAACGTTATCACGTTCTCCATTGCCCGAGATGATAACGCTTGTAGCAACGGGTAGGCTATCGGACTTTAACCGTAATGACTGTTGCGACGGATTTTCACCGTACTTTCCCTACTCTCTGTGAATTAACACAACTCGCATTGCCATATTTAGTTGTTATTTTTTATAAACTGTTATTTATTTCTTCGGCGTATCTTACCGTTTCCATAGCGTCTTTTGCATACTTATCAGCACCTATCATATCCGCATACTCTTTATTAAGCACAGCGCCACCAACTACGATTTTGCACCAAGGCGCTTTTTCTCTTAATAATTTTATTGTTTGTTCCATTGCGGGAACGGTAGTCGTCATAAGTGCGGAAAGACCTACTATCGGCGCTTTTAATTCTATAGTTTTTTCAGCAACTTCTTCGGGCGAAACGTCGCGACCTAAATCACACACGTTAAATCCGTAATTTTCCAAAAGCAGTTTAACTATATTTTTACCTATATCGTGAATATCTCCCTTTACCGTTGCGATAACGAAAGCGCATTTGTTTGCCGTTTTTCCGCCACTCATACTTTCTTTTATACGCTCGAACGCTGACTTCGACGCTTCTGCGCTCATTAAAAGTTGCGGTAAATATACCGTTTTGTTTTCAAAGCCAACTCCAACGATATTAAGCGCGGGAATAATCTCGTTTTGAACTATATCAAGCGGTTTTTCAGTTAATAGCAATTCTTTAGTAATTGCGCTCGCCTGTTCCTTAAGACCTTTGATTATCGCCTTTTGCAGTTCGGATTTATATTCTACGCTATCCGCCGTTTTTGTAGTCGTATCTACTGCAACTGTTGTTTGTCTTGGCAAGTTTTCAGTAAATTTAATATACTTTTCAAAATTATTGTCAAGTCCATTAAGCGCACGAAATGCGTGATACGCTTTCATAATTTCGTTTGAATAGGGGTTAATTATACCTGCAGATAAACCGTTATAAAGAGCAAGAGTAAAGAAATTTCCGTTTATAATATCTCTTTCGGGAAGTCCAAACGATACGTTAGAAACACCCAAAGAAGTGTTTGCACCTAATTTTTCTTTAATTAATTTTACTGCTTTAAGCGTTTCTAAACCTGCGTTTTTATCTGCGCTTATCGTGAGCGCCAACGGGTCGAAAATCAAGTCTTTTTTGTCTATGCCGTACTCTTTTGCCTTTGCTAAAATCTTTTTAGCGATTTTTAGTCTATCTTCTGCTTTTTCAGGAATACCGTTTTCGTCAAGCGTTAAGCAAACCACTAATCCGCCGTATTTTTTTACGAGTGGGAAAACGGCTTCCATACTCTCTTTTTTGCCGTTTACCGAGTTCACCATTGCTTTTCCGTTATAAACACGCAAAGCCTTTTCCATTGCTAAAAT
>JAFTKC010000010.1 GCA_017456055.1 Clostridia bacterium | reverse complement strand
GCTTCAGTGATATTCTATTCGCCCTAAGCTTGCGTAGCAAATATCACTCGGCGTAAGCCGAATATCACTGCGTAGCAATAGAACTCGCCGAAGGCGAATAGAGTTGCGTGATACTCCGCTTGGAGTATCACGCTAAATTTCTCACCTTTTTTAATAATTTTTTAGAATATCTTGCGCAGTTTTTTTAATTTCTTCTTTTAGTTTTTTAGGGGAAAGGATAATTACGTCGCTACCATAACTCATAAGTTTGCTAACTAAACCCTTATCGTAGGGAAGATGCGCTAGAGCAACGTGTTTACCATTAACGAGTTTAACGTTTTCTACGCCAATCCACTCTTCCACGTCGGATAATACGGCTTTATTGACTATAAATTCAACGGGCTCAACTTGGGTGTTTTCGTGCCAGTTAAGTGGCATATCTTCTCTTTTAATATTTTGCCTAAAGAAAGGAGTTTTAAGTAGTGTTGCGCTTTGAATACGCCCGGTCTTAAAAAATCTAAATTCCTTTCTTAGATTGCAGTAAGCATATACGTACCAAAGCCCTTGCTTAAATACAATAAAGTGTGGCTCGATAATTCTCTCGGAAATTTCGCCGTTTCTGTCGTGATAGCAAATGCTTAGGCTTAAATTACTTTCAATGCTTTGAGAGATGAGCGCAAGTTTACTTTTATAACCCAAAGTATCCCCCCAAGGACCACCATCTATAATAAGATTGCCACCCTTAACGTCAAAGCCTGAATATTCGTTTTTAATGCTAGCCTTAAGTTTGAGAATAACGGCAGATAAAATTTTATCGGGAACGCCACTATTTATTGCAGTAAGGGTTGCTATCGTGTGTTCAAACTCAGAAACGGTCATAAACGTAGAAGATAGTTTATAAGTGTCTACTATAGAAAAACCACCCATATTTCCACGAATAGTGTAAATGGGTACGCCTGCCATTTCTAAGGAGGATATGTATCTATAAATAGTTCTAACGCTAACTTCGTATTTTTGGGATAGATATTTTGCCGTCACGCATTTTTTCGACAAAAGTTCAAATAAAATGCCAAGCATAATTTCAAATTTCATAATTATTTCCTTCCTTTAATCATATTGTAAAGTAAACGCAAAAAAAAGTCAATCAATTATAAAAAAATATTCAAATATGACAAGAGTGTGTCACAATGATAGGCTAAAATAGGGGTGTAAAAGGGAGGAAATAAAAATGCTAAATAAAATTATAGCCTTATTTTTTGAAAAGAAAAACCAAAATAAAATGACTATTTTAAGTAAAGAGAGTAGAGAAGTAAAACAAGAAACGATTAAAAAAACGCCACGAGAAACGAGTGGCGTATATGGAAGTTTTAGAGAAAGAGAGATGTTTTATCAGCAAATGTTTACCGTTTATAGTCAGCAATAATTCTTGAGATTTTTCTACTGCAATCTCTAATCGGGTTAGAGGATAGATTTTTTTCAATAATTTTCTTGTTTGAGTAGGTAGATAAAACTCCTAAAAGCAAGGATTTCTCGGTTAAGTTTTCTTGGCTTAATAAATTGATTACGCCTTTTTTTAGAAAATAGTCAGCGTTTTCAATTTGGTCGCCACGAGATGCCCCTTTAGGTAAAGGGATAACGAGGCTAGGTATATTAAGGCAAAGAAGTTCAAAAAGAGAGTTTGCGCCTGCTCTAGTCACAGCGACGGAACAAACGGAAAAAGCGTTTTGAATTTTGTTTATAAATTCCGTTTGAAAATATCCTTTTATTTTAATATCTTCAGCGAGATTTCCTTTTCCACAAGCGTGGATAACGTCAAAAGTTTTAGTTAGTTCGGGTAGAGCGTTTCTAACGGCGTCGTTAATGGCTTTAGCCCCAAGGCTTCCGCCCATAACTAGTAAAATAGGTTTTTTGCCGTCGAAATTATAACTTTTTAAAATGCTAGCCCTATCGTCTGGGTTAAATAGTTCCTTTCTAATTGGGCTACCAACGTACTCGAATTTTTTGTTTTCAGTTGCTGTGTCTGGGAAAGAGGTTAAAATCTTCCTTGAATACTTACTACTTAATTTATTAGCCAATCCCATAGTTAAATCGCTTTCGTGTGAAATAACGGGTATTTTTCGTCTAGAACCGGCGATAACCGTGGGTAGAGAAACGTATCCGCCTTTAGAGAATATAACGTCGGGTTTTAACTTGTCTAAAAGTTTTCCCGCTTTAATTATAGAAGAAGTCAACTTAAAAGGAATAGAGAAGTTGTCGAAAGAAAAACTTCTCTTAAGTTTAACGCAGGGCACGGAATAATATTCTATGTTAGTCTTTTCAACGATATTTTTTTCTAGACCGTTAGGACTACCGATATAATAAATTTTGTCAAAGTCGTTTGATAAATAGGGTAGAAGTGCTAAGTGTGGAATACAATGTCCCGCCGTACCTCCACCGGTTAAAACTAATGTCGCCATACATTATATATATGCGTACTTTTAATAAAAGGTATTCAAAGTAAAATAAAAAACGGAACTTAACATAAGTTCCGTTTTAATTTATTATTTAGATTATTCGTTGTCGGTTTTATCTTCGGTAGAAGTTTCCTCAGTAGGAGTTTCTTCTATAACAGAATCAAAACTTTCAACTTCGCCGTAAACGTATTCGTCGCCATCTTCAGTAGATTCTTTAGCAGGAGTTTCTTCTATCTCTTCTTTAACGTCTTCGGTTTCTTGGATAGGTTCAACGATTTCTTCTTCAACTACTTCCTTAACCTTAGCAGGCTTTTTAGAAATACGGCTAGTCACTTTGTAGTGAGAAACAGCATCGCTTCTATTAGCCTTTCTTCTTGCTCTAACCTTTTTAATAATCAATACGATTATAGCGGCAACTAAAACTACTGCGAGAAGAATTGAGGAGAAAGACAACCAGAAAGTAGATGGGTCTGTTTCGGCAGCGCAACCAGAATCGGTCGTAGTATCGTCGGTCTTATCTGCGTAAGGGTCGGTGTAAACTGGGTCGATGGTGTTATAAACGCCGTAGATAACTCTATCACTTTGAGCCCAAACGTACTTAGTTTGATAAGAAATTGCTTCGTCTGGATATTCTTTATTGAAAGCAATTTGCGTATCGGTTAATTCTCTTTGGTAAGCGTATAGGGTGTTGAACGATGATTTGTGATGCTCGTATAATGGGTTGCCGGAAACGGTAAAGGTTTGATTCCATTTTTCCGCTTCAGTAAATGCTGAACTTGTAGAAACTAGTGCAGACTTAACGAAAACGTAGCCTTGACTAGCCTTGTCCGTGTCGCCACTTCTATCGCCATTCCAAACTTCCAAACGGAAAGATTTACTTTCTTTACCTGCGCCAACGTAGAATGATACGGTAGCCCAACCGTCGGCATCCATCATGCTACTATCAACCTTGATAGCGTATTTGAGGGTGTTTCCGTCAATTTCAGTTCCCTTAGCAACGCCGTCAACAACGTCGGTATTAACCGTGAAATCGTTAAAGGTTAAAACTTCTTTTTCAACCGTGCTAACGTCTACTAGGTATAGGTAAGCAACTGCGTTGTCCAATACTTTTAAGGTGACGGTCACGAGACCGTTTGCACTAGCATCTACGGTTGTTTTGCTTCCAACAAAGCCGTAGTGGTTAGCAGTTTTATTGTTAATCATAATTGCTTGGAAATCTTCGTCACCAGCAGTATAGCCGAGTTTAGAAGCGATTTCCGCGCCGTTAGCGTAATTGCTTAAATACTTAGTATTGATTAAACCTGCAACGCCGTCTGCAGTGCCAAGGTTAATTCTAGTATTTATAGCCGTTTCAGCATCAGTCTTGTTAGAAAGATATGCGTGGTTAGGAACTACGCCGGTATATTCTTTAGCGGTAGTAGGGTTGAAAATGATGTCGCCAAAGTTTCCAGGTTGAGAAGAGAAGTCGTAGTTAGCAGTGTTAGATTCTTCGGTGAAGTCGTTTTCATAACCTGCGTGGAGAGCCACGGTAGATTTAGCAAGAGAAGAGAAGAAAGTTTTCATATCGTTCTCGTCGTCTTGATTGCCCTTGTTGATTTTTAAGTCTTTAATTGAAACAGAGCCGGTTGCAAAGTCGGAATCGTAAACGATGCTTGCAACGTCGTTAGGTCCAACTACAACGTCGAAGTAGAATTCTCTAACTGAACCTGTTTCAAAATTGTTTTTAATTAAGAATACGTATTCAACGAATTCGTCGTCTACGTCACTAACGGTGATAGCAGATGCATTTTTAATAAGTTCGTTTCCGCAAACGTCAAACACGTCGATATAAACGTTGGTGCTTGCAGGACCAACTAATTGATTCTTTAATGCAAAGGAAACGAGCGCGTATTCGCCGTTATCTAACTTAAACAAGTCGTCTTTAATGGTTAAGGTAGCAGATGCTTTATTTACTTCAACCACTGCAGAGTCTGCGTTTTTAGTTAAGGTTTGAGTACTGCTTGCTCCAACTTTAATTGCGCTAGTCAAAGGAACTAAAGTGCCAGAGCCGTTGTCAACCTTAATATTAGAAGTCGTAAATTTATTGTCTAAAGTAGCAGTAGAGAAGACATCAGTAAAGAAAGTTCCTTCGCTATGGCTAAAACTCATATCGTAAGCGCACGCGTTAGCAAATAGAGTAGCCTCGATAGGATCTTCGCTATTGTATGCTAATTTATCGGTTGAAGTAATAGTTGATGGAATATCGTCAACCGTCTTAATAGAAATTTCGTCAAAATACGCAGTACCTTCGGTGAAGTAGGTAGCGTCGTTAGCGTTGCCGTTGCCGTAGCCAAGACCTAATACTAAGGTGAGAGTACAGGTGTAATCAGCGTCGGCTTTAATATAGAAAGAATACTTAGTCCAATCGTTAGCGATAATGTTGCTAATGCGATAGTCTGCTTGGCTAGTTCCGTTAATACTATTGGTTAAACGGATATTAGCGCCGTAGTTTCCACTATTTAAGCCGGTAATGTTGGCGGTTTTAACCCAAACTGAAAGTTCGTAAGTTTTACCTTTCTCCATAGTGATAGAGGAAGAAGAGGTAATCTTTTGAGCAGTACCAAAACCTAAGTTAGCAGGTTTGCTGATATTGTTTAGCATATAAACGAAATCATCTTGAGCGTCGGGACTCTTTTTAGGGTTTGCGAAAGCAGAAAGATAATTTTCGATGCAGTATTCTTTAACTTCGGTGGTGGTGACAACGTAAGAGTCGCCTTTTTCCGCCTTAATGGCTGCTTCGGCGTCGCTAACCTTAAAGTCAAAAACCTTGGTTGCGTAATTTAAGAAGTCCGTGTCGTCGTAAAGGGTGCTGAGCAAAGTTTCCCAAGCAGTATCGGTAGTGCTGATAGTACCTGAGTTAACTGCAGCCGACGATGAAGATTTATCGGTAGTAGCCCTAGACCAGCCGTTAGGCGAGGTTAAAGGGAAGCTTTTAAGTTCTTTATTAGCAGTGTCAACCTTGAAGGTAGCATTTTTAATTAGAACGTCACTACTTTCCGTTTCTACTGAAATGGTCGGGTCGTTAACGTTAACGTCTTCCTCTTCGCAAGCGAAAAGCCCGAACATACACGTACAGACTAAGCAAATAATCGTGAAGAATAAAAGTAGGTTGGTTTTAAGTCTTTTTGTAAAAATCTTTTTCGTCATATATTCACCTTTTATCATTGGGCAAAAGCCCTCTTTTCTAATATTTAAATAAATACAAGACCTATTATAAAACATTTTTTAATAAAAATCAACCGTAATCGTCAATCAATTTCAAATAGAATTAAAAATCTTTTGTAATTTTTGAGAATTTTGCTCAAAATAAAGGGTATGAAAGAACAAACGCTTAGAATTTCTCAAGAAGATAAAAATTTAGAAAAAAGGCTAAAGATAGCGCAGTGTATATTCACGGGAGTAGTGGCGGGCTTCTTGAACGGACTATTCGGTGGCGGAGGTGGAATGGTAGTTGTGCCGATGCTCACTTTTTTATTAAAGAGAGAGCAAAAAAAAGCACACGCAACTGCAATACTGATAATATTGCCGATGTCGATAGTGAGTGGACTACTTTACGCAAGTGGAAAGACGCTAGAGCCTAGCGTTGCCCTGCCCGTTTCAATCGGTGTGACGGCGGGAGGGGTGCTAGGAGCGTTAGCACTAAAAAAACTATCGTCTAAATGGGTGGGAATAATATTCTCGGTTGCAATGGCGGCTGCAGGTTTAAAAATGTTGTTGTTTTAGGGGGGGGTAAGATGGAATACGTTTGGTATGGAATTGCAGGTGTGTTAGGCGGGTTGCTCGGTGGAATGGGTATGGGCGGCGGAACGATATTAATACCGCTATTAAACATCTTTTTTTCGGTAAAACAGCACTCTGCTCAAGCGGCGAACTTAATAAGTTTTTTGCCAATGGCAACGATAGCGTTAATAATTCACCTAAAGAACGGACTAGTTGAATTTAGAGGAATACTATTGATAATAATATCGGGAATACTATCCTGCTTTTTGGGATATTATTTTGCAAGCAGTATGTCGTCAAACCTGTTGCAAAGATTTTTCGGTGGATTTTTA
Organism: Clostridia bacterium; assembly: GCA_017456055.1. Taxonomy (GTDB): domain Bacteria; phylum Bacillota; class Clostridia; order Christensenellales; family Borkfalkiaceae; genus UBA1259. Next base: position 151,348 of record JAFTKC010000010.1, on the reverse strand, counting down.
ACTATTTTGTCCGTCGTTCAATTTGTAAGCGTAATAGGGGCGAAAAAAGATAGTAAAGTGAAAAAAATCAAAGAAAATGAAAAAAATGAACAAGTAAAAAAGGTAGATAAAACCTAATTAAAAAAGTAATTAAGGGTAGAAAACAAAAAAAACGGAAAAAATTGCACAAAATTTTAAAAAAGGTCTATACAAAACCAAAATCTTGTGATATAATAAAGCAAAAATAAATTAAAAGATGGTGAAGATAATTGGAAAGAATAGCATTGATAGACCTAGGTTCAAATACGGCGCGATTACTTTTAATAGACATTTTAGAGAACGGACATTTCCAAATTGTTGACCAATTAAAAGAAGCCCCACGACTAGGCGAGGGTATGGAAAAGGACGGGTTTTTAAAGCCTGCAAGAATTAAAGAAACTATTAACACTTTAAAAATGTTTAGAAAACTATGCGACGTAAACGGTATCGAACGCATAATAGCAGTTGCTACTGCGGCAGTTCGTCGTGCAAAAAATCAACGTAGTTTTTTAGACGAAGTATCGGCTACTTGTGGAATAAAGTTGAGAGTACTTAGCGCAGAAGAAGAGGCTATGTACGTATATCGTGGCGTAATAAACACTATGGATTTGCCAAAGGGAATAATTTTGGAAATCGGTGGTGGCAGTACTAAAATCATATATTATAATAGAAGAAACCTATTAAACTACGAAACGTTGCCTTTCGGCGCAATAACGTTAACCGAACTTTTTGCACAAGAAGGCTTATCACAAGAAGAGCAAGCGCAAAAAGTAGAAGAGTTTTTCACCGAGCAACTAAGTAGAATGGAATGGCTAAAAGAAGTAGATGCAGAAGTGCAACTAATAGGCGTAGGTGGGTCGTTTAGAAACCTTTGCAGAATGGCAAAGATTATGAGAAAATATCCACTCAAAACCTTGCATAATTACGTTGTGCACGACGAAGATTTTTGCCATATTTACAACTTGATTAAGACCATTGATTTAGATAAGAAGAAAAAGGTAAAAGGCTTAAGTTCAGGCAGAGCGGATATATTGCCGGCAGCATTTGCAGTAATTTCTGCGTTCAAAAAATATATGAACTTAGGCGATATCGTTATATCGGGTAGTGGATTAAGAACGGGCGTGACGTTTAACTATGCCGTTCCAACCACTTGCGATAAGCCTATATCGGACGTGTTGACTTATAGTTTAAGTACTATAACCGACTTTTACGGATTAAGTCAAACGCACGTAGAACAAGTAGTAAACCTATCCGTTCAACTATTTAAGCAACTTAGAGTATTGCATAAATTCCCTAGACAATATCTAAAGATTTTAAAGGTTGCCGCATACCTATATGAAACGGGTAAGAAGGTAGGATTTTACAACTTTGAAAAGCATAGTGCGTACGTAATACTAAACTCTAATATATATGGAATAAGCCATAGAGATTTGGCAATGGCGTCGTTTGTAGCGTCTTGCACGGGAATAGACGACGTAAATATGATAGAGTGGAGTAGATACGGCGATTTACTTACTGATGAAGATTTAGTTTCGGTTAGAAAGATGGGCATTATTTTAAGAATAGCCGTTGCTTTTGATAGAAGTTGTTCTTCGGTAATAAAGGGAGTTAACTGCGATATTTTAGGCGACTCTGTTATTATGAAAACCGAAGTTGAAGGGGACGCTAACTTAGAGATTGCATCTGGTATGGAAGTCGGCTCAGACTTTAGAAAAGTATTCAAGAAAAATCTCGAAATTCTATAAAAAATAGGCAAACGCCGTGATTACACGGCGTTTGTTTTTAAGGAGAAATATGTCTCAAATAAAATTTGCGATAGACTTTGATAGTTCTTATACTAACGTTTATAAACTAGGGGCAGGGTTAGTTCTTTCAGAGCCCACCGTTTGCGCCGTTGAAGACGACGGGGGATTCAAGATAAAAGCGCTCGGGAAAGACGCGTATAAACTCATTGGAAAAACTACTAAAAGCACCAAGATAGTGTTTCCTGTTTTTGAGGGGGAAATAGTTAACGAAAAGGTAGCTGCCGAAATGCTTTTCGGCTTTTTAGCAAAGGTTGGATATACTAGTAAATTATTAGGTTGTTCGGCTATTTTTGGAGTGCCATGTGGCGCAACGCAAGAAATGCTAGAAAAGTATAAAAGAGTGGCTAACGTCGTTGGTATTGGCAAGGTGTATTTTGCCGAAAAACCACTGCTATCTGCGTTAGGACAAAGAATAGCGCTAACCGATTCTTCGGCAAGGTTTGTAATAGATATGTCGGGTGGAACGACTTCTATTGCAGCAATCTCATTATCGGGCGTAATATCGGGGCTTTCAATCAACTACGGCTCGAACAAAATTAGCGCCGATATAATCGACTACGTAGCCGAAAAATTCGGTGTGCAAATAGGACTTCAAACGGCGGAGAAACTAAAAAGAGAAATCAGTAGCCTAGAAGATGGCGACGGCTTGAGTTTAATCGTTAGTGGAAGAGACGTTAAGACGGGCGAAGTTAAAACCCTAACCATAAGGTCGGATTCAATTATGCAACCGATTAAGCAATACTATGATAAAATCTATCAAATTGCAAGCGAAGTAATAAAGAAATTGCCACCAGAAACTTCGGCGGAAATAAGAAGGTCTGGTATATACGTGTCGGGCGTAAGTTCCAAAGCATACGGATTAGAAAAATATTATGCGGACAAATTTGGATTAAAAGTTTCGGTTGCAGAAGACGGATTGTATTCAGTGGCAATCGGTGGTGGAATAGCAATAGCCGATAAAGAAACGCTTAAAAAAGTGTGCATAGATTTATAAAGAAAGATAAAAATGACAATATATCGTGTATTTTACGAAATTTTTTCAAAATACACGATATTTTTTTTGCTATTTTTAACTAAAGGAGAAAAAAGTGGCAAGGAAAATAGTAATTACTTCTGGCAAAGGTGGAGTGGGAAAGACGACCTTAACCGCAAATCTAGGTAGGGCGCTAGCCGATTTAGGTTGTAGAGTGGTAGTAATCGACGTAGATTTTGGACTAAATAATCTAGACGTGGTGCTTGGAGTAGAAAATAAAATAGTATACGATTTATGCGACGTGGTAGAGGGTAGGTGTAGAATAAAACAAGCATTAATTCAAGACGAGCATAAATGCAATTTATTTATACTTCCGTCGGGAAACGTCAGCGCAAGCAGTATGATAAGTGGTCAACAAATAAGGCTCGTGATTAACGGACTAGACGGAGTGTTTGATTATATCTTAATTGATTGCCCTGCGGGGATAGACGTTGGATTCCATCGCGCAGTTTCTTGCAGTGACGAAGCCATAGTCGTTGCAACTCCGTCCGTGCCAAGTTTACGTGATGCCGACAAAGTTATAACCGTGTTAAAAAGTTATAAACTCGATAAGATTAAAGTGGTTGTCAATAGAGCAAGGGGTGACCTTATAATGAGCGATAAAATGATGTATCCTAAAGATATTAGCGAACTATTAAAAACTGACCTTTTGGGCGTTTTGCCAGAAGAAGACGAAGTTTTTTTATCTAGTGGCTACGGACTCTGTAAAGGGAGCGACTCTTATAAGGCTTACAAGGTTTTAGCAAATAATTTAGTAAAGAATACCGAAAAAATATACGACGTGACAAATAAATATTCGGGTTTTTTCGGAAGTATAAGAAGGAGTATAAAAAGAGGAATATGAAAAATCAAACGGACGAAATTATGCGTGTAGAAAGGGTTATAAATAACGATAGATTAAAGATAAAAGAAGAGTTTTCAAGATTACTTGAAAAAGATTTAACCTGCTTACTTCAAGAATATTTTTATTTATCTAGTAGTCCGCAAGTTCAAATAGTCAAAAAGGGAAAAGGCTACGGAGTAAGCATAGAATTTGACTGCTCCAACCTAAAAAGTTTTATAAACATACCAAATTAAAAATCACCTACTAAACTCTCTAAAAAAGGAGAGTTTTTTAATATAATTAAAAACACTTGCATAAAAACTTTAAAAGTGATATAGTAAAAAAAATAAGATTATCGTTATTATTGTTTGACACATACAAAAGGAGAAAGATGGAAAAACCATACGTATTTATAAGTTATTCCACAAAAGATCAAGAAAAAGCAAGTAGAGTTCACGATTTTTTGACAGAAAACGGAATTAACGCTTGGATAGCAAGCAAGGATATTCATGGTGGCGAAGATTTTGCAAATGAAATTACAAACGCAGTAAACGGTTGTGATTGCTTTGTGTTTGTAATGAGTCAAAATTCAGATGATTCACCACACTGTATAAACGAATTGTCGCTTGCATTTAGTGGCAGAAAGAAGATAATTCCCTTAAAAATACAAGAATTTACCTTGTCCAAAACAAGCACTTATTTTTTACAAAGGGCTCAATGGGTGAACGCCGTTGATAATTTTGAATTAGGCTTAAAAGAAATGCTTAATCAAATGGGTAAAGAGGCTAGCGAAGAAACCTTTTTAGACCAAGAAAAAATACAATTTGAAAAACAAGAAAAAAATCTAATTAAAAGAGCGTATCTATTCTTGGAAGAAGGAAAATTTGCAGAGGCAGATAAGTACGCGGAAAAAGTGTTAGATTTAGATATGGAATATGCAGAGGCGTACTTAATAAAGACTTTAGTAGATTTTAGGCTAAGTAAACTAGAGCAATTATTTACTTTTAAAACACCAATAGAGAGCAATGCTAATCTAAATAAGGCGCTTCGCTTTGCTAGTGAAGAGTATAAAAACGTCCTTTTATCGTACGTGGATAAAAACAAAGAATTTCTTGAAAACGAGAGAAAGAAAGGGATTTACAATTTGGCTTTATCTCGTATAAAAAAATCTCCCAATGAAATAAATTACAAAAAAAGTATGGTCGATTTAAAAAGTATAATTGATTTTAAAGATTCTAAAGAGCAAATTATAAGAATAGAAAAACTTTTAAAAGATTGGAAGGATAGGGAAGAGAGAAAGAGAAAGCAAAAACAGGAAATACTTAAGAAACAGAGAGAAGAAGAACTCCGCAGGAAGAAAAACAAGAAAAAGATTTTGATAGTTTCTGTTGTTGTTTTATGTTTAGTAATTATAGCCACAATTATAATCTGTTCTATCAACACAGCGAAGAAAAGTGAAAAGTACGAGTTAGCGCAAGAATATTATATTGGCAAGAATTATGAGCAGGCTAAGGAATTGTTCTCGCAACTTGGAGATTTTAAAGACTCTTCTTTAATGGTAAAAAGGTCAACCTATATATTAAAGGGAGACTATGGAGAACTTGTAAAGTTAGATAAATTGACTGAATATACTATTCCTAATGGTGTGAAGAGAATAGAAGATAAAATGTTCCAAAATTGCGGCTCATTAACAAGCATAGTAATTCCAAATAGCGTGACAAGTATAGGTAGTTATGCGTTCTCTGGTTGTACTTCTCTTGCAAAAATAGAAGTTGATGTAAGAAATGCTAGTTATAAGGATATAAACGGCAACTTATATAGTAAAGATGGAAAGACTTTAATACAATATGCAATCGGTAAAACAAATACTTCTTTTATAATTCCAAACAACGTGACAAGTATAAGTAATTCTGCGTTCGAAGATTGCACTTCATTAACTGGTGTATATATTCCTAATAGTGTGACAAGTATAGGTAATTTTGCGTTCTCTGGTTGTACTTCATTAACAAGTATATTAATTCCTAATAGCGTGATATATATGGGTGATTATGCTTTCTCTGCTTGCAGTTCATTAACAATCTACTGCGAAGCGGAAAGCAAGCCAGGTGGTTGGGCTTGGGTTTGGAATCCGGATAATCGCCCAGTAGTTTGGGGATATGAGAGATAGTAAAACAATATAAAAAACATAAGAAGGCGAGAAATTTTCTCGCCTTTTTTATACTTAAAATTGTAAAATATGTTTTTTATACGTTAAGGGGAAACTCTTTTCCGTCCGTAAGGACTCCGTAGTGTACACGGAGGAGCAGTCGTCCCTTAACAATCCCTTTCACAAACTCCTCAAAACCCCTTTCTTTCCCCTTACTCTTTAAGGGGGAATTTTAGAATATATTTAATACGTATTGGAAAGCGTTTGTAGGGGTGTGGGGAGAATCGCAACTCCCCACGTCTTTTTGTTTCTTTTTCTAGCCAAGAAAAAGAAAGAGTTTTTTATTGTGTAAAAAATTTTTAATCAAAAAATATTTTTTTACCTTTCCATTTTCCATTTTTATCGTTGACTAATAAAACTTAATAGTATATAATATAGTGGTATAAATATAAATAGAGCACAAAATATGGGGTGTTATATGGAAAAAAGATATTTTTTAGCAATTGATATAGGTGCATCTAGTGGTAGACATCTTCTTGGCAGTATTGAAAATGGCAAAATGGTTTTAGAAGAAGTTTATAGATTTCCAAACGGCGCAATAAAAAACGGCGATAAATTGGTGTGGAATCACCAATCACTTTTTTCTAGCATTGTTGAAGGCTTAAAAAAGTGTAAGGAAATAGGCAAAGTTCCAGTAAGTATCGGCATAGATACTTGGGGTGTTGACTACGCGCTTTTAGACGAAAACGACCAGTTGATTGGCGAAATTTATTCTTATAGAGACGAAAGAACTTCTAAATCTATCCCGGAAGTTGAAAAAATTATAACCCAAGAACAAGCGTATGCTAAAACGGGTACGCAAAAGCAAGTATATAACACCATTTATCAACTATACTCGGACAAAATGACGGGTAAGATTGAAAAAGCAAAATCATTTCTATTTATGCCTTGCTACTTAAGTTATCTTTTGACAGGTGTAAAGAAGAACGAGTATACAATCGCATCTACTTCGGGTATGCTTAACGCCCAAACTAGAGATTGGGACTATGAAATTATCGAAAAACTAGGCTTTGATAAATCTCTATTCACCCCGCTTTGTGAACCGGGCGCATATCTTGGCGAATTAACTGAAGAAATCGCAAAAGATGTTGGATATACTGCTAAAGTATATCTTCCTGCAACGCACGACACGGCAAGCGCCGTAATGGCAGTTCCAGAAGAAGGACAACCCCTTTATATTTCAAGTGGTACTTGGTCACTTATGGGTATTGAATCAAAAGACGCTTGCACCACTAAAGAAGCAATGGAGTTAAACTTCACAAACGAAGGTGGCTACGATAGAAGCATAAGATTTTTGAAAAACATTATGGGGCTATGGATGATTCAATGCGTTAAGAAAGAGTATAACGACAAGTATAGTTTTACTGATTTTGTTGACGAGGCGAGAAAGGTAAAAGACTTTGATAGTTTAGTTGAAGTAAACGATATGTCTTTCTTTGCGCCAGATAGTATGATTAACGCAGTAAAAGAATACTGCAAAAAGACCAATCAAAAAGTTCCAAACACGGTAGGTGAAATCGTACTTTGCATATATTCAAGCCTTGCTAAGAGTTATGCTGAAACGGTAGAAAGTATAGAAAAACTAACCGGCAAAAAGTTTGATAAAATACATATAGTTGGTGGTGGATGTCAAAACGTTCTACTTAACGAATTGACAGCAAAAGCAACGGGAAGAAAAGTGGTAGCAGGGCCTGTAGAAGCAACGGCAACGGGCAACCTAATTTCGCAAATGGTTGCGTGTGGCGAAGTTAGTGGCTTAAAAGAGGGCAAAGAATTAATAAGAAAATCATTTGATATAAAAATAGAAGGATAGGATAAGTAAATGAAAAACGTATTTGACGTATTAAAAGAACGTGGCTTTATTAAACAAACGATATACGAAGATGAATTATATAAAATGCTAGGGGAAGAAAGCGTTCCCTTCTACATTGGATTTGACCCAACGGCAGATAGTTTGCATATCGGTCACTATATTCCAATAATGGCAATGGCGTGGATGCAAAGATTTGGGCATAAACCGATAGCCCTTTTCGGTGGTGGAACGGGTATGATTGGCGATCCATCTGGTAGAAGCGATATGCGCCAAATGTTAACTAGAGAAACTATTGAACACAATATCGACTGCTTTAAAAAGCAAATGTCTAGATTTATTAAGTTCGAGGGGGAAAACGCCGCAATAATCGCAAACAACGCAGATTGGCTATTAAACCTTAATTACGTAGACTTTTTAAGAGATATCGGCGCGTACTTTTCAGTAAACAAAATGCTCACTGCAGAGTGCTTTAAGCAAAGAATGGAAAAGGGCTTAACTTTCTTAGAGTTTAACTATATGTTAATGCAAGGGTACGACTTCTTGTATCTCAACCAAAACTACGGTTGCGTTCTTGAACTCGGTGGCGACGACCAATGGAGCAATATGCTCGCAGGCGTTGATTTAATTAGAAGAAAGGAAAGAAAGAGCGCATTTTGTCTAACTTGTACGCTACTACTTAATAGCGAAGGCAAGAAGATGGGTAAAACTCAAAAAGGCGCTTTGTGGTTAGACGAAAATAAGTGTTCAGTTTACGATTTCTATCAATATTTTAGAAACGTAGAAGACGTTAAGGTAGAAGAGTGTATGAGACTTCTAACCTTTATGGATATGGAAGAAATCAAAGAACTCACCAAGTATAACGACGAGCGTATGAACAAGGCTAAAGAAAGACTTGCTTTTGAAGTGACGAAACTTGTTCACGGCGAAGAAAAGGCATTAGAGGCAGAACGCCAAGCCAAAGCCGCTTTTGGTGGTGGAGACGAAAGCAATATGCCAACCGTAGAAATTGACAAGGCAACCAAATACGTTTCGGACGTACTAGTATTAGCAGGTCAAGCAAAATCAAAAGGCGAAGCAAAGAGATTGATTGAAGGTGGTGGCGTTTCTATCAACCAAGACAAGATTGTAGACGCATTTGCTAAAATCCAAGAAACCTTAAAAGAAAAAGGCGAATTTATACTTCATAAGGGCAAGAAAGTTCATATAAAAATCATATTAAAATGAGTGGATATTTAACCTTAAAAGGTCAAACGGAAATAACCAACGTAATAGAGCGTTCTAAGTTTATTTGCACCATAAAGAGCGTGGAAAATGAAGAAGAAGCAAAGGAGTTTATCGAAGAAATTCGTAAAAAACACTCCCTTGCTACTCACAACTGCTACGCCTACGTGGCGGACGAATTGGGGCTAATTCAAAAGTTTTCGGACGACGGCGAGCCACAGGGGACGGCGGGACTTCCAATGCTTAACGTGTTAAAAAACGTCGGCTTAAAAAAGGTTGCTTGCGTTGTCACTAGATATTTTGGTGGAATAAAACTCGGCGCAGGCGGGCTTGTTAGAGCATACTCTGGGGCTGTTAGCGACTGCGTAAAAAACGCTCAAATTTTCGAGATGACAAAGGTTGCTTTTTTAGAACTTCAAACCGATTACGAAGGATATTCTAAACTTGATAATTTGCTAACTAAGTTAGACGTTCCAAAGGTGGATTTAGTATTCGATAACGACGTAAAGGTTAAGGTCGCAATAAAAAAAGAAAGTGAAGATAGTGAAAAAGGGTTTACCGATAAACTTCTAGACGTTTTTAAGGGAAAAGACATTGTAAAATCTAAAGAATACGGATATTTTGCGTTTAAGGTGTAAAATGGCAAAAATCACTAAGATAGAAGTGCAAAAAAAGGATAAAAATCGCTGTAATTTATTTCTAGACGGCGAGTTTTTTGCAGGCGTTTCACTTGAAACGGCAATAAAAGAAGGTCTTAAAGAGGGTAAGGAACTAGACAAAAACAAACTAGGCGAAATAATCTTTACTCAAGAAAAAGAAAAGGCGCTAAAAAAAGCAATAGATTATATTTCTAAAGCACTCAAAACCAAAAGGCAAGTAATAGAGTATTTAGAGAGAAAAGAATACTCTACGGAAGTTATAAATATCACCATATCAAAAATGCTAGAATATGGGCTTATTGACGACGTGGAGTTTTCAAGAAGATATATTGAAAGCACTTCTAAAAAGCAAGGAAAAAAACTCATAGAGTTTAAACTCATGTCAAAGGGCGTAAAAAAGCAAGATATAGAAAAAGCCTACGAAAGTATTGAAGAAACTGACGAAGACGGCGTTTATAACCTTGCCATAAAGCACTTAAAAAACAAAGAGAGAACGAGAGAAAACTTAGGCAAAACCTACAAATACTTAGTAGGAAAAGGCTTTTTGTTTGAAGAAATAGATAGGGCTATGTCGAGAATTAAAGAAGAGGAAGATTAATGGAAAGGCTTTTAACTTCAAGTCAAATGCGTTCGGCAGATGAGTATACGATAAACACGCTAAAAATTCCCGAGGAAGAATTAGTGCATAGAGCGGGAATAGCCGTTGCCAAAGAAATTTCAAAAAAATTTATGGGTGGCAGAGTTTTAGTATGTATCGGCAAGGGCAACAACGGAGAAGACGGAAAGATAATCGCTAAATATCTATCGGAAATTCACGGCTTTAGCGTGGCAAAGTTGGTGGTGTCTAACGGCATATTAAAACTTTTTGAAAGAAAGTTTGATATTATTGTAGACTGCATTTTTGGAACTGGGCTAAATAGAGAAGTTAAGGGCACTTATGCCGAAGTTATCGAAAAAATCAATAAAAGTGGCGCTTACGTAGTGTCTTGCGATATTCCAAGTGGAATTAACGCAGATAACGGCAAAGTTATGGGCGTTGCCGTTAAATCAGATATGACGGTGGCTATTCAAGAATTAAAGTTAGGGCACTTTTTAAACGAGGGCGTAGATTACTCTGGTCAAGTTATAGTAAAAGATATTGGAATTAGTATTTGGGGGGATGATTACGCTAAAAGATTAAATGAGAAATCTATTCAGCCACTCTTTCCAAAACTAGATAGAAACGTAAATAAAGGGAACTTCAAAAAAGCGTGCGTTTTTGGTGGCAGTAAAAACTACCCTGGTAGCGTGACGCTAGCGTACAACGCCTTGTCGGCTTTTAGGATGGGGCTAGGCTACGTGTATTTGGCAGTTCCCGAAAATCTATATGAAGTAGCGTTAAAGGTTTGTCCCGAGTGCGTGCTGATTAGAATAGATGATGACGGAGAAAACTTTATTTTTGATAAGGAAAATATAGATAAATTATTAAATTTAGATAGCATAGCCTTTGGAATGGGCGTGGGCGTTAACGAACAAATTTTTAAAATTATCGAGTATCTACTATTAAATTATAAGGGAAAGTTAATTATAGATGCCGACGGAATAAACGCCATATCGAAATACGGCAAAAAAATTCTAAAAAATAAAAATTGCCAAGTAGTTTTAACTCCACACGTAAAGGAATTTAGTAGGCTTATTGGCGTAGATAAAGAGATTATACTAGATAATCAGGTTGAGTACGCCGAGAACTTTGCAAGAGAATATGGAGTGACCATTATATTAAAAAACGCCGTAAGCATTATAACGGATGGCACGGAAACGTATATAAATACCACGGGAAATAGTGGAATGGCTAAAGCGGGCAGTGGTGACGTTCTTTCCGGTATGACGGCGGGGGTGTTAGCAAAGGACGTTGAAACGGCGTTCGGCTCGGCAGTATCGGCATATTTGTTTGGAAGAGCAGGGGATATAGCGCTAGAAGATAGCAACCAATATTCACTCACGGCAAGCGACGTAATTAAAGCAATACCTAAAGCGATTAACGGAACAATTAACGCGTAGATATTGCTTTACTATAGAGGAAAAAGTTCAATGAAAGAAGTTGTGGTAAAAAAGGAAATTGTAAACGTAATAATAACTATATTTGCGTCTATGTTATCAGCATTTGGTTTATATTTTTTCGTTTATCCTGCAAACTTTGCTCCGGCAGGAGTAGATGGTATTGCGACAATGTTGCAAGAAATTTCAGGTTTTTCAGCAGGTTATTTTTCTTTAATGTTTAACTTGCCATTGTTAATCGTGGCTTGGTTTTTGCTTAAAAGGAAATTCGTAGTTTATACTATAATATTTAGCGTATTATCATCAGTATTATTGGTAGTACTTGAAATGGTTAATTTTCCACAATACGTGACTGAAACGGATAGGCTTATTCCAGCCGTGTTTTCGGGATTGATTTTAGGATTTAGAACGGGCTTGATGCTTAAGATAGGTGCGTCTACAGGTGGTGTAGATGTGATTGCCGCAATGGTGCAAAAGAAACGCTCTTACGGAAATATAGAGAGAATAATTTCGGTAATTTGCTACTCAATAATAGCCGTTTCATATTTTCTATATAAAGATTTAAATAGTATACTATTGTCAATCGTACAAATGTTCGTGTTTGAAAAGACGGCGGCAGTATTAATGAAAGATACTAGAAACGCCGTTGAATTTAAGATTATAACTAAGTATCACGAAGAGATAACAAATGAAATAATTTTAGGGCTTAAGCACGGCGCAACGATAGTAGAGTCAAAGGGAATGTATACAGGGCAAAACTCCGAAATAATTATATCCGTAGTAAACGTAAGGCAAATTCCAGAGTTTTTAAATATAATAAAAAAATACCCCGATACTTTCGTCTATTATTCAGACGTTTCTGGGGTAAGGGGAAATTTCCGTTGGAACAAAGAAGACGAGGCAAAATAAGTCTTCAAAAAAAATAAATAAAAGGATGAAAGCGATATGAAATGTATGTACTGTGGTTGTCTTGATAGCAAGGTAATCGACTCAAGGTCTGCAGAAGACGGCACTATTATTAGAAGAAGACGTGAATGTATTCAATGTGGAAAGCGTTTCACCACGTATGAAACGGTGGAAAACACGCCAATCTTCGTAATAAAAAGCAACGGCGCAAGACAAGTTTTTGATGCGAACAAGTTAAAGACGGGCATTATTAAGGCTTGTGAAAAACGTCCCGTTTCAGTTCAAGATATTGAAAAGTTAGTTGATTCTATTCAAAAGAAAGTATATAATTCGTTGGCTCAAGAGATCACTAGTAAAGAACTAGGCGAAATGGTTTGCGAAGGCTTAAAGGATATCGATGAAGTTGCGTACGTTCGCTTTGCATCTGTGTATCGTTCGTTTACGGATACTACTTCCTTTATGAAAGAACTAGAAAAAATGGTAAAAAAGGATAAAAAATAGGAGAAAAACTATGGATAAGTGGGATAAAAGGTTTATGGACCTAGCGGAAACCGTTGCCGAGTGGTCAAGTTGTTATCAACAAAATAGACACGTTGGAGCAGTGGTAGTAAAGGATAAGAGAATTTTAACTACGGGATATAACGGCGCTTCAAGTGGAATAGAGAGTTGTGCAGAGCGTGGGGAATGCTTAAGAAGAGTAAAAAATATTGCAAGTGGAACTATGCAAGAAGTATGCTACGCTGTTCATGCCGAACAAAACGCAATAATTCAGGCTGCAAAACTAGGTATTAGTTTAGAGGGCGCAACAATGTACGTGACGCATCAACCTTGTGTAATTTGTACTAGAATGATTTTAAATTCGGGGGTAAAAAAAGTTATATATAAAAACGGCTATCCCGATGAATTTGCACTTGAACTATTTCGTCAATCGGACGTTAAGTTAATAAAATTTGAAGATTTAGAAAAAGAGCAATAAAAACACTTGATTTTTTTTTAGAAATAGGTTAAAATAAGTAGGCTTGAAAAATTAATAGGTCGCAAATTTCTGCGACCAAGTGGAGAGTTATCGAAGTGGTCATAACGAGGCGGTCTTGAAAACCGTTTGGGTGAAAGCCCACGGGGGTTCGAATCCCTCACTCTCCGCCAACAAAAAAAGGACTATCTTTTTGATAGTCCTTTTTTTGTTGTATGAAAAAGTAAGTGTGAGGGATTCGAACGAGAGCGTTAAAAAAACAGTGGTAATCCACTGTTTTTAGCGGCTGACCGAAGTATTTTGCAAAGCGTAAAAAAGGGGTAATAGTAATTTGCTTTGCAAAATACAAGAGCGAATCCCTCACAACAAAAGGAGGGCTCGGTAGTGCAAGTCACGGACGAGTATCTCGAACGAGAAAAATTTTAATTAAAAAGCAAGCCACTTAGACTTGCTTTTAATTTTATGCGAGTTGAGTAATGATGAGGTGAGCAGACACGGAGCGAGTTCCACCAGCAAGAGGAGTAATAGTTAGAGCTGTAGTAGAGCCAGTAGGATTTTGTATAGTAAGAACGGAATTTATTTCAGTCGTTTCTATAATTGCCATTCCTACGATTTGAGAAGTTCCAGTCGCTCTCCCAACAACAGAAGATGGGATATCTTCTCCATTTAACGTTATAATTAATTGTCCTGCTTCCGTCACGCTTACCTGAAACGTAATTTGATAAACGCCAATACTCTCTAAATTAAAAGACGAATCACTTAGTCTACTTATACTAGTGTTGCTATTTGGTCCGTCTTGTGGAAAACTAACGTTTGCTCCCGCTCCAATGGTAGAAGAATTATCTGGTGGCATTAGGGCAAAAAAGTCTGCATAACCTAACACGCTTCCCGCGGGACCAGCGGGACCTACTTCACCTTGAATTCCTTGAGGACCTTGCGGACCAGCGGGACCTACTTCACCTTGAATTCCTTGAGGACCTTGCGGACCAGTAGGACCTACTTCACCTTGAATCCCTTGAGGACCTTGCGGACCAATAGGACCACGAACGCCCTGTACGTTTGAAACTATTGCATAACAAGGACAAGGTTGAGAATCTTTTTTAAGGCAATTTTTAGGATTATTCCATCCCTTAAAACAATTATATTCATTTTCATTATAGTCTTTGAAACACATAATATTTACCTCATTTGTTTGTGTTAGTATATAATATGTTTAACTGACAAACTTTGCTTTTATTAGCAAGGCAAAGTGATAATAATTCCATCAAGAGTTTAATGAAATGAGCATTTATGGAAGATAAAATGTGCTAAATAGGTATCTTTTTTAACGTTAAAAAATTAAAAAACTCTTTATTTTTGCAAAATGATATGGTATACTTAAAAAGATAAGAGATTTACGTGGAGATAAGTAATGGGTTATCAAGTTTTTATATCATTTAAAAACACCGAAAATAATGAATTTACTCAAGATAGGCAAGTAAGCGAAGAATTGTATAACTACCTTGAGTCTAGGGGAATAAAGACCTTTTATAGCAACGTCACCTTATTAGATTACGGCGAGGCGCAATATAAAGAAGTTATTGACGACGTTTTAGATGAAGTAAAAGTAATGGTGGTAGTTGGTAGCAAGAAAGAATACATAACTTCTAAATGGTGCAAATACGAGTGGCACACATATCAACAAAATATACTTTCTAACATTGTAGAAGGCTCAATCGTCACCTATCTTGGTGATATGGAAATTTCAGAAGTTCCCACTGGGCTAAGACACTATCAGTCCTTCAAACTTAATCAATCTTCAATTGAAGTTATAGGCGAGTTCGTTGTACGTGCAGTTAACGGAAAAGGACAGTTTGTAGAAGGTAAAAATTCACAAGTTCAAAAGGGAATACCTGCCAAAAACAATTTAGGGTTAGTCAATGAATTTGGCGAAAAGAAAGCGTCTTATTACGACTCCACGTTTAGTGGGGAGTATAAACGCCTTAAGATACAAGGCGAAGCAATGCGTCCTAGCGATATGAAAGGTGTAAATTACGTAAAAGAGCAATTAAAGGACACAGAAACCGTCTATATATTAGACGCAGGTTGTGGCTATGGAGTCGTGGGAAGAGATCGCTTTGCGGATTTTTCCAACAAGGTTATAATAGGTATAGACATATCAGACGCCGTTTTAGAGAAAGCGAGAGAACTTAACGACGATGAAAACGCCCATTATGAAAAAGTAGATTTATTATCAAGCAATTTTGATGAAGAAATCGAAATGATAATGGGTAAATACAAAATAAAGAAATTCGACGTAGTGTTTGGAGCGTACGTTTTGCAACATATAAAGGACCCGCTAAAAGCTTTGAGAAATCTAAGAACTTGCCTAAGTGAAGACGGATACGTAATCTTTCGTCAATCGGACGAGGGAACGTATATCGCTTATGGGGACGACGGATTAGTTAGAAAGATTTGCGAAAGATACTTAAATGCACCGGGCATTGACGATAGATTTATCGGTAGAAAAATGTTTCACTATCTAGAGGCTACGGGTTATAAAAATATTAAAGTGTTTGGAACTTTTATAAATACATCTAGTATGGGTTATGACGATCGTATGGCATTATATAAAATGCGATTTTCTCTTAGAACTATGTATTATCAAAAAGAACTTGCCAAAAACCCGAATAACACCATAGTAAAAAACGATATGGAATGGATGAATTCGGCGCTTGATAAACTTCAAGAAGTATTTGGTAGCCCTTCCTTTTGGTTTGGTGAAACCATGCTTGTTTCAGTTGCTAGAAAAACGGATATAAAATAAATTATATGGAGATAAAATTATGATTAAAGACAATATAAATAATTGCGAGTTGTATTTTGCTAATCACAAAAATTTTATTAAGGCGTTTGATTTTATAAAAAAGGCAGTAAAAGAAAACTTGCCCGTTGGAAAGTACGAAATTGACGGAAAGGACGTTTACGCATCCGTTCAAGAATATAATTCAAAACTATCTGCAGATGCTAAAAACGAAGGGCATAGAAACTATATAGACGTTCAATACGTAGTGTCAGGCAAAGAGATAATAGAAGTTTGTGATATAAACTCTATTAAAACCAAAACCGAATATAACGCAGAGAAAGACGTTATATAACGCAGAGAAAGACGTTGAATTTTATTTTAACGCTGAAAATCCAACCACGTGTGTATTAGAGTAAGGGGAGTATGCAATATTATTTCCACACGATATACATAGACCAGGCTTAGCGATAAACGGAGAGCAAATTCCCGTAAAGAAAATAGTAGTAAAGGTAAGGAGATAGATATGAGAAATAGAGAAGAATTGTTAAAAGCAATAGACGTAGCGTTAGAAGAAGACGATTGGTGTGATATAGAAGATATCGTGCTAGAAACTCTTCACCATTATCCAGACTTTGCAGACGAAGAATACGAATCGTGGAACGGAAACGTTATAAAAGAAATTTGCCAAGAAGTTGGCGATAAGGTTTATGAAAAATGGGGAGTTAGAGAATTAAAAAATATTAGACTAACCGTTGAATGCGTAATGGGAGAATACGCCGCAAGATTTCTAGATATATTCTGGAGCAGTTATCTTGGCGCTAGATTTTAAAAATAGAGGAAAAGTGAGCAAAAATGATTGACCTAATAAACGTGACGCCTGAAAGCCAAGGGCTTTCATCAAAATATATAACCGAGTTTTTGCAAGAGATTAAAGAGCAAAGATTTGACTTGCACGGCTTTATAATACTTAAAGGGAACAAGGTGCTTGCCGAAGGGTATAGTAAGCCTTTTGATAAGGATTATCACCATAGAGTATATTCTTCTAGCAAGACTTATAGTGCAATAGCAATAGGAAAATTAATAGGTGAAGGAAAGGCAAAACTTACCGATAAACTAATTGATTTCTTCCCTGAGTATAAAAAAGATTGTGATTCACTAATTGCCGAAACCACACTTGAAGATGCTTTAACTATGCAAGTTTCGTTGCCGACCGTTTCTTACGCAGACGTAAACGTAAAATTTGCTGGTAATATAAATTATACTTATAAGCCGAGTGGATGGGCAAAATCATTTTTCGTAGGAACTAAAGGAAATCTTCCTAACGGAATGAAATTTAGATATAATACGGCGGCAAGTTATCTATTAAATGTTATCGTTTATAAGGTGACGGGCTTAAACTTTCTAGAATATTTAAGACCGGAATTTGACGAAATGGGTATTTCAAAAGAGATAGATTGCGTTCAATCGCCAGACGGAATCAGCTGGGGAGGAAGTGGTGTTTTAACCACTCTTCGTGACTTTGCTAAAATAGGTATGCTACTTATAAATAAAGGTGAAATTAACGGCAAGCAATTAATTCCACGTGATTTTATGGAAAAAGCCGTTTCTAAGCATACGGAAAACTGCATAAGTGGGCTTAGAATGAATAATAGTTGTGGCTACGGCTATCAAATATGGGTAGAGCCTTATGGGTTTGGACTTCACGGAATGAATAGCAATAGCGTGCATTGTTTCCCAGAAAAAGACGTGATTATAGCATATCAAGGTGGTGTAGACAATCAAGTTGCCAAGGTTTCAATATACGATAAATTGCTTAGAATTTATAAGAATATTGAAAAAGAGCCAATCGTAGAAAATCTTAGTGAATATTCTCAAATGCAAAAGGCACTTGGGGAAATGACCTTGGGTAAAGGATACGGCGAAAAGTATTCTAAAACTGAAGAGAATATAAACGGCAAAAAATTTAAGTTAAAAGAAAACCCAATGGGTATAAATTGGGTAAAAGTTTGCTTTGATAGGGACGGCGGAAAATTTATCTACGAAAACGAGCGAGGCGTAAAGGAATTTTTATTCGGAAGAGAAGAGTACGTTAAGTTTGAACTTCCCGAAATTTATAGTGGCATAAAACTTGGTGAGATGATGGATAGGGGCTACGATAGTATGGGGCTTGGCAGTTGGGTTATGGAAGATTGCTTGTTTCTAAAAATAAACGTAGTTGATATGTACATCGGGCACGTGAATATGCTACTTAGGTTTAAGGGCGACGTTCTCGTTTTAGAAATGGACAATAATACTGAGTTTTTCTTGTACGAATATTTTGGCACTGCAGTAGGGAAAATGGAAAATGATTAACTTAAAAGATTTTTTAAATAAAGAAAACAAGTACGATACGCTTGCCTTCCAACAAGCGATTGATTTAGGTTCTCAAAGGGGTGGCGAAACCATATTCGTTCCATTTGGAACTTACACGCTTTCAAGCGTAATACTTAAGGATAACACCAATATAGTTTTTGAAGACGGCGTAGTTATTCGCTCAGCAGAAAAAATTAGCGATTTTAACGCTGACGAGCCTTTAGATGAAGTTAGATATCAAGACCTTTCGCATAGTTCTTATACTTGTGCTATGTTTTACGCGAATAACGTTAAAAACATAAGCATAAAGGGACTTGCAACTATTGATATGCACTCTTTATGGGACGATGATAATAAGCGTGCTAAAGACGGATATTATCGTGGCGTAAAAGTTTTTGCGCTAAGAAAGGTAGAGGGATTAAGACTTTACGACGTAAAGATTTTAAATGCTACTGATATTGCCGTTTTGATGGGTGCTTGTAAAGACGTTATTATAAGTAGAGTTTTTATAAAATCGCATATTGATGGAATTAGTCCAGACGGTTGTCAAGACGTGGTTATCTCGGATTGTATTATCAAGACGGGTGACGATGCGCTAGTGCTTAAGACTTCATATTTTGATAGACAAAAACATAATTGCGAAAGAATAACTATAGCAAACTGTGTATTGAGTAGTTTGGCAAACGCAATCAAGTTCGGCACTGAATCGTACGGGGATTTTAAGTATATTAACGTGACGAACTGCGTAGTAGTAAATACTTGGCACTCAGGAATTGCAATCGAGAGTGTAGACGGTGCTAATATTCTAGCAGTAAATATATCTAATATAACTATGCAAAACGTTGCAAACCCACTATTTATCTATCTAGGAGAAAGATTAAGAGGTCCTGAAGGAACTAAAATTGGAAGCATAAGCGACGTTAATATTTCAAACGTCTACGCTGACGTTCACGGCGATAAGTTTCCAATTATAAATAGTTGGTGTCCAACTAGTGGCGAGCCGTTTGACCTTCATTATTTTACCAACCCGTCGCATACTAGTGTGGTTATGAGTTGCGATAAAGAAAACCCACTCAAAAACATTAGTTTAACTAATGTTAAATTTAAGGTTCTAGGTGGTGGCAAAAAGGATATGGAAGTTAAATTTCCATCTAAAAGCGAATATCCTGAAAGCACTAAATTCTCGTTGCCTTGTTATGGACTATACGTGGAAAACGTAGAAGATATTAAACTTGATAACGTTAAAATAGAGCCGATAAGTCCAGACGAAAGAGAAGAAATTATAGTAAAATAAAAAAAGAAAAAGGTGAGAAAATTTCTCACCTTTTTTGCTATTTGTTTATTTCGTCGTATGCTTTTCTAACGGCGATAGCAAGTTGGTCGGCGCAGGAAGTGGACCTAAATCCACAAGTATTGCCTTTAAGTTTTTTTTCTATTTCGCTCACCGTATATCCGTCTAAAATTTTAGCAATAGCCTTTAGGTTTCCGTTGCACCCACCAGTAAATTTAATGTTGCTTACAACGTCTCCGTCGATGTCAAAAGTAATTTCACTAGAGCAAACCGACTTAGTTTTATATTTATAATTCATAATTCTCATAATTTTAAGGGCTAAGTCCCATACCTCCTTTTAGAGTTAAATTTTTTACTTTTTCATTATAACATAAAACCTAAAAAATCAAAAGTTTTACGTGTAATTTTTTTAGTTCAAAAATTTTAATAAAATAAGTTATTAGATTTATTTGTTTAGCCAAGCGTCGATTTTAGGGAATAGGGGTGACGGCATAAAAATTTTATCAATTATTTTTCCCATAGCAGTAATAATTGGCGAGTTAATAAGGGTAGTCACTAAAGTACCTAAGCCTATAAAGTGGAAACTATTATAGTAAATAGAAGTCCAGTCAAACGTTTTAACGTCGCCAAACAAAGTAAAGGCTAAAACGATTGAGATGATAAGAAGAGATATATCAAAAAACCACTTAACCTTGTTTATGTTTAACTTGTAGGTAGAAGATACTTTTGAAACGAACAATTCGTAAACTTGCAAAGGCCAACTAGTTCTAAAAAAACACGCAACGCCAAAAGCAGTGCAACAATCTCCCACAATAAGCATAACCCAGCGTAGCCAAATTTCGTTAAAGTTAACGCTAGAGAAAACCCATAAAAAGAAGTCTAAAACGTATCCGTAGATAAATGCAACTAAAAAGGCAAAGATAAATCGCCAATTGAATTTTTTTATGATTACACATAAAAGAATTAAAAGTATTCCTTGAATAACGTATTCAGTCATACCAACGCTAAGCCACGTCCAAGAGTTTGAAAGCGCTTCTTGAATAACAAAAGCAGGCGCGGCAATCATGGATACGCCTAGGTTGGCCTTACTGCAAATAGTCACGCCAAGCGCCACGAAAATCGTGCCTAAAAGCCATAATAATTCGGAGGTTTTTTGAATTTTTTTCATAAGTGTTTCCTTAAGTTAAAATAACAACTAATATATTGTATCATAAAAAAACAAAAATACAAAACTATTCGTTCACGAAATTTTTTCAAAACAAAAAATAGCACCGATGGGTGCTATTCTTGTTTTGGCGGAAAGAATGGGATTCGCTCCGTAAGGCTTTGCCTTACTATCACGCCTGGGTAGCAAAAGGTGGGTGACCACCTTTTGTCGCCGACTAAGGTAAAAACACTTTAGTTATAAGTCATCGATACCTACCCGTTCGAATCCCATATTAACTAACAAAAACAAAACCTAAAGCAAACTTGCGTTCGCTTTAGGTTTTATTTGGCGGAAAGAATGGGATTCGAACCCATGTGTCGAGAACTCGACAACCGCATTTCGAGTGCGGCTCGTTATGACCACTTCGATATCTTTCCACTCAATTTAGTGTATTTACTTTAACATTATACACAAAAGGGTAATTAATTGCAAATAAAAACGCAAATAAAAAGTTTTTTGGTTGATTTTTTTTCGTGCTCGTTGTATAATCAAATTATCTAGATTTAGGAGAATTGTTTTGAGCGTAGGATTTTTAGACGTGCTTTTAGCCGTTTTATCATTAATAGTTTTGGTTGTTCCAGGTTATTTGCTAGTAAAGGGAAAATTGATTAACCAATCGGCAGGGGAAGTGTGTTCTTCTATAGTGTTATATGGTTGTCAACCTGCGCTTGTGTTTATGGGCTTTCAAAAGGCGGAATATAACTCGCAAATAGGCTTAAATATGATTATAGTTGCGCTTCTCGGCGTGCTTATGCATTTTATAATGTTCGGCGTTATGCAACTATGCACGATAAAAGCAAGCAAGACGGCAAAACTAAACGTAATAAAATATGCATCTATATTTAGCAATTGTGGGTTTATGGGGCTCCCGTTTTTGCAACTTTTATTTTCGGGGGATACCACTGCGCTTGGAAACGTTATGATATATGCAGCCGTTATAGTTGCAATATTTAATATTCTCAATTGGACGCTTGGAGTATATACAGTTTCGGGGGATAAAAAGAGTATTTCGTTTAGAAAAATAATCTTAAACCCAACTATAATTGCCGTAATTTTAGGTTTTATTTGTTTTATGATATTCAAAAAACCTTTAGTAGATCTATTGCCCGAAGGCAAATTTGCCGATAATCTAGTTGAAAAACTAATGCAAAGCGTAAACTTTATAGGGGATATGGTCACACCCCTTTCTATGACGGTTATTGGAATAAGATTAGCATACATCAACTTAACTAGATTATTTACCGAAAAAGCCGTTTACGTAGTAGCCTTTTTCAAGCTTATAGTTATGTCGCTTTTGACTACGTTAGTCGTTGCTTTCTTGCCAATCGACGTTCATATAAAATACGTATTATTCTTTTTATTCTCAATGCCTTGCGCAACGAGTTCGGCAATGTTTGCTATTAAATTTGGATCAGACGGAGACACGGCTACGTTGTCCGTTCTCTTTTGCACCGTATCGTGCATTTTAACAATTCCACTAATGTTTTTATTGTTTTCGACAATAGTGGTTATTTAACGATAGGAGGTTTTTATGGTTCCAAACGCTTTATTTAAACTTTTTGGAAACGGAGTATATTTATACGGAATATGTATTGCAATCGGCTTAGTGGCGTGCATAATGTTCTTCTTCTACTTTACTAAAAGAAGGGGAATGCCGGAAAACGTTCAAGAGTTTGCATTTTTCGTCACTATCATAGCAATAGCAGTAGGATTTTTGTTCGCTAAATTATATCAGGCCGTTTACGTGTGGATGGAGACGGGTGAGTTTGACTTTTATAGTGCTGGCATAACCGTTATGGGTGGTTTGATTGGTGGCGCTGCAATGTTTATTTTATCATATTTTGTTGGTGGTAAAATATTCTTTAAGGGAAATATAAAGGGCGTACACGTTAAGCACTTCTACACAATAGTATTAGTTGCTCCTATGTGCATACTAATTGCTCACGCTTTTGGAAGAATAGGTTGCTTGATGGCAGGTTGTTGTCACGGAACTTATTTAGGTAGTGACTACGTTGTGGGTGGAATTTATATGTACGGCACGCTTAATGGTTATCATCAATGGGGCTACTATATTCCAACTCAACTTTATGAAGCGCTATTTTTGTTTATCGCCTTCGGTGTATTGTGGTATTTATACGAAAAGAAGGGAGCGACGTTTACTATGCCTGCCTACCTTATTTCCTACGGCGTATGGCGTATGATAATCGAAATATTTAGGGGGGACGCTGCAAGGGTGGAAAATCTTGCTCTCGGCTTAACACCTTCTCAATGGCAATCGATATTCTTTATTTTGGGTGGCGTTGCGTATATACTAATAATTTTCCTAAAGAAAGCACCTTTCTTTGAAAAAGATAAAATTTTGTCAAAAGAGCAAATGATAGAAATTTACGGTAAAAAGCCAATAAAAGAATAAAATCAAAAAAATTTAAACGAAAAAAACTTCGCTTTAATCTAAAGCGAAGTTTTTAATTTTAAATCAATAACTAAAAAACTAAAAATTATTCTTTATCTGCTACTTCTTCTTTTTTAGCAGTAGCCTTTTTTGCTCTTGGCTTTTTAACTGGAGCAACTTCTTCCTTAACTTCTTCAACTACAGGTTCAGCCTTAACTTCTTCTTTAACTTCAACCTTTACTTCAGCAGCGCCCTTGGTAGCAACGAAAACCTTTTTAGCAAGTTTTGCTTTTTTGTTGCTAGCATTGTTTGCGTGAATAATGTTTTTAGATTGAGCAACGTCGATAGCCTTGAAAGCAGCACTTAAAGCACAGTTAAGTTCTTCTAATTTATTTTCCTTAATCAAAAGGTCAACCTTTTTGATTGCAGTTCTCATTTCAGAACGAATAATTTTGTTTTGTTCAGTTTTTTTGTTGTTTACTAATACTCTTTTTTTAGCTGATTTAATGTTTGGCATTTTCTATGCACTCCTTAGTTCATTTTAATTCGGTAATTATTTTAACATAAAAAATTATTAAAAGCAACTACATTTTGCCTACTTTTTTTGATTTTATCGTTTTTTGGCAAATTTTTTTATTTTAATCATATTATCTACTATGGAAAAAAAGAAAATAGTCGTGCTTGATAGTGGAATAGGTGGGCTTTCAGTTTTAAGAGAACTAGACAAGGCTTTATCAAATACAACTCTTATTTATTTAGGCGATAATCTAAACGCTCCATACGGAAACAAGAGTGTTCGTGAACTTTGGAGTTTAAGCATAGATAATTTAGAACTTATAAAGGAATATAACGCTAGTTTGTTGGTGTTAGGATGCAATACTCTAAGCGTAAACTTGATAGATAGGATAGAAGATTATTTATCGGTAAAAACCATTGGTACTTTTCCACCAGTAGAATCTTCGTTGATAAATGGAGAAAAAACACTTTTACTATCAACCGTGGCAACGGCAAAAAAATTTTCAAACTTAAACAACTTAACGATATGTGGCTTAGAAAATCTTGCAGGGGATATTGAAGCAAAACTTTTTAATCTCGATAAAATAAATTTAAGAGAGCATTTTAGAAGTTTAATTAGCGAAAAAAACTACTTTGACGTGGTGATTTTGGGCTGTACCCACTACGAATTTTTGAAAAATCAAATTTTTAACCACTTTCAACCCAAAAAAATTTCAAGTGGAGTAGACTTTGCCATCAACCAAACCTTAAAAACGCTTAAAATCACAAAATCACTAGGAAATAAAAGGGAAAACGAGATATTGTTTATTGGAAAATCTAGAGAATTAAATCAGAAATTTTATAAAAAAGTGGTCAAAATATTGTTATAAAAACAAAAAAAGTGGTCAAAAACATAAAAAAATTTGTAAAAAATGGTTGACGGTGGTCAAAAGTTGTGTTATAATTCTAATGCAAAATAGAAAGGGAGGAGTCTCAAACGGTGTCTGGCAAGAATTATTTACATCAATTAGATGCTAAAAATAGAATGCGTATTCCGTCCAAGTTAAGAGAAGAACTTGGAAGTAATTACTATATCACCGTTGGTTCGGGCAACTGCCTTTACGTTTACTCGGAAGAGGAAATGCAAGAAGTAAAAGCGACCTTAAACAATATCAACAGATATAGAGAGAATCAACTTAAGGCAGCGCGTTTCATTTTGTATAACACTTGGCAAGCAGAAGAGGACAAGCAAGGTAGAATACTTCTTCCAGAGAATCTTAGAAAATACGCTAAGATTGAAAAAAATATAGTTGTTTTCAAAGGTCCTAACTGCGTAGAAATATGGAGTGAAGAAGTTTGGAACGATTACTTTAACGACGTTAACTTCTTAGATTTAGCAGATGCGTTAGACGAGTTAAAGAACAATGCTTAGTCACGTTTCGGTTATGCTTGAAGAGTGTTTAGACGCACTCAAGGTAGTAGATGGTGGAATTTATTTTGATGGAACTCTAGGTGGCGGTGGTCACTCTTGCGAGATATTAAAAAAAAGTTCGCCAAATGGTAGACTTTTTGCAACTGATTTAGACGACTACGCTTTGCAAAGAGCGGGTGAGAGGCTAAAAGAATTTGGAGAAAGGTTTACGCCGATAAAAAGCAACTTCAAAAATTTTAAGCAAATTAAAGAAGAGTATCATATAGAAGGCTTTGACGGAATATTATTAGACTTGGGAGTATCAAGTTTTCAACTAGACGATAGAAGTAGGGGTTTTTCCTATCTCTCGGCTGAAGAAGAACTTGATATGCGAATGGATAGAAATAATCCTTTGTCAGCCAAAGTAATTGTAAACACTTATAGCCAAGAAGAGTTAAAGAATATTTTTTCTCTTTACGGCGAAGAAAGATTTTCAAATTCGATAGCAAAAAACATTTGTCTAGAAAGGCAGAGAAAAACTATCGAAACGGTAGGAGAACTCAATGCGATAATCGAAAAGAGTATTCCTGCTAAATTCAAAAAAGACGGGCATCCGTCTAAGCGTACGTTTCAGGCTTTGAGAATAGAAGTTAACGGCGAGTTAGACGGTTTATATGAAACGATTTTAGATATGGCGAGGGGCTTAAAAAAAGGAGGCAGACTTGCTATATTGACCTTTCATTCTTTAGAAGATAGGATTGTAAAAAGGGCTTTTAAGGAACTTGAAACCGACTGCATATGCGATAAAAGTTTACCCGTATGCGTATGTGGAAAAAAGAAAGAAATAAACATAATTACGAAACATCCAATACTTCCGAGCGAAGAGGAATTAAGTAAAAACTCTCGTTCGAGAAGCGCAAAACTTAGAATAGCGGAAAAGATATAAAAAGATAAGGAGAAATCAAATGGTAACGACTAGACGCGAAGAAAGTAGAACAAGTTATTATGATGAGCAAAAAGGCTCGGGAATCGCTCTTTTAGAGAGAAAAGTTCCGGCGTCTTATACTGAGTTTACCCAAGACGAAAAAAGGGGTGAAACCACCGAAGAAGCAAGAGAAAGAATGCAGAGAAATCTCGATAAACTCTTAAACTACGATAGATATGCAGAAAGTGGTTATATGGAAGAGATTGAAGTTGCTAAGACTGAAACGGTTGAAAGCGTTGTAGAAACTTCAGTTGTGGACCAATCTATTGAAGAAGTATCCTTGTCTGATGAAGATATTAAACCGACTTCTACCACCTTGCAGTTTGGTGATGGTGAAGTAGATTTGGTTTACAGTGACATGGAAAAACAAAAAGAATCTCAAAAACAAGGCTATCAACTAAACGGCAAGGGAAAATTAGTTCTAGTGCTATACTCTTTGGCTGTCACCGTAATTTTGGCACTTATCGTGCTTAACACGGGTGTTTTAACTTCATTAAAGAGTCAAAGTGCTGCTAAAACTGAGATTTTAAATCAAAAAGTAGCTGAATACAGCGTGTTAAGTCAAGAAATCGACTCTGTATCTTCTGATGCTTACGTTATCGAGCAAGCAGAAGGGTTAGGCATGGTTAAAGGAAATTAGACTTTAATTTTTAGGCGCTATCTATAGTTGCGCCCAAAAATCGTTATATTAAAACATTCTTAAAACTTTTTTTAGAAAATAGGTTATCTAACTTGGTTGGATGACCTTTTTTCTTTATTCTAAAAAATAGTCGAAATTTGTTTGTTTTTGTCGTTTCTGTTTAAAAATTTAGTAAAATATATTTATATAATATAATATAAATTTAAATATGGCCTTGACTATTTGGGGGTGTTGTGTTAAAATTTTAAGGTAGGAGTAGTATACTTTCATAAATTGTTTCACTAGAACACTCCTTTAACAAAAAGTTAAACACATAAAAACGTAGGGGTTTTATATGTACAGACATTTTTTAAAAAGGGTATTTGATATTTTCTTTTCTATTTTTGGCTTGATAATTGCATCAATACCTATGCTTATAATTGCAATTTTAATAAAAATAGATTCTAAAGGTCCCGTTATTTTCAAGCAACAACGTCTTGGAAAAAATGGAAGGACCTTTAATATTTTAAAATTTCGCTCAATGTGCGTTGGGGCAGAGCAACAAGGCAGTGGCGTTTACTCTGGTAAGGGAGATGCGAGAGTCACAAAGATTGGTAAAATATTGAGAGCGACCAGTCTTGATGAAATTCCACAATTACTTTCGGTTCTTAAGGGAGATATGAGTTTTATTGGACCTAGACCTCCACTAACTTATCATCCTTGGCCACTAGAAAAGTACACCGAAGAGCAAAATAGAATGTTTGAAGTTAGACCGGGTATCACAGGTTGGGCGCAAATAAACGGAAGAAAGGACGTGGAGTGGAACAAGAGAATAAAACTTAACGTTTGGTACGTGGACAACCTCACAATGTGGCTAGATATTAAGATTTTATTTAAGACGGTGTTTAAGGTGTTCTCTAACGCCGATAACGAAAATAAGGGAAAGACGGTAGTTTCTCTTCCTGAAACGGAAGAATCGTTGGCTCAAGAAGTTGCCGTGACGAAAGACCAAGTAGATGCGAAAAATCTAAAATTGATGTACATAACAAACAACGTAGACGTTGCTAAGATTGTAGAAGACGCTGGAGTAGAGCGAATTTTTATCGATATGGAATATATTGGAAAATCCGTTAGACAAGGTGGTATGGATACCGTTCAGTCACATCACACGATAGAAGATATAAAAAATATCCGCAAGGTTATAAGTAAGGCTGAGGTTATGGTGCGTTGCAATCCTATTCACGAGACTACCGAAGAGTATTCTTCTTCAAAAGAAGAGATCGACGCTATCGTGGAAAGTGGGGCAGACGTAATAATGCTACCGTATTTTAAGACGGCAAGTGAAGTTAAAGAGTTTATCTCGCTTGTTGGTGGTAGAGCAAAAACGCTTCCTTTAGTAGAAACGCCGGAAGCCGTGGCTTGTATTGACGAAATACTTGAATTAGACGGACTAGACGAGATTTTCGTGGGCTTAAACGACTTGAGTTTAGGGTATGGAATGAAATTTATGTTTGAACTTTTAGTTGACGGAACTCTAGAAGGGTTATGTGATAAGTTCAAAAAGAAAGGTATTCCGTTTGGTTTTGGAGGAATTGCCGCTTTAGGTAAAGGAATGCTTTGTGCTGAAAAGGTTATTGCCGAGCACTATAGAATAGGTTCGACTTGTGCAATACTATCTAGAAGTTTCTGTAATACGAGCGTTATTACCGATTTAGGTGAAATTCGCAAAGTATTCGACGTGGACTTAAAGGCTATAAGAGATTGGGAAAAACAATGTCAATCAGGGCTTGTAGATTTTGCAAAAAATAGAGAAGAAGTAGAAAATATTGTTAAAAAAATCGTTAAAGGATTAAATTAGTATGAAATTATTGATTACGGGCGCTTGGAATTTTAGTAGCGAACAAATCAATCAAATAGAGAAAATCGGGCATAAAGTTATCTTTATGCAAAATGAAAAGGACAATCTTCCTTGCGATTACGCTGAAGTAGAAGGGGTTGTATGCAACGGCTTGTTTTTGTATCACCCTATTGAGAAGTTTGTTAATCTAAAACTTATTCAACTAACGAGCGCAGGGTTTGATAGAGTTCCAATGGATTACGCGAAGAAAAATAATATCGAAGTATTTAATGCTCGTGGCGTTTATAGTATTCCAATGGCAGAGTTCGCTATTTGTGGCGTTTTGCAAATTTATAAGCAGTCTAGGTTCTTTTGCGATAATCAAAAAGATGGGAAGTGGGAGAAAAATAGAGAACTACTAGAGTTAAACGGCAAAACCGTTTGCATAGTTGGTTGTGGCAACGTTGGAACGGAATGCGCTAAACGATTTAACGCTTTCGGGGCAAATGTAATTGGAGTAGATTTATTTGTTAGAGAAGATATAAATTACGAAAAAATTTATCCACTTAGCGAGTTAGAAGAGCGCTTGTCAATTTCAAACGTGGTTGTTTTAACTCTTCCGCTAACCGAACAAACGAAAGGGCTTATGAATACAAAGACCTTTGCTAAGATGAAAGATAATTCAGTTCTAATAAATATAGCAAGGGGCGCAGTGGTAGAAGAAAAAGCACTAATAAACGCACTAGATAACAAATTATTAGGCGCAGTGTTAGACGTTTTTGAAGAAGAGCCGTTATCAAGCGATAATCCACTTTGGAAAAAGAAAAACGCAATCATAACGCCACACAATAGTTTCGTTGGCGACGGAAATAATCAAAGACTATTCAAAGTTATTTTAGGTAATTTAAGCAAATATAAGGATTAGAAATGAAAAAAGTATTGATTGTGGCAACGGTGCAAAGCCACATAGCACAATTTCATAAGCCACTTATAAATATGCTAAAGGAAAAAGGTGTCCACGTGACGGCGTGTGCTAAAAATAATCTCGCCATAAAGAAGAATTTAACTTTAACAGAGCCTGATGAGATTATTGAAGTTCCATTTTCACGTTCGCCTTTCAGTCCAAAAAACCTTAAGGCTTACAAAAAATTAAAGGCAGTAATCGAAAAGGGGGAATACGACGTAGTTCATTGCAATACGCCGGTTGGTGGCATTTTAACAAGACTTGCTTGCCGTAAATTAAGAAAGAAAGGCAAGATTAAAGTGTTATATCACGCTCACGGATTTCACTTCTTTAAGGGTGGCTCAAAAAAGAATTTTATGCTTTGGTATCCTATTGAGAAAGCCTTTTCAAAGTTGACGGATACTATGGTTGTTATAAATAAAATGGACTACGAACTAGCAAAAAGTAAATTTAACGCTAAAAACGTAGTTCGTGTTCCTGGAGTAGGGGTAAATCTTAACCAATTTAGAAATGAGAATATTGACGTTGACCTAAAAAAAGAATTTAATCTAGACGCTGATACCAAAATGGTCTTATCGGTTGGAGAACTTAACGAGAATAAAAATCAAAAGGTTATAATCAACGCTATTGCACACTTAAAAGACGAAAAAATCCATTATTTTCTTGCGGGCAACGGTCCTTTAAGAGATAAACTGGAACAACAAGCAAAAAAACTAGGAGTTGAAAATCAAGTACACTTCTTAGGCTATCGCAGAGATTTACCTGCAATTTATAAACAAGTTGACGTTTTTATGCTTCCGTCTTATAGAGAGGGGTTAGGGCTAGCGTCAATTGAGGCTATGAGTTTCGGTTTGCCTATTATCACTTCAAATAAACACGGAATTAACGATTATTCAGAAGATGGAGTATCGGGATATAAGTACGAGCCAAACGATTATAAAGGCTTTGCGGACGGAATAAGAAAAATCGTTTACGACGAAGAACTTAAAAAACAAATGGGCGAAAGGAATAAAGAAACGGCACAAAGTTTTTCGCTTGAAACCTATCTAAAAATTATGAACGAAGTTTACGATTCGTTATTAGGAGAAAATTAGATTGAAAGTTAGTATAATAGTTCCAATCTACAACGTAATAGATTATTTTGACGAATGTGTTAGTTCGCTAGTGAATCAAACATATAAGGATATAGAAATATTGCTCGTTGACGACGGCTCTAACGACGGATCGGAAAATTTATGCGACGTTTGGGGAGAAAGAGACGATAGAATAGTCGTAATACATAAAGAAAACGGAGGAACTCACTCGGCTAGAAATCTAGGCATAGAAAAGGCGTTGGGAGATTATTGTATGTTTATCGACCCAGACGATTGGTTTGATATTGATACCGTAGAAAAGTTGGTGCAAAAAATAGAGGAAACTAACGCCGATGCAATTAGATTTAACTACGTAAAGGAATTTGACGGAGTTTCGGAAAAAACTACAAATTCTTTATTAGAAGAAAAACTTTATGAAGGGGAAGAGTGTTTAGAAATTGCAAGAAAAACGTTAGGCTTAATAAAAAAAGAGTTAAAAAATATTCAAAACTTTAACTTTTTGGCATCCGTTTGTTTTTGTATGTACAAAAGAAAAACTATCGTAGATAATGAAGTTAAATTTACTAGCATGAGAGAGATTGGCACTTTCTCGGATGGACTTTTTAATTTAGAGTTTTTTCTAAAAGCAAAAAGTTTTTATTACGTTGACGAGTATTTTTACCACTATAGAAAAACTAACGTTGGCTCATGCACTAGTAATTATAGGGAAGGTTTTTTTGATAAAAATCAAGTACTTCTAGGAAAAATTAAGAATTTAGTAGAGCCTTATTTTGACGATAAAGACTTTTTGGGCGCTTACCACAATAGAATTGCATATTCAGTTTTAGAAATTTGTCTAAACGAAACGAAAAGAGATTGTAAAAGTAGCGTTAAGCGTAAGGCAATAAAAAAGGTATTAAAAAATAAATTATATAGAAGTGGAGTAAAGCATTTCAAACTAAAATATTTACCACTTAAATGGAAAGGTTTTTACTTATTTATTAAACTAAAAAATGCTTTTGTCATTACGAAATTAACTAAAATAATTTATAAACTTAAAAAGAGAGGATAATATGGAGTTTAATCCATTAGTTTCAATAGTAATTCCCTTATATAACGGCGCAAATTACGTTGAGGAGGCGCTAAAATGCGCAATAGAACAAACTTATAAGAACGTTGAGATAATAGTCGTTAACGACGGATCTAGAGACGACGGAGCAGGTAAAAAAGTTTGCGAAAAATATTTTGATAAAATTTCATATTACGAAAAAGAAAACGGCGGTTGTTCATCTGCTCTTAATTATGGTATTCGTAAAGCAAACGGAGAATTTATCTCTTGGCTTTCGCACGACGACTTATATTATCCAGATAAAATTGAAAAACAAGTTGAATTATATAAAGTCAAAAATTTAGACGTAAAGAAAGTTATTATAAGTAGCAACGCCGACGTGATTGATGGAAACGGCAATAAGCAGTTTCACCCTACGGCAAAGAAAAGTGGTTTTCTAGACAATAAAAAGGCGTATAAGCATTTACTTTTTAATAAGTGCTTTAACGGGTGTGGGCTTTTAATCCCTAAGAATTTATTTTTTGAAATAGGTTTTTTTAACGAGAGTATGAGATTTGTTCTCGATTGGGAATTGTGGCTAAGATTTACTTTATGTGGCGCGTGCGTTTACCTTGATAAAAGAATTTTGGTAAGTAATCGTCGCCATCAAGCGCAAATTACGGTAAAGCAAAGTGAACTTCACTCAAAAGAAGCGCTAGAAACTCTAAATAGTCAAATAGAGTTAGCAAAGCGAAAGCAAGATGATTTTTACGTAAAACAACTTTATTATTTTTCTATTGCCACAGGGCGTGGAGATTGCAGAGAATTAAAAAAATATTTAAGAGAAAACAAAATAAAACTTAATTGTCTTACCAAAGCAAAATTAAGTTTTAAGATTAAATTTAGAAAGATATTAAAAAAGATTTATCACAAATTAAAGTAAAAGAAGATAAAAGGTTAGAAAAAGGTTAAATGATTGCACTAATTTCACTCACAATATTCCCATTGATACTAGAAATTTTTATGGGTAATATGAATAACGCCAAAAGAAAAAAGATTTTTCTTATTCTTTGTGGAATAGCAATAGCGTTCGTAATGGGTTTTCGCAGTAGATATACTGGAACTAGGGATACGGAAATGTACGGTATTACCTTTGATAGCCTTAAATGGAGTAATGTAGGGTTAATTGAATATTTAAGACAATCTATGGGGACAAATGTTGTTTTTTCAGAACTAGGATTTAGTGCGTATATATGGGTGATAGCAAAGGTTTTTCCTTCCTATAGATACTTGCTGATTTTTACGGCGATTATGAATATTTCATTAACTATGAGATTTATATATAAGTACTCTAAAAATGCTTTATTGTCAGTTATAATGTTTGTATGT
This sequence comes from Clostridia bacterium, assembly GCA_017456055.1. Lineage (GTDB taxonomy): Bacteria > Bacillota > Clostridia > Christensenellales > Borkfalkiaceae > UBA1259. The sequence goes on along the minus strand of JAFTKC010000010.1, from coordinate 118,006 downwards.
TTAGGTCTTTTTACCTTTAATATGAACGGACTTAGACAATGTATTGCAATGTCAATATGTTTGCTTGCCTACGATTTTATTGAGAAGAAAAAGTTTATTCCGTTTTTACTAGTTGTGATACTTGCAATGTCCTTTCATAAGTCGGCAATATTCTTTGCGTTAACTTATTTTATTATCTTTATGAAGCCGAAATGGAACTATACTATGTTCTTTGTTGGTTTATTAGTTTTATTCGTACTTTTTGCAGATAATTTAACGATAATATACGACGCACTTACGTCAGAAGATTACTCAGGAGCAGAAAGTTTTGACTCGGGCGGAGTTGTCACTATTCTAATTTATACTTCAGTTATAGTCTTTGCGTTAATTTCAAAGGATAAAATAAGGAAGGGAACTGCGTTTAATTGCATACTTCTTAGTCTTGTAGGCTTAATACTTTATTTGGCACGATTTTTCTCCGTTCAAATTTACGAAAGAGTTAGTTATTATTTTTATTACTTTGTAATTTTACTGTTGCCATCAGCGATAAATACTTATGAAATAAAAAGTCAAACGCTTATAAATACAGTCGTAATAATTTTATCAATAGCCTTGTTTGTGTATAGAATTCAAGGCGGTGCGTTTAGTGATTTTACTTTAGTTCTCTAGAGGTGAAATATGAGAGTACTTTGGATATTAAATATGGTTTTGCCAAGTGTGGCAAAAGAATTAAATATAAAGACGTCGGCAAGTGGTGGGTGGCTTGTTGATTATTCGAATAAACTTTCGAGTGATCCAGAATTTGAACTTGCAACAATGACGTACGCGAACGTGAAAGAGCCAATTGACAAAGTAGTTAACAATATAAGAAATTTTATATTTCCAGGGGCAGGGAAAAGACTGCTTTTTAACTCAAAACAATGCTTAAAAGATTGTAAAAAAGTTTTAGAAGAGTTTAGGCCTGATTTAATACATATTCATGGTACGGAGTATGCCGTGGGTTATTCTATGTTAAGAGTTAAGGAAAACGAGCCGACCTTATTAACTATTCAGGGTGTTCTTTCAAGGATATCTGAAGAATACTATGGTGGATTAAAAAGTTCCGATATTCGTTCAATGTCGAAAATAAAGGACTTATTAAAATTAAAAACTCCATTTTTTGCAAAAAAGTTATTTATAAAAAATGCGAAGCGTGAAAGGTACGTTTTGAAAAACGTTAAATACGTGACGGGACGGACTACTTGGGATAAGGCGACTATGCTTTCAATAAATAGCGATCTCAAGTATTATAGATTAAATTATAATTTGCGTGAAGAATTTTATAGCGCTGAAAAATGGAATTATGCAAACATAGATAAATATACCATTTTGGCAGGCGCTTCATCTTATCCATTAAAGGGCTTACACGTTTTAATAGATGCTTTAAGAATTATTAAAAACGACTATCCTAACGTGTTGTTAAGGGTTGTAGGTGGAAACGCCAAGGATGGTAAACTCGTAAAACCTAATAGCTATGAAAAATTTATCTTAAAAAAGATAAGTAGATATGGTCTTGAAGAAAACGTCGAGTTTATTGGTAGAAAGAGTGCAACTGAAGTATCAAAAGAATTATTAAAGGCTAACGTTTGTGTTGTCACTTCTGCTATGGAGGGGGCGTCTGCAACCGTTTGTGAGGCTATGATGGTTGGCACTCCATGTATATGTGCTTTTCGTGGAGGTATGACGGAACTATTGAGAGACAGAGAAAGTGGATTTTGCTATGATTTCCCCGAATATCCCGTTCTTGCCGAGAGAGTTAAAACACTTTTTGAAGATAGAAATTTGTGTGAGAAATTTTCAAAAGAAACGATCAAAGATGCAGAAGAAAGACATAATCGAGAAAAAAATATTTTAGTTCTTAAATCAATTTACAAAGAAGTTGAGGAGAAAGAAAGTAAAAATGAAAAAATGTAATATAGATCTACCCGTACTTTTAATATTCTTTGCAAGACCTGACACGTTAGAAAAAGTTTTTGAAAAGGTAAAAAAGGCAAGACCTTCAAAACTATTTTTGGCTTGTGATGGGGCAAGAGAGGGGAACGAAAGAGACACAGAGAGCATTGAAAAATGCAAAAAAATAGTAGAAGATATTGATTGGGAGTGCGACGTATATAAAAATTACTCTACTGAAAATCAAGGTTGTGGAAGAGGGCCGTCTAGCGCGATTACTTGGGCTTTTTCTCATGTTGATAGATTACTTATTTTAGAAGACGACTGCGTTGCAGACGATTCGTTATTTCCTTTTATGGAAGAAATGCTCGAAAAGTATAAAGACGATACTAGAATAGGGGCGATTAGTGGCTTTAATCACTTAAAGAACGTTGATTGTGGCAAAGATAGTTATTGTTTTACTAAAACGGGTGCAACTCTAGGCTGGGGTACATGGAAACGCGTTTGGGACATGTACGATTTTAACGTAAAAAATATAACAAAAGATTATAACAAGCAATTGCTTTTAGATCAATTTGATGATAAAAAAGTGGCTAAACAAAGGGTAGGAAGTTGGATTCAAGCATCAAGAGAAACTTTAGTAAAAAAAGTTAATTATTGGGACGTGCAATTTGGATTTCTCAAATATTCGCAATCTTTTTTAACTATCGTACCTAAAAACAACTTGATTTATAATATTGGAATCGGTGCAGGCTCTACACATACAGAAAATACAAAATATACAAAATGGAAACCAGGTAAAATATTATTTATGCCTACAGAGTCTTTAGAATTTCCAATTGTTCATCCTGAAATAGTTGCTTGTAATAAAGACTATGACAATAAGGTGTTCAAGATTGTTTTTCCGTCAAAAATTAAAAGAATTATAAGAAAGATAGGGAGAATGATTAAAAAATGAAGCAATATAAATCTATCGACTTAGCAAAATTTATTTGTGCGCTTCTAATTATCATTTTACATACTGCGCCATTTTCAAGTTATAGTAAAGCGCTAACATTTGGTATAAGAAATATTGTGACGGTGTTTGCCGTACCATTGTTTTTTGCAATAAGTGGTTTTTTGTTTTTTAAGAAATTAGAAACAGTAGACGTTAATGAAAGAAATAAATACGTTTTTAATTACTTAAAACGAATTGTAATAATGTATCTTTTCTGGAGTGCCATATACCTTATTTTTGTTATTATTAAATGGATGAGGGGGGGGGTGACCTTTTATGGCGTTCTAGAATACGTTAAGGACTTCTTTTTTGAGGGAAGTTATCAAACTATTTGGTTTTTACCTGCACTTTTTGGTGCAATCCTTTTGATTTATTTACTTAATAAGAAATTATCGTTAAAGAAGATATTTATCATTGCTTGCGTCGTATACGTTTTCACCTTGCTTGGAAGTTCATATTATGGTTTAACTATTAAAATTCCATTTTTAAAAAGCATTTACGACGTTTACTATAGTTTTTTTGATTCGGTTAAAAACGCAGTTTTATTTGGTTTTATTTACGTGCTTATTGGTGGAATTATTGCCACTTCTAAAAGAAATAACGAAAAAGTAGTAAGCAATTTAATTTTTACTTTAATATTTGGCGTACTTTATGCAGCAGAAGAATTTTTAATTGCTTACTTCAATATCAACCACAAAGGCGTTGATACCATTATATTTTTAGTTCCTTTTACTTTCTTTGCTTTAAGATTAGTTTTAAGTATAAACCTAAATTTAAGTGAGAAAGTTTGTACTGCATTTAGAAAATATAGTATTTTGATGTTTTTAACCCAAAGAATACCGTTAAGTATTATAGATATGTTTTTCCAAAATTCATTAGTGGCTACAAATTCAATTTTGTATTTTATTGTAGTGCTAACGGCTACGTTATTGATTTCTTATGGGGTAATATTCTTATCAAAGAAAATCAAATTTTTAAAATTAGTATATTAGGTGTTATATGGAAAAGGTGGAATTAACAAAACTACAAGATTACGTTTATAAAATCTTTGTTGAGTTTGATAGAGTGTGCAGAAAGCACAATCTTAAGTACTCAATGGAGGGGGGAACGCTACTAGGTGCGGTAAAATATCAAAATTTCGTACCTTGGGACGACGATATAGACGTAATAATGCTACGTGAAGATTACGAAAAGTTCTTAAAAATTGCCCCAAGTGAAGTGGGAGAAGATTTTTTCGTTCAGTCGTATAATAACGTTAGCGAATTTCCATTAAACTATGCAAAACTTTGCTACAATAAGTCTAAAATATACGACTACGATTATTCTCATCTAAAGAATATGAATCACGGTATATTTATTGATATTTTCCCAATAGATAACGTAAGGCTAGATAAATTAAGAGGGCATTGTAGTAGAGTAGGGGTGCTCACTAGCGCAAGAAAAATTAAGTTAAAAGTAAATTTTGGTAGAGTTCGCTTTTATAAAAGGGTAGTATATAAACTTTTATCACTATTGCCAATGAAAACTCTTTGCAAGAAGATAACCAAAGAGTGTTCTAAATATAATAAGAAAAAAACGGGTTATTGCTACGAAGTGTGCAACTCTAATAAAAAATTTAAGCCTTTAGAGAGTGATATTTATCATAATCTTATTGAACTTAAATTTAGAGATAAAACCTTTATGGCGGTAAAAGATTACGATGAATTTTTAATTTCTCGTTTTGGTAAAGACTATATGAATACTCTTCCACCGGAAGAAAAAAGAAAACCATCACATTGTTCAAACATAATAATTAACGAATAAAATTAGGGTAGAAATGTCTAGTAGTGGTAAGCAAATAAAAATTGGTGCTGTATTATCGTATATGGCAATATTTATAAATATCGTATCAGCGTTGGTTTATACTCCGTGGATGCTTTCTCATATTGGAGAAAGTGACTATGGACTATTTACGCTTGCCCACTCGGTTATCACGCTATTTTTACTAGATTTTGGAATTAGTTCTGCAGTCACAAGGTTTATATCTAAGTATAAAGCAGAGGGCGAACAAGAGAAAGTAAATCAATTCTTAGGAGTCGTATATAAATTATTCATAATTATATCGGCAATAATTTTTGTTGTCTTATTCGTTTTATACTTCTTCTTAGATAACATATACGCTGGATTAACGCCACAAGAAATCGTTAAGTTTAAATACGTATTTATAATATCTGGTATATTTTCGGTAGTTTCCTTTCCGTTATCTGGAACGGTTAACGGCATTTTAACTTCCTACGAAAAATTTATACCACTAAAGGTTTGCGACGTTTTACATAAAATAATAAACGTTGGGCTTATTGTAGGTGCAATTTTATTAAATCAAGGTCTTTATGCTTTTGTAATTATAACGGCGGGTGGTAATTTATTAACACTCGTTATCAAGTTTATAATTATAAAATCTTTAACCCCAATAAAAATTAGGTTTAAGTATTTTGATAAAAATTTACTAAAAGAAATTTTTAGTTTTTCCATATGGATTCTCGTTAACTCTATTTGTGGTAGACTAATTATGAACTTATGTCCAAACATTTTAGGCATTATTCCATCTGCGGGAACGCTTGCTATCACTATATTTAGTTTTGCTTCCACCATAGAGGGATACACCTATATTTTTGCAAACGCAATAGACGGAATGTTTATGCCAAAAATTGCGAGAATCGTTTATAAAGAACAGCAACCGGACAAGTTGCTTGACCTAATGATAAAGGTCGGCAGATTTCAGTTTGTATTGATTGGTTTAATCGTTGTCGGCTTTGCATGTGTTGGTCAAGATTTTATGGGACTATGGCTTGCAGGTAGGTTGACGGGTGGCACGGATATCGTTTATTGGTGCGCCTTATTTTTGATACTTCCAGCACCATTTTATCTATCTCAACAAATAGGTAAAAATGGTCTAATAGTAATGGGTAGGGTTAAAGAAACTTCCATAATAAATATAATTAAAGCAGTCTTGGGCGTAATTTTAGTGACGGTATTAACGTTGCTTTGGGGTGTAGTTGGCGCTTGTATTGCAATTTGTATCGTTTATAGCGTTAGAAATGTTTTATTTATGGTGTTATACCAAAAGATACTAAAGCTAAATATGTGGAAATTTATTAAAAAATGTTATTTAAAAATGATAATTTCTTGTATGCTGACGGTGGTTTTAGGAATTGGCTTAAATTATCTACTAGTTGGTAGTGGTTGGTTAATATTTGCGATAAAAGTTATAATTATTATATCCATCTATTTGATTTTTACGTTCATTATTGGGTTAAGTGGGGCAGAAAAGCAAAGTATATTTAATTTTATTAAAAGAAAACTTAAAGTAAAAGGAAATTAACAAATGATTATATTTATTGGATTACTTTTAATTTTGGCATTATATAAAATTAATCCTAAATTTAATAAAAGTTTTTATACGGACTATGCTTCAATTGAACAAACTCGTTCAATAAACGGCATTTGCATTATGCTTATACTGTTAAGCCATACATTTGCTAGGATTAGTCCAAACGGAGTTTTAGATGAGATTTACGAACCGATGAGAATTTTTCTCGGTCAGTTTGTAGTAGTTCCGTTTTTATTTTATTCGGGCTATGGAGTAATGGAGTCTATCAAGCGTAAAAACGATTATATTAAAACCTTTCCAAGAAAGCGTTTTCTAAGAATCGTAATAGAATTTGCAATAATTACGGTTGTTTACATAATACTTAATCTTTGCTTAGGTAATAAATATTCTATTCCACATGTTTTATTATCGTTTACTGGAGTCACGACCATAGGAAATGGTAATTGGTACATATTATCAACTTTCGTGTTTTACATTTCAATAATTCTTTGCTTTAATTTGTTTAGAAAAAGCAAGATATTAGCAACGATAGGCGTTACGGCGTGTCTTGTTGCTCTTATGGTTGTTGAAATGATTTTAGATTTTCCATCATATTATTATTCGACTACAATATTCTTTGCAGTTGGAATGTTCTTTTCGTTTATAAAAGAAACGTTTGATAAAATAGTAATGAAAAATAATATCGTTTATTTTATTTTCTTGGTATTGGCAATTTTAGGTTTTGCATTTCTAAAAAAATTAGTTGACAAAACCGTAATATTTTATCCTGTTTGGTGTGGTTTTGGTATGCTAAGCATATTGTTAATCACGATGAAGATTAAAGTTGCAAACAAACCTCTTATCTGGCTTGGCAAAACCACGTTTTTTAACTTTACGTTGCAGGGAATTTCGCAAATAATTTTTACAAAGTATTTAACAAATAATTACTTAATTTACTGCTTAGTGATTATAGTGACTTTAATTTTAACTTGCTGTGCATATAACTTATCTAACTATTTTGAAAGAAAAATAAAAGGAAATTAAAGATGAAAACTAAAGTAATACTTAATTTTAGAAACCTATATTCTTCGCTCTTTACTTTTTTGAGAAAAAAGCATATGAAGAATTTTGTTCGAAAGCAAAAGAAGTCATATACTAAGGCTAACGTATTAACTAGCAAGCAAAAAAAGGAAATAGTTAACTTCTATAAAGAATATAAAAAAGTTCCAACATTGTTTCATAATTTTTACACTGAAAAAACGGGCGAATATCACGTAAACTATATAACCGACGAAATGTATTTTAATGATATTAATTATTATTTTAATGATTTTGCCGCGTTTAAGTTTATTGACAATAAGACAAATTACGACAAACTATTCCCAAAAATAAATCAACCGAAAATTTTAGTTTCTAGAAAAAATGGATATTGGTTTATTCAAGACGAAATAGTATCAGTAGATAAGGCAATTGAAATTTTGTTAAATGAACCTGCCGTTTTTGTTAAAAGAGCGACTGATTGTGGTGGAGCGAGTGGCGTTTTTTATGTGGAGAATCAAACGGAAGAGCAATTTAGAAGAGATTTCCTGTTAAAAGTAAAAAAAATTCCAACAGATATAGCCGTGCAAAAACTAGTTGTACAGCATCAAGACGTTGCAAAACTTAATCCTGATTCGGTAAATACAGTAAGAATTTTAACAATTCTTCAAAGAGATGGGACTGCAAAGGTTTATTCTTCATTACTAAGAATAGGTGGGGGGAAAGAAAAGGTAGACAATTTCTGCGCCGGTGGAATGGCTGTTGGAATTGATGACGACGGCTCATTGAGAGAGTATGGATATTATCTTAACGGCAATAGAATTACGGCACACCCACTAACAAAAATTGCATTTAAGGGATATTATGTACCGTCGATTGAAAAAGCAAAAGAATTAGTAAAACAAGCGCACGTATACGTTCCACATTTTAGAATGGTTTCTTGGGATGTTGCTATTGAAAAGGACGGCACTCCAATATTGATAGAGGCAAACTTAGCAGATGGACAATTAGATTTGCACCAACTATGTAATGGCCCTTTATTTAAAGAGGATACAAAAAAGATTTTAGACGAAGTATATAACAAAAGAGGAGAATAGATATGTCACTTTTTACAAATAAAACATTACTTATAACGGGTGGAACGGGTAGTTTTGGAAACGCCGTTCTCAATAGATTTTTACAAACGGATATTGGAGAAATTCGTATTTTTTCTCGTGACGAGAAAAAACAAGACGATATGCGTCACGAATTCCAATCAAAAATGCCAGAGGTTGCCGATAAAATTAAATTTTATATCGGTGACGTTAGAGATTTGGCAAGCGTAAAGAACGCAATGCACGGTGTTGACTACATATTCCACGCAGCAGCATTAAAGCAAGTTCCATCTTGCGAGTTCTTTCCAATAGAGGCGGTTAAAACTAACGTTTTAGGAACGGAAAACGTGCTTACGGCGGCAATTGAGGCAGGGGTAAAGAATATCGTTTGTTTATCGACGGACAAGGCTGCATACCCTGTTAACGCTATGGGAACGAGCAAGGCTATGATGGAAAAAGTTATAGTTGCTAAATCTCGTACCGTATCACCTGAAAAAACCAAGATTTGTTGTACTAGATATGGAAACGTTATGTGTTCTCGTGGCTCGGTAATTCCACTATGGATAGAGCAAATTAGGCAAGGAAAGCCTATCACCATAACTGATCCAACAATGACTAGATTTATTATGTCGTTAGAAGAGGCTGTGGATCTTGTATTATTTGCATTTGAACACGGCGAAAGTGGAGATATTCTCGTACAAAAAGCGCCGGCTTGTACTATTAAGACTCAAGCAGAAGCCGTTTGCGAGTTATTTGGTGGAGATAAGGATAATATCAAAGTTATAGGTATTCGCCACGGCGAAAAAATGTACGAAACTCTATTAACTAACGAAGAGTGCGCAAATGCAATCGACTTAGGCAACTTCTATCGTGTGCCTTGTGATAAACGTGGTTTAAATTACGACAAGTATTTTAAAGATGGCGACGTGGAAAGAAACACCTTAACCGAATTTAACTCTAATAATACTAAACTTTTAACCGTAGAAGAGACAAAGACAAAAATTGAAGCGCTTTCATATATTCAAGAAGAATTAAAAAAGTAGGATAAATATGAAAATTCTAGTGACAGGGGCTAAAGGATTCGTCGGTAAAAACCTATGCGTAGCCTTAGCCAACTTAAAAGAGGGAAAAGATAGAACTCGCCCCAATTTAAAAATTGAAGATTTTTTTGAATACGATATCGATAGCACTACCGAGCAATTAGAAGAATATTGCAAAGAGGCAGATTTTGTGTTTAATCTTGCAGGTGTAAATCGTCCACAAAATCAAGAGGAGTTTATGCAAGGTAATTTTGGTTTTGCGTCAACTCTACTTGATATGCTCAAAAAACACAAGAACAACTGTCCTGTAATGCTTTCATCGTCAATTCAAGCAACGCTTATCGGTAGATATGCTGACGGGGAATACGGCAAGAGTAAAAAAGCAGGCGAAGAACTCTTTTTCGAATATGCAAGAGAGACGGGAGCAAGGGTGATGGTGTATCGTTTTCCAAATCTTTTTGGAAAGTGGTGTAGACCTAATTATAATAGTGCCGTTGCTACCTTTTCAAATAATATTGCTAACGATTTGCCAATCACCGTAAACGATAGGAGCGTGGAGTTAGAACTCTTATATATAGACGATTTAGTTAACGAAATGCTTAATTTATTAGAAAATAAAGGTCACCAATGTGATTACGATGGATTGTTGCCTATCGAAAGTGAAAATGGAAGATATTATTTTGTTCCAACGACTCACAAGGTGACTTTGGGCGAAATCGTTGATTTGCTTTACAAATTCAAAGAGCAAAGTCAAACGCTTACTATCCCAGAAATACCAAACGATAGTTTTGCAAAAAAACTATACTCTACTTATCTTTCATATTTGCCGAAAGAAAAAGTGGCTTTTGATTTAAAAATGAACGTTGACGACCGTGGTAGTTTTACAGAACTATTAAAAACCGAAAAATGCGGACAAGTTTCAATAAATATATCTAAGCCAGGAATTACCAAAGGTCAGCATTGGCATCACTCAAAGTGGGAGTTTTTTATCGTCGTTTCGGGAAAAGGCTTAATTCAACAAAGAAAAATTGGAACGGAAGAAGTATTAAACTTTGAGGTGAGTGGTGATAAAATTCAAGCCGTACATATGCTACCTGGCTACACTCACAATATAATAAACCTATCTAATACGGAAAATTTAGTCACGGTAATGTGGGCTAACGAGCAGTTTGATCCAAATCACCCAGATACTTTCTTTGAAATCGTAGAATAGAAATTTAGGGAACTACTAAGATGAGTATTGAAAGAAAATTTTTCGGCAAAATAGATTATCTTTCTCTAGATAATACCAAGAGTCTAAAAGGTGTTCTTGCAATTTGTGTATTTTTATCGCATTTTTGGGGCGTTTTAGCTGCTAGCAATTTAGACACACAGGGAGTTTTTTGGCAAACTTTTGGTAGAGTTTGTACCTTATTAGGTTATTTGTCTGTCGCTTTATTTTTCTTTTTATCGGGATATGGTCTAATGACTCAATATCAAAAAAGGGGAAATAACTATCTAAAGGGATTTTTACTGACGCGAGTTTTACCTTTATATTTGGTATATATTGTTTTCGTATTCTTTTATTGGGGAGCAAATACTTTACTTGGACAAACGGTTAGTACTAAGCAGTTATTACAATCCTTTTTGTTTGGAGAAACGATTATAAGTAAAAGATGGTATTTTCAAGCAATATTAGTTTGGTACGTTTTGTTTTATTTTTCGTTTAGATTTGTGAAGAAAGATAATGTTAAAATAATGCTACTAATTGTTTCTTTTGTTTTCTATCTAGCGTTATGTTTAGTAATGAAATTGCCTAGCACGTGGTATGAAGGGTGTTTTTGTATAATTATTGGGGTGCTTTGGGCAAAATTTAAGGATAAAATTGATAATTTCTTATCAATGAAAAAATATCTATTATTCTTGTTTTTTACACTAATTGCATTTTTAATTACATTAATATTTGGAAATTTTTCAATACTGCAAAATGCAATTGGAATTATTTCTAAGTGTATTTCAGCGTGTACGTTTGTTGTACTAGTAGTGCTAATAATGAAATTATTGCCTATAAATAATTTATTAACAAGATTCTTAGGTAATTTATATCTCGAAATTTACTTATTACACGGATTTTTCTTGAGTTTGTATTTTTCAAAATTTATAGAGATAAACAATCCTTGGTTATATGGGGTGCTAGTGCTAGTAAGTACTTTGATTTTGGCGTTTTTAATACATCCAGGGGTAAAAATAATTTTAGGACTCGGTAATAAAATAAAGGTGAAAAAATATGGAAAAGAAAATTGAATTAGATTATCAAGATGTAAAATTTAAGGAAAACGGCAAGTTAAAACTATTGATTATAGTTGGAACCCGTCCGGAAATTATTAGACTTTCGGCAGTTATAAATAAGTGCCGTAAATATTTTGATTGTATTTTGGCTCATACTGGTCAAAATTACGATTATAACCTAAACGGCGTATTCTTTAAGGACTTAAAACTAGCCGATCCCGAAGTGTATATGGACGCAGTTGGCGATGATCTTGGGGAAACGGTTGGCAATATTATAAATTGTTCTTATAAACTTATGACGGCAATTAAACCTGACGCACTATTAATTTTAGGCGATACAAATAGTTGCCTTTCGGCAATATCGGCTAAACGTTTACATATTCCAATTTTCCACATGGAAGCGGGGAATAGATGTAAGGACGAGTGCTTGCCAGAGGAAACGAATAGAAGAATAGTAGATATTATCTCGGACGTTAATTTAGCCTACTCGGAGCATGCAAGAAGATATTTGGCGGATTGTGGACTTCCTAAAGAGAGAACGTACGTGACGGGCTCTCCAATGGCAGAAGTATTAAGTCAAAATCTTAAAGATATTGAAGAAAGCGACGTTTTAACTAGACTAGGTTTAGAGCCCAAAAAGTATATACTGCTCTCTGCCCATAGAGAAGAAAACATCGATACGGAAAAGAATTTCATATCTCTATTTACAGCCATCAATAAATTGGCTGAAAAGTACGATATGCCAATTTTATATAGTTGCCACCCAAGAAGTAAAAATCGTTTAGAAAAGAGTGGATTTAAGCTAGACAAGAGAGTAATTTGTCAACAACCTTTAGGCTTCCACGATTACAATAAACTACAAATGAACGCTTTCGTAGTTGTGTCTGATAGTGGAACGCTACCTGAAGAAAGCAGTTTCTTTACTAGCGTTGGCAAGCCTTTCCCTGCAGTTTGCATTAGAACTAGCACCGAAAGACCTGAGGCTTTAGATAAGGCTTGTTTCCTTCTTGCAGGTATTGACGAGGTGCATTTACTTCAAGCAGTTTCAACTGCTGTAGACTTAACTATGGATAATAATCACGGAATACCCGTTCCTGATTACGTAGAAGAAAACGTTTCTACAAAGGTAGTAAAAATAATTCAGTCGTATACGGGAATCGTGGATAAGATGGTTTGGAGAAAATACTAATTTTTGGCAGGTAGATAGTGACTTTAACAGAGAAATTTTTTGTGGAATGCGTTAAAAAGGGAATTAAAAGTCAAGTAGTAGAGCAAATTCCACAAGAACTAGAGTATAAAAAATTTCATAAACTTTGCACTTCACATTCTATGAGTGTTGTGGTATATAAAGCCCTTGAAAAAGTGAGAACGCAATTAAACAAAGATTTTTTAGCCATTTTGGAAGCTTACGTTCGTCGACACGTAGCGTTAGACGTTCAAAGTGAGTACGACAAAGAAAAGTTTTTGTCAGCGCTAGAAGAAAAAGGGTTAAAATATATGCCGTTAAAGGGGTATTATCTTAAAAAGTTATACCCGTCTACAGATATGCGTTATGCTTCTGACTTTGACGTGTTGATTGACGCTAAAGAGTTAAATAAAGTTCGAGAATTATCAAATAATTTAGGGCTAAAAGTTATGAAATACGACGAGCATCACGACGTTTTTTATAATCCTCAAACTAAGACTATTTTTGAATTGCATAAAATCTTATTCGTTGGAAGATTGCAAAAGTATTTTGGCGTAGGGTTTGAGAGAGCCCATTTAAGAGAGGGAACTAAGGCGTTTTACGAATTAAATAAAGAAGATTTTTACATTTCAATTCTAGCCCACTCGGCATATCATTTTGCTGAAGATGCAGGTGTTGGAATAAGGCATTTAACTGACGTATATCTTTATAAAAACGCTTATAAATTAGATTACGAATACCTAGATAGAGAACTTCAAAAATGTGGACTTAAAAAGTTCAAAGATAAATTTGAACTTATGGCAGATTATCTTTTTGACGACGCAAAAGTTGATGATGAAACCTTAACTCTAGTAGAACACGTTATTGAATCTTCCGTATTGGCAAACAAGAAGATGCAAGGTGCGTCGGAAGTGGCTTCCAATATGGAAGAAGGGGGAGCAAAGAACGCCAAGAGAAAGACCTTGTGGAAAACTTTGTTTCCACCGAAAAGTCATATGCAATTTACTTATCCCGTACTAAAAAAAGCAGGATTTTTATTGCCGTTCTTTTATCCAATACGCTGGGTGCACGTTTTGTTTACTCGCCCCAAAAATATTAAAAAAATAAAGGGAATTAGCGAAGTTGATAAGGATTCGCTAAGCCAAATGAAGAAAATTCGTTCCACGTTAGGACTAGACGAGTTTTAATAAAAATAAAAGGTAGATAGAAAAAGATTACTATCTACTTTTTTTATGCTCAAAATAGAGTAATTAAAAGTAAAAAAATCGAATAAAGATATATAAAACGTAGGTGGTGGTGATTTTATTAAAGATTATTCGATTACGATATTAAGAAGAAGACTTTTTGCAGTTGCCGTTATAGTTGCATTTTTATTTTTATGTATAATAGGTAGACTTTTTTACGTTCAAATTATATGGGGTGAAGAGATTCAAGAAAAAGCCATTGACCAGTGGACTAGAGAAATACCCGTTATAGCGTCTCGTGGGGAAATACTCGATAGAAATGGTGTAGTGTTAGTAGGAAACGACGATACTTATTCTATTTTTGTGCGCAAGAAAGCGGTAAAAGATATGGATAAACTTTCTAAAACGCTATCGCAGATTTTAGAAATGGACTATAACTACGTTTATAATAGATTGACCACTACCATATCGAGCGAAGTCACCATAAAAAAGCAAGTTGAAAAAGAAAAAATCAACCAACTTATAGAATATAATTTTGATGGAGTATATTACGCAAGAGATAATTCTAGAATTTATCCGTACGGTGATTTTTTAAGTTCAACTTTAGGTTTTACTTCTACGGACGGAAAAGGGCAGTCTGGGTTAGAACTTTACTATGATAAATATTTAAGTGGAACTGACGGACAAATTCTTTATGAAACGGATATAGTTGGTGTGGAAATTGACGGAGGAAACGCTAGTTATATAAAAGCGACCGACGGACTTAATTTAAAACTAACTATAGACTACGATATTCAAAGACTAGTAGAAACGGCTATGAGTGAAGCCATGCAAGTTCACTCAGCTAAATCTTGTCAAATGCTCGTTTTAGAGCCAAATACGGGTGAAATTTTAGCAATGACTACCAAGCCTTCGTATAATCTAAACGAGATTCCAAGAGACGATTTAGACACGTTAAATTCTCTTAGTAGGAATAGACTCGTTAGTGATATATTCGAGCCGGGTTCAACCTTTAAGATAATAACTTCTTGCGCAAATATTGAAGAATACCTTAAGGGAAATAGTAAGGCTTATTCACCGACGCATATATTTAATTCTTCTAGGTATAGATACGTGGATGGGCAAAGGGTAAAGTGTTGGAGCAATCACCAAAACGGAAAACACGCAAATCTTAATTTGTCTGGAGCGCTAAATAATAGTTGCAATCCGATTTTTGTAGATATTGCAATGAGTTTGGGAAAAGAAACAATGTACGAATACATAGAGGCCTTTGGTTTTGGTAAAACTACGGGAGTAGATATCAGCGGAGAGGCTTCAGGCATGCTTTTACCATACTTTGCAGTAAATAACGTAGAGATAGCAAGAATTGGCTTTGGACAAACGATAGCGGTGACGGGGCTTCAGTTGGCATCGGCAACTGCTGCAGCAATAAATGGAGGAAATTTATACACGCCCTATTTAGTAAGCGAGATATACGATAATTCGGGAATACTTGCTCAAAAAATCTACCCTACCTTAAAGGGCAAAGTGGTGAGTGAAAAGGCTTCCAGCATATTATCCGAAATGCTTGAAAAGGTAGTAAGCGAGGGCTCTGGAAAACATGCGTATATTGAAGGGTATAGAGTGGCAGGCAAAACTGGAACGGCACAAAAATACGAGAACGGAGTAATCGCACAAGGAAAATACGTTTCAAGTTTTATAGGATATTTTCCCGCAAACAACCCTAAATATCTTGCTCTTGTAATTATCGACGAGCCCGTTGGCGAATACTACGGCTCGACTGTTGCAGCACCTTACGCAAAACAAGTATTTCAAGGAATAATAGATTTGAAAAACATCAAACCATAAAAAGTAAAAAAGTCGTGGAAAATTCTACGACTTTTATTATTTTCTTCTATATTGTGTGGGGGAAAGGCCAACGTGTTTTTTAAAATAAAATGAAAAATAATGTTCGTCTGTAAAACAAAGCAAGTAAGCAATTTCCTTAACGCTCATAGTGGTTGTTTTCAATAGAGATTTTGAAATTTTTATTCTCTCTAATAGCAAAAATTGATAGGGTGTAATACCACACTCTTTTGAAAAATTTCTAATTAAAGTCGTTTTTGAAACGCCAAGTTCACTGGCGATATCATCTAGAGAAGTGTTTTTATAGATATAGCCAGAGAGTTCGTTTTTTAGTTTAATTTGAGTGGTGGAATTTTGCTCAAAACCCGTTGAAGAGAGTTCAGTTATAATTTTATGTAAGTTGTCGCAAATCAAAAAGAAAGACTCGTTGAATAGGGAGTTGTTTTTTGAGATTTCGTATAAATTTATAAAAAGAGAAGATAAATCAACTGAATATATTCCCGTTTTTAAGGAAAAAGCCTTAATCATATTATCAATATACTCGCTTGAAAAAGAAAGCCATATCTTTTTTAGGGGGGTGCTCTTAAGAGAGTGAAAATCTTGGTCGTCGTTTTTATCAAAGAACAAAACGTCGCCTTTTTTAATTTTTTGCCACTTGCCGTTTAGATAGACTCTTCCTTCACCACTTAAAACGTATTCAAAAAGGAAGTATTTTTTACTTGCCTTTCTAGTCACTGAATAGGTTGGAAAGGGATAGGTTATGCCAATAAGAATATCTTTTATGGGAAAATTAAGAGAGTTTGTAAAAAACCTCGCTTCTTCTTGGGAAGGATATTCAATTTTTAAGCCTATTGGCGTTTTTTCGTTTTTGCTCATATTCTTAACCTTTTTAATAATTTTATATATTTATTTGTATTATTTAATATATTATAATTTATCCACAAGGAAAAATCAAGGATAATTTAAAAGGAGATAAAATGTTAAAAGGTGTTCCTAAAATATGTAGCCCTGAACTTCTTAAAATTTTATGCGAAATGGGGCATGGTGACGAAATAGTAATTGCCGACGCAAACTTTCCTGCGGAAACGTTTGGAAAGAGAGTTGTCCGTGCAGACGGATTGTCGGGTAATGAAGTTTTAGAAGCCGTATTAAAACTTATTCCTTTAGATACGTACGCTAGTAAAAATTTAATTTTAATGCAACTAGTAGATTCGGACGTGGGAAAAGTTAATCCTGAAATTTGGGATGTGTATAAAAATACGGCGATAGAAAACGACGATAACGTTAGTATAGGGCATTTAGAAAGATTTGCCTTTTATGAAAGAGCGAAAACTGCCTATGCCGTGATAGCGACGGGTGAAGAGGCTATATATGCTAACGTTATAATTAAAAAAGGTGTTATAAAATAATTAATAAGGAGATAAATTATGGCAAAATCAAGACTAATAGGAGACTATCCGGTAATTGGCATTAGACCGACTATCGATGGTAGAAGAGGTCCGTTAAAAGTTAGAGAATCTCTTGAAGTGCAAACTATGAATATGGCAAAGTCAGCCAAAAAACTAATAGAAGATAACGTTTTTTATTCAAACGGAGAAAAGGTAAAAGTAATAATTGCCGATACCACTATCGGCAGAGTTGCTGAGTCTGCTGCATGTGCCGATAAATTTAAAAAAGCAGGGGTGGATATTACGTTAACCGTCACGCCTTGTTGGTGCTACGGCGCTGAAACTATGGATATGGACCCTATGACCATTAAGGGTGTATGGGGATTTAATGGAACGGAAAGACCTGGAGCAGTATATCTTGCTTCAGTATTAGCAACTCACGCACAAAAAGGTTTGCCTGCATTTGGAATTTACGGACACGAAGTTCAAGATATGGACGACACTTCAATACCTGGTGACGTTTCTAATAAATTGCTAAGATTTGCTAGATGCGCAGTTGCCGTTGCAACTATGAGGGGAAAATCATATCTACAAATTGGCTCTGTATGTATGGGTATTGGTGGATCAATTATTAGCCCTGAGTTTATAGAAGAATATCTCGGTATGAGAGTTGAATCGGTGGACGAAGTGGAAATAATTAGAAGAATGACTGAGGGTATTTACGACGAAAATGAATATCAAAAAGCATTAAAGTGGATAAAGGAAAAATGCAATCAAGATTTCGATAAAAATCCAAAAGAACTTCAAAGAACGGAAGAAAAAAAGGAACAAGATTGGGAATTTACGGCAAAAATGGCGTGCATTATTAAAGACTTGTTTAATGGAAATTCTAATCTTCCAAAAGGTGCAGAGGAAGAGGCTGTAGGACATAACGCAATTGCGGGCGGATTCCAAGGACAACGTCAATGGACGGACTTTTATCCAAACTGCGATTTTCCAGAGAGCATATTAAATTCTTCTTTTGATTGGAACGGAGCAAGAGAGCCTTATATTCTCGCAACGGAAAACGATGTTCTAAACGGAATAACTATGCTTTTTGGTAAACTCTTGACGGGAAGAGCGCAAATATTTGCCGACGTTAGAACATATTGGTCAAAAGATGCAGTTAAGAGAGTGACCGACTACGATATAGAAGGAAAAGCCTTAGAGGCAGACGGATTTATTCATTTAATAAATTCGGGGGCTTGTTGCGTTGACGCTTGTGGTGAAGTTGAAGATGAAAACGGAAACGCCGTTATGAAAAAGTGGTGGGAAGTGACCGATAGTGATATTGATACTATGATGAAAGCAACCACTTGGCCGTACGCTGACCTTGGATATTTCCGCGGTGGTGGATATTCAAGTAGATTTATAACTAAAGCAGAAATGCCAGTCACTATGATGAGATTAAACCTTGTAAAAGGTCTAGGACCTACTATGCAAATTGCAGAGGGATGGACGGTTAAACTTCCAGACCAAGTGACAGATAAACTTTGGAAGAGAACGGACTACACGTGGCCGTGCACTTGGTTTACACCGAGAATTACAGGAAAAGGTGCATTTACTTCGGCATACGAACTTATGAATAATTGGGGAGCAAACCACGGAGCGATTTCCTATGGACATATAGGCGCAGATATAATAACTATGTGTTCGATGCTTAGAATTCCCGTGTCGCTACACAATATTGACGATAAAGATATTTATCGTCCTGCAAGTTTTAATGCGTTCGGATCGGATAAAGAAGGGCAAGATTATAGGGCTTGCGCAGCGTATGGACCAATGTATAAGAACGTTAGATAAAAAATTTATAAAAAGCCACTCACAAAGAGTGGCTTTTATGTTGAAAAAAATAAAAAATTGTGCTACAATTTAAGGGTGTTATATAAAGGAGAGAGTAAATGGACTACAAAAAGTTGCAAAATGGAAGCGATATTCGTGGAGTTGCCTTAGAAGGTATTGAAGGACAAAGCGTAAACTTAACTGAAAAGGTTTGCAAAGATATAGGAAGAGGCTTTGCATTATGGCTTGCTGATAAAAAGGGAAGAAAAGATAACTTAAGAGTTGCTATCGGTAGAGATTCAAGATTGTCGGGCGAAAAGTTAACCGAGTGGATATGCGAAGAGATGGTAAATCAAGGTCTTGAAGTGACTGATTTTAAGATGGCAAGTACCCCTGCAATGTTTATGGCTACAATAACCGAAGGCTTTAATTTTGACGGAACTATTATGGTCACCGCAAGTCATTTGCCGTTTAATAGAAACGGGTTTAAGTTTTTCACGGCAGACGGAGGCTTAGAAAAAGGCGACATTAAGAAGATTTTAGAATACGCCAAAAGTGAAAAGATTCTCTCTACAAAAAAGGGCGAGTTAAAGAGTGGTGAATTTATGGATACCTATTCAAAAATTCTCGCAGATAAAATTAGAAAGGCAACAGGAGAAGAAGAGCCATTAAAGGGCTTTAGGATAGTCGTTGACGCAGGCAACGGAGCAGGAGGATTTTACGTTGATAAGGTATTAAAGCCTTTAGGAGCAGATACTACGGGCAGTAAATATCTTGATCCTGACGGAAGTTTCCCTAACCATATTCCAAATCCAGAAGACAAGACTGCTATGGAAAGCATAACCTTAGCCGTTAAAGAAAATAACGCAGATTTAGGCATTATCTTTGATACCGACGTTGATAGAGCGGGTGCTGTTCTAAAAGACGGAAGCGAACTCAATAGAAATAGAATAATAGCAATGCTTTCTGCAATTTTACTTAGAGAGCATCCGGGAACGACTATCGTCACCGACTCAATTACTTCAACGGGACTTGCAAAATTTATTAAAGAAAAGGGCGGAGTACATCATAGATTCAAAAGAGGTTATAGAAACGTTATTAACGAATCAATTCGCCTAAATAATTTAGGACAAGATAGTCAACTTGCAATTGAAACTTCAGGTCACGGCGCGTTAAAGGAAAACTATTTCCTAGACGATGGTGCATACCTAGTGACCAAACTACTAATAGAACTTGCTCGTGGCAAAAAAGAGGGTTATACTTTAGAATCATTAATAAGCACCTTAGAAGAACCAATAGAGAGCGTAGAGTTTAGAATGAACATAATGCTCGAAGACTTCAAAGAATACGGACAAAAGGTTATTGACGAGTTAACTGAATACGCTAAAAATAAAAATGGTTGGACTTTAGAAAAAGAAAATTACGAGGGTGTTAGAGTAAATCTTGATAAAGAGCATGGAAACGGTTGGTTCTTATTAAGATTATCCTTGCACGATCCATTGTTGCCGTTAAATATTGAAAGCAACGAGATTGGTGGAGCAAAGAAAATTGCTAAAGAATTAGCAGAATTTATTAAAAATTATGATAAACTAGATTGCACTAAACTTATGGACTTTGTAAAATAATAACAAAGGTGAAATAATGACTACTATGCAAATAATAGGTAATATCATAGGCTTTGTAGCCGTGGCATTACTTATTATAAGTTATCAATTTAATTCTAAGAATAAGGTAATATTCTTTTACGCAACGTCTACGACGTTATATATATTTCAGTATTTCTTTTTAGGTGCGTTTGAGGGCGTTTATACGGAAATATTTGCAGTATTAATTTCAATCGTTGCTGGATATCAAACGAAAGAATTTATTAAAAAGCATAAAAAACTAATTATTTTTATGCTTTACGTGCTATTCTTTGTAGGCGGTTTAATCGTAATATTTACGACTAAGGAAATAACGTTAATTAACGTGGCGTTTGGGATTGTACCGATAATCGCAAATACGGCGCAAACTAGCGCCTTTTGGATGAAAAACGAAAAGATTATGCGTATTGTTTCGCTAGCAGGCGCTCCACTTTGGTTAATTTATAACGTCTTTACGTTGTCAATTTTTCCTGCTGTTGGAAATATATTTATGATATGTTCGATAATTATATCTATAATTAGATACGACGTAAAAAAAGAATCAAAAAAAATTGATGAATAACTAAATTTAATTCGCCGTGGCAAAAGCCACGGCGAATATTTTTTTCAAAGACAAATTTAAGCAAAATTCGGCACAAAGAGATATAACTCTTCTCTTCATATAATTTATTATAAGTCATATATTATTTATATAATGATAAAAGAGGACGAGTTATATGAAGTTAAGAAAAATCTTAAGTGAAATTAAAACTATAAAAACAATTGGAAATCTAGATCTCAATATATTAGAACTTAAAATCGACTCTAATTCGGTGACTAAAGGGAGTATGTTTTTTTGTCTATCGGGAAGAGATTTTGACGGACACGAATATGTTAGACAAGTGGAAAATTACGGGGGAGTTTGTGTAGTCACCGAGAGAGAATTAGATACTTCGTTAACTCAAATTATAGTGGAAGATACTAGAAAGGCTATGAGCGAAATAGCGTCTATATTTACTCACCACGCGCATAAAAAAATGAAGATAATAGGAGTGACGGGAACAAACGGAAAAACAACGACCACTCACTTTACAACTTCAATTTTAACGGGCGCAGGAATCAAATGCGGGTTAATTGGAACGTTAGGAGTTTTCTATCAAAATAAATTTATCGAAGCAGATTTAACTACGCCAGACCCAATTGAACTTCACAAAATATTTTTAGAAATGTATGAGTCGGGGGTAAGCGTAGTAGTAATGGAAGTCTCCGCTCACGCCCTAGAGTTAAGCAAGGTTTACGGCATAGATTTTGAAATTGCCGTATTTACTAATCTATCTCAAGATCATCTTGATTTTTTTAATGATATGCAGACTTATAAAAATGCAAAATTAAAACTATTTACATGCAATAAACCTAAGTATTCGGTGATAAATAGTGACGATAGTTTTGGCATGGAAATTCTAAGTAAATGCAAAAACGCCGTCACTTTCGGTTTAGATAATCCTGCAGACGTGTTTGCATTAAACGTAGTAGAAGATATAAAAGGCTCGTCATTTTTACTAAACTTATTCGATTGCATTTACGACGTGAAAATAAATCTAATAGGAAAATTTAACGTTTCAAACGCTCTTGCTGCGGCATCTGCTTGTGCTTTGATGGGTGTAAAAATAGATAAAGTGGTAGAGGGATTAGAAAACCTAAAAGGCGTATCGGGGAGACTCGAAAAAGTGTATGACCAAAACTTTTCGGTATTCGTTGATTACGCCCATACGCCAGACGGCTTATCTAAGACCTTAACGACCTTAAAAAGAGTATGTAAAAATAAACTAATTTGCGTATTTGGTTGTGGGGGAAATAGGGATAAAGGAAAAAGAGAAATAATGGGCAAAATAAGTGGAGAAAAAGCAGACTTTACGATAATAACTAGCGACAATCCACGCTTTGAAGAGCCAATGGATATAATAAATCAAATTGAAAACGGAATACTTCCATTAAAAAAGGATTACATGATAGTTCAAGATAGATACGAGGCTATAAAGTACGCGCTCTCTAAGGCAAAAAAGGACGATTTAATCGTAATTTGTGGAAAGGGGTGTGAAAGATTTCAGGAAGTATACGGTATAAAAAATTTATTTAATGATAAAGATACGGTTATAGAATTAACGCGGAGAAAATAAGTGCTAAAAAACCTTTTATTAACTATTCTTTTATCTTTAATTTTTACCTTAATTTCGGGAATTTTAGTCTTGCCGTTATTAAGGAAGTTTAAGGCGGGACAAACCATACTAAACTACGTTGCTGAGCATAGAGAAAAAAACGGAACGCCAACACTTGGCGGGCTATTTTTTATACTTCCTGCAGTCGTCGTTTTTTATCTCGTCTTTGGATTTAGTAGAAGAAGTTCCACCGTTTCTTTAAGCATAGGATTAGCGTATTTAATAGTCGGCTTTATAGATGATTTTATCAAGATAAAATTAAGAAAAAACGAAGGCTTAAAAGCCTATCAAAAAATAATATTTCAATTAACCATAGCCGTCTTTTCGGGAGTGTTTTGTTATATTAATGGAATAACAACCCTATATCTTCCTTTTGTTAAGAAAACTATTGAAGTGGGGTATTTAATTATCCCATTTTCCTCCTTTATATTTCTAGCGATAACTAACGGCGTGAATTTAACGGACGGCTTAGATTCGCTAGCGTCTGGGGTTTCGTTTTTTTATCTGCTATTTTTAGTTTTAATAATATATGCCGAAAACTTCATTTTGTCTTCCAATTATATAAATCAAGAAGAAAGTAAGGGGTTAATTTTATTATCGTCTTGTCTTATGGGTGGAATCCTAGGCTTTCTTGCCTTTAACGTGCCTAAAGCCAAGGTGTTTATGGGGGACACGGGTTCGCTCTCTCTAGGTGGGTTTTTGGGGGCGATAAGCATATTTTCTTCTAACTCTTTATTTATTCCACTTTTAGGAATACCTTTCGTGATTTCTTGTTTAAGCGTAATTATTCAAGTGTTATACTTTAAGAAAACAAAAGGGAAGAGAATATTTTTGATGAGCCCCTACCATCATCACTTACAAATGAAAGGCTACACCGAAACGCAAATATCTTATTTTTATTCTCTATTAACTTGCATAATGGGATTGACGCTCGTCATATTCTATTTGTAGAGGTGAAATATGTATATAAAAACGCAAACTTTTTTAATATTAGGGGTGTCGAAGAGTGGTTATTCGGTGGGGAAATATTTGCTTAACAATAAAGGCAAATGCTACCTATATGAAGAGAACCTAAGCCAAAAAAGCAAAGAGGCGATAGAAGAACTAAAATCTTTAGGCGCAATCACGTTAGAAAATCCAATCGACGAAGAGATTTTTAAGTCTATTGACGTGGTGATAATAAGTCCGGGTGTTCCAATAAATCACCAAGTTGCAGTAAAAGCAAAGCAAATGGAAAAGAGAATTATAAGCGAGTTAGAATTTTCTTTTTTACAAACACAACCTACCATAATTGGAGTCACGGGAACAAATGGAAAAACGACTACGGTTAGTTTAATAGACGAAATATTAAAAAAGGCAAATATAAAAAGTCAATTACTTGGGAACGTGGGTGTTCCCGTGTCGTCCAAACTAGAAGAAATAGATAGAGAAACGGTCTGCGTGACGGAAATATCGAGTTTTCAGTTGGAGGCGTCTAGCAATTTGTGCCCACACGTTGCGTGCATATTAAACCTCGCGCCCGACCATTTAGAACGTCATTATAATATGGAGAACTATGTTTTTCTAAAAAGAAGACTAGTTAAAAACCAAAGGGAAAGCGAGTACGCTATTCTTAATTACGACGACGAGAACGTTAGGGCAACTTTTCCAGAGTGCAAGGGAAAAGTGTTGTGGGTTTCAACGAAAGAAAGGGTGATAGGCGCATATCTTAATCAAGGAAAACTCTACTATAAAGACGAGTATATAATGGACTCAAGTGACCTTAGTTTACAAGGCGAGCACAACGAATATAACGCTTTGTTTTCTATATCCGTGGCAAAACTATTAGGCGTTCAAAACCAAGATATAATTTCGGCTCTAAAAGAGTTTAAGGGCGTGCCACATAGAATAGAACTCGTAAAGGAAAAAGACGGAATAAGATATTTTGACGATTCAAAGTCAACTAATACCGCGTCTACTATTACTGCGATAAAATCAATGAAAGCGCCTACCGTTTTAATAGTTGGTGGAAGTGAAAAGGGTGAAAAATACGACAAGTTATTTGAAGAAATTTCGTCTAGCCCAATAGTACATACCGTAATAACGGGAGCGTCTAGATTTAGTATGCTAGAAAGCGCTGGAAAGGCGGGCGTTTACGACGTGACGGTGACGGGTGATTTTTCCTTTGCCGTAAAAATTGCAAGGCTTTATGCAAGTAGTGGAGATTGCGTATTGCTTAGCCCCGGTTGTGCTAGTTTCGATAAGTTTAAAAATTACGAAGAGCGTGGCGATTTGTTCAAAAATCTCGTGGAGACTTTCTAGTGGAAATAATTAAGAAAAATAAAAGAGGGGATTATCTGCTTATTATTGCCGTTATAACGCTTGCAGTTTTGGGGGCAACGTTTATATATTCGGCGAGTAGATATTCCGCTCTTTCTACTTATAACGATGAGTATTATTTTGTGAAAAAACAAGTAATGGGCATAATGATAGGGCTTATAACTATGTTCTTTGCTTGCTTTTTTGATTATAAGAGACTGAAAAAACTAAACCCCTTTTTAATGATAATCACGGTGGTTTTACTTCTTCTTGTATTCGTTCCTGGTATAGGGGTGGAAAACTATGGAGCGAAAAGGTGGATAGGGATAGGTGGGTTTACCTTGCAACCGTCGGAATTAGCAAAGTTTTCGCTTATTTTATTTTCTGCGTCCTACGTTTCAAATAATCCAGATAAGTGTAAAACGCTACTTGGTGCTTTGCCTATAATTTTATACGGACTTCTATTGTGTTTACTTATAATCGTCGAGCCGAATATGAGTATAACCGTGTGCGTTGCAACCTTAATGATTACAATGCTTTTTTGCGCTGGATTAAAGATAAAATATTTTGTTATGCTTTTAATTCCGGCTATTATATTTGTAGTGGTTTTAATACTAATTGAGCCTTATAGACTGAGTAGGTTATCGGCTTTTTTAGATCCTTGGGCAAATCCAAAAGGAGAAGGCTATCAACTCCTACAATCTCTCTACGCTTTAGGCTCGGGTGGATGGTTTGGCGTGGGGCTATTTAACTCAAGGCAAAAATACGCATTTTTACCATTTGCAGAATCGGATTTTATATTGTCGGTAATTGGTGAAGAAGTAGGTTTCGTGGGGTTATTTTTCTTCTTTTTACTACTAGGTTTCATAATATTTAGAGGACTTAGAATAGCGTCTAAATCTAAAGACGTTTTTGCCTTCATCACGGCTATTGGAATCACTATGATTTTTGGAATACAAACAGTTGTCAACGCTCTAGTAGTGACGGGAAGTATTCCGCCGACGGGACTCAGTTTGCCACTAGTTTCTAGTGGAAACACTTCGATAATAATTTTTATGACGGAAATGGGAGTTTTATATAACGTTTCAACGAGCACGAATTTAACCTTTTAGAAAAATTTTCCATAATATGATATATAAAAATTGGGAGAATATTATGGAAAAATATGTTATAAATGGTGGCAAAATTAGTGGAAGCGTTAAGATAGAGAGTGCAAAAAACGCCCTTCTTCCAATGATATCTGCGTCGGTGCTTACGGACGAAGAAGTCGTGATAAAATCTTGCCCGAAACTCTTAGACGTTTTGGGTATGTTAAAAATACTAAATAAATTAGGCGTAAAAACTCAGTTTGACGGCAACGATTTAATAATAAATTCCAAGGAATTAACTAGTTGTCACTTAGACGATAATTTAACTAGGGGTTTAAGGACTTCAGTGCTTATGCTAGGTGCGTTGATGGGTAGATGTAAGACGGCTAAACTCAACTATCCGGGAGGGTGTGAAATTGGTAAGCGCCCTATAGATATCCACCTTGATTCGCTTAAGGAATTAGGGGTTAGCGTGTGCGACGACGGAAAGGAAATTTTTTGCTATGCAGATAGGCTGATTGGAAAAGAAATTTCTTTAAGTTTTCCGTCGGTAGGAGCGACGGAAAATCTAATTCTAGCGAGCGTAAAAGCCGAGGGAATAACTAAAATACATAACTACGCAAAAGAGCCTGAGATTTTAGATTTAATCAAAATGTTAAATTCTATGGGCGCTAGGATTGCGTGTTCTAATCTTTGCGTGACGATTGAAGGAGTAAAAGAACTTCACGGAACAAAATATTTGCCCCTATCTGATAGGATAGAAGCGGGCACTTTTTTGCTTGCTGGCGCTTTGACGGGAGGAGAAATTGAATTAATCAACGCAAAACCACAAAATATTTTACCTTTAATAGGTAAATTTTGCGAAAGCACTTGTAAAATTATATTAAAAAATGATATAATATATTTGAAATTTATAAGGGGCTTAAAAGCCTTCGACGTGACTACTGGTCCGTATCCGTTGTTTCCAACCGATTTACAAGCGCCGATAAGTGTGCTTGCAAGTGTTTCAAAAGGTAAGTCTACTATTTGCGAAAGAATTTTTGAAAATCGTTTCGGGCATATAGAAGAGTTAAATAAGATGGGCGCTAAAATTAGAGTGGACGGAGACACGGCAACCATAATTGGAGTTAGCAGGCTTCACGGTGAAAGAGTAATAGCAAAAGACTTGCGTGGCGGTGCGGCTCTCGTTTTGGCGGGGCTTAACGCCGAAGGGCAAACCGAAGTTGTTGACGTAAAACACGTTGAACGTGGATATTACAATTTTGATAAAAAACTTTCTATGCTTGGCATAGATATCGTAAAAGTTAAGGAACTTTAAGATGAACAGTAAAAAAATACCTTTAATCTTAATAGCAGTTGCGTTTTTTATAGCAGTGATATGTTCGTGCTATATTCTTTTTAATGTGACTAAAATTGAAACGCAGTATTCTGTTTCCGACCAAGTCGATTGTCAGGAGATTCAAGAAAAACTTGACGAGTTAAAGGGTAGAAATTTATTATTTTTTAATAAAGAAGAAGTTTACGAGATAATGAAAGAATATCCCACTTGCAAGGTAAAATCCGTAGAGAAGAAATTTCCTAACTACGTAGAGGTTGTTATAATCGAGAGATTGCCCGTGTATAAAATGGTAAGTGATCAAACAATCTATTTGCTTGACGAAGAGGGAGTCGTTATTAAAGAGGGACAAGGTGACGTTGCCGATAGAGATTTAATCGACTTGGGTTTTGAAGGAGTTAACGTTATGGAGCCGCTTCAAATAGGCAAGCAAATTAAGACTGATAGGCAAGAAATGTTTAATTCTTCGCTTGAAATGTCAAAGGCTGCAAATCTCACCGATAGCATAAAGCAAATGACGATAAAGTATTTGAGCGCTGGTGAAGTTAGAGACGTGGTGTTTTCCACCTACACAGGTGTAGATATAGTTATAACTAAAGCCGATATAAATGGAGAGGCAAAAATCAATAAAGCAATTGAAAGTTATGACAATTGTGACGTGGATTTTATAAAGTCATATAATCAAATATTGATTGTAGAGCAAGACGATGGACAAATAAAACCTATTTGGACGAATACTTAAAGAGGTATTTATATGCGAAAGAGAAAGAGCGCCATAATCGATATAGGCTCGTCAAAATTGACGGTAGCCATTGGAGAAAGGGGAGTAAATAGAACTTTCTTATTTAAGGCGAGAAAAGAAATTGAATACGACGGATTTAACGATAAGGCTTTTATTGGTACGGAAAGTTTAAATAGAGCGCTATATCAAGCAAAGGAATTTATCTTTTCGTCGCAAAAAGATATAAACACCGTTTACGTAGGTGTTCCAGGTGATTTTACCGAAGTTATTACTAAAGATAGTCAAATTTCCTTTGAGAAAAAGAGAAAAATTACCGAAGAAGATATAGAAGTTTTGTTTGACGCTGCGTTTGTGTTGCCATCTTCAAAGTATACGCTTATCAATCGTTCGGCAATTGTTTACGAACTAGACGATTATAGAAGACTTGCTAATCCCGTTGGAAACGTTAGCGCAATACTTAAAGGTAAACTTTCTTTCGTTCTTTGCTCAAATTACTTTATAGAAACGGTTAAGCCCACTTTGATATCTACTGGAGATATAGACGTGGAATTCGTTTCTTCTTCACTTGCCGAAGCAATGTTTTTACTTGATGCCGAAACGAGAGATAAGACGGCGATGATGGTAGACGTTGGGTATATTTCAACCACTTTTACCTTGATTCAAGGCGACGGAATATTATATCAAAATTCTTTTGATTATGGTGGTGGATACATAACTGCCGCAATATCCGAAAAATACGAGATTGATTTTTCTAAAGCAGAAGAGTTAAAGAGAAAAATTAACCTAACTAAAGCGGAAACGGGCAATTATACTTTGGTTGAATTAGACGGCGAGTATTTTCCTGAAGAAGACCTTATAAAACTTGTTAAAAACACCCTAGACGTGCTTTGTGAAAACGTTTCTACTTCAATGGAATTATCTGGCTATGCAATTCCCGAATACGTTCCGTTAATGATAACGGGTGGTGGAATAGCCTATCTTCGTGGGGCAAAGGAGCACGTTTCAAGTAGAGTTGGTGCAATAACCGAGATCTTAGTGCCAGACGTGCCTTTGATGGACAAGCCGACTGAATCTTCCGTTTTATCACTTTTAGATTTGGTCGCAGAGCAAAATTAAAATAATTAACTTAAATATATACGAATCACATTCGTGATGGAGGAAAAATATGTACGGTCAAGAAACTTTTAAACCAAATTCAGCAGTAATTAGAGTTATGGGAATCGGTGGTGGCGGTTGCAACGCCATAAATAGTATGATAGAATCGAACGTTTCTAGTGCTGAATTTATTGCAGTAAACACGGATAGTCAAGCCTTGCTTCTATCTAGAGCGGAAAAATGTATTCAAATTGGTGAAATTTTAACTAAAGGTTTAGGCGCAGGCAGTGATCCAAACGTGGGTGAGGCTGCAGCAGAAGAATCTAAAGATAGCATTTCACAAGCGCTAGAAGGGACGGATCTTTTATTTATTGCCGCTGGTATGGGTGGTGGAACGGGAACGGGTGCCGCTTCAGTCGTAGCAAGAATTGCTAGAGAACTTGGAATTTTAACCGTTGCCGTAGTGACCAAGCCTTTCTCTTTTGAGGGTAGAGTTAGAAATGAAAATGCAAATAAGGGTATTTCAAACCTTAAAAAATACGTAGATACTTTAGTTATTATACCTAACGATAAATTACTACAATTTTTGCCAAATAACATTGCTATGACTGACGCTTTCAAGGTGGCAGACGATATGCTAAAGCAAGGTATAGTTGGTATAGTTGACCTTATTGCAACCCCGTCTTTAATAAATCTTGATTTTGCAGACGTTAACACCGTAATGAGAAATCAAGGTCTTGCGCACATGGGCGTTGGTAGAGCAAAAGGTGAAAATAGGGTTATAGAGGCAGTTAGACAAGCCGTTTCAAGTCCTCTTTTGGAAACTACAATTGAGGGTGCTAAATCAGTTATTCTTAACGTGACTGGTGGAAAGGACTTGACTCTCGGTGAAGTAAACGAAGCAGCACTTTTAGTTCAAGGAATAATTGACGAGAGAGCGAATATTATTTTTGGTCAAACAATCGACGATCACATGGTAGATGAAATTAAGATTACCGTTATTGCAACGGGCTTTTTGCCGGGTGAATCTCAAAGAGAACCAATTATAAAAAAGGCAAGCGTAGAAGTTAAAACGGAAGAAGATAGTTTGCCACTTCTAAAAATCGCTAACGCCGAAAAGGAAAAAGAAGAGCAAGTTAGCGCTCCCGTAGAAGAGCCTAAAGTGGAAGAAACTCCCGTAGAGCCAGAAGTGGTGGCAGAGCCTGAAGTTAAGGAAGAGCCTAAGGGTAGAGAACTTCCTGCATTTATGAAAAAATTATTTAAAAAATAAAATATATAACTAAGGAGAAGGAAAAATGTTTTGTGAAAAGTGTGGGCAAGAGATTGCAGAGGGTGCAGAATTTTGTTCTAATTGCGGTGCTGCAGTAAAAAAGGAGGAAGTTAAAGAACAACCTCAACAAAAAGAGAAAAAGGGCTTAAATGGCCAAGATAAAACCATTATGATATTAATGGGTATATTGCTTGGTGGATTAGGCATTCATAACTTTATGATGGGCGAAAGCAAAAAAGGTGTAGTAAAGATACTTTTGAGTATATGTTTTGGTATAGGATATATACTTTCTATTATTGATGTAGTAAAAATTGCTACCGATAGTTATACCGTAGATCCAGAAGCATATTTCTAAAAAATAAGAAAAGACGGCTAAAAGCCGTCTTTTCTTTTGGTCGGAGTGACGTGACTTGAACACGCGACCTCTTGCCCCCCAGACAAGCGCGCTACCAACTGCGCCACACCCCGATACATAGCGAGATTTACAATTTACTATAAAATTCTAACATAGAAAAATTAAATTTGCAACTAAAAAAGCCCGTAAAAAATAGACACTTTTTTAAAAATGTGCTACAATTTAAAAAAACAAGTTGAATTGAGAATTTTATGAGAATAAGAAAGAAAAAACATCTTGCCGAAAGACTTGATGGCGTGAGAGAAGTACTTCTAGTTGCTATGCGAGATATTCCAAACGTAAAACTAGCAAATCTTGATAAACGTTATATTGATTTTAAGGAATTATTTTTAAACGAATATCCTGTAAATCTAGAGATAGGATGTGGTAAAGCAGGCTTTATCTTAGAGTGCGCTAAAAGAAATAGTAAGGAAAATTATTTAGCCGTTGAATTGCTTGAAAACATTATAGTTATGGGTGCGGAAAAGTGCTTAAAAGAGCAAGTTAAAAACGTTAGGTTTTTTAATTGTGGTGCAGAGTATTTGCCTAGATATATTAAGCCAAACTCAATTAGTAAGATTTTTCTTAACTTTTCGCCACCATATCCCGCGGGGACTTACGAGAATAGAAGATTAACTAAAACGGAACTTGTTTTAGATTACAAGGACTATCTAATCGACGGGGGCGAAGTTTTACAAAAAACCGACGATAAAGATTTTTTCGAGTATTCGTATAATCAATTTGAAAAAAACGGATTTATCGTGAAGGATATTTCTAGCGATATTGAAAGTGGAAAGATTGAAAATATTCAAACGGAGTACGAAAAGAAATTTAGAAAATTAAACATGCCGATATACGTTTTGTCGGCAAAAGTAAATAAGGAATAAATATGAAATTTATACATTGCTCGGATATCCATTTGGATTCAAAAATAAACGAATTGCCAAAAGAAAAACGCAGTCTAAGAAAGGAAGAATTAATTACAACCTTTGAAAGACTATGTTCTTTTGCCGTGTCTAATAACGTAAAAGCCGTTATTATTGCCGGCGATATGTTCGATAAAGAAAAAATCACTTCTAAAACTTTGGCGAGAGTTTTAAACGCTATTAAAAAGGCGGAGTCGGTTGATTTTTTATATCTTCCTGGTAATCACGAGCAAAATGGATTTTTACAAAATAAAGATATCTTCCCAAATAATTTAAAATGCTTTAGTGAGGAGTGGACGGAGTTTAACTACGGCAAAGTTTGTATAAACGGCATCGTTTTAAACGATTATAATCAGGGGGTAGTATACGACAACCTAAAACTCGATAAAGAAAAGGTTAATATCGTCACTATGCACGGTCAAGTAGCAGGATATAAAGCGAAAGAAGAGGCGGAAATTATAAGTATTCCGTCGCTTAAGGATAAGCACGTCGATTATCTTGCATTGGGTCACTATCACTCTTATTCTCTAGGTGAAATTGACTATCGTGGAAAATACGTTTATTCAGGTTGCCTAGAAGGGCGTGGGTTTGACGAACTAGGGGATAAAGGTTTTGTTTTACTCGACGTTGATGAAAATAAATTAACCCCTCAATTTATTAAATTTTCGACTAGGGAACTTTTTGAAGTAAAAGTGTCCGTTGAAGGACTAAAAGACTTTATTCAAGTTAGAGAAAACGTCCTATCTTTACTTGAAAATAAAATATCACCTGATAGTATTGTTAAAGTGGTGCTAACCGGTGAACATAAACTCGATTTAGACGTAGACGTTGAGGGGTTAACGTTAGCGCTAAATAAAATTTATTTTTACGCTAAAGTTTACGACAAAACTTCTATATTAGTGACTATGGAAGATTACGAAAACGATAAGTCGGTTAGAGGTGAGTTTGTAAGGCTCGTTATCTCAAGTGATTTAGAAGAAAACGTTAAAGCACAGATACTAAGAAAAGGTCTTAGCGCTCTAAGGGGGGAATAATAATGAAACTAATTAAATGCTATATTTCTTCCTTTGGAAAGATAAAAGATTTCGAGATAAATTTTAACGAGGGCATTACCACTATAAACCAAGAAAACGGCTGGGGAAAAAGTACTCTTGCAAGTTTTATAAAGGCAATGTTTTACGGCTTAAACGATTCAAGGCAAAGCATAGGCGAAAACGAACGCAAAAAGTTTAAACCTTGGAATTCCACCGAAAGATTCGGGGGTTATTTGGTAGTTGAGAAAAAAGGCAGAGTGTATAAAATAGAGAGATTTTTCGGCACTAAAGAAAGGGAAGATTCTGTTGTTGTCACCGACGTAGAAACGGGAAAAACCTTTAATACCGAAGATTTAGGAAAGCGCTTTTTCCAAATAGACGAAGAAGGTTTTGTTTCCACCACTTATTTTACTCAAAAGGATTTTGAAATAAAAAGCAACG
Organism: Clostridia bacterium; assembly: GCA_017456055.1. Taxonomy (GTDB): domain Bacteria; phylum Bacillota; class Clostridia; order Christensenellales; family Borkfalkiaceae; genus UBA1259. The sequence continues at coordinate 84,426 of JAFTKC010000010.1, read as the reverse complement.
CAAGTATAACGGCAAAGTATAACGAAACGTATGAAATTCAGGATACTGAAAATTATGAAAAAGCCCTAAAAATGCTTGACGAAAGAGCAAAAGAGTTAAAAAGTAGGGGGGATAAAGGCGAAATTAGTTTAACCAAAGCAAAAATTTATCAAATAAAAGAGGATTTAATTGCCTTAAAAAACTTTTCCACTACTATCGAAGATTTAAAAAATCAAGAAAAAACGTTGGAAAAGGAAGTAGAATCTTTAAGAATCGAGCAAAAACTTATAAGTGATAAAATCACTAAAGCAGGTGAAAAAGAGGCTAATAAAATAAAGCGCCAAAACTACGATAAGTTAGTTTTAGAGCGTGACAAACTCGTTGCTGAAAACAATAGGATTTTAGAAAAACTTAACGGCGAAATAGAATTGGCAAAAAGAGTAGAAGAATACTCGGCTTTGCTTGGGCAATTAAACGAATTATCCATAAAATTAGACGGGCTAGAAAAAGATATTGAAAATCTAAAGAACTTAAGCCAAAAACCCGTAGAAAAAACTCAAAATAAGAGCGTGAATTTACCATGGCTAATATCTTCCATTGGGGTTGGCGTATTAGGAATTGTTTTTGCATTTATAAATCTTTTTGTAGGATTGTCCGTTGCAGTAATTGGAATAATTTCTACTATAATTTGTTTGATTGTTAAGCCGAAAGGAAAGGTACAAGAACAAGAAAATACTGGTGTTCTTTCCCTAATTGAAAGTAAAGAAAAAGACTTAAAAGAGTATTCTTCTATTTATCAAAAAACCAAATCGGTATTAGATTCGTATCTAATTAGATTTAACGTTGAGTCAAGCGATTATACTACGGCGTTAAGAGAAGTAAAAGAACTTTTAGTATACTATCAAAACAACCTTGATAGATTAAAAGTTTTGTCAATCTCAATAGAAGAATTAAAATCGCAAAAAGATATTTTCGATACTGACGACAGTGTGGAAGATTTGTCTTATTTAAGAGAAAAATTAGACAAAGTTAGTAGAGAGTTTTCTGAGAAAGCGTCAATTTTGGCTGATAAAAAGGCTAGAATTAAGTCTTTGGAAGTTCAACTTGAAAAGAAAAACGAATACGAGGAGGAACTCGTAGAGTTAACCGAACTTTTAGAAGAGAGCCAAAAAGAATACGAATTGTTAAACTTAACCTTAGACTATCTTAAAAAGGCTGATGAGAATTTAAAGATTAAGTATAGAGCGCCTATCGAAAATAACCTAAATAAGCAACTGAAAAATATTGCGGGCGAAAAACTTTCTGCTAATATCGACGTGGATTTTAAGGTGACTATAAACGAGCCTTCGGGTGCAAAAGATATAAATTACTATAGTAAGGGGTATAGAAATTTAATTGAGATTTGCAAGAGATTTGCCTTGATTGAGGTGTTGTTTTCCGATGATAAGCCGTTTATTATTTTAGACGATCCGTTCGTTAATTTAGATGACGAGAAACTTAAAGAAGCGTTAGAGTTAGTTAACAATATTTCAAAAGAATATCAAATTTTATATATGATTTGCCACGAGTCGAGAAGGGCGTAGTATGAGAAAATTAAATTTTGAGTTGGTGCCAGATAGTTGTTGGTATTCAAATCTTCGTTCGGCGTTGCCAAAAAATCTTTGGGAAATTATAAAAAAAGACGCTAAAATTAGAGCGAATGGAAAGTGCGCTATTTGTGGAAAAGAAACGGCGAGATTAGAAGCACACGAAAAGTGGAGTTATGACGAAAAGAAAGGTGTTCAAAAACTTGAGGACGTAATTTCAATTTGTCACGATTGTCACTCGGCAATTCACATAGAAAGAACGGCGCTTTTGGGCGACGAAAAAAGGGCTGAAAATCATTACATGAAGGTTAACGGCTGTACGTATGCAGAAATGCGACAAGATAGAAGCAAGGCAAATATAGAGCATAAAAGAAGAAGTCAAATGGAGTGGCAAGCAGACACTTCTTGGCTTAATAGATTTACAAAATAATTTCAAAGGAGCAATGATGCGAGATGATAATAGATGCACACGCTCATATATACCCACAAAAAATAGCCGAAAAGGCAACAAAGGCAATAGGCGATTTTTACGATATAGAAATGGAGACTTCACTAGGCACGGCAGAGAGATTGCTTGAAGAAGGTAAAATGGCAGGGGTTGATAAATACGTTGTACACTCGTGCGCAACTAAAGCCCACCAGGTTAGATCCATTAACGAGTTTATTAAAATGGAAATTGATCTTCATAGCGAGTTTATAGGCTTTATGACGCTACACCAAGATTTAACAGAAAAAGAGATTGTTGAAGAAGTAGATTGGTGTGTAAAAAATGGATTTAAGGGAGTAAAACTTCACCCTGATTTTCAAAAGTTTTATATTGACGACGAAAACGTGGAAAAAATTTATAGGGCAGTAGGTGATAAACTTCCTATATTATTTCACGTTGGTGACGATAGATACGACTATTCGAGCCCAATTAGGCTTGCTAAAATTGCAAAAAAATATCCAAGCGTTAATTTTATAGCCGCTCATTTTGGAGGATATTGCAAGTGGGACGAAGTGGAAGTATATAAAGGGCTAAAAAACGTATACTTCGATACTTGTTCAAGTTTAATGTTTATTTCGCCCAAAAAGGCAAGAGAGATTATAGATATGCTTGGCGTAGATAGGTTCTTTTTTGCCACCGATTTTCCTATGTGGGATCCAGTTGGAGAACTAAAAAGATTTAACGAAATTCCTTTAACTGAAGAGGAAAAAAGTTTGATTTTATCTACGAATATAAAAAATTTGCTAAAAATTTAAAATATTACTAAAAAATATTTGACAAGCAAAAATCATGGTGCTATAATTAGGAAAATTTCATATAAACACTATGATGGAAATAGATTACGCGTTGGGGTTAAGAGAGTTGACGGTTGGTGTAAGTCAAACAAAGATTCGTAATTACTCATTCCGGAGTGGAAACGGCGAAATAATAGTAATCGTTTTCGGTTAGCCCCGTTAAGAGCAAATTAAGTGGCTATTTTTAATAGTAAAAATTAGGTGGTACCACGGCAAAGTCGTCCTAAACTGTTTCCAGTTTAGGACTTTTTATTTTCTTGCTTGATTGAGAGTGGAACGCTTCTTATCATAACTTATTTGCTTGACAATGGAATGCGCTATGTTATATAATAATTATATATAATTATTAACTAGTAATAGACAGCGTAAAAGAATAGCCGATTACGTGAGGTGATTTCAGTAGTCGTTTACGGTTAGCCCCGTTAAAAGCAAATAAGCGATTGCAAAATTTTTGCAATAAATTGGGTGGTACCACGGTGTTAATCGTCCCTGACTTTTACTAGTCAGGGATTTTTTAATAATTATATTTAAGGAGAGATGTACAATGAAAAACATTATCGTATCAGACGTGACTTTGAGAGCACTAAGTCAAACGGAACAAAAGTTAACCTTTAGAGAAAAACTTTCTATTGCTGAAAGTCTGGATTTAGTTAAGGTTGACGCATTAGAACTGCCGTTTGTTAGTGATTCAAAGGAAGAAGAAGTTATCTGTCGTACGATAAGTTCTTCTGTTAAAGACGCAATCGTTAAAATTTCGGTTGGCGATAGCGAAGAGAGTGTAGAAAAAGCATTTAAATGCATAAAAGGTGCAACAAAACCTTGTCTACAAGTAATTATGCCCACTTCTACTACTCTTATGGAATATTTTTATCACCTAAAGTCAAGCGCAATGCTAGACAAAATTGCCCTACTCACGAAGACTGCAAAATCTTATTGTGAGAACGTAGAGTTCGTAGCGGTAGACGCTTTTAGAGCAGAAGATGGTTTTGTTAAATCATGCGCAAAAGTTGCGGTAGAAAACGGAGCGAGCGCAATTACTCTTGCAGATACCGAAGGTACGGCTTTAAGAGAACAATATGAAAATTTAATTAAAGAAGTTAAAGAAAGTGTAGATGCATTGGTGTTTGTTGAGCCTTCAAATAAACTTTCTCTTGGCGTAAGTTTGTCTATTGATTCTATTAAGGCAGGTGCAGATGGAATTAAAACTTCTTCTATTGGAGATTACGTTAGCGTTTCTCAATTAGCAAATCTATTTAGAGAAAAGAGGTTTGATTTAGGAGCGCAAGTTCAATTAGATATAACCAAAACCAATACTGTTTTTGCTGAGGTTGGTAAGAATATTGAAGTTGAAAATCAAGAAAACACCAAGGTTTCAGGTGTGGTTGAAGGTATCGCAAGCCTAAAAGATATCGTAGAGATTACTAAGAAACTAGGCTACGACCTATCTGACGAAGATTACGGCAAAGTTTACGAAGAATTTAAGAGAGTGACTGCGAAAAAAGAAGCCATTGATATTAAGGAGTTTGAAGCAATCGTTGCAAGCAACGCAATGCAAGTTTCTTCTACTTATCATTTGGTAAGTTTCGTGGTAAATAGTAGTAATATTATTTCGGCAACGGCAAACGTGGTGTTAGAAAAAGACGGCGAAAAGTTGACGGGTGTTTCTACGGGCGATGGTCCAATCGACGCCGCATTTCACGCAATAGAGCAAATTATCGGACATCACTATGAACTTGACGATTTCCAAGTACAGGCGGTGACTAAGGGAAGAGGTGCAGTGGGCTCGTCAATTATTCGTTTAAGAGCAAACGGCAAACTTTATCCGGGCAACGGCGTATCAACCGATATTATAGGGGCTTGTATTCGCGCATATATCAACGCAATAAATAAGATTGTGTACGAGGAAAAATAATTATGAAGTTTTCATTTTGCGATAAATATATAAAAACGTCGAGTTTTCTTGACCTTTGTAATGTCGTACAAAGTTATGGGTACGACGGTGTGGAAATTTTCGATGCAATAAAAGAAAAGAACGAGCATACTGATAGTATATTTCGTTCGTCAATGACGATTGATTCTAAGAGAAAATTAGTGAATAGAAAAATCTCTATTCCAGTGTTAGATTATCCCGAAGAAATAAATAAAAATTCTAACGTTGAAAATATTTGCAAATATTTGGAATATTGTTCTAGAGCAGGAGTAAGTGGGTTAGTAGTTAAACTTAATAAATTTTCTATTGAAGAAATAAAGAATGTAATTAATCCAGTTATCGCTAAGGCAAAACAATTAAATGTAGATATTTTATTTGAAACTATTGGCGAATTAGTAAATACCGAAAAAGTTTTGGAGATTATAAACACGCTCGCATCTGCAAACGTAAAAGTTTGCTGGAACGTTAGAGAAACCTTCTTTAACGGAGGTGAGTCTGCTGACAAAACTATTCAAGTTTTAGGTGCGTATATAGGATACGTTCGTCTAGGAGACAAGGCTAATGGAGAAGACTGCTTGATTGGTGACGGCGAACTTCCCGTTAAGGACTTTATAAACGCTTTGCGTTCTCTTAACTACGACGGATATATTTCAGTTATGGATTCAAATATTTCGTCAGTCGATATATTATTGACGCATTTTAAGAGTTATCTTGAAACAAATCAAACTGCACCTATTAAAAAGGAAGTTTTCTATAATCGTAGCAAAACGGGTACTCATCCGTGGAAAAAATATGACGTTATAGATTTAACCTTTTCAGACGTGCTTGACGAAATGGTGGATAGATATCCAGATCAATATGCGTTTAAATATTCTACTTTAGATTACACTAGAACTTATTCTCAGTTTAGAGATGACGTTGACAAGGTTGCAAGAGCGTTGATTTCAGTAGGGGTTGAAGCAGGACACCATGTTGCTATTTGGGCAACTAACGTTCCACAATGGTTTTTAACCTTTTGGGCAACGGTAAAAATCGGTGCAGTTTTAGTCACCGTTAATACGGCTTATAAGATTCACGAAGCAGAGTACTTGCTTAGACAATCGGACACTCATACGCTAGTTATGATTGATAGTTGCAAGGATTCAAATTACAAGGAAATCATAGAAGAACTTTGCCCAGAACTAAAAGATTTAGAAAAAGGCGATCCTTTATATGCTAAAAAACTTCCTTTCTTAAGAAACGTTATCACCGTTGGTTTTGATATGGAAGGATGCCTAGAGTGGAAAGATTTTACTGCTCGCTCTACTTTAGTTCCTAAAGAGGAAGTGAGAAGAAGAGCATCTTTAGTTAAACCAGACGACGTTTGTAATATGCAATACACTTCGGGAACTACCGGTTTTCCAAAAGGGGTAATGCTAACGCATAGAAACATCTTAAATAATGGTAAGATTATAGGCGATAGAATGGATATTTCTACGGCTGATAGAATGATGATTCAAGTGCCGATGTTCCACTGCTTTGGCATGGTTTTATCAATGACAAATATGATGACGCACGGTGGAACTATTTGCCCAATGCCCTATTTCTCGCCAAAGTCTTCGCTTGCATGTATAAATAGTGAAAAAATCACTTGTTTTAACGGCGTTCCAACTATGTTTATTGCAATGTTTAACCACGCTGACTTTTCTAAAACGGACTTCTCGTATATTAGAACGGGTATTATGGCAGGTGCAAACTGTCCACCAGATTTAATGAGAAGGGCAGCCGACCAAATGAATATGAAAGAAATCATAAGCGTTTATGGTCAAACTGAAGCGTCGCCAGGTTGCACGATGGGAGAAGTTAACGAAGATATCGACCATAGAGTAGAGACGGTAGGTAGTGCTTTCCCTGGTGTTGAGTGTAAAATTATCGATCCTGAAACGGGAGAAGAAGTGCCTGACGGAGTTAACGGCGAATTTGTTGCTAGGGGCTATAACATTATGAAAGGCTATTATAAAATGCCTAAAGCAACCGAACAAACGATTGATGCTGACGGATGGCTTCATAGTGGAGATATTTGTTGTAGAACGCCAGACGGCTATTATAAGGTGACTGGTAGACTTAAGGATATGATTATCCGTGGTGGAGAAAACCTATATCCTAGAGAAATCGAAGAGTTCTATTTAACGCACGACAAGGTTAGAGACGTTCAAGTTGTTGGCGTTCCAGACGAAAGATATGGAGAAGAGGCTTGCGCTTATATTATTCTAAATAAGGGCGAAACTTCATCGGAAGCAGAAATGCGCCAATACGGAAATGAGCACATGGCAAAGCACAAAGTTCCAAGATATTTTATTTTCGTCACGGAATTCCCAATGAACGCAGCCGGCAAGATATTAAAATATAAAATGCGTGAAGACGCAGTTGAAAAAATTAAAAATATGAAGTAAAAGGTGATAGATATGGAAATTAAAATTGAAAAAGCAAAAGTGTTAAAACAAAAACCTGATTTTACCAAGTTGGGCTTTGGTAAGTATTTTACCGACCATATGTTCGTTATGGACTATTCGTCTAAAGAAGGTTGGCACGACGCTAAAATCGTACCATTTGATTATATTCCCGTTCACCCTGCGTCAACAGTATTGCATTACGGCGTAGAAATTTTCGAGGGTATGAAGGCTTATAAAACGGCAGACGGATATCAAATGTTTAGACCTTTAGAAAATCTAAAGAGAATGAACGATTCTGCTGAGAGATTGTGTTTGCCTGAATTTGACGGAGACGATTTTATTGAAGCGTTAACGACTTTAATAACCTTAGATTACGATTGGATACCCGACCAACCGGGAACTTCACTCTATATTCGTCCGTTTATGATTGGAAATGACGAGGCACTAGGCGTTCACCCAGTACACAATGCAAAGTTTTTTATAATTTTGTCGCCTGTAGGAAACTATTACGCAGAAGGCTTAAATCCAGTTAAAATTAGCATTGAAAACCAAGACGTTAGAGCAGTTCGTGGTGGAACGGGCTACGCTAAATGTGGTGGAAATTACGCAGCAAGTTTAAGAGCAGGTAAGAGAGCCGAAGAGATGGGCTTTACTCAAGTTTTATGGCTTGACGGCGTTGAGAGAAAATATATCGAAGAAGTTGGCGCAATGAACGTTATGTTCAAAATCGACGGAGAGATTTATACTCCTGAATTGACTGGTTCAGTTCTTCCTGGTATAACAAGAAAATCTTGCATAGAGATTTTAAGAAGTTGGGGATATAAGGTAAGTGAAACGCTAATTTCAGTAGACGATTTACTTGAGGCTACTGAAAACGGCAAACTAGAAGAGGCTTGGGGAACGGGAACGGCAGCAGTCGTTTCTCCAATAGGTCACTTATTCTATGACGGAAAAGACCACGTTATTTCAAACAACCAAATCGGTGAATTAACTCAAAAACTTTACGATGAGTTGACGGGTATTCAATGGGGCAAGGTTGAAGATAAGAGAAATTGGTGCTTAAAGGTAAAAGTTTAATGTTCGATAAAAGAATAACACTCGTAATGGGGCATTACGGTAGTGGAAAAACAACCGTTGCCGTAAACTATGCTAAGGCTTTGAAAAAAATCAAGCAAAAGGTTAGTATTTACGACTTAGACATAGTAAACCCCTATTATAGAACGGTAGATGCAATTTCTATCTTAGAAGAGTCGGGTGTAGAACTTGTTGTTTCACCCTTTGCCGAAACAAACGTTGATATTCCCGCAATGAACTCTAAGTCTTATAAAATGGTAGACGATAAAGAAAGTTTTGCAGTAGTAGACGTTGGTGGGGACGATAGAGGGGCGCTTGCTTTAGGAAGATTTTCTTCTAAAATAAAGGAAGAAAACGATTATGATTGCTTGCTTGTCGTCAATAAATATCGTCCTGAAACGAGAGACGTCGAGGGTGTTAAGGCTATATTAAACGAAATTGAAATTGCTAGTAGAATTAAATTTACCGGTTTAGTAAACAATTCAAATTTAGGAAAAGAAACAACCGAAAAGGAGATTTACGAAGGGTTTGAGTTTTGCTCAAAATTATCTAAAGAATTAAATCTTCCAATAAAGTTTACGGCTGTTGAAAAACACTTAGTAGAAAAAATTAAAGATATAAAAAACGTATTGCCAGTCGATTGTATAAAATACGGTGATTGGCTATAAAGGAGAAAAGATGGCAAAAGTTATTTTTGACAAAGAGCGTTGTAAAGGCTGTGGTTTATGCGAAACCGTTTGCCCTAAAAAGATAATTGCTCTAGAAAAAGAAGAAATTAACCAAAAAGGTTATCACCCTGCGGGTGTGACCGACGAAAGTGCTTGTATTGGGTGTGGTTCTTGCGCAATCATGTGTCCCGATACGGTAATTAAAGTGGAGAGATAGAGGTGAATTATGGCAGATAAAGTTTTAATGAAAGGTAATGAAGCATTGGCTGAAGCAGCCATAATGGCTGGTTGTAATTACTATTTTGGATATCCAATAACCCCACAAACTGAAGTTGCCGCTTATATGTCTAAGCGCATGCCTAAAATTGGCGGAACTTTTTTACAAGCAGAGTCGGAAATTGCCGCAATTAATATGGTTATCGGCGTTGCTTCTTGTGGTAAAAGATGTATGACTAGTAGTTCAAGTCCTGGAATTTCACTAAAGAGCGAAGGTATTTCATACCTTGCAGGTTGCGAACTTCCAGCACTTATCGTAAACGTACAAAGAGGTGGACCAGGTCTCGGTGGTATTCAACCATCGCAGTCGGACTATTTCCAAGCAACTAAAGGTGGTGGGCACGGAGATTATAAACTTATTACTCTTGCGCCTGCTTCAGTACAAGAAATGGTTGACTTAACGTTTAAGGGATTTGATTTAGCCGATAAGTATAGAGTTCCCGCTATGATTTTAGCAGACGGAACTATGGGGCAAATGATGGAGCCTGTAAGTTTAGATAAGGGCGTTGTTAACGACTACGCTAAACCATGGGCAACCACTGGCACAAATAATCACGAAGGAAGAAACGTTATTAACTCATTGTCACTTTCTCCCGCACAACTTGAAGAATGGAATATCGGTAGATACGAGCGTTATAAAATTATCGAAAGAGATGAAGTTATGTACGAAGAGTATTTAATGGATGATGCGGAAATTTGTGTCGTTGCTTTCGGTATTGCTTCTAGAATTTGTAAAAATGCTATTACTGAAGCAAGAAAGAAGGGTATAAAGGTTGGTATGATTAGACCTATTACTTTGTTCCCATTCCCAAAAGATGCGCTTAAAGAGGCAAGCAAAAAGGTTAAGAGTTTCTTGTCGGTAGAGCTTAATATGGGACAAATGGTTGACGACGTGAAACTTGCAATCGATTGTGCTAAGCCAGTATATTTTTACGGAAGAACTGGCGGTGTGTTGATGACTCCAGACGAAGTTATCGCAGAACTTGAAAAAATTGAAAAAGGAGAGGCAAAGCAATGGTAGTTTTTGAAAAGACTAAAGGTTTAACGGAAAACGAATTGCACTATTGTCCAGGGTGTACGCATGGTATTATTCATAGACTAGTTGCCGAATGTTTAGAAGAACTCGGCGTTTTAGGAAAAACTATCGGCGTTGCAAGCGTAGGTTGTTCGGTTTTCTCTTATAATTATTTTAATTGTGATATGATTCAAGCCGCTCACGGAAGAGCCCCTGCAGTAGCAACGGGCGCAAAGAGAGCAAACCCAGATAACGTAGTATTTACATATCAAGGCGACGGAGACCTTGCGGCAATTGGAACAGCAGAAACCGTTCACTCGGCAGCAAGAAGTGAAAACATCACCGTAATTTTCGTAAATAATGCAATTTACGGTATGACTGGTGGACAAATGGCTCCAACTACTCTTCCAAACCAAGTGACTCAAACTTCACCATACGGTAGAGACGTCACCGTTGTTGGATATCCAGTAAAGGTTTGCGAAATGCTTTCTCAAGTTGACGGAGCGTCTTATTTAGAGAGAGTAGCAGTTAATAACGTTGCAAATATTAGAAAGGCTAAAAAAGCAATTATGCGTGCTTTCAAAAATCAAATAGAGGGTAAAGGATTCTCACTTGTTGAAGTTTTATCAACTTGTCCTACCAACTGGGGTTTATCGCCTAAGGAAGCACTTTCTTGGCTTAACGAAAATATGGAAAAATATTATCCTTTAGGTGTTTATAAGGATAAATACAAGGAGGAGAAATAATGAAATCTACTAAAATTTTAATAGCAGGTTTCGGTGGACAAGGTATTCTCTTTTCGGGTAAAGCCTTAGCGTACACCGGATTAAAAGCAAATAAAGAAGTTTCGTGGCTTCCATCGTACGGCCCTGAAATGCGTGGTGGAACGGCAAATTGTAGCGTAATTATTTCGGACGTTCCAGTAGGATCTCCTATCGTTGATAAGCCAGACGTTTTAATCGCCATGAATAAACCTTCTTTGGATAAATATTTTTACGAAACTGAAAAAGACGGATATATCGTTTACGATAGTTCGTTAGTTGTCACTGACGCAAAGAGAGACGACGTTAAGGTTTATGAAATACCGGCAACTAAACTTGCAAGTGACAACGCAATAGTAGGTTTAGCAAACATGATTATCTTAGGCAAGGTAATTAAGGAAACGGGTATATTTACCTTAGAGGAAATTAAAAATAGTTTAACTCAAATGGTTCCTGCTAAAAAGGCAGAACTATTAGAGAAAAACATTAAAGCAATCGAGCTAGGCTATAATTTCTAAAAAAATTAAAAAAAGAGAGAGTTGTTAACAACTCTCTCTTTTTTTAATCAAATACACCATCTATAAGTTCCTCAAAGGAAATGTTATATAAGCGTAAAATTTTAATTAAATTATATAAAGAAGGCTCGACTTTATTGCATTCCCATTCGCTAACGCGTTGTTGTGTCGTTTGCATGCGTAGAGCAAATTCTTTTTGACTTAATTTATTTAATTTTCTTAATTCTTTTAAATTGTCGCCTAGCGTTATCATATTTTTATTTTACACGAAAAGTAGTGTAATTTTATTGACATACACTAAATATAGTGTTATAATTTTAAAAAATACTAAGGAGAAAGTTATGAAAAGATTTTTAGCATTTTTCTTGATAATTTGCACGTGTTTTTCTATTACTGGTTGTTCAGTCAATTTTGATGGTAATACGGGTGAAATGACAAATAATGCAACTAAATTGCCTACTCCTAACATAACTAGGGTTTCAGAAAATTACGTGTATTGGGAAGAGGTGCCAAATGCAAGTTCTTATGTGTTGAAAATAAACTCATATCAAGAGTCAGTTGGAAATACATTAAAGTACAGTATAGCATCGATTATGGATACGTATTTGGAGGTTAATCAACCTACTGAATTACATATTTATGTAAAAGCAAAGGGGAATCAGATTCTATATAGTGACTCGGAGTGGTCTGCAGAATACGTTTATACTTACACTAAAACGTCAAATTCTTCAGGAACGTATAGTCAAACTGGATTAGGTTATAGTGTAGATATTGTAAATGCTACTAGTTATGGTGATTATAAAAGAGGCGTTTCTGTTTTAGATTCTAATAAATTAAACAATGCGACAATTTACAAGGATGATTTGCAAAGTGTTAGTACAACAAAATCAACTAGTGCTCGTTCTATTTCTGAATTAATTGAAGAATCATCAACAACACTTCAAGTTGACGTTGGAGTTGGTGTATCTGTATTTGGAATATTTGGTGGAATAGATTTAGGTGTTAAAAGTAGTGGAAGTTTTAAGCACTCTTCATATCAAAACCAATACTATCAAGTTTTAGACCAATATATTGAAAGATATTCGTTGTCGCTTAAAGATTTTGCAGTTAAAGGTAAATATTTAAGTTATTTATCAGATGATTATGTAGAAGTATTAGGAGAATTGTTTGAAAGCCAAAATCAAGCAAATTTTAATCAATTTTTTGCTACTTACGGAACACATATAATTGGCTCTGCAATTTTTGGTGGTAGACTCAATGCATATGTTTCTGCTGTGACTAATAAGGCGAATATATCAGAAAGCAAAGAAAATAGTTTGAAAAGTAGTATAACTTTTAAAGGCTTTGCTACGCAAACGAACATTGGTTTTCAAGCAAGTGTTGCAGAAACACTAGGCGCAAGTACGGAGGACGTTCAAACTTCATTTAATGCTTCGGCATATGGGGGAGATACTTTTGGGGTAGCCGAAATAGAAGACTTTTCAACAAAATACAATTCTTGGTTAGAAAGTTTTAATGATAACGATACTACTTGCTCGTTAATTAATTATTCTTCAAATGGATTAATACCTTTATGGGATTTACTTCCACAAGAATATAGTTCAATGTCCGAATCAATGGAAGAGGCTTTTTTAGAGTATTACAATGAAAAATATAACAGGGTAGTTAACTATTATAAATTTGATGCCCCTGTTGATCCAGGTAATATAGTTGATTTTGCAGGTGGTTTTGGTACGGCAACTCAACCATATTTAATTTCTAATGCTATTCAGTTAAAAAATATTGAAAGGGAAGAATTTAATAAAGAAAACGTGTATTTCGAAATTATTGAAGACCTTGATTTAGAAGGCTATAATTGGGAGCCTAATGCCGAGTTTAATGGTATTCTAAATGGTAATGGCATGATGATAAAAAATTTAAGTATAAGTTATGCTGGGCAACTAGATGATAAGTATTTGTATTCGGGATTTATACAAAAAAATAATGGAACGATAGACAATATTGTGTTTTATAACGCAAACATTAAAGTCGACCATATTTATAATTCAGCGTCTGAAAGAGCGTTTTTTGCAGGTATAATCGCAGTCAATAATGGTATTGTAAAAGGCATAGAGGTGGTTAACTCAACCTTTAATATTAGTATTCAGCAAGAAAAAAGCAATTCTGGACATGATTCGCTTTGTTGGTTGGCATTAGGTAGTGTTGTAGGAACAAATAATGGTAATATTCAATATTGCAAAGCAAAGAATTGTTCATTAACTGGCTACTCTAATGGAAGAACAAACTATACTAAGATTAATAGGTCTATAGTGGGTGGAGTTGTTGGTTATAATACTTCTAAGGTTTCGGACTGTATTTCAATGAAGAATACTTTATCTTCAGAATCTCGTGGGGGATGTTATGTTCTTTTTGCTGGTGGTGGCTTTCTTAGAAGTTTTGTTGGCTATCTTGTTGGATTTAATGAAGGAAATGTTCAGAAATGTGTTTCGTATAAACATAACGATAATTCAATAGTATCAAAGACTACTAGAACTTCAGATTTTATGGATGAATTAAATTACTATGGATTGGTAATAGGAAGAAACACTGGAACTTTTGATAAAATATATACCATGGCAGTAGGTGGCGTGACGAGATATATTGGCGACACTTCTAAGGAATACGGTGAGTATATTAAATCTGACGTAAGCCAAATTTCAAGTATAGTCACTTTATGGACAAATTGGAAGTATCAAGGTGAATTTTGTTGTTATTAAACAAATGCGAGAGTTAAATACTCTCGCATTCGTTTTAAATAGAAAAAGCATTGAGAAACTTTACAATAAAGTGACATAAACGTCCTTATGAATCATATATTGAAATAGAAGAAAAAAAGGAGGAGAAAAATGTCATTTTTCTGTAATTTTCAATCTGATAGATGCCCGGGGCAAATTAACGGAAATCCTTTGAACGGACTTTGCGAAAAAGTATGCGTGCAAGCAAAGAAAGTATTCGACGCCTGCATGCAACAAAGTCAAATTAACGATATAGTACTAAATATAACCAACTTGACTCCGTCAAATCCTACATACCCGTTAACCTTTATAAGTGCAAAAAGCACGGTTTCTGAAGGAACTATAAGCAATCTACTTATAGAGCCATTAGCAGAAAGACCACACTCGGCAAGAGTGAAAGCCGACGTGACAATTCCCGTATCGGTTGCATATACCGACGCTAATGGTGTAGAGGGCGTGGCAACCTCAACGGTCACCGTCACTAAGGACGTAATATTAAATATTCCATCTGCGTCTATAATGCCTTATACGGTAGAATCAGTCGTATCGCTTGTTTCAACACTTGGCAATTACACGGGCGACAATCAATTTACTATTGACGCTTGCGTTTCTATAATTATAAAAATAGTTATGGAAGTGGAACTCTTGATTCCGTCTTACGGGTATACGCCAATTCCACCTTGCCAAGAATATACGCAAGAGGTTTGCGCAGGATTTTTCGAATTGCCGATGTATCCAGAATAAACTTAATATAAATAAAAAAGCACACTACCTTATAGATAGCGTGCTTTTTATATTTTTAAAATAATTATTTTGCCGTATTTTTCTTTTGATCGATAAATTTCATTGCAAATAGAGAGCCCAATAATATTGCGAAGGAAACTGGCAATGCTATTAACGCATTTGGAACGAATCCTGCAAATATGAAACTTATAAATGAAATTACTGCAACGAATATAGCGTATGGAAGTTGAGTGGAAACGTGATTTAAGTGTTCACACTCAGCGCCTGCCGACGACATAATCGTAGTATCGGAAATAGGTGAGCAGTGGTCTCCACAAACTGCACCTGCAAGACAAGCCGACATTCCTACTATCATAATGGACGATTGTTCTGCGCTTGGGAACATCGCCGTCACTATAGGTATTAAAATACCGAAAGTACCCCAACTTGTTCCGGTAGAAAATGAAAGTATGCAAGCAACCAAGAATATAACTGCGGGGAGTAGTTTTGAAAGCGTGAGTGGGAATCCCGCCATCATATTACCTATATGGAAAGCCGCGCCGAGTTCGCCCGTAATATTTTTAAGAGCCGTTGCAAAGGTTAAGATAAAGATTGCTGGAACCATTGCAATAAAGCCTTTAGGAAGCGCTTTCATTGATTCACCAACACTAACTACGTTTCTGCAAGCGAAATAGATTATAGTTGCAATTAAAGTTATTAATCCACCCCAGGGAAGAGCAACCGTTGCGTCAGTGTTTGCAAATGCGTCCATGAAAGGTGCGCCCTCAAAAATTCCACCAACGTAAACTAGAGCGAAAATGCTGAATACGAGTAAAAATATTATTGGAATAACTAGGTCGAATACTCTACCTTTTTCGCAAGGCATTTCTTCGTTGCTAACGATTTGTTTACCAGAGAATAAATCGCCGTTTTGTGCATTTATTTCGTGTTTTTTCATTGGTCCAAAATCATATTTCATCAATATTATTGTAAGCACGAAGACTAAGGTGAGCAGAGAGTAGAAGTTAAATGGGATAGCCATAATAAACAACCTAAATCCTTCGCCCTCAGCAGCGTATTCTGAAACTGCCGCAGCCCAAGAAGAAATAGGTGCTATCATGCAAACCGGAGCTGCTGTTGCGTCTATTAAATATGCAAGTTTAGAGCGAGATATTTTATGTTTGTCGGTGACAGGGCGCATAACCGAGCCTACCGTCAAGCAGTTAAAGTAATCGTCGATAAAGATTAAAATGCCCAAAATAAAAGTGCAAATTTGTGCGCCAACTTTAGATTTAACGTGCATTTTAGCCCACTCGCCGAATGCTCTACTTCCGCCTGCTCTATTAACAAGTGCAACCAAGATGCCAAGTTCGATGAGAAATATGAATATACCTGCCGTATCTGATACTGCGCTTATTAAACCGGTATTTATAACGTGGTCTACGGTTTTTAACGGCGAAAAATCTGCGGCGAGAATTGCTCCCGATAAAATTCCTATAAATAAAGAGCTGAAAACTTCTTTAGTTATAAGAGCAAGTGCGATTGCGATGATAGGTGGTAGTAGTGCCCAAATTGAGCCCATACCCGAGCCTACGCCTCCACAAATTTTGCACTCTTCACCTAGAATTGTGCCCGTTCCAGAACAAAGTTTACAGGTTTGAGAGGTGTGAACGACACCCGTTTGTGTTAAAACTATCAATGCGCCTAATATGATTACCGAAGCAATCAACAGAGTGATAGTTTTTGGTGTAAAAAACTTCTTTTTCGTTAGCATAACTAACCTCCTTTGTAAAAAAAATCACGATACTATAAAATATCGTGAATAAAAAATAACTTCTCAATATTAAATAGCGCAACGCTTAAAAATTAAGCGACAGTCGTATACGTATTTCGCATACGCCCAGACAAATAACTTTGGCGAGTTATTCTCTTCGGCGATTCTTCCTTTACCGCGCAAAACTTTAAGCCCGTTTGCGTTTATCATAAGAACCGCGCCTCTATTTTGTTTTTAACTTTATTTAATTCTATTACATTATTATAGAAAAGTCAACGTTTTTTTCAAGGTTTCTAAACTTTTATAAGTGTATAATGGATTGTGAGGGAAAATTTAGATTATACAAATTTAACTTTATCTTGCAATTACTTGAAAAATCAAAAGTCGCGTGCTATAATTAACTTATGAAATTGTATGCAATTAGTGATTTACATATCTCGACCAATACCAACAAGCCAATGGACGTTTTTGGTGGAAATTGGGAGGGGTATTTAGATAAAATTTTTGCCGATTGGAATCAAAAGGTGAAAGACGAAGACGTAGTCTTAATTGGTGGCGATATTAGTTGGGCAATGAGTATTGACGATGCTAAGGAAGATTTGAAACTTTTGTCACGTCTTAAAGGAAAAAAGATTTTAACAAAGGGCAATCATGATTACTGGTGGAGTGGAATAGGTAAAGTTAGAGAAATTTTACCGGAAAACACTTTTGCTCTTCAAAACGATTGCGTAAAGATTGATAACTATATTATATGTGGTTCTAGATGTTGGGCAGTTCCAGGCTCGCCAGACTTTGACAAGAGAGATGAAAAGATTTATTTAAGAGAAGTTGAAAGACTAAAACTTTCCTTTAATTCGGTGAATAAAATACGTGAGGATGGAGATAAAGTAATTGCCTTAGTGCATTATCCACCATTTAACGTAAAGAGAGAAAATTCATTATTTACAGAAATTTTTGAGAAAAACAAGGTAGACGCAGTCGTTTACGGACACCTGCACGGCAAGTCTGTTAGAAGCGATAAATTAGTACAAAAAAACGGCATAAAGTATTATTTAACTTCATGCGATCAAGTAGAAAATAAATTACAGGAGATAATACCATAATGGAAGAAATTGCAAATGTAAATGAAAAGCAATCAAAAATTGTAAAATATCTTAAAGAATTACCAAAAAGATATTTTATAACAGCATTTTCGGGCATGGCTCAAGGATTATTTGTCACCCTGATTGCAGGCACGATTCTCGCTCAAATTGCTGGTTGGATAGGCGATAATTACGTAGGTGCGACTCTAATGATGATTGCAAATATTGCTAAATCACTGATGGGTGCGGGAATTGGCGTAGGAATTGCTCATTCTCTTGGTAAAAAGAAACTGCTAGTTTTCTCTGCAGGTGTTGCGGGTATGGTAGGTGCTTTTGCTGATAAAATGATGATTGGTGATGCAGGATTTACTGCTCTAACTATGGGTGTTCCTGGTAATCCAATCGGTGCATACGTAGTGACAATGCTAGTCGTTGAAATTGTAGAATTTTATGCAGGAAAAACCAAACTAGATATATTATTAGTTCCACTAGGGACAATGTTTTTATGCTTAGCGGGAATATTCGTATCTTTCCCATTTATTTGGCTTGTAAATCAACTAGGCGTTTTAATTGCTGTGGCAACCAACGCTACGCCTTTCGTAATGGGTATTGTTATTTCCGTTATTATGGGTATAGTTTTGACTATGCCAACTTCTTCCGCAGCCATTTGGATTGCTGTAGCGTCGCCCGTTATTACGGGTTATGCTGATGGTAGCGTCGCTTTAGAAACCTACAACGCAATGTTGTTGGCAGGTGGCGCTGCTACGGTAGGGTGCGCTTCACACATGGTGGGCTTTGCCGTTGCTAGTTATCGTGAAAACGGAATTGGTGGTCTTATTGCACAAGGTGTTGGAACGAGCATGCTTCAAATACCTAATATTATGAAGAAACCTATAATAATGCTACCAATGATTATTTCTAGTGCTATTTTAGGTCCACTTTCAACTTGCGTATTTAAACTCTATTGTGGAAGTTCTGGCGGTGGCATGGGTACTAGTGGTTTTGTAGGCGTATTTGACCTATTTAAGTACACTCAAGGAACGCTTGGAATAATCGGCATAGTGTTATTAATGATTATATTGCCTGCACTTCTTAATATCGTTATAAGCGAATTTATGAGAAAGAAAGGTTGGATTAAAGAAGGAGATATGAAACTACCTGAATAATGTTTAGGGGTGAAGTAATGGTGAAATCTAACAAAAGAAACGCAATATTTACAATACCAAATTTTTTGTCCTTGTTTAGAATTTTATTAATTCCATTGATTTTCGTGTCTTATAAAGTATACGGCAATTTATACTTTTTAGGAACAGTAATCGTTCTATCGGGGCTAACTGACGTTTTGGACGGAATTATTGCTAGAAAATTTAATATGATAAGTGATTTGGGCAAAATGCTTGATCCTTTTGCCGATAAATTGACTCAAGGCGCGCTTATTTGTTGCCTTATTGATAAATATCCTTTCATGCTCACTTTTATTTGCGTGTTTGTCGTTTTTGAAGTTCTAAAGGCAATTTTAGGGTATATAGTAAGTAGAAGAACGGGAGTAATGCGCAGTGCGAAATGGTTTGGCAAAGTGACTACCGTTTACCTTTACGTTGCCTTTTTTATCTTTTTGTTGTTTACTGAAATAGACGTTGTCTTATTCTACGTTATTGCGGGAATAGGTATGGCGTTAATCGTGATTACTTCTTGCTTGTATTGTGGAAATTATATAATTGAATTAAGGAAAATAAAAAAAGAAAAAGCCTTAAATGAAAAATAAAAAATATCTATTAAACTTAATAATAATTTTACTCGTCACCACGTTAACTATTTATTTTTTGATAGCAAAAAGCCTATTGACTAAGGAAGTTTTTATAAGTATTTCGCTCGTCAACGTTTTATGTGTTTTCGTGGTGTATTTATTTTCAGTAATTATCTACGCTTTCGTCGATTACTTGTGCGTTAAAAAATCGCTTGTGAACTTCACCTTTTTAAATGCTCTAACCGACGTTGTTTTTGGAAGATTGGGCTCGGATATAACGCCCTATAAGAGTGGACATTTTCCACTTAGAATTTATTCTTATATAAGTAATAATTTCTCCTTTTATGAAGGTCTTTCGGGCGTGACTAGAACTCAAATTGTAGTTTCCTTTTCGAGCGTAGTTAATTATTTAATATTGTTTTTTATTCTTTTAGCGAATAAACTTAGTGTGAATATTGAAGGGGTAAACGTTGGGCTTCACCTAGTAGTAGGGGTTGGGGCTTTGTTTCACGTTGGCTCAATAGTCCTTTCAATGCTACTTGCTTTTGTTAAACCTTTTCAAAAATTCTGCATAAATTTGGTTGCGAGTATTAGATTTAGAAAAAATGAAGAAAAAAGAGAAGAGTTTATCGGTGAACAAGTAGTAAAATACCAAGTTTATAAAGAGCAAGTTATTTTACTTCTTAAAGAGTTTTATAAATATATATTGCCAATGCTAACGTACGCATTATATTTATATCTGATTACGTCTTTTATTTATTTAAGCTATCTTTTACTCTCGAAAGAAATTTTTTCATTTGACGGATTTATAAAATTTTATCTATTAAGCCTTTGTTTAACCTACATTTCAAACGTGATTCCAATTCCGGGTGGAAACGGGAGTAGCGAAGGTCTGTTCGTTTTATTGTTTCCACTTTTAATTGGAGAAAACCTTTTGGTTGGAACGCTTATGCTTTGGAGAATTTCATGTTATTATTTGCCCGTTCTTTTCGGTGGAATATTCTTTTTGCTTGTTTCTCTAATTAAAAAGCGACACAAACGGATAAAAAATCAAGTTTAATATTGATTTTATATTTTGATTTTGATAAAATATAGTGGATAATAATCGTGGAGGAAAAGTATGACTACCATAACCGTTGATACTAGTAAAATTATTGAAAAAAATAAAGCCTATGCACGGCGCAGGTCAACCACCTTTGATGGGACACGATACGTCTTATTTTAAGTATTTAAAAGAGGCTGGAATTCCATATTCTCGTTTGCACGACGTAGGTGGTCCGGTGGATATAGATGGGTAGATATTCCTAATATTTTTCGTGATTTCGACGCTGATGAAAATGATCCTAATTCGTACGATTTTGCCTTTACCGACGTGTTGATGAAAGGGCTAGTTGATAACGGCATCGAGCCTTATTATAGACTTGGAATTACTATCGAAAACGCTTCGCATATTAAAGCGTATAGAACTGCTCCTCCAAAAGACTATGAAAAGTGGGCTAGAATTTGCGAGCATATTATAATGCACTATAACGAGGGTTGGGCAAACGGCTTTCATTTTAACGTTAAATATTGGAAAATTTGGAATGAGCCCGAGAGTGAAGAAGAATATCACGGCTCAACTATGATGTGGGATGGTGTTCCCGAGCAATTTTTTAGATTATACGACGTTGCGTCTAAACACCTAAAAAATCGTTTCCCCAATATAAAAATTGGTGGGTATGGCTCCTGTGGTTTTTATGCTTTGCATAGACCGGGTGCTGAGCGGCCGGAAATTTGGCTAGATTATTTTCATAAATTCTTTAAATATATTAAAGAACATAATTCGCCGATAGATTTTTTCTCGTGGCATAGTTATTCTAAAACTGAAACCAATATTATGTATACCAAATACTTGCAAGAAAAACTTGAGGAATTTGGATATTCACATATAGAAACTCACTTAAACGAGTGGCACCCTGTAAAAGAAGATAAGGGCAAGGCGCATCATAGTGCGTAAATTGCAGGAACTATGATTGCTATGCAAAATTCACCTGTTGTTGACGTTTGTTGCGTTTATGATATGAGAATAACGGGCTCATCAACGTATGCCGCCGTATTTGATATGAATACTTATAAGCCGTTTAAGTCTTACTATTCGTTCGTTGCATTTAATCAGTTGTACCAACTTAAAAATCAAGTTGAAGCAAGCGTTGACACCGAAGGAATGTACGTTTTACGTGCTAAAAACGGCGAAAAAACTGCGCTACTTCTCGTTAACTTGTCTGGTAAAAAGCAAGACCTTAAATTTGAAGGCTTGGATTTAACTAGGGCTAAATATTACGTTATCGACGAAGATAAAACTCTTTCCTGGGCATTTGATGCAAGTACGATAAACGATAACGGCGTTTTGCTTATTACTATCGACTAAAAATAAGGTTTTAATTTTTTCCATATTGGCATATTCATTTAAAGAAGGGGGAGAATATGTCAAATCAAATAGAAAATAACACTTTAACTTTAGAGTCGCAAAGAAAACTCTCAATGACGGGAGTAGATACGGTCGATGGGTTTTCGGAGCAATATATAAACCTAACCGTTTCGGGAAAAAAGGTTAAAATTATTGGGGAAAATATTAAAATTGCTAGTTTTAATAAGCAAAGTGGCACGCTTTCGGCAGACGGATTGTTTTTTGAAATTAAATACGGAAACAAGAAAAAACCAATCTTAAAAAGGATATTAAAGTAGTGTTTGTCACGGCGAATCAACTTTACGTTTTTTTGTCTTGCTTGAGTTTTGGCGCTTGTTTTGGTGTTTTTAGAACGCTGGCAATTTTAATAAAAGAAAAAACTAGCAAAAATGCGATAAAAGGGGTAGTGGAAATAACGTATTTTATTTTGCTATCCTTTGGTTTCGTTTTATATTCGTATATAGTAAAAATGCCAAATTTACGAGTCTATATGATAGTTGGTGTTTTGCTAGGAAACTTTCTATACGTTAAAAGTTTTCATTATATACTTGCAAAAAGTATAAAAAGGGTATATAATATCTTAGAAAGAAGAAAAATCAAGGAAATAAAATAAATGGATCAAGCCAAGTTTAAAAGATTAGTAGTGTCTTCAACTATCGGCGCAGTCTTGTTGCTTTTTATTCTGCTTGTAATTATGGTGTATCAACTAATTGCCATAAAAGTGGAACAAAACAACATTGCCGAACTTGAGAGAAGAATTACTGAATATAACGTTATGATTGAAAATGGAGAAGACGTTTTGGAAGCGCGTAAAGAACTAGATTGGATAGTTAGGCGTGCTTACGAATTGGGTTATCAATTAGACGACGATATTACCTTAAATTAGTATGAAGTATTGTGTTATAGATATAGGTTCAAATTCAGTAAGGCTAGCCTTAATAAAAGAAGGCAAAACCGAATATAAAAAAGTAAAGATAACGCGCCTTGCCCAAAATCTTGGAGAGGGGCGTTTTTTATCTTGTGAGGCAATTGATAGAACTGCTAGTGCCGTTAAAGAATTTTACGATCAAGGAAAAATCGAAAACCCTGATAAAATCTTTATTTTTGCTACCGCAGCCGTAAGGCTTTCTAAAAATGGCAAAGAATTTACCGAAAAAGTATATGACCTTTGTGGTGAGAAAGTAGACGTTGTTTCGGGCGAAACGGAAGCAATGCTAGGAGTTTTAGGTGCGCTTGAAGGACGCGTTCAAGGCGGGCTTATAGACATAGGTGGCGCAAGCACTGAAATTGCCACGCTTAATAGTAAAGAAGTTATTGGAAAAAGTTATCCACTTGGCGCTGGAACAATGACTGAAATGCTTAAAAAACAAACGGAAGAGGAGATTTTTTCGAGCGTTTTTGGAAAAGAATTAAATATAAAAGAGAAAAACTTTTTTGCAATTGGTGGAACGGCGACGACAGTTGTTGCAATTTTGTTAGGACTAAAAGAATACGATTCAAAAAAAGTTCACGGATTTAATTTAACCAAAGAGCAAGTGTATAAGGTAAAAAAGCAATTAGAAAATTTAACTGAAGTTGAAATTTCTAAAATCGAGGGAATACAAAAGGGTAGAGAAGGCGTTATATACGCTGGAGTTTGTATTCTTTATAAGGTTTACGAATTGCTTGGTATAGATAAAGTTGTCGTTAGTGAAAGTGATAATTTAGAAGGTTATTTAAGATATAAATTGGAGAAAAAATGAAAAGAAAATTTAAGATTATAAATTATATAGTGACGTATGGGGCAGTCATAACATTGGTTTTTTTAACCGTTTCTTTTTGCTTGAATAAGCACGGCTTGGTGCTAAAAGATATGATTTTGCCTTGCCTACTAGGGCTAGTTGTTGCCGGATTTATGTGTACCCTTTTTCACGAATTAGGACACTTGATTTTTGGAAAGATAAACGGCTTTTATTTGTTATCCATTGCCGTTTGGTTTTTTAAGTTTACAAGAAGTGGTAAAAAATTAAAATTTGGTTTAACTTTTAACTTGGAAGAAGCAGGCTATACTGCAATGGTTAAAAGGGATTGCCAAAACTTAAAGAAAGGCTTGAAAAATATGACGATTGGTGGATTAGTTTTTTCACTAATTACTATGCTTTTGGGCATACTTGGTTTCTTTTTTGAAATGCCGTATATCGTGCGTTCAATGATTATATGTTTGTTGCCCGTTGGGGCATACTTTTTCTTCGGCAATGCCTTGCCTAGTGAAGAAGGTGGGGCGAGAAACGACGGAGGCGTTTTATACGGAATATCTAAAAACGACTTTGAAACACAAGTTTGCTATTCGCTTATGGCTATACAAAGCGAATTATATAATGGCAAAACATTTAGTGAGATTGACGAAAAATACTATTTTGAAGTTCCTCAACTTCCGGAAGATAGTCTAAACTTTATAACCCTATTAAATTATAGATTTTATTACTACGTAGATAAGGGAGATTTTGAAAATGCAAATAAGGTAATTGATAGATTGCTTTCCTTAGAGGACTATATTCCCGCGTCGGCTATGACTACTATAAAAACGGACGCATTATATTCTTATTGTACCTTTAATTTAGACGTTGATAGGGCAGACGATTTGATGTATGAATTAGAAAAACCACTAAACAAGGTTAACTCTGCAACTTCGCTTAGAGTGAAATTGGCTTATAATTTGGCTGTAAGGCAAGAAAATGATTTTGCCATAGACTTTTACAAGAAAGGCAAAAAAGAGGCAAAAAAGAGCCAATTATCAGGCTTAAAGGCTTTTGAAATTAAACTTTTAGATGGATTGAAAGAAGAATATAAGTTTTAATATTATAAAAGCGCCGAGTAAAAATGATTTTTACTCGGCGCTTTTTTTATTTGGAGTAATCTATTTCCGTTAAACAATACGGACAGTAATTGTGAGTTGTTTCAATGCATCTAGGGCAAATAGTTGCCCCACACGTCGGGCATAATAGAAGGTAGGCGTTTATATTTTCATTACAAATTTTACAAGATTTCATTTTTTATCTCCGTAATTTTATTTTGAGTAAAAACAAGATGTTTTATTCAAAAAAATTTAAAGGGCAATTAGCCCTTTTTTTGGCTGAAAATTAGTTCTTACATATAATATTATATATAATAATATATTAAAAGTACTTGTTTTTTTTACTATAGTATGTTATAATATATAAAAATAAAATAAATGGGTGAAGTATGGAAGATATTAGCAAAGTAAATAGCGAATACGGCGAAAGTGAAATACAGGTTTTAGAGGGGTTAGACCCCGTTAGAAAAAGACCGGGTATGTATATCGGTTCAACCGACATTAGAGGTCTTCATCATCTCGTTCAAGAGATAGTAGACAACTCTATTGACGAAGTGCTCAGTGGATATTGCGACGTTATAACAATAACTATCAATAGCGACGGCTCTTGTACGGTAAAGGATAACGGAAGAGGTATTCCTACGGCTATTCACCACACTGAAAAAGTTTCGGCGGTACAAGTAGTTTTAACCAAACTTCACGCAGGTGGAAAGTTCGGCGGTGGTGGATATAAGATCTCGGGTGGATTGCACGGGGTTGGTTTGTCGGTAGTTAACGCTCTTTCAGAATGGCTAAGGGTAGAAGTTCATCAAGACGGCAAACATTTTTCTCAACTATATAAAAGGGGTATACCACAAGAAGAATTAAAGGTAATTTCTTCAACCGATATAACTGGTACGTGGGTGACCTTTATGCCTGATGCTGAAATCTTTGAAACCACCGATTTTAATTACGACACCATTAAAGTTAGATTGAGAGAACTTGCTTATCTAAATAAGGGCTTAAGAATTATCGTTGAAGATAAGAGAGAAGGCAGAGAGAAGAAAGACGAGTTTTATTACGAGGGTGGTATTGCTCACTTCGTTAAAGACCTTTGTAAAAACAATCAACCACTCTTTGAAAGCCCCGTTTACTTCGACGTTTTCTATGGAGATACTGAAGTAGAAGTTGCTCTTCAATACGTAGATTCCTACGATACGACAATTTATGCTTTTGCGAATAATATCAATACCGAAGAGGGTGGTACACACTTAGAGGGATTCAAGACTTCGCTCACTAAAATCATTAACGATAGTGGTAAAAAACTTAACGTGTTAAAAAATGATGAAAAAGTTTCACCAGACGACGTTAGAGAAGGCGTGGTTGCAGTAGTTTCAGTTAAACTAACCGAGCCACAATTTGAAGGACAAACTAAAACCAAACTTGGTAATTCGGAAATGAGAAACTACGTTTCTAAGGCTATGAACGAATATTTTGGATCTTTCTTAGAAGAAAATCCTGCAAAAGCAAGAGAAATCGTAATGAAATGTATTACGGCTCAAAGGGCTAGGGAAGCCGCTCGTCTTGCTCGTGAAAACACGAGAAGAAAAGGCGCGTTAGAGTCTACGACTCTTCCTGGTAAACTTGCAGACTGCTCGGACAAAAACCCTAAATTCTGCGAAATTTTCTTGGTAGAGGGAGATTCTGCAGGCGGAAGTGCTAAACAAGGTAGAGATAGGCGTTTTCAGGCTATATTGCCACTTCGTGGTAAAATTCTCAACGTAGAAAAGGCGAGAATCAATAGAATTATGGAAAACGAAGAAATTAGGGCGATGATTACTGCTTTTGGCGGTGGTATCAAAGAAGATTTCGACGAATCTAAATTGCGCTACGATAGAATTATTTGTATGACCGACGCGGACGTTGATGGTAGCCACATTAGAATATTGCTACTAACTTTCTTCTTTAGATTTATGCGTCCTTTAATAGAAAAAGGTCACGTGTATATTGCTCAACCACCACTATATAAGGCAACGAAAAATAAGATTGACAAGTATTGCTATTCGGATGAAGAACTTCAAGAATATCTTGCCGAAGTAGGTAAGTGTGAGATTCAAAGATATAAAGGTCTCGGTGAAATGGACCCAAATCAACTTTGGGAAACTACTATGAATCCAGAAACGAGAACGATGCTTAAAGTGACTATGGAAGACGCCGTTGAGGCAAACGAAACTTTCATAAAACTTATGGGTGATAACCCAGAACTTAGAAGAGAGTTTATCGAGCAAAACGCTAAACTCGTAAAAGACCTTGATATTTAAGGAGAAGTAAAATGGCAAAAAAGGATATTGGTGGCGAATTAAGCGCACAATTTCAAGAAGTATTAGATAAAACTAAACTTATAAATATAGAAGTTAACAACGAAGTCAAAAAATCGTTTATTGCGTACGCTATGGCGGTTAACGTTTCTCGTGCTATTCCAGACGTTAGAGACGGTATGAAGCCCGTTCATAGAAGAATTCTTTACGCAATGCACGATATGGGCTTAACCAACGATAAGGCATATAAAAAATGTGCAAAAATCGTCGGTGAAGTTTTAGGTAAATACCACCCACACGGCGATAGTTCGGTTTACGACGCGCTCGTTCGTTTGGCTCAAGACTTCTCTATAAATTGTCCACTAGTTGACGGACACGGAAACTTCGGCTCGGTTGACGGAGACTCTGCTGCGGCATATAGGTATACTGAGGCAAGACTTTCTAAACTTTCTAACGAAATGCTTAGAGATATTGATAAAGACACCGTAGATTTCTATCCAAACTTTGACGATACTGAAATGCAACCGGTAGTTTTGCCGTCTAGAATCCCAAATATCTTAGTTAACGGCTCTGATGGTATTGCCGTTGGTATGGCAACTAATATTCCGCCACACAATCTTGCAGAGTGCTTAAACGGGTGTATTGCTCTTTTAGATAATCCAGAAATGGATATTGAAGAGTTAATGGAATATATTCCTGCGCCTGATTATCCAACAGGTGGCGTTTTGATGGGTAGAGCGGGAATTAAGCAAGCGTATAGAACGGGTAAAGGTGGTTTTGTGCTTCGCGCTAAAACTGACTTTGAAGAAATGGATAACGGCAGAGAGAGAATCGTTATCACTGAAATTCCGTATCAGGTAAACAAAGAAGAACTTATAAAGAGTATTGCCGCAATGGTAAACGACAAGCGAGTTGAAGGAATTAGCAATATTCGCGACGAGTCGGATAGACACGGCATGAGAATTATCATTGAACTTAAAAAAGACGCCAATGCTCAAGTAGTTCTAAATACCTTGTATAAACACACTAATTTACAAGTGAAAGACGGAATTATACTTCTAGCATTAGTTGATGGAGAGCCTAAGATTTTAAGTCTAAAAGAGATTTTAGAGCATTATATAGCCCATCAAGAATCGGTTATCGTTAGAAGAACTAAATACGACCTAGCAAAAACCGAAGAAAGAGAACATATCGTTAAGGGGTTAGTAGTCGCCCTAGCGAATATTGACGAAGTTATTGAAATTATCAAAAAGTCTGCTGATAAAAATTCTGCTACTGCAAGTCTTATGGAAAATTTTGAACTTTCAGAACGTCAAGCAAACGCAATCTTAGAGATGAGGCTTCAAAGACTTACTAGTATGGAAGTTAATAAACTCAAAGAAGAACTTGAAGAATTGAGAGCAATAATTGCCGACTTAAAGGACATTTTGGCTAACGAAAGCAGAGTTAAAGCGATTATTCGTGCCGATATGGAAGAGATAAAAGATAAGTACTCAACCGAAAGAAAAACTGAACTTTCATACGATTACGGCGATATTGATATTGCAGATATGATTCCTGAAGAAGACGTGGTAATTAGTTTAACTCACTTAGGCTACGTTAAGAGAGTTCCGGTTGCCGAGTATAAAACTCAACATCGAGGTGGAAAGGGCGTTATGGCTCATAAGCCTAAGGAAGAAGACTTTGTAGACAATATGTTCGTTTCTTCTACGCACGACGATATCTTGTTCTTTACCGATAGAGGTAGAGTTTATAGCCTAAAGGGATTCTTTATTCCTGAAGCGCAAAGAACTGCAAGGGGTAGAGCAATCGTTAACTTGTTGCAACTAGCCGATGGAGAAAAGGTTTGCACTATGCTTCCACTTAAACAGGGTGCTGAGGGATATATGGTTCTTGCAACAAAGAACGGCTTGATTAAAAAGACTGCGCTTTCAGAGTTTGCAAGTATTAGAAAAGTTGGTAAGATAGCAATAAGTATCGTTGAGGGTGACGAACTCATTTCCGTTCAACTTTCTTCTGGTGAAGATGATATAATCGTAGCGTCTCATGAAGGTAAGTGTATAAGATTTTCCGAAAAAGACGTTAGAGCAATGGGTAGAGATACTCAAGGCGTTAAGAGTATGGACTTATCTAAGGAAGACTATATTATCGACATGTCTGTAATTAAGGAAAATACCGAAGTTATTACTATGACTGAAAACGGCTTTGGTAAGAGATCGGGGCTTGAAGATTATAGGCAACAAAATAGGGGCGGAAAAGGGGTAAAAGCCGGCGTGTTTAATGCGAAAACGGGTAAACTTGCGAGTCTTAAACTGGTTAGCGAAGAGCAAGACATAATGATTATAACCAGCAATGGAACGATAATTAGAGTTGCATCTAGTGATATCAGTAAAATTGGTAGAGACACCTTAGGTGTTAGAATAATGAGAGTAGACGACTTTAAAGTTTCTAAAATTGCACTAACGCCAAAGTCTGAAGAAGACGTTGAAGAAAAATAAAAAATAAAAAGATTTACTCTAAATTAGGGTAAATCTTTTTTATTGCTATTTAATAAAAACTATGCTATAATGAATAAAAATATAGAAAATTCAAGGTAAAAGATATGGCATTTTTAAGAGAATTGCAAGACGTTTTAGAAAATGAATATAACGTAAGTATTACGGAAAACGGAGCAATAGGTTATAAAACTAGTGGCTCTGCTCTCTTAGATATAAATTATAAAGTTTCTTCACTTAGAAAATTTCACGATTGTAAGGTTGCAAGCGAGTTTGCCAAGGTCTATTTCGAAGATAAGATTCTCGCGTGTCAATGGCTGTTTTTTGCCGGCGACGTTAGAAAGGGTATGGGCGAGAGAAGATTATTTCGCGTTGGGTATCGTTTCATTGCTCAAGCTGATCCTGAAATTGCCGAAAAACTTATTCCACTAGTGGCAGAATATACTAGATGGGACAACTTGTTTATGCTTGCCAGGACTCGTTTGGAAGGAAAGATGATTGATTATATTAAAAATCAATTTTTCCTTGATATTGAAAATGAGAAAAAAGGGAAAAACATCTCGCTTCTTGCAAAGTGGATGCCATCTATAAACTCTAAAAATAAAGGTGTAAAAACTCTTGCAAAAATCTTTGTAAAAGAATTTGGATTTACACAAAAAGAGTATAGAAAAGCGCTCTCTACTCTAAGAACCACTCTTAAAATTGTAGAAAAAGATATGAGTAATAAAGAGTGGGGGAAAATAGACTATGAGGCAGTTCCGTCAAGGGCAAATATTTTATACAGAATAGCGTTTTTAAGGAACGACGAAAAGAGAAGAAGGGATTTCTTAAGTAGTTTACAAAAAGGCGAGGCTAAAATTAACGCAAGCGTTTTGTATCCTTATGAAATAATAAAACAATATAGAAAGGGACAAGTTTATTTTTATAGACAACCTTTAGAGTTTCAACCTGATTTAGAAGAATTATGGAAAGCACTTCCAAATTTTGTTGAAAACGTAGAAAATACTCTGTGTGTGCTAGACGGCAGTGGAAGTATGACTTTCCAAGTGGGAAAAACGGGGGTGACCGCTCTAGACGTTGCACAAAGCTTAGCTTTTTACTTTGCTGAAAGATTTAAAGGGGAATTTAAGAATACCTATATAACTTTCAGTACAGAGCCGAAATTAGTTAATCTAAAACAATGCAAAACACTTAGGGATAAAATGGAAAAAGCATATCACTATGACGATGCATGTGATACCAATATTCAAAAGGTTTTTGAATTGATTCTAGATACGGCGATTAAACACAAGATGAAACAAGAGGATTTGCCAAAGAATCTTTTAATACTGTCTGATATGGAATTTAATAGTTGTGTGACTGGTAATTCTTGGGAAGGTTTCGAAAAGGCGGACGTTAGATTGTTCGAGTATATTGCAAAACAATTTGCAGAATACGGATATAAGTTGCCGAAATTAATCTTTTGGAATATCAATTCTAGGTCTTGCACTATTCCCGTAAAAGAAAATGAATCGGGAGTGGTTTTGGTTAGTGGTTTTAGCCCTTCAATTGCAGAAATGTTGTTCACGCAAGATATTGATCCACTTAAGATATTGCTAAAACACTTAAATAGTGAAAGATACTTGCTCGTGGCAAAAACCATCAAGGGCGAAATATGAAAATCGTTGACAATTATAGTTTAATTTGTTAAACTAGTATGGCTAAATAGCCGTATGGAAGGGTAGCTCAGAGGCAGAGCGCGTTTTTTAAGTGAGTTGAAAAATTCACATACAGCAAACTTTTTTATCCTAGCTAAGGTCGAGGTCGTGGGTTCGAATCCCATCCCTTCCAATAAATATCCCCACGTTAGACGTGGGGATATTTATTTTTCACTATTAAAAAATAATATTCCAAACTAAAAATAAAAATTTAAAAAAAGTGGTCGTTTTATATTGACAAATAATTTTAATTTGAGTATAATGATTAGGCGTTTGAAGATAAAACGCTGCTATGGCTCAGATGGTAGAGCACATCCTTGGTAAGGATGAGGTCACCGGTTCGATTCCGGTTAGCAGCTCCAAAATGAAAAGACGAGATTGAATCTCGTCTTTTTTTAATTTTAAATTCTTATAAACTTTTAAATATTTCTTCTATAGCCGTAGGAAAGTTGTTGCTTACGGCAATTAAATTTTTAATAAATTGCTCACCGTCGTTTCCTGATCCGTAAATGTCGGTCACGCCTTTTAAGATAATCAACTTTACGTCGTTTGAAATGCACGTTTGTGCAATTGCCGAGCCTTCCATATCTCGAATATCAATGCCACAATCGATTATTTCTTCAATAATTTCACTTTTAGAAGTGAATTTATCCGAAGTGCCAAGTGTGGCCCTTTCTAGTTTAGCGTCGATAGGTGAAGTTTCAAAAAACACTCTATCGTAATCTTGAATATATCCCAAAGGAACGTCGTCAATCTCTCTAACGTCAAAATCAAATTGCATACATTTATCAACTAGATAGAATTGGTTTACTTTTATTTTTTGATTAACTGCTCCAACCGAGCCGAAATTGAAAACGTATTCAAGGTTATAATTATCAATAAGTGCTTGAGTGGAAAGTGCAGCGCTTACCTTTCCAATTCCAGAAAAGATTAACGCTATATCTTTGCCGAATAATTTGCCTTCAATAACTTTTTTTCCTGCAAGGAGTTTTTCATTTTTATTTTTAATTAGTGGTAAAACTGCAATTGCCTCTTTTTCTAGGGCTACAACTATTCCAATCATAAATTTAACCTCCAAAAATATTTTATCATATATATAGCCTTGAAGTCAATTTTGAAATATTAAATTAAAAAAATTTTAAAAATTTATAAATTAATTTTTTTTTGCCAATTTTTACTAAACGTGATTTCGTTTTGTTGGGGTGGAAGGGGTTAAAATTAGGAAAATTATGGAAATTAACCCCATAAAATCAAAATCGTGTAATTGTAAAAAGTGCTAAAAATCGCAGTTTTTATTATAAAAACGACAAATATATGCCAAAAAATCACTTGACAAGTGTAAAATGTGCCCCTATAATATAAAATCGTGAAAGCAAGGAGTATTTAGTAGATGAAAAATTATAAAATTTTGGATAAAAAAAGTGTTTTTATCGACAAGAGCGTCAAAATAGGAAAAGGAGTTATAATTTACGAAAACAGTAGAATTGAAGGTGACACTATAATGCTTGACGGAGCGATAATAATGCCTAATTGTTATATAAAGAATAGTGTTATTGGTAAAAATACAGTAGTAAACTCAAGCCAACTTGAAGATGCAAAAGTAGGTGAAAATTGTTCGGTAGGTCCATACGCAAGATTGAGACCAAAAGCAGATATAAAAGACAACGCTAAAATTGGAAATTTTGTAGAAATAAAAAATGCCGTTATTGGCAAGAATTCAAAGGTTAGTCATTTAGCGTACGTTGGTGATGCAGACGTCGGTGAGGATTGCAATATTGGTTGTGGAGCAATTTTTGTAAATTACAACGGAAAAACAAAAAGCCGTTCAATCGTTGGAGATAATTGCTTTATAGGAAGTAATTGCAACGTAATTGCACCGGTAGTGATTAAGGATAATTCGTATATTTGTGCTGGAACTACGTTGACTGACAACACGAACAATGGTGATTTTATTATAGGAAGAGTTAGGGCAACGGTAAAAGAAGGTCGAGCAAAAGACTATTTAAAAAAGGTTAAAGGAGAATAGTAATGGGAGTATTTTTTGGTACTGACGGACTTAGAGGAAAGGTTAACGAAGATTTAACTTTTAACACGGCGTATAAGGTGGGAAACGCTTTATCCGTATTAAAAAAGAATCCAACCATAATAATAGGAAGTGACACAAGGGTTTCTAATACGTATCTTACGTTAGGAGTTGCTAGTGGTGCAATGAGTGGTGGAGCAAACGTGATTGACGTTGGGGTAGTTCCAACTGCTGGAATCGCTTATATAACTAAGATTATGAAGGCTGATTACGGCGTTGTTATTAGTGCTTCGCATAATAGTGCGATATACAACGGAATAAAGGTTTTTAATTCTAACGGCTATAAATTGGGAGATAGAGAAGAAGAGAATATCGAAAGGTGTTTTATTCGCGAAAAGACTAACGAATTTCCCGATGTCGGTAGATATTCTCAAGATTTTAATCTCATCCACGAATATAGAGATTTTCTCATTTCTGCAAGTAAAAATAGCCTTAAAGGATTAACGATAGTTTTAGATTGTGCACACGGTGCTTCTATAAGAATTGCGCCTGAAGTATTTAGAAAACTAGGGGCTAACGTAATAGCGTCTAATAGTACGGACGACGGACTTAAAATAAATAAAGATTGTGGTGCGCTTTATCCTGAAAACCTTGCTAGAAAAGTTAAAAGATATAATGCTGATATGGGCTTTGCTTTCGACGGAGACGCAGATAGAATTATAGCGTGCACTTCAAAAGGTCAAATAGTAGACGGTGACCTTATAATTTATGCTATTGCTAAATACTTAAAAAAGATTGGTAAATTAAAAGGCAATACTGCAGTTGGAACTTCTCATACTAATATGGGTATAGAGAGAGCCTTAAAAGAAAACCAAATTGACTTAATTAGAACTGATATTGGCGACAAATACGTTTTGGCGAAACTTCTAGAGAAAGATTTATCTCTTGGTGGTGAACAAAGTGGGCACGTTATTCTAAGTGATATTGCTTCAACGGGCGATGGAATTTTAACAGCAATTGTTTTAGCAAATATCGTGATAGAAGAAAATATTGATTTTTCAACTCTATTTGACGCTAAATTATATCCGCAAACCAATATCAACGTGGTGGTAAAAGATAAACTAAGAATAGTTAATAGTGAAGATATTGCTAAACTTGTTTCAAGATATAATTTTGACCTTAAAGATAAGGGTAGAGTAATGGTTAGAGCGTCTGGAACTGAACCTAAGATTAGAATTATGGTAGAAAGCGAAGAGCAAGAGTTAAATATAAAGATTGCAAACGATATAGCAAGCCTAGTAAATAAAATCGACGCAGAATCTTAAAATCAAATAAAAATAGATAAGAAATCCGTAAAATAGAACGGATTTTTTATTTTTTAAAAATATATGAGGTAAAATTATATTTACAAAAATTTTTGATTGTGGTATACTTGATTTAAAACGGGACTATATGAAAGAAATTTCAATAAATTAGAAAATTTTACTTGTAAAAAGTAAAAATTCTGGTAAAAAAATTAAATTTTAGACTAAACGAGGAAGAAAAAGTGGAAACAAGAAATTTAACTTTATTAACTGACCTATATCAACTCACTATGATGAACGGATACTTAAAAAAGGAAAGAAAGGAAGAAATTGCCGTTTTTGATATATTCTTTAGACAAAACGGAATGATAACCTATTCCTTGGCTTGTGGTTTAGAACAGGCGGTTGAATACATTTTAAATCTAAAATTTGGCAAAGAAGAAATAGATTATTTAAGAAGTCTAAATTTATTTAGCGAAGAATTTTTAGATTATCTTAAAAACTTTAAATTTACCGGAGACGTTTATGCCGTGCCAGAAGGAACGGTCGTTTTCCCCGGCGAGCCTATTTTAACTGTAAAAGCACCTATTACGCAGGCGCAATTAATTGAAACTGCGCTACTAAATATAATTAACTTTCAAACGTTAATTGCTACGAAGGCTGCGAAAATTAGATACGCAGCAGAAGACGATTTGCTTATGAATTTGGACTTCGCCGTGCACAAGCGCCCGATGCGGGAATTTATGGTGCTAGAGCGGCGGTAATAGGTGGATGTGATTCAACTTCTAACGTATTAGCAGGCAAAATGTTTGATATTCCAGTTTCTGGAACTCACGCTCATAGTTGGGTTATGAATTTTAAGGATGAATATACTGCGTTTAAGGCGTATGCAGAAGTTTATCCCGATAACGTTTTACTATTGGTTGACACTTTCGATACGTTAAAGCAAGGTGTACCAAACGCGATCAAGGTGTTTAAGGAAATTAAGGCTCAAGGTAAAAAACCTAAGGGTATTAGACTAGATTCGGGTGACCTAGCATATCTATCTAAAAAAGCAAGAGAGATGCTAGACGAGGCAGGGCTTACTGAAACCATTATTTGCGCTTCGGGTGATTTAGACGAATATTCTATAAATTCTCTTAAAAATCAAGGGGCAAAAATCAATTCTTGGGGCGTAGGCACTAGGCTTATTACTAGCGCAGATATGCCTGCATTAGGGGGAGTATATAAACTTTCTGCTATAATTGACGACGATGGAAATATCGAGCCTAAAATTAAACTTTCAAATAATGCCGAAAAGATTACTAATCCAGGCTTTAAGAATATTTATAGAGTTTATGATAAGCAAAGTGGAAAGGCTGAGGCTGACTGTATTTTCCTAAGAAATGAAGAAGAAATTGATTTAACTAAGCCGTTAGTTTTAACTCACCCTGCAGAGAGATGGAAGAAAACTACCTTTACCGATTATACTGTAAGAAAACTTCACGTGGACGTTATTAAAGACGGAAAACTCGTTTATAATATGCCTAGCATTAAAGAGATTAAGGCGTATGCAAAGCAAGAACTTGATAGTTTTTGGGATGAATATAAACGTTTAGATAAACCACACGTATATAAAGTCGACTTGTCTGATAAACTCTTTGAGTTAAAGACGGATTTGATTGAAAAAATTAGAGAGAAGAATTTAATAAAATAGGGTTATAATTTGGAACTAAGTAAGAAAAAGTATTCTAAACTTGAAGTAGAAGAACTGCTTAAAAAACAAGGTGAAGAATACCAACAAAAATTAAATAGTCAAAGGGATAAAATTGCGCTTTTAGTAGAAGAAAATAAGAGACTTGCTGAGAAAACTGAAGAATTTGAAAAAAAAGACGCGTTGATTTCTTCTACCTTGAAAGTAGCACAAGAAAAAGCTGATGAAATGGAAAAGACTATCCAAGACAAGTACACGTTAGTTGTGGAAAGACTTAAAAAGTTTTCAAATGATTGGACTGACTATTTTAATTTCTTAAAGGAAAAATATCCAAACTATGAAACTATTCAAAAGGTTGTTAAATTAAAAGAAACGCTAGATTCTCTAGTGCTTTCTAAAGACGATTGTCAAACGGTTGAAGAAATAGAGAATAGGCTTTCTCAAATTACTTCTAAAACCGATTTTAGACCAAAAGAAAAGATTGATAATCTTATAGCAGCGACGGGGGATTCGGGATTTAGTCTAGAAGAAGTGCTAAATCCAGGAAAATTAGAGTTAGAGGATTTATGCAAAGAATTAGGTTTAATGGAATAAAAGAAATATTATTTTGGATAGTTTTGCCTATTCTTGCAATAGTGGGCTTAATAGTTTTAGACCAATTGACGAAGTTTTGGTTTACCAATCTCTATGAAGAAAACGGAAACACTACCTTTATTAAGGGCGTTTTGTCCTTTACCTACACGGTGAATACTGGCTCTGCTTTCAGTTTTTTAGCCGATAAAGACTGGGCTCAAACTTTCTTTAAGATTTTCACTTTTATTGCACTTATAGTTTTTGTTTTTGCGCTAGTATATTCTATTGGAAAGCGTTTTAAGACCTTAAGCATTTCGCTTGTATTGATTATTTCAGGGACGATAGGCAATCTTATAGATAGGCTTATTTTTAGTGGAGTGACTGATTTTATTAGGCTTGATTTTATAAATTTCCCAATTTTTAATTTGGCTGATATGCTTTTAACTTTTGGGGTAATTATATTTATAGTGCATTATTTTTTCCTAGATAAAAACGCAGTTTTTAAAAAACAAACTAAGGAAGAAACGGATAAAAAAGATGATTAAAAACGTTTGTTCAAAAGAGCAAGATATTGGTAAAAGAGCAGATGTTTTTTTGTCGCAAGAACTATCGCTTACTCGCTCGTACGTAAAAAAACTTTGCGACGATAACTTG
This sequence comes from Clostridia bacterium, assembly GCA_017456055.1. GTDB lineage: Bacteria > Bacillota > Clostridia > Christensenellales > Borkfalkiaceae > UBA1259. Next base: position 46,794 of record JAFTKC010000010.1, on the reverse strand, counting down.
GTTAGCGTAGATAATAAACCAATAAAAAGCAATTTTATAATAAAGAAAGAGTTGGAATTTATCGTTGATCTTCCCGAAGTAGAAGAAACATACGCAAAGCCCGAAGATATTCCAATCGATATAGTTTACCAAGACCAAGATATTGCGGTTATAAATAAGGCGCAAGGAATGACCGTGCATGCGGGCAACGGAAACAAGGATAAAACGCTCGTGAACGCCCTTTTATTCCATTTAGACAATTTGTCGGGAATAAACGGCGTGATAAGACCGGGTATAGTTCACAGAATTGATAAAAACACCTCAGGACTATTGGTTGTTGCAAAAAACGATAAAGCGCATTTATCACTAGCAAAACAACTAGAAAACAAAACTTGCAGAAGAGTTTACCTTGCTCTTTTAGAGGGTGTGCTTAAAGAAGATAGTGGCACTATTGAAACGTATATTGGTAGAAACGTTAACGATAGAACTAAAATGGCAGTCACTAAGGCGGGAAGAAAGGCAATCACTGATTTTAAGGTGATTAAAAGGTACGATAAATATACTCTATGTGAGTTTTCACTTAGAACGGGCAGAACACATCAAATAAGAGTTCACGCAAAACATATAAATCACCCTGTAGTAGGTGATATAGAGTACGGATATAAAAATCAAAAATTCAAATTAAACGGGCAGTTGTTGCACGCAAAGGAACTAGAGTTTATTCATCCTACGTTGAATAAAAAAGTTAGTTTTACTGCGCCGATCCCCGATTATTTTGAAGAAGTATTAAATAAATTAAAAAATGGCAATTAGTTAAAATAAAGAGGAAATAAGAAGTGGCAAATCCATTGGTAGCAATAGTTGGAAGACCAAACGTTGGAAAATCAACCTTTTTTAACAAGGTTTGTGGAAGAAAAATATCAATAGTAGAAGATTTTCCTGGAGTGACCAGAGACAGATTGTACGCCGACGCTGAATGGTGTGGTAGATATTTTACTTTGGTTGATACGGGTGGAATAGAATTAAAATCGACGGACGAGATGTGGCGACATATTCAAAAACAAGCAGAGATTGCCATAGAAACTGCCGACGTTATTATATTGTTTACCGACGTTAAGACGGGATTAAACTCTCAAGACGAAGATATTGCAATGAAACTTAGAAAATCAGGGAAACCTGTTGTTCTTGCGGTAAATAAACTAGATAATTTTGACATGAACAAACTCTACGAGTTTTATAATTTAGGACTTGGAGAGCCGTTTGGAATTTCAGCAGAACACGGCACGGGAATTGGCGACCTTTTAGACGAAGTAGTTGCTAACCTTGAAGGACTTGGTGAAAGTAGTGAAGATAATAGCGTTAAAATTGCCGTGGTTGGTAAGCCAAATGCGGGAAAATCTAGCCTTTGTAATAAGTTATTAGGGTTTGATAGAACTATCGTTTCGGATATTGCGGGCACTACTAGAGATGCTATAGATACGCCTTTTTCTTATAACGAGGTAGATTATACTTTAATTGATACTGCTGGTATAAGAAAGAAGAAAAACGTAGAAGAAGACTTGGAATATTATAGTGTATTAAGGGCTTTAGGCGCTATTAGAAGGGCAGACGTGTGCGTGATTATGGTTGACTCAAGCATTGGTTTAACCGAGCAAGACGTTAAAATTTGCGGATACGTTCACGAACAAAATAAGCCTTCGGTTATAGTAATGAATAAATGGGACTTAATTGAAAAAGATACCAACACTATAAACGTTTTTAATGCCAAATTAAAAGAAGACCTTAAGTTTATGGACTATGTGTTGCCGATTTACGTTTCGGCTAAAACGGGGCTTAGAACGGAAAAGATTTTATCTCTCGTTAATAAGGCGCTAGAAAATTCAAGAAGAAGAATAACTTCAGGCAAATTAAACGAATTGGTATTAGATTCAGTTATGGCGAACGAACCGCCTTCAGTTAACGGAAAGAGACTAAAAATTAACTACGTGACGCAGGCTCAAACTACACCGCCAACTTTCGTATTCTTTGTAAACGACCAAACTTTAATGCACTTTTCATATAAGAGATACTTAGAAAATTGCATTAGAAACGCATTTGATTTCTCTGGAACGCCAATTAGCCTAGTAATTAGGGAGAAAAATGATGTCGAATAATATTTTACTTATCATATTTGCCGTATGTAGTTATTTTTTTGGCAACATAAATTGGGCGCTTATAATTTCCAAACTTAAAAAAGCCGATATTAGACAAATGGGTAGTGGAAACCCTGGAACTCTAAACATGAGTAGAAACTTTGGCTTAAAAACGGGGCTTTTAACTTTTTTTCTTGACGTCTTAAAGGGCGCTGTGCCAACGCTCGTTGCATATTTCGTGTTTAAGGGTAAAACTTTTAATGATTCTATCTTTTTAATTTCGGATTTTGCCGTATACTTGTGTGGTTTTTGCGTTGTTTTAGGGCATATTTACCCCGCATTTCTTAAGTTTAAGGGTGGAAAGGGAATTGCTTCAACCATAGGCGTCTTAGTCGTTTGTGAAAGCGTTAGTGGACTTGGTTGGGCATTTGTGTGTATAATGGCACTTGTTTGCGCCGTTTTGTTTATTTATTTTACTGAGTTTGGCGCGATGGGCTCGTTTATTGCGATAACCCCCTCTGCAATTGCAGGAGGGATAAGATTATTTTTGAAGTATCATATGATTACTGATATTACAACTACCATTTTATATATCGTCACTTCAATGATAATATTGCTTATATGTTTTTTTACTTGGTTTGCGCATAGAAAAAATATACAGCGTATGCTTTCTGGAGAAGAGCATCCTACGTCAATCAAGCAAATGATAGTAAAAGCAAAACTTAAAAAACAAGAACAACAAAAAAAACAAGATAAAAATTAAAAATTTTCATAATAGAGAAAATCCTCTCATATATTACTCTTGTAAAGTATGGGAGGTTTTTTATGGAAAGGTTAGACGTATATAGTGATATAGCCAAGAGAACTGGTGGAGATATTTATCTTGGCGTTGTTGGTCCAGTTAGGACGGGCAAATCTACTTTCATTAGTAAATTTATGGAAAATTTTGTCGTTCCAAATATAAGTGATAAACTACAAAAGCAAATAGCAACGGATGAAATGCCTCAATCTGCTGATGGGAAAACCATTATGACGACACAAATAAAATTTATGCCGGCAAATGCAGTAAAGGTAAAGTTTAAAAACAAATTGACTGCTAGCGTTAGACTAGTTGATTGTGTAGGTTATTTTACCGAAGGTGCGACGGGGCATTTAGAAGATGGCAAACCAAGGCTTGTTAAAACGCCTTGGAGCAAGGAAGAAATCCCCTTTGAAAAAGCTGCTGAAATTGGTACTAAAAAAGTTATAACCGATTATTCGACTATTGGTATTTTGATGACCACAGATGGTAGTTTTGGTGAAATTCCAAGAGAGAGTTTTGCTAAAACAGAGGAAAAAGTAGCAAGGGAACTTTTTGATTGTAATAAGCCGTTTATCATCGTGTTAAACACGGCTAAACCTAACGATACCGAGACGTTAAAACTCTGTGAGGGGTTGGAAGAAAAGTACGGTGTTGCAGTAGTGCCGATTAACGTGTTAAAAATTACGGATGAAGATATTGCAAACGTGATGGAAAAAGTTTTATTTGAGTTTCCAATGAATGGTATACGTATAAATATGCCTGATTGGATGCAATCTCTTTCTGCTGATAGCAAAATTATTAGTAAAACCATAGACGTTATAAAGGGAGCGTCTTGCAAGATAAACAAAATGAAGGATTTTTCTTGTCTACTAGATGCTTTTAACGATAGTGAAGAATTCGATGGGTTAACTTTAAGTGAGTTGTCTCTTGCTAACGGATTCGGCGAATACACGCTTAAAGTAAAAGACGGCTTGTTTTATAAAATACTCTCTGAAGAGAGTGGTGAAGACATTTCTGGCGACTACGATTTAATGAATTATTTTAAGGGTTTCGTTAAAGAAAAGAGAAAGTTTGACACGGTGAAAGAGGCGTTATTGGAGGCTGAAGAAAACGGCTATGGTGTGGTGCTTCCAACTAGTAGTGATATGACTTTAGATCAACCCGTTTTAGTTAAGAAAAAGGGTGGCTATGGGGTAAAACTAAAGGCAACTGCGCCAAGTCTACATATTATGAAAGTTGACGTTGAAACCGAAGTTTCGCCAATCGTGGGTAATCAAAAACAAGGTGAAGATATAGTTAATTATATCGTTAGCAAGTTTGAAGAAAATCCAAACGGCGTTCTTGATACGAATATGTTTGGTAAATCTTTAGAAGATATAGTTAGCGAGGGTATTTACTCTAAGGCGAACGGAATGCAAGACAACGTAAAAAAGAAAATGCGCCGTACGGTTAATAGAATAGTAAACGAGGGAAAAGGTGGAGTAATTTGTATATTATTATAAAAAGAAACTAACGGCTTATGCCGTTAGTTTTTTAATGTTTAACTAATTTTTTTTCTAATAGAGAAACGAGTGCATACATTAAGGTTGCTAAAATACAGAGAATTAGGGTGGTTGCCATAACTAAGTCTAACTTAAATACTTGGCTTCCATAGACGATTAGATAACCTAAACCAGCCTTAGAAACTAAATATTCGCCCATTATCGAGCCTATCCATGCCATCCCGACGCTAATTTTTAACATGCTTATAAACGTGGGAATATTGCCGGGAATAACGAGTTTTAGCATTATTTGAAGTTGACTTGCTCCCATAGATTCTAGTAGAAGTATTTTGTCTTTATCGGTGGACAAAAAACCATTAAGCATTGTGATTATCGCAACGATTATTCCTATTAGAACAGCCATAAAGATTATTGCTTTACTGCCACTTCCGCACCAAACGATTATAATTGGACCTAGAGCTATTTTTGGTAAACTATTAAGAACTACTATATATGGCTCTAATATTTTTCTAAGTCTTGTTGACCACCATAAAAGAAGCGCTATAATAAATCCAAATCCAACGGCGATGATAAAACCTAATATCGTTTCGTAAAGAGTAATTAGAACGTGGTAGAGCATATTGTTTTCTTTAAACAATTCAACTAGTGTAGTGGCCATTTTGGTTGGGGAACTTGATATAAATGGGTCAATAATATTAAGTCTTGCAAATAGTTCCCAAATGCTTAGTAGCCCAACTAATAGTAAAATTCTAAATGCCCAAACGATGCGAGTTTCTCTTTTAATTTTTTTGATAAATAGGGTGTGATTATCGGAAAAATTTTTCATCTTTAGTTTAACTCCTTCCATAGTTTTTCAAACAAAACACCAAATTCTTTACTCTCTCGTCTCTTAAGTGGAGAGTCGAATTCTAGGTTTGGAACGTGAATTGATTTTATCTCGGCAGGTCTAGCGGTTAACACTATGATTATGTCAGACATACTGATTGCTTCCGAGATGTCGTGAGTGACTAAAACGGTAGTTTTTCTCTCGCTTTTTATGATATTATAGACATCGTCGCAAACAGATATTCTAGTTTGATAATCAAGCGCTGAAAAAGGCTCGTCGAGTAGTAGTAATCTTGGCTTTGATACAAGAGTTCTTATAAGTGCGGCGCGTTGTCGCATGCCTCCAGACAATTGATCGGGGTAGTTTTTTAAGAAGGGCAATAGATTATATTTTTTAAGTAAGTCTAATGCGTACTCTCTATTTTCAGTCGTGTTTATTTTTTTAATTTCTAGTGGTAAATAAACGTTTTTTTCAATAGTTCGCCATGGAAATAATTGATCTTTTTGTAGCATGTAGCCAACGCTTAACGAGGGCTCTACAGGTTTTTCGTCAATTAAAATTTCACCACTAGTGGGCTTTAGTAAGCCAGCAATTAAAGAAAGCACCGTCGTTTTTCCACAACCAGAAGGACCTATTATAGAAACGAAGTCACCTTCATTGCAAGAGAAACTTAAATCTTTTACCGCTTCGATTTCATCGTTTATCGTTTGATATGTTAAACGAACGTTTTTCAATTCCAAGAGTTTCTTCATAATTTTATCCACCGTAATTTAATTTATTCTATCCAAATATTTCCTTTGCGTATTTATTTTCTACTAAGCGATTAAATTCAATTCTTTCAGTTAATTCGCCTGCATTTTCCATTATATCTTGAAGCCTAGTAAAACTATTTTCAGTCGCTTGAAGATTAGTTGACCACGCGTCTATTCCTTTATAACTTTTTAGTGACATTTCTATTGATGTAATACTTGTTGAAGGGAATTGCTTAACTATGCTTTCCGCAACCTCGTAATCGGTATGAGTGTTCATAAATTCAAACGCTTTTTTTATAGCCTTTAGAAAAGATTTAACCGTATCTTCATTTTTGTTTAGATAACTTTCTAGAGCGATAAACGAAGTGTAGGGAATATCTCCACCTGCCTCGCCAACGCTTGCAACGACGTGCCATTTTCCTTCTTTTTCATATTCCGAGGCAGTCGGCTCAAAAACCGTACAATAATCGGCAGTTCCCGATAAAAATGCGCTAGTCATAAGGTTAAATTGAACGTCGAAGTTTAGGTTTACGTCCGTTTTATCAAACATATTTTTTTCATTTAAGATGTACTCGAAAGTCATTGCGGGAACACCGCCTTTTCTTCCTGCTAAAATCTCTTTTCCTCTAAGATTTTCCCAAGAAAAATCGGGCTCGGCAACTCTTGACACTAGGAACGACCCATCTTTTTTGGTTAATTGACCAAAAACCTTTGGTAAGTCTTTTTTATCCTGATTTGCAATATAGATAACGGTTTCAGGTCCCATTAAACCAATATCGGCGTCTCCTGATAAAACGGCAGTCATTGAGTTGTTTGCTCCTCCGCCGTTGGTTAAGTTGATTTTTAAGCCCTCTTCTTTAAAATATCCGTTTTCAATTGCCACGTAAAGTGGAGCGTAAAAAACCGAGTGTGTGACTTCATTAAGATTTATAGTTTTTAGACTTGACTCCTTGCACCCCGCAAAAGGTAGTAGGAGTAAAACACAAGATAATAGTGATGCAATTATTTTTTTCATAAAATACTCCATAAATTTTTTATAGTTTATTTTATGATTTAGGAATTATATTTGACAATGATAAAAAATTCCTATATAATAAATTGGATATAAAAGTGGGTAAAAATATTTAAGGAGAAATGCCAAATGGATGAAATGGCAAAAGTTTATAATCCTTCTGAATTTGAGAAAGAAATTTATGAAAATTGGGAAAAAGAAGGATATTTTAGAGCAGAAGTAGACAAGGATAAACTTCCTTTTACAATAGTAATACCTCCGCCAAATATTACGGGACAACTTCATATGGGTCACGCGCTTGACGAAACCTTGCAAGATACTCTTATAAGATTTAAGAGAATGCAGGGTTATTCTGCGTTGTGGCTACCGGGAACTGACCACGCTTCAATTGCAACGGAAGTTAAAATCGTTGAGCAAATGGCAAAAGAGGGGCTAACCAAAAAGGATATTGGAAGAGAGGGCTTTTTGGAACGCGCTTGGGCTTGGAAAGAAAAGTATGGTGGTAGAATCATTGAACAATTGAAATTATTGGGTTCTTCATGCGACTGGTCAAGACTTGCTTTTACGATGGATGAAAGATGTTCTAAAGCAGTAAAAGAAGTATTCGTAAATTTATATAACAAAGGTTTAATTTATAGGGGCGATAGAATAATCAACTGGTGTCCTGAGTGTAAAACTGCACTTTCAGACGCAGAGGTTGACTACGTTGAAGAAGATAGCCACCTTTGGTACATCAAATATCAAATAAAAGATAGCGACGAGTATATAACCGTTGCTACTTCACGTCCTGAAACTATGTTCGGTGACGTTGCGGTGGCTTTCAATCCTAAAGACGAAAGATACGCGCACCTAAAAGATAAAACCTTGATATTGCCAATTGTTAACAAAGAAATTAAGGTGGTGTACGACGACTACGTAGAACTAGAGTTTGGTACGGGTGCGGTTAAGATTACTCCTGCGCACGATCCAAACGACTTTGAAGTAGGTTTAAGACACAACTTAGACGTTATTTGTGTGCTAAATGAAGACGGTACTATGAACGAATATGCCGGCAAATACAACGGGTTAGATGCGTTAGCGTGTAGGGAAAAAGTGGTTGAAGAACTAAAGGAAATCGGCGCGCTTGAGAAAATCGAACCACTTCACCACGCAGTAGGTCATTGTTATAGATGTAAACACACCGTTGAACCTATAGTTTCGAAACAATGGTTTGTTAAAATGCAACCTTTAGCAGAGCCTGCAATCGACGTAGTTAGAAAGAAGAGAGTTAAATTCGTTCCAGATAGATTTTCTAAAATTTACTACAATTGGATGGAAAACGTAAGAGATTGGTGTATTTCTCGTCAACTTTGGTGGGGACATAGAATTCCCGCATACTATTGCCAAGATTGTGGTGAAATGATTATAAGTAAAGAAGACGTTAAGGTTTGCACCAAGTGTGGTGGAACTAATATTAAGCAAGACGAAGACGTTTTAGATACGTGGTTTTCATCTGCGTTATGGCCGTTCTCAACCTTGGGTTATCCAGAAATGACCGAAGATTTAAAATACTTCTATCCAACTGACGTATTAGTCACAGGATACGATATTATTTTCTTCTGGGTTGCTAGAATGGTTTTCTCTGGCTTAGAGCATATGAATAGAATTCCGTTTAAAGACGTTTTGATTCACGGATTAGTTCGTGACTCTAAAGGTAGAAAGATGAGTAAATCTTTAGGAAACGGAATAGATCCAACCGAAATTATCGCTAAGTACGGCGCTGACACTTTAAGATTTTCTCTAATAAACGGCGTTGCTCCGGGTAGTGATATGCGTTTCTCAGACGAAAAGGTTGAGGGTGCAAGAAACTTTATGAACAAAATTTGGAACGCTTCTAGATTTGTTCTATTAAACGCTCAAGACAAGAAGATTTCTAAATTTGCAGATTGTAAATTAAATAGCGCAGACAAGTGGATTATAACTAAACTTAATAAGACCATTAAAGACGTGACCGTAAATATGGAAAAATACGAAATGGGCGTAGCGTTATCTAATCTCTACGATTTCGTTTGGAACGATTTCTGTGATTGGTACATTGAGTTTACTAAACCTATTCTTTATGGTGAAGACGAGAAGAAGTGCAACGATACTGTAAGCGTTTTAGTTTACGTTTTAGGAGAAATCTTAAAATTATTACATCCTTTCGTTCCGTTTATTACCGAAAAAATTTATCAAAGTATTCCTAATCACGGGGAATCGATTATGATAGCAGATTTCCCAAGATATAGCGCTAAATTTAATTACAACGCTTATGTTAGAGATATAGACTTAGTTAAAGAAATTATCAAGGCTATTAGAAACGTTAAGGTGACCGTCGGCGCGGCTCCTTCAAAGAAGGTTAAACTTTACGTTAAAACTGAAAATTTAAGACCTATTAAAAATGGTTCAGTTTATATCGAAAAACTAGCAGGTGTTTCAGAAGTTTGCTTTATTGAAGATAAGAATCAATTAACTGAAAAGATAGTTTCACAAGTAGTTTCTGGTGTGGAATTGTATATTCCTATGGGTGAACTTGTCGATATAGATAAGGAAATCGAGAGGATTTCTAAGGAACTAGAAAGTGTAGAAAGAGAAATTGCTAGAGCAAGTGGCAAACTTTCAAACAATGGATTCTTAGAGAAAGCACCAAAATCGCTTGTTGATTCTGAAAGAGCAAAACTTGATAAATATCTCGACATGAGAGATAAACTTAAAAAACAACTTGACGAATTAAAGAAATAATTCTAACTAAAAAAAGCCTTTTTAAAAAAGGCTTTTTTTAATAAAAAACTTGAATAAAGTGATTTATGTGGTATAATTATAATATACACTAAAAATCATAAGGGACAAACGCTATGAACGAAAAGAGTAAAGTCATATTACAAGAGTTTAATAATCCTCCCGCAAAATATAGAGGGATTCCGTTTTGGTCTTGGAACGACGTTTTGGAAAAAGATGAATTGTTAACTCAAATTACCGAACTAGAAGATATGGGTTTTGGTGGCTTTAATATGCACACTAGAAACGGGCTTAATACCGAATATTTGGGCGAAGAGTATATGGACTGCGTTAAAGCTTGTTGTGAAAGAGCAAAAGAAAAGGGTATGCTTGCTTGGGTTTATGACGAAGATGGATTTCCATCTGGTTGGGCAGGTGGTCTTGTCACTAGAGTTTATCCATATTATAGAATAAAAAGATTGGTAGTAAGTACTACTAAAAATGAAGAAGTTTTTAGTAGAGAGGCATTTTCAAACTATCTACTAAACGACTATAAAGTAGAAGATAGCGTAGTAGAAGAAATATGTGGATATAAAGAGGGAAAATCTTTCCTTTTATCCATGTACGACGTAGTGCTTGACGACAAGGGAATATTAAAATCTTATAAGCCAATTTCGTTGGAAGAAGAGAAAAAAGGCAAAGTAAAAGGCAAGATCTGGTATGCTTATTTAGTGACTGAATCTGCACACCCTGGTATGAATTACGGCGCGCAACTCGACTGCTTTATGGACGAAGCAGTTAAAAAATTTATAGAAGTCACGTATGATAGATACTATAATAAAGTTGGTGAATATTTTGGCGATACTATTCCTGCGTTTTTCACCGACGAATCAACCGTTTCGCCAAAAACTACACTATGCAAGTCGATCAACGAAGGTGAAGTATTTCTTTCTTGGACTACCGATTATTCGTTGAGTTTCAAAAAGGATTTTGGTTATGACTTAGTGGAGAATTTGCCGGAAATTTTCTTTGAAAGTAAAAAGCCTTCAAAAGTTAGATACGATTATTTTAAGCATTGTGCAGAGCGCTTTGCTAAAACTTATTTTGGACAAATTAGGTCTTGGTGCGAAGAGCATGGAGTTAAGTATGGTGGGCACTTGTTTTTTGAAGATTTTTTACTTCAACAAGTTCAGGGTTGTGCTGACGTTTTCTTAATGTACGAACAACTAGATATCCCTGGTCTCGACGTTTTGAGGAATAGGGGGCTATTCCATACGGCAAAACAAGTTCAATCAGTGACTCGTCAATTAGGTAAAGACGGAATGCTCTCTGAACTTTACGGAGTGACCGATTGGGATTTTGATTTTAGAGGACATAAGTGGCAAGGCGATTGGCAGGCTGCGTTAGGCGTCACTGTAAGAGTGCCACACTTATCCTGGTATAGTATGCGTGGCACTTCAAAAAGAGATTACCCTGGAAGTATACACTATCAATCTAGTTGGTATAAAGAATACACCTTGATTGAAGATCATTTTGCTAGATTAAATTCCGTTTTAACTAAGGGAAAACCACAAGTTAAAGTTGCGCTTTTACACCCACTTGAGAGTTATTGGACGTATTTTGGACCTAACGATTATACTTCGGATAAGAGAGGAGAAATTCAAGATAATTTAACCAACTTAACCGATTGGTTAATGAAAGGCAATATAGACTTTGACTATATGGCTGAATCGCTTTTAGAAAAGCACTATATTGAAACCGACGGCGCTACACTAAAACTTGCCGAGGCTGAATATCAAGCAGTAGTAATTCCACCTATAAGAAATTTAAGGAAATCAACGGTTAAAATCTTAATTGAATTCGTAAAAAAAGGTGGTAAAGTTATATTTACGGGCGATTCCAATTTCTTAGTTGATTTAGAAGAAAGTAAACTTGCAAAACAACTATTTGAAGCGTCTATAAAAAGTTATCTATCGCCAAAGGTTATAATCAATGCTCTTGAAGAGGATAGAGATATTGATATTCTAAAATTAGACGGAACGAGAGACCAAACTTTCCTTTATCAAAAGAGAGTTTTAGATGATGGAGAGTGGGTGTTTATTGCTCCAATTGAGTACGAAGAAAAGAGAATACTTAGAACTCCACAAGACGGAATTTGCAGTAAGGTAAATATCGTACTTAACGGTACTTATTCGGTTGAAGAGTGGAATACTTTAGACGGAAAAATTTTCCCATTAAAAGTTAAATATGAAGGCGGAAAAACCATAGTAAATTATGGATTTTATCCAATTACCAGCCTTTTGATTAAACTAACAAAACTTAAGGAAATTCCTAACGAAACGACTGCAAGGGAAAATGAGGTGGAAACGCCGTATAAAACGCTAGACTTGTTTAGTGATTTAGAGTATAGTTTAGACGAGAAAAACTGTGCTGTACTCGATATGGCTAGTTGGTCGCTAGATGGCGAAAATTATAGGCCGAGAGAAGAACTTAGAAGGGTTGACGACGAACTTAGAAAGATATTTGAATTAGAAGAAAATAGCCCGCAACCCTATATAATTAAAGACGACAAGATTTTAGCAAACGTATATTTGAAATTTAGTTTTGAAGCGGAAGAAAAGTTCAACGTTGACCTTGCGTTTGAGTATTTAGACAAGGTTATTCTTAACGGCAAATCTGTTGCTATAAAGAAAGACGGATATTTTACCGATAGGTTCATAAATAAAATGCCTTTGGGTAAGGTTAAAAAGGGAAAAAACGAACTTATTTGCGTTGTTCCTTTCTCTAAGATTATCACCATTGAAAATTTATTCTTATTAGGCGATTTTGGAGTTAGGGTTAACGGTGCAAATTGGACGTTAACTAAACTTCCTAAAAAAATCAATTTTGGTTCTATTAACGATTACGGCTTGTCTTTCTATGGTGGTGCTATTACTTATAAGATTCCATTTGATTGCGAAAATGGAATCGTTAAGATCACTGCCGACAAATATGACGGAACACTAATTTCAGCAAAAGTAGATGGTAAAGACGTTGGTAAAATAGTATTCTCGCCATATCAGTTAGTAGTTGATAAAGTAGAAAAAGGTAAACACACACTAGAACTAAAATTGTACTTATCAAGACACAATAGTTTCTCGCCAATTCATAACTGCTCGTATATTTACTACGTATGGCCGGGGACTTGGTATCCTGATAGATTCAACTTTAGTTATGAATATCAATTAAGAGACTACGGTATAATGAAATCACCCGTGATAGAATTTTTTAATGAAAAAGTTAAATAATATCATAAAATGAAAGAAGCGTTAAAAAACGCTTCTTTTTTTATAAAAATGTATCAAAAACAGCAATTTTTAACATTTTAAAGTGATTTATGTTATTGACTTTAACGCTCTATTATGATATATTATTTTATATAAATATATTAATCTATTTTGGAGGTCATTTATGGCAAGACTTAATGATAAAATGCGCAAGGCATTAAAATTAAAACTAGACTACAACAATATGATGGCTGATTACGTTGGCGAGGAGCAAGGCTTTACCGACGCAGAATTAAAGAGAGCAAAATCAATCGCAGATAAGGCTTTTGAAACGGTTAAGGCTAATCGTGGACAGGGCATGATGGGTTGGACGGAACTTCCATATAATCAAGCAGAGATAGTAGAAGATATTATCGCAACTGCCAAGGATATAAAGAAAAAATTTGATAATTTCGTGGTGTTAGGAATAGGTGGTTCTGCATTAGGTCCAACTGCAGTTTTCCAAGCGCTTTGTCATTTAAGACATAATGAACTTCCAAAATCAAAGAGAAAAGCTCCAAAGTTATACGTTGAAGATAACGTAGACCCTGAGAGAATGGTTGCTCTTTTAGACGTTTTAGATTTAGAAAAGACAATGTTTAACGTAATAACCAAGAGTGGTTCTACTAGTGAAACTATGTCCCAATATCTAATCATTATGGATTTATTAAAGAAGAAATTTGGCGATAAAGCAAAAGACCATATGATAGCAACCACTTCTTCAAACAAGGGTAATTTAATAAAAATTGCAAAGCAAGAGGGGCTTAAAACTTTCTATATTCCAGACGGAGTAGGTGGAAGATTTTCAGAACTTTGCCCAGTTGGATTATTGCCTGCGGCAGTAGTTGGCGTAGATATTAAACAAATGCTTGACGGTGCTGCTTATATGGACAAAATTTGTTCTACTAAAGACTTAAAGAAAAACCCTGCTTTAATTTCTGCACTTTTAGAGTATTTGTCGATGCAAAAAGGCAAGAACATTTCAGTTATGATGCCATATGCGGATAGCTTAAAATATATCGCCGATTGGTATTGTCAATTGTGGGGTGAAAGCCTTGGCAAATCAGTTGATAAGGAAGGCAATTTAGTTTACGCTGGTCAAACTCCCGTTAAGGCGCTTGGCGTCACCGATCAACACTCTCAAATTCAACTTTATAGAGAAGGTCCTTTTGATAAGGTTATAACCTTAATTGCAGTTGAAAACTATAGAAAAGAAGTGGAAATTAGCGAAGGCTGTAAGGATATTCCAGACGTTTCTTTCCTTTGTGGGCACACGATGAACGAGTTAATTACAAGTGAAAGAATTGCAACTGAATACGCTTTAACTACTGCTCAAAGATTAAACTACACTATAACTTTGCCAGAAGTTAACGCATTTACTATCGGTGAACTTTTATATATGTTTGAACTTGAAACTGCGTATGCTGGTGCTATGCTTAATATCGACACCTTTAACCAACCTGGCGTTGAGGGTGGAAAGAATGCAACTTATGCGTTATTTGGTAGAAAAGGCTACGAAGAGACCAAAAAAGAAATGGATAACGCAACTCCAAAGAAAGCAGATTATATCATTTAATTTTTAGGAAAGATGATTTTTAGTAATGAAGAAATTTTAAAATTTCATCAAGGCGAGTGTTTTAATGCTTACGAATATCTAGGCGCGCATTTTACCGATAACGGCGTGATTTTTCGCGTTTGGGCACCTAGGGCTGAAAGCGTTTGCGTCGTAGGAGATTTTAATGGGTGGGATAATTTTGCCAACCCAATGAAGAGGATTTCCCAAGGTGGAATATTTGAAACGGAGATTTTTGGCTTAAAAGAATTTGACGCTTATAAGTTTGCCGTTAAAAGCAATGGGAAAACGGTGCTAAAAGCCGATCCTTATGCTTTCCACGCTGAAACACCAAGTGGGACGGCTTCAAAAATTTACGACCTAGATGGGTATGAGTGGGGGGATGATGAATTTGTCAATTCAAGAACTCAGCCTTACGATAAGCCGATGAACGTCTACGAGTTAAATCTAGCGTCTTGGAAGAGAAAAAAGAATGGAGATTTCTATTCTTATCTTGAGTATGCAGATGAACTCGTAAAATACGTTAAAGATATGGGTTATACTCACGTTGAGTTAATGCCTGTATCCGAATATCCTTTCGACGGATCTTGGGGGTATCAGGTGACGGGGTATTATGCCGTTAGTTCTAGATTTGGTACGCCAAAAGATTTTATGAGAATGGTGGATAGTTTTCACCAAGAAGGCATATCGGTTATAGTCGATTGGGTGCCCGGACATTTTCCAAAGGACGAACACGGACTCTACGAGTTTGATGGTAGTTGTTGCTACGAAAATTGGAGAAACGATAGAAAAGAGCATAAAGATTGGGGAACTAGAATATTTGATTGGGGAAAGACGGAGGTTCAAACTTTCTTAATCTCAAACGCCATGTTTTTAATGGATAAATTCCACGTAGACGGATTGAGAGTAGATGCCGTTGCGTCAATGCTATATCTCGATTATGGTAGAAAAGACGGGGAGTGGACTCCAAACGAGCAAGGTGGAAACTATAATCTAGACGCTATTGCTTTTCTACGTAAACTTAACAAGACCATATTTGCTAAATATCCAAATGCACTAATGGTTGCAGAAGAATCAACGGCTTTTCCTATGGTGACTAAACCTATTGATATGGGTGGGCTCGGTTTTAACTTTAAGTGGAACATGGGTTGGATGAACGACACGCTATCTTACGTTCAAGTTGATCCTTACTTTAGGTCTGGAAGTCATGATAAGATTACCTTTTCTATGTGCTATGCATTTAGCGAAAACTTTGTTTTACCTATATCGCACGATGAGGTTGTTCACGGCAAAAAATCACTTGTTGATAAAATGCCTGGCGACGTTAATATGAAGTTTTCTAATCTACGCGCCTTTACTATGTATATGTATGCTCATCCTGGAAAAAAACTTTCGTTTATGGGAAACGAATTTGCTCAATTTAGGGAGTGGAATTTTGCAGACGGATTAGAGTTTTTTATGCTAAAATTCGACTTGCATAAAAAATATCATAAATTTAGTAAAACTATAAATAATATTTATAAACAGAATTGCGCTTTTTACGAGATAGAAGATTCTTGGGAAGGCTTTAATTGGATTTCGGCAGATGAAAGAGATAATAACGTTGTTTCGTTTATTCGCAGAGATAAAAAAGGAAAAGAAATAGTTTGTATTATCAATTTTTCTGGCAACGATTATTATAACTATCGTTTGGGCGTAAATAAGGGCGAGTATAAAGTAATTCTTAATTCCGATGCTAAGACTTTTGGGGGAAGAGGAGTTTTGAAAGGGAAAACCTTTAGAACGGTTAAAAGGTATGCGCACGGAAAGGAAACTTCAATAAGGTTTAATCTTCCTGCCTTTACAGGAATTTATTTTGAAAAAGTTTAATTTTAAGTTTAGCAAAAATTATTAAGGAGATTTATATGATAAGAAAAAAGAAATGTGTAGCAATGCTTTTGGCTGGGGGACAAGGCAGTAGATTATATGCCTTGACAAATAACATTGCTAAACCTGCAGTATCTTTCGGTGGTAAGTACAGAATTATTGACTTTCCGTTGTCAAACTGTATTAACTCTGGTATAGACACTGTGGGTGTATTAACTCAATATCAACCTTTAATCTTAAACGACTACATTGGAAACGGACAACCGTGGGACTTGGATAGAACCTTTGGTGGCGTTCATATTTTATCGCCATACCAAAGAAAAGTGTCATCCGACTGGTATAAAGGAACGGCTAACGCGATTTATCAAAATATGCATTTTATAAAACAATTTAGCCCTGATTACGTTTTAATTTTATCAGGTGACCATATTTATAAAATGAACTACTCGTTAATGCTCAACTATCACATCTTAAACGATGCAGATTGTACTATTGCGGCGATAAACGTTCCAATTGAGGAAGCGTCTAGATTTGGTATTCTTAACACTAAGGATAACGGGGTTATTTATGAGTTTGAAGAAAAACCTAAACAACCAAAATCTACATTAGCGTCAATGGGTATTTATATTTTCTCTGCCGAGAAGTTGTATAAATATCTTGAAGAAGATAGCGAGAAAACCGAAACTTCAAACGACTTTGGTAAAGATATTCTTCCATCAATGCTAAATGCAGGCGAAAAAATGATGGCGTACGAGTTTAACGGATATTGGAAAGACGTTGGAACTATCGACTCTCTTTACGAGGCAAATATGGACCTTTTAGGCGATAATCCACTATTTGATATTAACGATTCTTCTTGGAAAATTCAATCAAGAAGTCCACTCGCACCACCACACTATTTAGGAAATAACGGCAAGGCAAACAACTCTATTATTATGTCGGGTTGCGAAGTTAACGGAAGCGTTGAAAATTCCGTTTTAGCAAGTGACGTAATCGTAGAAGAGGGGGCTGTGGTTAAAAATAGTATAATCATGTCTGACGTAGTAATTGGCAAAAACGCAGTGGTTGAATATTCCATAATTGACGAAAACACTATTTTAGGTGAAAATTCTCATGTGGGTGAATCACCCAAAAAAGGTAGACCGAAGATTACACTTTTGGGTAGAAACATTAAAGTTGATAATGGCGCAAGCGTTAAGGCTGGACAAATCGTCGATAGCGACGTGGTAAAGGAGGGTTAACATATGAAAGCAGTTGGAATTATTTTTTCAAATATTCACGATAACAACGTTCCCGAACTTGCTAGAATCCGTACTTTAGGCTCAATACCATTTGGTGGAAGATATAGACTAGTAGATTTTCCATTATCAAACATGGTAAATTCCGGTATAAATACCGTTGGTATTATAACCAAGAGCAATTACCAATCTTTAATGGACCACGTTGGAAGTGGTAAGGATTGGGATTTGGCTAGAAAAGATGGTGGTGTTATTATTTTGCCACCTTTTGGAGACGTTGAAAGTAGTAATCTATATAACTCTAGATTGGAGGCGCTTAAAAATATTACTAACTTCTTGTTCCGTGCCGACGAAGACTACGTTGTTATGACCGATTGTGATACAGTTTGTAGAATTGACTACAATGATATCATTGAAAAACATATTCAAAATCACGCGGATATTACGTTGGTTTATAAATCAAGAAAGCCTAACTTTGACGAAAAAAACGCCACAACTTTGAGAATTGACGAAAACGGCAGAATCGTTGGCGTTAACTACATGAGAGAACTCGAAGATAAAGAAATGAATATTTTCTCGAATATCTTCGTTCTTAAAAAGAGTTTACTTCAAAATATCGTTATGGATAGTATCGCTCATAATAAGAAACATTTTATGACGGATATTATTGCAGAAAACGTTCATAGTATGAAGATTATGTCTTATAAACACGAAGGTTTTTACGCTTGTATTTCTTCACTTCAGGCATACTACGAGAGCAATCTTGCACTTTTAGAAGTAGAAAATCGTCAAGAATTGTTTGGCGATAGAAGTGTGTTTACTAAAATTAGAGACTCTGCTCCAACTAAATACGGCAATACGGCAGTCGTTAAAAATTCTATGATTGCCGACGGTTGTTTAATTGAAGGAGAAGTTGAAAATAGTATTATCTTTAGAAATGTTAAAGTTGGTAGAGGTACTGTCGTTAAAAATAGTATAATTATGCAAAATACCGTTTTGGGTGAAAATTGTACTATAAACTGCATTATTGCCGACAAAAACGTGACTATAAAAGATAGAAAGATTCTATCTGGTAGTGATAATCATCCGTTCTACATAGGCAAAGGCATTATGATTTAGAAATTTTGATTTCGGGGGAAAGCAAAATTATAAGGAGATAGGTTATGGCAACCAAAAAAGAAAGTACAAAAAAAGCGGTAGAAACTAAAACCGCAAATACAACCAAGAAAACTACTGCGACTAAAAAGTCAACCACAACTAAGGCTACGGCAAAAAAACTTCCTGAGATTAAGGTTGTTGACAAAAAGAAAGTAGTATTTTTAGCATCGGAGGCAGCACCTTTTATTGCGACGGGTGGTCTTGCAGACGTTATAGGTTCTCTTCCAAAGGCACTTGCTAAAAGGGGTAATTTAGACGTTAGCGTTATTTTGCCACTTTACTCAGGGGTTTCAAGTGAATTTAGAAAAGATTTTAAATTCTTAATTAGTTTTAACGTTTCAGTAGGTTGGAGATGGCAATACGCAGGAATATTCTACTACGAATATCAAGGCGTAAAATTCTATTTTATCGATAACGAATACTACTTCAAAAGAGAAGGAAATATTTACGGATTTTTTGATGACGGAGAAAGATTTGCATTTTTCTCAAGAGCGGCTCTCGATACCATTTCTAGACTTGATATTTATCCAGACATTTTGCATTGCAACGACTGGCAAACTGCAGCATCTATCGTATACCTAAAGGGTATGTATTACGGAAACGAAAAGTTTAGAAAAATCAAATCGGTGTTTACTATTCATAATATTGAATATCAAGGAATATTCAATATGGACACTTTTGCTGAATTATTTGGATTTTCCGAGAATACTAGACCTTTCGTTGAATTTAACGGAAGCGTTAACCTAATGAAAGCGGCAATTGAAATGACTGATATCGTTTCTACAGTTAGCCCATCTTATGCAAACGAGATAAAAGATTCTTACTTTGCGCACGGGCTAGAAAATATTATTATTAGAAACGAAAGGAAACTTCACGGAATACTAAACGGAATAGACGTGGATTATTATAATCCTGAAACTGATAAGTTTATTTTCAAGAATTATTCTTTAGATAATTTAGAAGGTAAAAAAGTTTGTAAAGCAGAACTTCAAAAAATGCTCGGTTTACCACAAAGAGAAGCCGTTCCAATTATTGCAGTAATTTCAAGGCTCGTTTCTCATAAAGGGCTTGACCTAGTTAGAGCAACCCTAGAAGAACTTTTAACTGGCGACGTTCAAGTTGTTATTTTAGGTAAAGGTGAGATAGGGTATGAAAACTTCTTTAATCATACGGCTTACTGCTATCAAGGAAAATGCGTTTCAATAATTGCGTATAACCAAGATTTATCTAGAAAAATTTATTCTGGCGCAGATATTTTCTTAATGCCTTCAAAAATGGAACCTTGTGGCTTATCACAAATGATTGCAAGTCGATATGGCGCCGTTCCAATTGTTAGAATGACGGGTGGCTTAAACGATAGTATTAAAAACTACACAGGTGATTCGGGCAACGGCTTTACCTTTAGAGATTACAACGCTCACGATATGCTATTTACCATTAAAAATGCTGTTAGAACTTTTGCAGATAAAACCACTTGGGCAGACGTTCAAAAGAGAGCGATGGAAACTGATTTTTCTTGGAATTTCCAAGCCGAAAAATACGAAGAATTATATAATAAATAGTTTGACTTAGGAGTAATGAGACAAAAATGAGTATATTAACCGAAAAAGATGCAATACAATTAATTAATGGAAAACTTACAAGGTATTTCGGTACGTCTAAAAAAGAGGCTAGTAAAGAGCAAATTTACAAAGCAGTTGTAATGTGCGTTAGAGATATTTTGCTTGAAAAAAGAGGTGCTTTTCATAAAAAATATCGCGATAAAAACGCAAAGAGAGTTTATTATCTTTGCATGGAATTCTTGCTTGGGCAATCATTAAAAAATAATACTTACAACCTTAATGTTCAAGACGCGTTTGACGGCGCTCTAAAAAAAGAGTTTAATTTATCTCTTGACGACCTATATTCTTGCGAACCAGACGCTGGTCTTGGAAATGGTGGTTTAGGAAGACTTGCAGCATGTTTTATGGATGCACTAGCGGCGCAAAACTATCCTGCTATGGGCTATTCAATAAGATACGAATACGGCTTATTCAAGCAAAAAATAGTTGACGGTTGGCAAATGGAACTTCCCGACATTTGGTTGCCTGGTGGTGAAGTTTGGCTAACTCAAAGATTAGATAGAAGTTATAAGGTTAAGTTTGACGGCTTTATTAAGGAAAACTGGACGGAAAACGGGCTTCAAATCGAGCACGTTGACGCTAAAGAAGTTGAAGCTGTTCCATACGATATGATGATATCGGGAAAAGATGGTGAAGCAGTTTCTGTATTAAGATTATGGAAAGCGCAAAATATCCATAAATTTGATATGAATATCTTCTCTCAAGGCGACTATATGAGAAGTATGCAAGAGGATAACGAAGCCGAACTTATTTCAAAAGTTTTATATCCATCGGATAACCACTTTGAAGGTAAATCGTTAAGATTAAAACAACAATACTTGCTCGTTTCTGCGGCTTTACAAGATATTATAATAGATCATAAAAAGAGATACGGCTCTTTGGATACCTTGCCTGATAAAGCAGCAATTCACATTAACGATACTCACCCTGCACTTTGTATTCCAGAACTTATGAGAATTTTGATTGACGAAAACGGATATCAATGGGAAAAGGCTTGGGATATTGTTTGTAGAACGGTTGCTTATACCAATCATACAGTAATGAGCGAAGCACTTGAGAAGTGGAGTGAAGACCTTATTCAAAGAAGATTGCCTAGAATTTATATGATTCTAAAGGAGATCAACCAAAGATTCTGTGCGGAAATGTGGGATAAATTCCCTGGCGATTGGGATAAAATCGACAGGATGAGCATTTTCTCTCATAGCCAAATTAAAATGGCAAATCTTTGCGTAGTTGCTTCGCATACCGTAAACGGCGTATCAGCACTTCATAGTGATATTATAAAAGAAAGCATTTTTAAGGATTTTTATCAAGTTTATCCTAATAAGTTTACCAACGTCACCAATGGTATTGCGCATAGAAGATGGCTTTGTCAATCTAATAAGGAACTTTGTTCTTTACTTACCGATTGTATCGGTGACGGATACGTAAAAGATGCATCTAAACTTATAGAGTTTAAAAAGTTTGAAACGGATAAGGAAGTTCTTAAACGCTTAAACGATATTAAGAAAATTAAAAAAGAACAATTCTGCGATTATATAAATAAAAAGCAAGGGGTAATCTTAAATCCTGACTCTTTGTTTGACGTTCAAGCAAAGCGTATGCACGAATATAAGCGTCAACTATTAAACGCTCTATATATCATAGATTTATATAATCAACTTAAAGAAAATCCAGATTATATCAAGCAACCAAAAACCTTTATTTTTGGAGCAAAGGCTGCGCCAGGCTATTATTTTGCAAAACAAATCATTAAACTAATTTGTTGTCTTGCTGACGATATTAAGAAAAATCCAAAGGTTAACCAAAAATTAAACGTCGTTTACCTAGAAGATTATTGCGTTTCAATGGCGGAAAAACTCATGCCTGCAACTGAGATTAGCGAGCAAATTTCTCAAGCGGGTAAAGAGGCTAGTGGCACGGGTAATATGAAGTTCATGATTAACGGTGCGCTAACTATCGGTACGCTTGACGGAGCAAACGTAGAAATGCAAGAAGTTTGTGGCAAAGACAATATCTTTATTTTCGGTTTAACGGCAAAAGAAGTAGATAGGCTTTGGAAATCGGGTTATAATGCAACCGAATTTTATGTAAATAATAAAAGGCTTGAAAACGTTATTAAGGCGCTTAATATTGGCTTTAACGGTCAATCTTTTAGTGATATTGCAAATTACTTGTTAACGGGCAGTCCCGTTGCAGACCCATACATGTGTTTAGCAGATTTCGGCGCTTTCTTAGACGTGCACGAAAAGGCTGATAAGGTTTACGCTGATAAACTTTTATGGGCAAAGAAGAGCCTAAATAATATTGCAACTGCCGGTGTTTTTGCTGCAGATAGAAGTATCAGAGAATACGCAGAGCGTATTTGGGGTTTAAAGGAAGTTTAATTTTATAATGATTTATAATCCATTAGATATAAACTATAAAAGCATAGTTGGTGCTGTGCCAAATAATACGAAAATAAAATTCAGAGTCAATAATATATTTGACTCTGTAATTTTTGTCGTTCAAAAAGAATTTGAGCAAGTTTGTAAATATCAAATGACTCGTATTGGCGACTATTTTGAATTGGAACTTAGTTTTTCTAGTGGGTTATATTTTTATTATTTTGAACTTGATAACGGCAAATATATTTCTTTATCTAATAATTACGATGGCGAAATTTCTAGTGAGATTGTTAAATTTCAATTATCCGTATATGATAGTAAGTTTGAAACGCCAGATTGGATAAAAGGTGGCGTAATTTATCAAATTTTTCCAGATAGGTTTAATCGCTCAAATAGAGAAATTCCTAAGATAAATGGAAGAGTTTACCATAACAATGTTAGCGACGTGCCAATTTATAAACCCGACGAAAAAGGTGAGGTACTAAATAACGACTTTTTTTGTGGAGATATTCAGGGCATTATAAGTAAACTAGATTATCTAAAAGAACTAAACGTTTCAGTAATTTATCTAAATCCAATATTCGAGGCATATTCAAACCATAGGTATGATACTGCCAATTATATGAAAATAGATTCATTATTAGGAACGGAAGAAGATTTTAAGGAATTAGTAAACAAAGCGCAAGAAAATGGCATTAAAATCGTTTTAGACGGTGTGTTTAACCATACGGGCTCAGATAGTATATACTTTAATAAAAAGGGAACTTACGACGTAATTGGCGCATATCAAAGTGAAAAATCTCCCTATGTAAGTTGGTTTGACTTTATTAGTTATCCGGATAATTATAACTCTTGGTGGGGAATTAAAACGTTGCCTGCAGTAAATAAGAGTGAAGATAGTCCTTTTATAGATTATATTTGTGGCGAAGACGGAGTTTTAGAACATTATACTAAACTCGGTATTGGTGGTTGGAGATTAGACGTTGTAGACGAGTTGCCGGCGCATTTCGTTAAAAGAATAAGAAAAGCAGTTAAGAGGGTTAACAAAGAAGCTGTAGTTATCGGCGAAGTTTGGGAAGACGCGTCAAATAAAATCGCTTATGGAAAGAGAAGAGAGTATTTTCTAGGTGGCGAATTAGACGCTGCTATGAATTATCCACTTAAAAACGCTATTGTTGCCTTTGTTAAAAATGGCGACTCTAAGGCGCTTTCAAATACAGTTAAGCAACTTACCGATCACTATCCAAAAAAAGTGCTAAATTGTCTAATGAATCTTTTGTCAACGCACGACACGTTTAGGCTTTTGTCTAATTTATCTAGCGTAAGCGTAGACGGATATTCAAAAGAACAAATGGAAAACTTAAAAATATCTAAAAACGAGTGGGATAAAGTTATCTTTAGGCTAAAAATCGCCACTCTGCTTCAGTTTACTTTGCCGGGTGTTCCAAGTGTTTATTATGGTGATGAAATTGGTATGCAAGGGTATAAAGACCCCTTAAATAGAATGTTTTTCGACTGGGATAATATTAATTATGAAATATTATCGTGGTATAAAAAAATTTCGCAATTTAGAAGCGAAAGAAAACTATTTGAAAATGGCAATTATAGGGAAGTGTACGCCAATAACGGAACGTTAATCTATAAAATCGAAAACGAGCAAGATGAAATTATGGTTTTAATTAATCTTTCTAAAAACTTTGTTAAATTAGAAATTGTTGGTAGGGTAAAAGAATATTTTTCTAACGAAATAATTGAAAAAGAGTACGTGTTAAAACCAAACACTTTTGCCATATTCTTAGTTGAGTAAAAAATATAAGTATATTTACTTGATTTTATTTGATAAATATAATATAATATTATCAATGAAACATGGAGGAAAAACAATGGAAGTTTCTGAAAAGATTATTAAAATTATTGCAGATCAATTAAACAAGGACGCGAGTGAAATTTCTCGTGATCAAGAACTCGTTCAAGATTTAGGTGCAGATTCATTAGACGCAGTAGAAATTATTATGAATATTGAAGAGGAATTCAATATTGAAATTCCTGAAGAAGAAGCGTCTAAGATAAAAACCGTTGGCGAAATTATCGACGTAATAGAGAAACTTTAATTTAATAAGTAAAAAAAAAGACTTGAATTATCAAGTCTTTTTTTTATTTCTTTTTCTTAAAGAAATTAAGATTAATTCTAAAATTTATTTTTTCAAAAAGTTTTTGTATAATCAGTGAAAGCGCTATGCTCAAAATTCCAATTGCAACGACCGTTAATAAATGTGGCCAATAATTCTTTAGTGGAAGCATTGGAATGTAAATAAAGAAATTGTTTATAAACGGAATAATGTTGCAAGCCGAGAAAATAATGATAAAAGAAATGAGTAAAGTTGCCAAAGTAAATAAAATTACTTTGTATAGATTGAAAGGTCTACAAACAAAGAATAAATTTACTACGCCGACTAGCATAATTACGTAGAGTTGCATGTTAAGGAAAATTTCTTGTTGTGAAACTCCAATTGTCATTTTAAGTACTTCAACGATTAAAACGCCTACCACCATAAGTAAAGCGCTTGGAACTGATTTTTTTGTCACATAACTTATAAAATCACCTTCAACCCTAGAATCATTTGGTTGTAAAGATAAGAAAAATGCAGGAATTCCAATAATGAAAAATTCGAGTGGAATCATTTGTGATGCGACGAAAGGATAGGTGTGCATGTAGGGAAGAATCAACGAAATGACCGCCATGATCATGGTAAATATAGTTTTCATTAAGAAAAGAGATGCAGAACTTTCTACGTTATTTATAACTCTTCTACCTTCAAAAACAACCTTTGGCAAGGAGTTAAAGTTGTCGTCAAGTAAAACTAAGTGGGCGACGTTTCTTGCTGCCTCGCTTCCAGATGCAACTGAAATTGCGCAATCGGCTTCTTTTAGGGCGAGAATATCGTTAACTCCGTCACCGGTCATAGCCGTCACGTGATTGTTGTCTTTAAGCGCTTTAACTAAAATTGCCTTTTGCTCGGGGGAAACTCTACCAAAAACGGTATACTCGTTAGCCGAATCATAAACTTCTTTATCGGATAAACCTTCTAAACTAATATACTTGTCTGCGTTTTCAACGCCAACTCGTTTAGAAACTTCGGCAACCGTAATAGGATTGTCGCCCGATATGATTTTAATAGCAACGCCGTTATCTTTGAACCACCTAATTGTGTCGACTGCATCTTCTCTAACGTTATCGCAGAGTAGAATATAAGCAATAGGTGAAAGGTCGGTTGGGA
Organism: Clostridia bacterium; assembly: GCA_017456055.1. Taxonomy (GTDB): domain Bacteria; phylum Bacillota; class Clostridia; order Christensenellales; family Borkfalkiaceae; genus UBA1259. The sequence continues at coordinate 20,626 of JAFTKC010000010.1, read as the reverse complement.
CATTATCGTCTTCTATTTCTTTGTTTGAAACGGCTAAAATTAAAACTCTTAATCCTTGGAAAGCGTATTCCTCAACTTTAGAATGAATTTTTTCGTACTCTTCTTTTAGTAATACGAATTCTGGTGCGCCGAAAGAATAGGTTTTTCCATTTTCAAACGTCACTGCAGATAACTTTCTTGAAGAGTTGAAAGGTAAAGTCTTGCTAGCTTTAATAATGCATTTTTCACCGAATTTTTCGGAGAGAGCAAGCGCCGTTTGGTTGTTGTCTTGAAGTGCGTTAAGCATTGAAGAAATTATATCATCAACGGGGTAGTCAGCTTTATTTATTTCAACCACTCCACTAACAGTCATTTTACCATCGGTTATAGTTCCTGTTTTATCAAAGCAAACCGTATCAACCCTTGCAAGCATTTCAAGTGAATAAAAGTCTTGAACTAGGGTGTTGTGTTTTGCTAGTTTTAATATGCCCACTGCCAAGGTGACGCTCGTTAATAAAATCATACCAGCAGGAATCATACCAATTACAACGGTTGCAGCCCCTAAAACAGCTTCTGGAAAAGTTCCTTGATGGTGAAGAAGAGATTTTACTATAAGAGCAATTGCAATTGGAACGATAACAAAACCAACCGACTTGATAATCAACTTTAATGAGTTCATTATCTCGGAATTTGGTTTTTTGTATGCCTTAGCCTTTGCTGAAAGTGTTTCAACGTAATTATCTTTGCCAACCTTGTCTGCTCTTGCAATGCAAATGCCAGAGGTGATAAAACTTCCTGCAAGTAGGGTGTCGCCTGCCTTTTTCTTTACGGGAACGGATTCTCCCGTTAAGAGAGATTCGTTGACCTCAACCACGCCTTCTAGTATGACGCTATCGGTTGGAATTTGGTTGCCAAGTCCTAGTTTTATAACGTCGTCAAGTACGATTTGGTCGGTTGGGATTTCAGCTTCTTCGCCATCTCTAATGGCTTTAGTGCCTTTATTTGCGACGATAGAAAGTTTATCTACGCATCGTTTTGCTCTTATCTCTTGGATGATTCCAATAGTAATATTGGCAACGTAAAAGAACACGAAAACGAACTGACTTATATCGGCTTTCGTGATTAAGAGAGAAACAAAACAAATTAAGCCTAGCAAATTAAAGAAAGTGCAAATATTGTTAGTAAAAATATTAAGATAACTTTTTGAATATTTTTTATTTATTTTATTCAATAGGCCGTCTTTTTTTCTTTCTTCAACCTGAATAATTGAAAGCCCATCTGTTGTAGATGGGGTGTATCTTTCAATATTTTTCTTAATAGTGATTTCTTTCATTTAAATTTCCTATAAAATCAATTATAATTAGATAATAATGTTAACTAGTCTATTAGGAATAATAATAAACTTTTTAATTTCCTTGTCTTTTAATTCTTCCTTGAGTTTTTCATCTTGGTAAACTAATTCTTTGATTTCATCTTGACTTGCGCCGTTAGGAATCATAAGTTTTGCTTTAATTTTGCTGTTGATTTGAACTGCAACTTCAACTTCGTCTTTTACTAGAGCCTTTTGGTCGCAAACAGGGAAGTCCGTTGTGAAAATTGATGGCTTTCCACCGAGCATTTCCCAAATTTCTTCAGCAAAGTGTGGAGCGCAAGGGGCTAATAATTGAATATATTGTTTAAAGCAATTTTTTAATAATGTGACGTTCTTGTTCTCTAAAGCGTCATATTTTGTTAAAGCGTTTAGAAGTTCCATAAGTCTAGCAACTGCCGTGTTGAACGAGAAGTTTTCCATGTCGTTATCAACGCACTTTATTGCATAGTTAAGAGCGTATAGTAATTCTTTATCTTCCTTAGTCACTTGGTTAGATTTTTTACCAGTATAACCGTTGATTTTGATTGCTAATCTTTCGATTCTATCTAGGAATTTTGTTATAGCCTTAATACCTTCGTCGTTCCAAGGCCCACCTTCAATGTATGAAAAACCAAACATTAAGTATAGTCTTAAGGTGTCTGAGCCGTATTGTTGAACGTATGGGTCAGGGTTGATAATATTGCCTCTAGATTTACTCATACGAAGCCCGTCTGGTCCAAGAATAATACCTTGGTGAACTAGAGATTTAAAAGGCTCGTCAAAATCTAGATATCCCATATCACGAAGTGCCTTGGTGAAGAATCTTGCATATAGTAAGTGCATGCAAGCGTGTTCTGCACCACCAACGTACTTGTCTACAGGCAACATTTTATTGATAATTTTGCTGTTAAATGCTTCTTTTGGGTTTTTAGCGTCCGGATATCTTAAGTAATACCAACTTGAGCATACGAAAGTATCTAGAGTATCAGGGTCTCTATGTGCTTTTCCGCCACAAATAGGGCAGGTGGTTTCCATAAAGCCTTGGTGTTTTTTAAGTGGAGATTCTCCGTCTGGCTTAAACTCAACGTCATAAGGTAGTTTTACAGGTAAATCTTCTTCTGGAACTGGCACACAACCACATTTATCGCAGTATACTACAGGAATAGGTGCGCCCCAATAACGTTGACGAGAAACTAACCAGTCTCTTAAACGATAATTAGTTTTATGTTCGCCTTGTCCAGTTTTAACTAATTTAGATATAATTGCTTTTCTTGCTTCTTCGCTAGTAAGTCCGTCAAAACCAGGGCTATTCATAACGATACCGTCGTCGGTAAAGGGAAGAGTGTCGTCACAATTAACGCCTTTTACAACGCGAATAATTGGGATATCGTGTTTTTTAGCGAACACAAAGTCTCTTTCGTCGTGTGAAGGAACGCCCATTACTGCGCCCGTGCCGTATGAATAAAGAACGTAATCTGCAGCGTAAATAGGAACGCTTTTACCGTTAATTGGGTTAATAGCGTTGTGGCCAATATAAACGCCCGTTTTCTCTCTTGCAGTAGACAATCTATCAATTTCAGTCGTTTTAGAAGTTTGTAGAATATATTCTTCAACGGCTTTCTTTTGCTTTTTGGAAGTTAACTTTTTAACGAGCGGGTGTTCTGGCGCTAATACTACGTATGAAACGCCGAATAGGGTGTCGGCACGAGTTGTAAACACCTTAAACTTATCACCGCTTTCGCAAGTAAATTCAATTTCACCACCGGTAGATTTACCAATCCAGTTCTTTTGCATTAACTTGGTTTTTTCCGGCCAATCAAGGTCGTTTAATCCAGTTAGAAGTTCTTCTGCATAATCGGTAATCTTAAAGAACCATTGAGTTAAATCCTTTTTAACTACGGTTGAATGACATCTTTCGCACTCACCGTTTACAACTTGTTCGTTGGCTAAAACGGTTTTACAAGATGGGCACCAGTTTACAGGTGCTTCTTTTCTGTATGCTAAGCCTTTTTCATAGAGTTTAAGGAAAATCCATTGAGTCCACTTATAGTAATCTTCGTAGCAGGTTTTAATTTCTGCACTCCAATCGAAGAACGCGCCCATTTCCTTAAGGGTTTGTTCCATATTTTCTATGTTTTGCTCGGTAGAATCTTTAGGGTGAACGCCCGTTTTAATAGCGTAATTTTCAGCAGGTAATCCAAAAGCGTCGAAACCCATTGGTTGAAAAACTTCGTATCCTTTCATTTTCTTAAAGCGAACGAAACTATCGGTAGGGCCGTAGTTGTACCAATGCCCTAAGTGAAGTTTTGCTGCTGAAGGATAAGAAAACATTTCTAAGCAGTAATATTTTTTGTCAACGTTTTTTGGCTTAAACTCGGCAAGTTTTTCGTCTTCCCAATATTTTTGCCACTTTTTCTCAACCTTTTTAATATCCATTTCCATAATAAAGGAAGCCTCCGTCTTGTAAATTGTTTTTCATTCTAAATTATTATATATTATATAAACTAAATAAGTCAAGCAAATATGTCAATCAAACTTGAAGGTGTAATAAATTTGTTTGATTAAAAACGCAGAATATTGTTAAAAATTTTATTATTTTGATTACTTTTGCATTTACTTTTGAAAAAAAAGGTGATATAATGTTTTAGTAGGAATTTTTGCTTATGAAAACACTAAAAAATCCATACGAAAGTGTGCAATCAGTTTTTGAAAAGTTTAGTCTTTTGTATGGAGAAAATTCAATTAAACAACAAGAAAGATATATTAAAATCTTTAATGAATTTAAAAGCATATTTGGCGCTAAAAACGCCTATTTTATTTCATCAAGTGGCAGGGCGGAGATTATAGGTAATCACACCGATCATAATGGCGGTAAGGTTATTGCTTGCTCTATAAGTTTGGATACCGTCGCGGCATTTTTGCCTAGAGGGGATAATAAAATTAAACTCGTTAGTCAAGGTTATCCAATTATAGAGTTGGATACGTTATCTAACGAAGTTTGTGAAAAGGGGACTTCAAAAGCACTAGTTAAGGGTGTGCTCGAGGGGTTGAGAAATTACGGCTATAAAGTTGGTGGCTTTAACGCATATGTGGAAAGCGACGTGGTTGGTGGCGTTGGAATATCAAGTTCTGCGTCGTACGAACTTTTAGTGTGTGAAATCCTAAATTTCCTTTATAACGATAACGTTGTTTCACCTGAGGAAAGAGCCAAAATTTGTCAATTTTCTGAAAGTGAGTATTTTGGTAAACCTTGTGGTCTTTTAGATCAAACTGCAATTTCTTTTGGTGGCTTGAATTTATTAGACTTTGAAAAAGATTATATTCAGGTTGAAAAAATTGAAGAAGACTTAAAAGATTACGCATTAGTTTTAATTAACACGGGTGGTAGTCACGCCGATTTAACTGATGAATATGCTGCCGTTAGAACGGAAATGAAAGAAGTTGCTTCCTTTTTCGGTGTGGAAAGACTTATTGATATTAATATGGAAGACTTCTTATACAATCTTCCTAAAATGAAAAACCTATCGGATAGAGCAATTCTAAGAGCTATTCATTTTTTTGAAGAGAACGAAAGGGTGATACTTGCAGAAGAAAGTTTACGTAAAAAGGATTATTCAACCTTCTTAGATTGCGTTAATAAATCAGGTATAAGTTCTATCGTGAATTTGCAAAATTGCCACGTTAATGGAAGTTTAAATCAACCGATAATTAGAAGTCTATCGGTATGTAAAAACTTTATTAAAGACGGAGCGAATAGGGTACATGGTGGTGGTTTTGCTGGCGGAATTATAAATTTTGTGAAAAAGGAAAATTTGAGCGAATTTTTAAATGCAGTTGAAAAGATTTTTTCCAAAAAAGACGTCGTTAGTTTTTTAATTCGAGGCGAAGGCGTGTTAGTATTATAAATTCAAATGATTTTTTATGTGATTATGTTTGACATAATTGCTTAAAACAATAGATAAATAAAGAAAAAAATATAAATTCGGTGTGTTCCGAAAAAAGAGGATATATAAAATGGATAAAGTGATTCCCGTAGTAGTAATTAAAGACGTTAAAGACACAGTTCCAACCCTTAAGGCATTAAAAGATGGTGGAATAAATTGTGCTGAAATTACCTTTAGAACGGCTTGCGCTGCAGAAGCAATTAGTTTAGCGGTTAGAGAGTTCCCTGATATGAACGTTGGTGCAGGTACTATCATCAATTTAGACCAAGCAAAGAGCGCTTTAAAAGCAGGTGCTAAATTTTTGGTTTCGCCAGGCTTAAACGTGGACGTTGCTAAATACGCTAAAAAGAAAGGTGTTGCTTATTATCCTGGTTGTGTGACGCCAACCGAGATCATGTGTGCTCTAGAATTGGGTATCGACGTTATTAAATTCTTCCCAGCAAACGTTTATGGTGGGTTAAAGGCTCTTAAGGCTTTATCTGGTCCTTTCCCACAAGTTAAATTTATTCCAACTGGTGGAGTTGATTTAACTAACCTTGCAGAATTTTTAGAGTTTGATAAAATTTTCGCTGTTGGCGGAAGTTTTATGATGAAAGGCGATATTCGAAAAAATTGTGAAGAAATTCTTAAAATTGTCAACAAATAATTAGTGTTTTATGGATAAAATATTCATTTTCAAGAAGTCGTTTTTCGAGCATTTTAAGGGCTACTTTTTTATGCTCTTAGGCTGTATTTCTTATGGGCTTAGTACTAGTCTCTTTTTAGCGCCTAGCGATATAGTTGCAGGTGGAGTTTCTGGTTTATCGGTAATGATAGGTATATTGACTAGGGGATTATTTAATCTTCCTAATGGTTTACCTGTCGGTATGCTTATTATTGCAATTAACGTTCCAATAGTAGTGTTTGCTATTAAGATGCAAGGTTGGAAATTTGTTTTAAAATGTCTTTTAACCGTTGCTGTTTTAGGTTTTGCGACAGATTTAATCGCAATGATAAATATTAATATTGACGATAATCCACTTTTAAGGTCGTTATACGGCGGTGTGTTTCAGGGAATAGGAATAGGGTTTTTCGTTAAATATGAATTTTCAAGTGGTGGAACAGAACTTTTAGGTAGACTAATTTGTCATAAAATAAAGTTGCTTAAAATCAACGTTTGCGTTGGAATTTTAGATATGATTATAGTTGTTTTCGGAGCTATTGTCACTAAAGATCCTAACAATATGCTTTACGCATTAATCGTTATTTTCTGTAGCACAAAGGTTTCTGAAATAATTTTATTTGGTCTAGATAAGTCTAAACTTTGTATAATTATCACTGATAAAGGTGAGGAAATTTCTAAAACCTTGCTTGAACATAGCCCACGTGGAGTGACTATGCTCAACGGACAAGGTATGTATATGCACAAGGAAAGATACGTCTTATTAACTTGTGTAAGAAATCGTCAAATTCCACAACTTAAACAACTTGTTAATTCAGTTGACCATAATGCTTTTATAGTTATAAATGAAGCAGTTGAGGTTAGAGGAAAAGGCTTTCAAGCTCTCATTGACGAGGGTATAAAAAATAAAGAAAAAAACAAATAAAAATAAGGAGAAAATATGAAAGTTATTACTTTTGGTGAACTTATGTTAAGACTCGCTCCAGAGGGGTATTTAAGATTTGTTCAAAGCGACAAGTACGAAGCAACTTTTGGCGGTGCGGAAGCAAACGTATCCGTTTCACTTGCAAATTACGGGGTAGACGTTAGTTTCGTCACGAAACTACCTGCTCACGAAATTGGTCAAGCAGCAGTAAATTCTTTGAGAAAATTTGGCGTTGACACTACTAAAATCGTTCGTAGTGGAGAAAGAGTTGGTATTTACTACTGCGAAAAGGGCGCAAGCCAAAGACCTTCTAAGGTTGTTTACGATAGAGCGTATAGTTCTATTGCAATGGCAAAGAAAGAAGATTTTGATTGGAGTAAGATTTTTGACGGTGCAGATTGGTTCCATTTTACTGGAATTACTCCAGCTTTGTCTGACGAAGTTGCTGAAATTTGCCTAGAAGCTTGTAAAGAAGCAAAAAAACTTGGCGTTAAAATTTCTTGTGACCTTAACTTCCGTAAAAAATTGTGGTCAAAGGAAAAAGCAGGCGAAGTTATGGGTAAACTTTGCGAATATATCGATTATTGCATTGCAAATGAAGAAGATGCTAAAGACGTATTTGGAATCGAAGCAGACAACACCGATATTTATAGCGGAAAATTAAATAGAGAAGGATATATTTCAGTTGCTAAAAAGTTAACCGATAGATTTAACTTTAAGGGAGTTGCAATTACTCTTCGTGAAAGTTTATCTGCTAACGATAATAATTGGTCTGCAATGCTTTATACCGACGGAAAAGCATATTTCAGTAAAAAATACGCTATGCATATAGTTGATAGAGTAGGTGGTGGCGATTCGTTTGGTGGTGGACTAATTTATTCGTTATTAAATGGATTTGACGAGCAAAAGACCATTGAATTTGCAGTTGCTGCAAGTTGCTTAAAACACTCAATTGAGGGCGACTACAATATGGTTAGCGTTAAAGAAGTTGAAACTCTTGCAGGTGGCGACGCTTCAGGTAGAGTTCAAAGATAATTAAAAAATAAATTAAAGCCGTTTTTGTTTTAGATATTCTAAAAATAAACGGCTTTTCTATTGACTTTATTTCTTTTAAGGAGTATAATTTTAAAAGAGGAAATAAAGACAATGTTTTACTGCAATGCATACTATTATGGATACTTTTACTTTAGAAACTATTTTGTAAGTTAGTTTTCATTTTTGTGTGCGCGGATTAAACTTTGATAATATTAGAAATTACCGCCGTACAAAGTATGGCGGTTTTTTAGTGAGAGGATTTTATGGTATTAGATGTAATCGTTTTAGTTCTATATGCGATTTGCATGGTTTTTATAGCATTGTATACTAGAAATCGTGCTAAATCGGTTAAAGACTTTTTACTTGCTGGCAATAAGGGCTTAAATGGTTGGATGAGCGCATTCTCATATGGAACAACGTATTTTTCAGCCGTAGTATTTATTGGATACGCTGGAAAATTCGGTTGGGGCTTTGGTTTGTCGTCAATTTGGATCGGTATAGGAAACGCTATATTCGGTGGTCTTATTGCATGGCTTTTATTAGCAAAAAAGACTAAAAATATGACTGTTAGATTAAGTGCTAAAACAATGCCTGAATTTTTTGAGAAAAGGTATGGTTCTCCACTTCTTAAAACACTTTCAGCAATCATAATTTTTGTATTTTTAATTCCGTATGCAGCATCGGTTTATAACGGGCTTGGTAATTTGTTTGAAACTATATTAAATATTGACGGAACGTTAGTAGTCGTTGCTTTGGCATTATTAACTGCGTTATATCTAGTGTTCGGTGGATATTTTGCAACTTCGCTTTCAGACTTTGTGCAAGGTATTATAATGCTTATTGGCGTCGTTGTCATGGTGGTGTTCTTTATGCTCAATTCAAACGTTAATGGTTTTGAAGGAGTTAAAAAACTTATGGATTCCGGCTTCGGTTTCTTCATTGAAAACGATGGCTCGAAATTTTTACAATCGCCTATAGTTATGCTTATTTCTTTAATTTGTTTAACTTCTTTCGGCGTTTACGGACTTCCACAAACCGTGCATAAGTATTATACGGTTAGAGATAAAAAGGCTATCGTTCAAGGAACTATAGTTAGCACTTTGTTCGCTTTAGTTATTGGTGCAAGCGCTTACTTCGTTGGCGGTTTATCTCATTTGTTTTTTGAAAATAGTGCAGAGTTTGCGTCTAACACCGATAATATTGTTCCAATTATGTTAAACAACGTAATTCCTCAAGGACTTTTAGGCTTAATTGGCGTACTAGTGCTTGCTGCTTCAATGTCAACGTTAGCGTCTGTTTCACTTTCAAGCGCATCAGTACTTTCTGTTGACTTGTATAAGGGAAGAATAAACAAAGAGGCGTCTGATAAAAAAGTGACTTTAGTGCTTAGAATAATGTGCTTTGCTTTCGTTGTTTTATCAGTAGTAATCGCTTTATTAAATAAAAAATATCAAATTACTGCAATTGCCTACTTAATGTCTTTAAGTTGGGGAACATTGTCGGGATGTTTCTTTGGTCCTTTCGTTTTAGGTTTGTACAGCAAAAAGATTACGAAAACGGCTGCGATTACTTCGATAATTGGAGGCTTGGTGTTTACTATTGTATTTACGATTATATTCGGGTTGCTAAATTCTCCCGCTGGTGTTGGATTTGGTGAAGTGCTAAAAGCGGGTGTATCGCTTTCGCCTTTGACAGGTGTGTTATGTATGATTTTCTCAATTATTATTACCGTTGTGGTTAGTTTGTTTACTAAAAAACCCGGTGAAAAAATAATTGATGAAGCGTTTAATAAGCAAATTGAAAATGAAATCAAATAGGAAGTAATAAAAATATTATGATATGGTCTAAAGAAGAAATGTTATCTAGAGAAGAGATAGAAAAAATTCAACTTGAAAGATTAAAAGAAACTGTAAAAAGGGTATACGAAAAGGTTGAGCCATATAGGAAAAAGATGATTGAGGCAGGCGTTAAACCGGAAGATATTAAAAGTCTTGCCGACCTAAAAAAATTGCCTTTCGTCACCAAAGCCGATTTAAGAGATAATTATCCATACGGCTTATTTGCTGTTGATAGAGATCAACTAGTTAGAATTCACGCTTCGTCTGGCACGACGGGTAAACCAACCGTCGTAGGTTATACAAAGAGAGATTTGGAAACGTGGACTGAGTGCGTTTCAAGAATCGCTTGTATGGGTGGTGCAACACCAAAAGACGTTGCGTAAATTTGTTTTGGTTACGGAATGTTTACTGGTGCTTTAGGTCTTCATTACGGACTAGAAAATATTGGCGCTGCAATCGTGCCATCTTCTACGGGAAACTCGGAAAAGCAAATAATGTATATGAAAGATTTTGGAACTACGCTATTGGTTGCGACTCCTTCTTATGCACTTAGACTTGCCGAAGTTGCTCTTGAGATGGGAATAGACCCTGTAAAAGACTTAAACGTTAAAATTGGTTTAGTAGGAAGTGAACTTTTAACCGACTCAATGCGTGAAGAAGTTCATAAATTCTGGGGTAAAGATATGCTAGTCACTTCAAACTATGGTATGAGTGAGTTGATGGGACCTGGCGTTTCGGGTGAATGTGAATATCTTGATGGTATGCATATTAACGAAGACTTCTTTATTCCTGAAATCATAAATCCACAAACGGGAGAAGTCTTGCCCGAAGGTGAACAAGGTGAACTTGTTATAACCTGTATTAAAAAGGAAGGATTGCCACTAATTAGGTATAGAACGAAAGATATTACTAGATTAAACTATGCGCCTTGTAAATGTGGAAGAACTTTCTGTAGAATGGAAAATCTATCGGGAAGAAGCGACGACATGTTAAAAATTCGTGGCGTAAACGTGTTCCCGAGTCAAATAGAAGAAGTTATTTTATCGTTTAGCGAACTAGGTCCTCACTATGAGATTGTTGTTGAGAGAGAAGGGTATTCGGATAAACTTACCATAAGAGTAGAACTTGCAAAATCAACTGACTCGTTTACTGAACTCGATAATTTAACAAAAAGTATTGCAAACAAGATAAAAATCATACTAGGTCTTGATGCGAAAATTAAACTTGAATCGCCTAATACGTTAAAGAGATTTGAGGGAAAGGCTAAAAGGATAGTAGATTTAAGGAGTAAATAATATGGGAAAGAAAGTTATTCTTCTTGGCAACGAAGCAATTGCTAGGGGCGCTTTTGAGGCTGGTGTTAAAGTTTCAAGCGCCTATCCTGGAACACCAAGTACTGAGATTAGTGAATTTTTGGCAAAATATAACGAAGTTTACACAGAGTGGGCGCCAAACGAAAAGGTTGCTATGGAAGTGGCAATCGGCGCTTCAATGTCTGGTGTTAGAAGTTTATGTTGCATGAAACACGTAGGCTTAAACGTTGCAAGTGATCCACTCTATACTTTTGCTTACACGGGGGTAAACGGTGGCTCGGTTATCGTTGTTGCAGACGATCCAGGTTTAGCAAGTTCACAAAATGAACAAGATACGAGAATGATTGCTCGTTCTGCACATGTTCCAGTGTTAGAGCCGTCTGATAGTGGCGAAGCAAAAGAGTTTGTTAAATTTGCTTATGAATTAAGTGAAAAATACGATACTCCCGTAATACTTAGAACGACAACTAAACTTTCTCATTCACAAAGCGCTGTTGAACTTGCAGATAGAGTGGAAGTTGAAGATAAGATTTATGAACGAAACGTTAAAAAATACGTTATGATGCCGGGTTCCGCTATCGGTAGACATTTAGTCGTTGAGGATAGAGAAAATAAAATGCAAGAAGATTGCAATTGTTTTTCGGTTAATAAGGTTGAAATTAACGACACAAAAATCGGTTTTATAACGAGTGGAATACCTTACCAATACGTAAAAGAGGCTTATCCAAACGCAAGTGTATTAAAACTAGGGCTTGTTAATCCACTTCCAAAGAAACTTATTGCCGACTTTATCTCTAAAATGGATAAAATTTACGTAATTGAAGAACTTGAACCAGTTATAGAAGAGCAAATAAAAAGTTGGGGCTTTGATGTTTTAGGTAAAGATTTATTTACTAAGCAGGGCGAATATAGCGTAAATATGATTAAAAAAGTTATTTACGGCAAAGACGACGTTGTTTTTAGTAAAGAGCAAACTCTGTCACGTCCACCAATTTTATGTCCAGGATGTCCTCATAGAAGCGTATTTTCAGTATTGAATAAATTAAAAATTCACGCTTCGGGTGATATAGGCTGTTATACGTTGGGGGCAGTTGCACCTCTTGGAGTTATTGATTCAACCGTATGTATGGGCGCAAGTATTTCTATGCTTCATGGAATGGAAAAGGCTAAGGGAAAGGACTACGTGAAAAATTGGGTAGCAGTAATCGGCGATTCGACTTTTTTACATACGGGCGTAAACTCGCTAATCAATTTGGTATATAATAAGTCTACGGCAACCGTAATGATTTTAGATAATAGAACTACGGGTATGACTGGACACCAAGAACACGCTGCTACGGGTAAAACGTTAAAAGGCGAAGAAACCTATGCGATTGATTTGAAAAATCTTTGCTTGTCAATAGGGGTTAAGAACGTTTACGAAATAAATTCGTTTGACGTAGATGGATTAGAAAAGATTGTTAAAGAAGCAACCCAAAAAGAAGAACTTTGCGTTATTATTGCAAAAGCGCCTTGCGTTCTTCTAAAAGGATTATCTTTTCCATATAAGTGCGTTGAAGTAAGTGATAAATGTAAAAAGTGTGGGTTATGTCTAAAGATAGGTTGTCCTGCGATAACTAAAACGGAAGACGGAAAAATAAAAATTAACGTCGCAATGTGCAATGGTTGTGGGTTGTGCATGAGCCGTTGTAAATTTGATGCTATTAAAAAGGTGGAAAAATAGTATGAAGAGTTTAAATATTATGATTGTCGGCGTAGGTGGACAAGGAACCCTATTAACTAGTAGAATTATTGGTAAAACGGCGTTAAAAGCAGGGTATGACGTTAAGATTTCGGAAGTTCACGGTATGGCTCAACGTGGAGGAAGCGTTGTCACGTTCGTTAGATTTTCGGACAAAGTTAACGAGCCAGTCGTTCACGAAGGTGATGCAGATATTTTAATTGCTTTTGAAAGATTAGAAGCGTTAAGATACGTAAATTATCTTAAAAAAGACGGAATAATTATCGTTAATGATTGTAGAATTGATCCTATGCCCGTAGTAATTGGCGCTGAACAATATCCCGAAGATATTATTGAAAAACTAAAGCAAAATCATCAAGTTCATGCTATAGACGGCGCAGAAATTGCCAATGATTTAGGTAATAGCAAGGTTCTTAATTCAGTTGTCTTAGGCTTATCTGCTAAGCATATTGGATTTGAAAAGAGTGAATGGGAAGAGGTAATTAAGTCAACCGTTCCACCAAAAACTATCGATATAAACGTTTTAGCGTTTAATAAAGGATATAATAATTAAGGGGAGAAAATTATGATTTGGAACGAAACAAAAGAATGTATGTCAAGAGACGAATTAACTAATTTGCAAAGTGCAAGACTCGTAAAGTTAGTTGATTACGTTTATCACAACGTAGAATTCTATAGAAGAAAAATGCAAAATATAGGTATGTTGCCAAGCGACATTAAGTCTATTGAAGATATTACTAAACTTCCGTTTACTACGAAAGACGATTTAAGAGACAATTATCCGTTTGGTTTATTTGCAGTGCCTAATTCTCAAATCGTTAGAATTCACGCATCGTCAGGTACGACGGGTAAGGCTACGGTTGTTGGTTATACTAGACGTGACTTAGACGTTTGGAACGAGTGCGTTGCAAGATGTATGACTATGGCTGGAATTACTAAAGACGACGTAGTTCAAGTTGCTTATGGATACGGCTTATTTACCGGTGGTTTAGGCGCGCACGGAGGTGCTGAAAAAATTGGGGCAACCGTTGTTCCAATGAGTACGGGTAATTCTAAAAAGTTAACTACTATGATGGTTGACTTCGGCGCAACCGCTATTGCTTGTACGCCTTCTTATTTATTGTATATTTCAGAAGTTTTAGAACAAGAAGGATTGATAGATAAAATTAAATTAAAATCTGCAGTTTGTGGCGCTGAGCCTTGGACGGAGAAAATGAGAGAGGAACTAGAATCTCGCCTACATATTACTGCGCACGACATTTACGGACTATCTGAAATTATGGGGCCGGGTGTTGCTTGTGACTGCGCTTTCCATAAAGGACTTCACGTTTGCGAAGATCACTTCTATCCTGAAATACTTGATACTAAGACCTTAACTCCCGTTAAAGAAGGCGAACTTGGTGAACTTGCTTTCACTACATTGACAAAAGAAGGTATTCCATTAATTAGATACAGAACTAAAGATTTAACTAGTATTGATTATTCTAAGTGTGAATGTGGTAGAACTAGTGCTAGAATTTCTAGATTTAAAGGAAGAGTTGACGATATGCTTATTATCCGTGGCGTTAACATATTCCCAAGTCAAGTTGAAGCGGCGTTAGTTGAAGTAAATGAAGTTGCTCCTCACTATATGATGATAGTAGATAGAGTAAACAACTTAGATACTTTAGAAATTCAAGTAGAAATGAATCCAGATTATTTTGTTGACGAAATAAAAGGGTTAGAAAAACTAACTCAAAAAGTTGGTCACGTTATTAACCAAGCGCTAGGAATTAACGCTAAAATTAAAATCGTAGAACCAATGACTCTAAAGAGAAGTGAAGGTAAAGCTGTTCACGTTATAGACAATAGAAAAATTTATTAATAAGGGGTAAAAATTATGGCAAAACAACTTTCAGTATTTATTGAAAACAGAAAAGGTAGATTGGGTGAAGTGTTAAGCGTGTTAAAAAAGAACGAAGTAAATATTCTTTCTTTAAGTCTTGCTGATACTACTGAATATGGTCTTTTAAGACTTATTGTTAATAATCCTGAAAAGGGTAAAGAAAAACTTTCAGCAGAAGGTTTTTCAACAATGCTTACTAAGGTTTTAGTTATTAAAATTGAGCATAAAGTTGGAAGTTTACAAATGCTTTTAGACACACTTTCAAAAAATGACATCAATATTGAGTACATGTATGGACTTTCAACTGAAGGAACTAATGCTTTCGTAGTTCTAAAGGCTTCAAACCCAGAACTTGCTGAAAAGATTTTAGGTGAAAGTGGAATAAATACTTTAACCACTGAAGATATTTTGAAATTGTAAGATGATAATAGATTTTCACACGCATATTTTTCCTGAAAAAATTGCATATTCGACTATAAAAAAACTTGAGGAAAATTCTAACGGAAAGGCTTATACTGACGGTACTTATCAAGGTATGATTTCCGCATTAAAAAGAGCAAACGCTGATATTGCGGTTGCTCTTCCAGTTATGACTAAACCCACTCAGTTTGATAGTATATTTAACTTTGCTCTAAGCGTGAACGCTATTAAAGAAGAAGGTAAGGAACGAGTTATATCTTTTGCTGGTATTCATCCCGCTTGTGATAACATAAGAGACAAAATGAAGTTGATAAAAGATAGTGGACTAATGGGCGTAAAAATTCACCCTGACTATCAAAGCACGTTTATAGACGACGATGGATATATTGAAATTTTAAAATGTGCAAAAGACTATGATTTGATTGTTGTCACTCATTCAGGAATTGATGATGGATACGTGGGAGAGCCTGTAAAATGCCCACCAGAACTCGCATTAAAAGTGATTAATAAAGTTGATCACAACAAGTTTGTTTTGGGGCACTACGGGGCGCATAAACAGTGGGGAGAAGTTCTGGACTTACTTGCAGGGAAAAACGTATATTTCGACACTGCGTTTACTTTTCATGAAATTGAAGAAGATTTTTTTAAAAAGATTTTGGATAAGCATGGTGAAGATAGAGTGCTTTTTGCTACCGATTGTCCTTGGCGAGATATAGTTGACGACGTAAAGATCTTAAAATCATATAATCTTAAAAATGAAACGTATGATAAATTGTTTTATAAGAACGCATTAAAATTACTCAAAATGGAGGGTGAATATGGACTATAATAAATCTGCCTACGAGTTGGGAAGTAAGAGGTCGATAATTAGAGAAATATTTGAATATAGCAAAATCAGGGCTAATGAAATTGGTGCAGATAAAGTTTTTGACTTTAGTTTGGGTAATCCTAGCGTAGAGCCCCCAAAGGAAGTGACGGATACACTTATAGAACTTCTTAAAACTCAATCTCCAACTGCTCTTCACGGTTATACTTCGGCTCAAGGGGACTTTAGTTGTAGAGATAAAATTGCAAAGAACTTAAACGATAGATTTAATCTTTGCTTGTCAGCCGATAATATTTATATGACTTGTGGTGCTGCAGCGTCTCTTTCAATATCACTAAAGGCATTGGTTAACGATGGAGACGAGTGTATCGTATTTGCGCCTTTCTTTACCGAGTATAGAGTTTTTGTAAATAATGCGGGGGCAAAACTCGTTGTTTCCGAGCCTGAAGATAAAACTTTCCAAGTGAATATAGAAGATTTTGAAAAGAAAATTAATAAAAATACTAAAGCAGTTATAATTAACTCGCCTAATAACCCTAGTGGCGTAGTTTATACCGAAGAAACGATAGTAAAACTAACTAATGTACTAAAGAAAAAGTCAAAAGAATTTGGCAGACCTATCTATCTAATTTCAGACGAGCCGTATAGAGAACTAATTTTTAGTGGCGAAAAGTTCCCTTTCATAATGAACTATTACGACGATAGTATAGTTTGTTATTCTTTCTCTAAATCTTTATCCTTGCCAGGTGAGAGAATCGGTTATATTGCCGTTAATCCAAATATGAATTGTTCAAAAGAAATTTACTTGGCTGTTTGTGGCGCGGGTAGGTCGCTTGGCTACGTTTGTGCGCCAAGTCTATTCCAAAGAGTTGTCGCTAATAATTTAGATGCTAAAGTTAATCTTGGTGCTTATAAAGAAAATCGAGACTTAATTTATAATGGACTAACGGAGATGGGGTACGAGTGTGTTAAACCCGACGGTGCTTTTTATTTGTTCGTTAAGGCATTAGAAGATGATGCGTATAAATTCTTTGAAAGGGCAAAAGAGTATGAATTATTAGTTGTTCCGTGTGACGACTTTGGAGTTAAAGGCTACGTTAGAATAGCATATTGTGTGGACAAAAAGAGAATTGAAAACTCTCTACCATCCTTTAAAAAACTAATTGATAGTTATAAAAAGTAAAAGAAAAACGCCTCTATTTAGAGGCGTATTTTAGTGCATATTTTTATTATTTTGCAGTCAATTCATAAAGATTTTTCTTATAATTTTCCATTGATTTAACGATAATTTTAACTGCTTCTTCTTTGTCTAGTGCTACGTCTACAGAAGTTTTTTTGTTTTCTAGTTGCTTATAAACTGAAAAGAAGTGTCTCATTTCGTCAAATATATGTTCTGGTAGGTCGTGAATACTTTTGTACGTATTGTAGTTAGGGTCTGTTTCAGGAATTGCTATAATCTTTTCGTCGAGCATGCCGTTATCGTTCATAATGATTACGCCTATTGGATAGCATTTAACTAAACTCATAGGAATAAGACTTTCAGAACATAAGATAAGCACGTCCAACGGGTCGTTATCGTCTGCAAGGGTGTGTGGAATAAATCCGTAGTTTGCAGGGTAGTGCGTAGACGTGTAAAGAATTCTATCTAATATTAAAAGTCCCGTTTTTTTATCCATCTCATATTTTTGTTTAGAGCCCTTGCTTATTTCTATAACGGCAATAAACTCTTCGGGGGTGATTCTACAACTTTCTATATCATGCCAAATATTCATACTGGTCTCCTTTTTTTGATATTCTAACACAATAAAAGTATTTTATCAAGTAAAAATTACTTAATTTAATTAAATAATATTTATATTATTGCAAATTAAAATTTAATTTGATATAATTATTCGGATGTGCAGAGTGTATTATTTTGACTTATCTTCTGCTGGAATCGTGAGAGATTTTAGTGATATAAGTCCCGATAGGTTAAAGTACGTAAATAGGATAAGCGACGCAAGAAGAAAATATCAAAGTTATTTTGCAACTAAACTATTAGAATATGCTCTTAAAGATAACGGCGTGGATTTCACTTGCGGTTTTTCTTGTGAAAATGGCAAATGGAAACTTCTTAGTGGATTGATAAATTTTTCTATTTCTCACTCAAATAATTTGGTTTGCGTTGGCGTTTCAAAAAGTGTAATAGGTGTTGACGTTGAGAAAATAGATGAAAAAATTTTGCTTTTAGAAAAAAAATATCCTATAAATAAAAGTTTTTCTAATAGAGAAGAAAAGATTTTAGAATATCTAAAATTTTGGACGGAAAAAGAGGCTAGGTTTAAGGCGCAAGTTGAGACCGAGTCTAAATTTTTCAAAATTAAAGATAATAATGATAGTCACGTCCTTTGCGTTGTTTGTAGCGAAGAGATTGAACTTATAAAAATAAACAGTCTATAGGGAGTTAGTATGAGTGAATGTAGTCACGATTGCTCTAATTGTTCTTCTTCAACCTGTGGAGAAAGACAAGATATTAGAGTAAAGCAAAATAATCGTAGTAATGTTAAAAAAGTAATTGGTATAGTTAGTGGTAAAGGTGGGGTAGGAAAGTCCTTTATAACCTCGATTTTGGCGTCTAGTATGAATAAAAAAGGGCACTCTGTTGCTATTCTTGACGCTGATATTACAGGACCGTCTATTCCTAAGGCTTTTGGCGTAAACGATAAGGCGTTTTCGATGGATGGAGTTTTGCTTGAGCCGGTTATTTCTAAGTCGGGAATCAAAATGATGTCTATAAACCTACTTTTAGAAAAAGATAGTGAACCTGTCGTTTGGAGAGGTCCGGTAATTGCTGGAACTGTTAAACAATTTTGGTCTGACGTTGCGTGGGAAGATGTTGATTATATGTTTGTCGATATGCCACCCGGAACGGGCGACGTTCCGTTAACTATTTTTCAATCACTTCCAGTTGACAGAATTATTGTTGTCACTTCGCCTCAACAACTCGTTTCAATGATTGTTTCAAAGGCTGTTAAAATGGCTCAAATGATGAACGTTCCTATTATTGGAATTGTAGAAAATATGTCTTATCTAGAGTGTCCTAACTGCGCCGAGAAAATCAAAATTTTTGGCGAGAGCAACGTGGATAATATCGCAAAGGAATACGATTTAGAAGTCCTTGCAAAACTTCCACTAAATACCGAAAATACTAAATTGTGCGATAGTGGAAGAGTTGACGAAATTAACTGTGATTTACTAGAAAAAGCAATTTCAAAAATTGAAAATATTTAATAAAAAAGACCGAAATTTTTCGGTCTTTTTTTGTGCTTATTATTTAATTTTCTTAAAGTTTCCGTAGGTTTCATTTACCGTTTCGCTAAATGAAAACGTGTTGTCGTATTTAGCAAGAATATCTTTAAGAGTTAAAAGTTGGTGTTTGTTTATTACGCAAACAATCAACGATTTTTCGCCGTGGGAAAATGAGCCTTCGGCATTAACTTTGGTGGAACTATGTCTTAATATTGTTTGAATATCGTGCATTATCTCGTCAGGATGGGTGGTGATTATTGTAAATCTATGTGCTGTCTTTGTTCCTTTAATAATTTTGTTTCCCATATAACTTGAAACGAAACAATATGTTATGCATAGACAAACGGGTTTATAGTTGTACGTAGTGATGCCGTTTGCATCTACTTCAGCATAAACGAAGAAAGAAATTATTGCAACGATAACGTTTAAAGAAAACGTTACCCAAAAAAAGTTTAAGGTTGGAATTTTGTGATTGATATATTTAGAAACTATATCAGTTCCACCTGTTGACGAGTTTGACCTAAAACAAAAACCATAAACTATTCCACTTAATAGTCCGCTTATTATTACAGGGTATATAGTATCGTGACCATCGGCGTTATATTGAAAATTTTCTAAACCTAATTTTTGTAAAAATAGAAAGGTGAAAGAGTAAACTAAGCAAAAAACTAACGATCTTACTGCAAAGTTTCTTTCTAATAAAAAATAGGCCAAAACGCATAATGGAATATTGATTATTATAGACATATAACCAATACTAAAACCAGTTTTGTATTGAATCATTGTTGCTATACCGTTAAGTCCTGCTGGTGCAAAGCCGTTATTAACTATGAATAGTTGATAGTTAAAGGCGAGTAATATTGCTAGCAGTACGATAATTGTATATGTTATCGCCGTTTGATAAAAGGTTTTTTTATCCATAAAAACCACCTCGAATTTTTTATCAAAAAAAGTATATCACTCTAGGTTTTATAAATCAAGTAAATAAAACAATTTGTATACACGTACTAAAATTTATACTTGAATTTGTGTATACATATATTTTGTTGAGAGTTTATGATAAAAAAATTATTTGATTTTTCTAGGAGAAGAGTAGAGAATTGGTTAAAAAAAGTCTCAATTGCTTAATGCAATTGAGACTTGGTGGATGGGGGTGGATTCGAACCACCGAAGTCGCTGACGACAGATTTACAGTCTGTTCCCTTTGGCCGCTCGGGAACCCATCCATATATTAAGTTGAACTATGTTAGCGTAGCTTGGAGCTGGTGACTGGAATCGAACCCGCAACCTGCTGATTACAAATCAGCTGCTCTGCCAGTTGAGCTACACCAGCACGAATAAACTTGGTGCCTCGGGGCGGAATCGAACCACCGACACAGGGATTTTCAGTCCCTTGCTCTACCTACTGAGCTACCGAGGC